>JAZRYK010000044.1:0-97567 GCA_045600725.1 Lachnospiraceae bacterium
GCAAGAACCTGACCTCTTTCGATGTCTGTTCTGTTGATACCACGAAGAAGTACACCAACGTTATCACCAGCCTGAGCTTCGTCAAGGAGCTTACGGAACATTTCGATACCGGTTACAACTGACTTCTGAGTCTCTTCCTTAATACCAACGATTTCAACTTCGTCTGACATATGAAGAGTACCACGCTCTACTCTACCTGTAGCAACTGTACCACGACCTGTGATTGTGAATACGTCTTCAACAGGCATAAGGAAAGGCTTATCTGTATCTCTCTGAGGATCAGGAATGTACTCATCAACTGTAGCCATGAGTTCCATGATCTTGTCGCCCCACTCACCTGTAGGATCTTCAAGAGCCTTAAGAGCTGAACCCTTAACGATAGGACAATCGTTGAAGTCGTACTCTTCAAGCTGTTCTGTGATTTCCATTTCTACTAATTCAAGAAGTTCTTCATCGTCAACCATGTCACACTTGTTCATGAATACTACGATGTAAGGAACGCCTACCTGTCTTGAAAGAAGGATGTGCTCCTTTGTCTGAGCCATAACACCGTCAGTAGCAGCAACTACAAGGATAGCGCCGTCCATCTGAGCTGCACCGGTGATCATGTTCTTTACATAGTCAGCGTGGCCAGGGCAGTCAACGTGTGCATAGTGTCTCTTCTCTGTCTGGTATTCAACGTGAGCTGTTGAAATTGTGATACCTCTTTCTCTTTCTTCGGGAGCCTTATCGATGTTCTCGAAGTCTACCTTTTCGTTACCCTGTACTCTTTCAGCAAGTACCTTTGTGATAGCTGCTGTAAGTGTTGTTTTACCATGGTCAACGTGTCCGATGGTACCGATGTTACAATGGGGCTTGGTTCTGTCGAAATGAGCTTTTGCCATTTTAAATGTCCTCCTAAAAATAATTAGAATTTTGTTATTAGTTTTTATAAACCTGACTGCAGATAATTATATAAAAAACCTGCAGTCATTTCAAGTATTTTATTATTTTGCCTTAGCAGCAAGTACCTTTTCCTGAACGTTCTTGGGAACGGGCTCGTACTTCTCAAAGAACATTGAGTAGTTACCACGACCCTGTGTCTTTGAACGAAGGTCTGTAGAGTAACCAAACATCTCTGCAAGAGGAACGAAACCACGAACAATCTTTCCGCCGCCGAGATCATCCATACCTTCGATACGTCCACGACGTGAATTGATATCACCGATTACGTCGCCCATGTATTCTTCAGGCATTGTTACTTCTACCTTCATAATAGGCTCAACAAGAACGGGAGCTGCCTTCTGCATGCACTCCTTGAATGCCATAGAACCGGCAATGTGGAATGCCATTTCTGAAGAGTCAACTTCGTGGTATGAACCATCATATACGTTAGCATATACACCAAGTACAGGGAATCCGCCAAGGATACCTGCCTTTGTTGCTTCTTCGATACCTTCACCGACTGCAGGGATGTATTCCTTAGGAATAGCACCACCGACAACAGTAGATTCGAACTTGAATGTCTCTTCTCCGTTGTAGTCCATGGGCTCGAACTTAACCTTACAGTGACCGTACTGACCACGACCACCGGACTGCTTAGCATACTTGGAATCGATTTCAACAGGCTTTGTGATAGCTTCCTTATATGCAACCTGAGGAGCACCTACATTAGCTTCAACCTTAAACTCACGAAGGAGACGGTCTACGATAATTTCAAGGTGTAACTCACCCATTCCGGCGATGATTGTCTGACCGGTTTCCTGATCAGTGTGTGCACGGAATGTAGGATCTTCTTCAGCAAGCTTTGCTAAAGCTTCACCTAACTTACCCTGTCCTGCCTTTGTCTTGGGCTCGATAGCAAGCTCAATAACGGGCTCAGGGAATACCATTGATTCAAGAATAACAGGATGCTGTTCATCACAGATTGTATCACCTGTTGTTGTGAACTTAAATCCAACAGCTGCTGCAATATCACCGGCATAAACCTTTTCAAGTTCAGCTCTCTTATTAGCATGCATCTGAAGAATACGTCCAACACGTTCCTTCTTGTCTTTGGTTGAATTTAATACGTAAGAACCTGCATTCATTGTTCCTGAATATACACGGAAGAATGCGAGCTTTCCTACGAAGGGGTCAGCCATAATCTTGAATGCAAGAGCTGAGAAAGGTTCATCATCTGATGAGTGTCTTTCAACTTCGTTACCTTCAAGGTCAACACCCTTGATATCAGGGATATCTGTAGGTGCGGGCATGTACTCAAGAATAGCATCAAGAAGCTTCTGAACACCCTTATTTCTGTAAGCTGATCCACAGCATACAGGAATAGCACGTCCTTCGCATGTTCCTACTCTTAATGTAGCCTTCATCTGTTCAACTGAAGGAATCTCACCATCAAGGTACATCATTGTAAGATCATCATCAAGTTCGCAAACCTTTTCGATGAGCTGTTCATGATACTTGTTAGCAAGTTCTTCCATATCTGCAGGAACAGGTCCTACAGTAATATCATCGCCTTTATCATCATTGTAGATATAAGACTGCATTTCAAATAAGTCGATGATTCCCTTAAATTCGTCTTCCTTACCGATAGGTAACTGAAGAACGATAGCGTTTTTACCAAGTCTTGTCTTGATCTGTTCAACTGCTCCGTAGAAGTTGGCACCTAAGATGTCCATCTTATTGATGAATGCCATACGGGGTACATTGTATGTGTCTGCCTGACGCCATACGTTTTCTGACTGAGGCTCAACACCACCCTTGGCACAGAACACACCAACAGCACCGTCAAGTACTCGAAGTGAACGTTCAACTTCAACTGTGAAGTCTACGTGACCGGGAGTATCAATGATGTTGATACGATGTTCCAAAGCGCCGGGCATTACCTTTGTTTCTTTTTCAAGAGTCCAGTGGCATGTTGTAGCAGCTGATGTAATTGTGATACCTCTTTCCTGCTCCTGTTCCATCCAGTCCATGGTAGCAGTTCCTTCGTGAGTATCACCAATCTTGTAGTTTACACCGGTATAGTACAGAATACGCTCGGTAAGTGTTGTCTTACCAGCATCGATATGAGCCATAATACCAATGTTTCTGGTACGCTCAAGCGGATATTCTCTTCCAGCCATTGCTGATTCCTCCTACTGTAATTAGAAACGATAGTGAGCAAACGCCTTGTTTGCTTCTGCCATCTTGTGCATGTCTTCTTTTCTCTTTACAGCTGAACCTGAGTTGTTAGCTGCATCAAGAATTTCGTTTGCAAGTCTGTCTTCCATTGTCTTCTCACTACGCTTACGTGAGAACATTGTTAACCAACGAAGACCAAGAGCCTGACGACGCTCGGGCTTAACTTCGATAGGTACCTGATATGTAGCACCACCGATACGTCTAGCCTTAACTTCAAGCTGAGGCATTACATTGTTCATAGCTTCCTGGAATACCTCAAGTGCAGGCTTGCCTGCCTTTTCTTCTACTTTAGCGAATGCTCCATAAACGATTTTCTGAGCTACGCTCTTCTTACCATCAAGCATAATGTTGTTGATAAGCTTTGTAACTACCTTATCGTTATATAAAGGATCTGCTAAAACATCTCTTTTCTGAATATGTCCTTTACGTGGCACGGTTCTTCCCTCCTTATTCATTCGAAAAAAATTTCGTTTTCGCGAGCAACAATTGCTCAAAATAAATCATAGGTACTCACAACGTGTACTATTTGTGTTTCGTGCGGTTATCTAAAATAACAGAACTCCAACACTAAATTAGTCATGTGGTACTGTAGCAAGACTTATTACTTGCCTGCTTTTCCAGCCTTAGGTCTCTTTGCACCATACTTGGAACGAGCCTGTTTTCTGTTAGCGACTCCCGCAGTATCAAGTGTACCTCTGATGATATGGTATCTTGTACCGGGTAAGTCTTTAACTCTACCGCCCCTGACAAGTACAACGCTATGCTCCTGAAGGTTGTGACCTTCACCGGGAATGTAAGATGTTACTTCGATTCCGTTTGAAAGACGTACTCTGGCGATCTTTCTGAGAGCTGAGTTAGGCTTCTTAGGTGTCTTTGTCTTAACTGCAGTACAAACACCACGCTTCTGAGGAGCTGACGCATCAGTTGCCTTCTTGTGAAGAGAGTTGTAACCCTTCTGAAGAGCAGGAGCTGTGGACTTTGTAACCTTTGTCTGACGACCCTTTCTTACTAACTGGTTGAATGTCGGCATTCTGTTTTCACCTTTCCTTTCATTAGATTGCGTATTCTGCGCACAAAAAAACAACGCATTCGCACGCATGCTATATCAATATACATACGAAAAAATGCGTTGTCAAGAATAAAATCTTGTTATTTATCGTTTCGGAGGTGTTTTTTTCTTTCCGTTCTTCTTACTGAGCTGTTTTGTTGCCGTATAACGTTCTATCGCAGGATAATGTCGGGTAAACATACATCCGTACAACATTTGTGTCTCCTGCTCCATTATTCTCACGATTTTGCCTTCGGCTTCAATCTTTGTACCTACAGCCGAATCTGTAAAAATAACGCTTATTCTGGCACCGATATCAAATTCGACGTTTTCGTTCTTACTTATAAGAAAGCCTATTCCGGTAGAGCTTAAGTCCTTTACAAGTACGTTCACTGTTTTGTTTCCGGGAAGTTCGGCAACAGAACCGTTCTCCCCTATGAACACTCTGAAGGCATTTCGCCTGTTAAGCCGCACTCCGATTGTTCCTGTGCGGAGACAATGATATCTTCCGCCCTCATATTCAACGAGAGTCACCTGAACATTTTTAAAGTTGTATGGAACTTCACCGGGCTTCACAACCATCATCTCGATATTCAGATTGCCGCCGTGAAAGCTTATAAGGCTGTTGTCATGCATAAAACAATTTGCCAGGACGCTATCATCAAACACCTTAACAATTTCTGAAGGGAGTTCAACGCTCATATCGTCTCTGCTAACCAGCAGGCTTACACTTGATCCTTCTTCAATATCACTTATATTCATATCCACCCTCTGCAAAAACATTCTCAATAACAATATTAAACAATGCTTTGCATATATGCAACAGTAAAACAATTCTGTTGAAAAGGAATATCTTTTTTCATATAATAAATGCAACTTAAGAAAGGACTGTACTTATAGGAAGAAATACTTCACCTTGTACAGATTATCTATTATGGCAGATGATTTTGAAAAAATATGTTTGATGTGTATGCGTCCCGAAAGCAAATGCAATGGTATGATTTGCCTTGGCGGAAATATGCACGTATGCACAGACTGTCTCCAGAAAACTCTGGATATGGCACAAAATTACAATATAACTCCCGAAATGCTTAACGGAATGGCCAACCCTTTTATGATGAACGCAAATCCCGCGCAGCCTGAGGAAAACGATACAAAGCTTGAATCAGAGGAGGAAACTCCCGACGAGGAAGTTGAAACTTCCGAGGATGAAAGCGACGGTGAAGATGAATACGAAGGCAAGAGCAAAAAAGCTCCCAAGAACCACTCGAACATCAGCTTCATTAATATCGGTGATATGCTTGGAGGTTTTCCCGGACGACAGGCCGCTCCCAAAAAGAAGAAAAAGCCTTTGGAGCCCATCGATTTAAAGAAGGTTCTTCCTCCTCACAAAATCAAGGAACAGCTCGACCAGTATGTTATCGGTCAGGAGCATGCAAAGAAAGTTATTTCCGTTGCCGTATACAATCATTATAAGCGTGTTGCAACAGGAACAATGGATGAAATAGAGATTGAAAAATCAAATATTCTTCTTATAGGTCCTACGGGCTCCGGAAAAACATATCTTGTAAAAACTCTGGCAAAACTTCTTGATGTTCCTCTTGCCATTGCAGATGCCACAAGCCTTACCGAGGCCGGATACATCGGTGATGATATCGAAAGTGTAGTATCAAAGCTTCTTGCAGCTGCCGACAATGATGTTGAACGTGCGGAACGCGGAATTATTTTCATTGATGAAATAGACAAGATTGCCAAGAAGAAACAGACCACATCCCGTGATGTAAGCGGAGAATCGGTTCAGCAGGGTATGCTGAAACTCCTGGAAGGTTCCGAAATAGAAGTACCTGTCGGTTCGAATTCCAAAAACGCTATGGTTCCTCTTGCTACCGTAAATACACGAAATATTTTGTTTATTTGCGGTGGTGCTTTCCCAGATCTGACAGACATCATAAAACAGCGTCTCAGCAAAGAAACTTCAATCGGATATACTGCCGAATTAAAGGATCGCTGGGATAAAGAAAAAAATGTTCTTTCCAAAGTAACTGTTGAAGATATAAAAAAATTCGGCATGATCCCCGAATTTATGGGGCGTCTTCCTATAATATGTACCCTGGAAGGTTTGAATAAGGATATGCTTGTTCAGATTTTAAAAGAGCCAAAAAATGCTATTCTCAAGCAGTACCAGAAGCTTCTCAATTTAGATGAGGTTGATTTGAAATTTACCGATGATGCTCTTGAAGCCATTGCCGATAAGGCTCTTGAAAAGGACATCGGTGCCCGTGCTCTTCGTGCAATAATCGAAGAATTTATGCTTGATATTATGTATGAAATTCCCAAGGATAAAGATATCGGTACAGTTACAATTACCAAAGAATATATCCTCGGAACCGGAGGACCTCAGATAGAGATGCGGACACTTACCACTCCTCTTCTTCCCGACTCATCCGACGAACAGAAGTAATATATTTCATAAATAACTAAAGAAGGATCTCAGGTATACAAACCTGAAATCCTTCTTATTTTTTGCCTGAAAACAATTATTCTTCAAATACTGCCTGACCTGATAAGGTAACCTCCAGCTGCATTTCTTCATATCCGTTTGTCGAAGTTCTCTGTATTGTAACAATAACAACATCTCCGCCCTTACAATATGAAAGATAATCCTGAAGTTCGGCAATTGTATCTACGTTCTGTCCGTTTACCTTTGTTATTACATCTCCCGTGCAAATACCGGCCTGCTCTGCAGCCGAACGCTCATATACCTTTGTTACATAAACACCGGCAGGTATTCCGAATGTCTCAATGGTGTCCGTATCTACGGTAGCGCCGCTGATTCCGAGATATCCTCTCTGATCTTCGTCAACTTTATAAAGAATTTCCCTGTTTGAAAATTCTTCTATAAGATCCCTTACTGCGTTAACCGGAATTGCATAACCCATTCCTTCAATTGTTGAACCGCCGATTTTACTGGAATTGATTCCGACAACCTGTCCCGCAATATTAAGAAGCGCACCGCCGGAGTTACCGGGGTTGATTGCGGCACTTGTCTGAATAAGAGCGTCATATGAATTTTCAATTTCAATCTTTCTGTTAAGAGCACTTATAACACCCGTTGTTACGGACTGTCCGTAGCCAAGTGCATTACCGATTGCAATTGCGGGCTCACCGATTTTAAGCACATCGGAGTTTCCGAGTTCCGCAATCTTAATACTCTCTTTTGTTGAAGAAGAAAGTGCTGATTTCGGAACACTGATTACAGCAATGTCCATTGATGCATCGTAACCCTTAACCGCACAAGCCGCTTCACTTTCATCCACAAACTGTGCCGTAAGCTGCACGCAGTCCTCAATAACATGATAGTTTGTAACTATAAGATACTCATCGTTATGCTCGCCGATGATAATGCCCGAACCGCTTGCCTGAGCTTCCTGGGTATATGTTCGTCCCCAGTAATTGATGCTTTCTTCGTAAAGATTCGTAATAGAAACCATCGAAGGCATAACCTTCTCAACTACTCCCGTAACATCGGTTGTTACAAAAGTAGCGGACTGGTTGGTGGTTGTTGAAATCGTTTCTGTCGAATCAGAAGGCACTCCGGCAGTAATGCCCGACAGTTTCTTCTCCAATTCCTTTATTGCTTTCCGGATATCCTGAATCTCGCTACTTTCTTCTACAACGGTATTAAGCTTATCCGTCACCGAATTAACTGCATAAAATCCAAGTGCACCGCAAATGCCAAATGTAAGTCCCAACGCAACAGCACCCATTAATTTAGGGAAGAAATTGCTTTTTTGCTTCACTGTAACGGGAACGGGCTGTGGCGGAATATTATATACCGGAGCAGCGTTTTGCACCGGAGTAGTTCCTTGCTGATTATTATCATAATAAATGTTGTTTTCATTTTCGTTCATAACATAATCTCCTTTCCCATCGAGACTGATGCATTTTCATCTGCATCATATGAACAAATAATATTTTCGTTTTGTGTTCTAATTGTGATTAATATATTAACAAATAATAAAAATGCTTTTATTTTTGTTTTTTTACGGGAGTGTCTGCCAGCATTTCAAGTTCCGCTTTGCTTCGTCCATAGCCTTGGCGGGCATCAATAACGGAACTTGCCTTCATCAGTTCGTCTTTTATCCAGTATTCCGGATTCGAAGTACATTTAAGGATTGTCTTCTTTGAAAGAGATTTATAATGTTTTCCTTTTCTAAAGCCCAAATACTTGTAAGCACTCTGGATGTACAAAGGTATGATTTCCATTCTTTTTCCAACGGTCTTAAGATGCTCGGCCGTGAGTTTTACGAGTTTTTTGCCTTCGCCGTTTACTTCAAGCCCCGAAAAGATTTCAGGATGTTTTGCCTGTGAAACGCCGTTATCAAAATAACGCTTGTACTGCTGTTTGTTTGTATAATTATGAGAATGAACAACCTCGGCTTCGGCAACATAAGCAATCTTGTAGCCTGATTTCATTGCCTTTGCCGCGTAAAGCATATCCTCGTTAAAAATTGTATGATTAAGGAATCCACCCAGTTCCTCAAAAATGTCCCGTCTGTACATTGCACAAACATTTGAGCAAAAATACGCCTTAATACCCATTGTTTCCACATCTTCTTCGGACTTAACCATTGAAGTATCCGGATAGTTGAAACGTCTTGTGAACTTTTCAGCTTCGTTTGAATCCGAGCGGGCAATTTGTCGTGCATATGCCACCGCAATCATGGGATCTTTCTTGAAGGCATTCAGCAGGTTCTCAATCAGCTTATCGTCGACCGGCATCGCATCCTGTGTCATAAGAATAAAATAATCCGCATCCGACCTTCTGACCGATTCATTTCTTGTTCTGCCATGGTCGAATTCTTTTTTTGAAATGTGGCGGATATCGGCATCTTTGTAATCAGTCTTAAAGCTCGAATCAAACAAAAGACGATCGAAATATTTTTGTTCGGTATTTGTAATAACAAGTCGATTGATGCCTACCGTCTGAGAATGCATCTTTCCGACAAGTTCAATAAAATCCTTATCCGGTTTATAAGTAGGAATTATAAGATCAATAGTCATTTCAGGTTCATCCTCGTATTAATAAATATGGGAAGGACGTTAAAACATCCTTCCCCCATTGTATCACATATTTTTCAAATTAATAATGCTAATTCAAATAACTGTTTGTATCACTGTAAATTTTCTGACTGTAATTGGTAACATTCTCTGAAGGAACATATCCCACCTCGTCAAAAAGAAACTCGTGAAGCCAAATTACATTACTCTCAAGGCTTATGGGAATTACACAACTTCCCTTTGTTCCGATTGTTCCTGTGGTAATCTGTCCGGCCGTCGGGAATCCGCCCTCATCAACAATACTGTACTGAGTAATATTTGTAAGGATTTCTAATATTTCGGAAAGATCGAGAGAAGTATAAACCTCACTGAATACATTGTTACATATCTTTGTTAAATCGGATACCGAAGCAGTTTTTGCAACATCGAGCGTAGCCTGTAAAACTTCTCTCTGACGTTCGGTACGTTTAAAGTCATTTCCTGCTGTGTAACGGATTCGACAATATGCCGTAGCCTGAAGCCCGTCGAGAAGCTGATATCCTGTTGAAGTAACAGGAGCATAAGAACAACCCATCGTCTCTGCCATTGAAATCTGGTAGTTGTTGATGTGCTTAATTTCTTCTTCGTCAACCTCAATATATATACCGCCGAGAGCATCTATAACATCGCGAAGACCTTCGAAACCGATTGTGATAAAGTCGGTAATATCCATATCAAGATTCGAGTTCAGCATCTTGATTGCCTGTTCGCCGCCGCCGTATGCATATGATGCATTACATTTACCGTATGCTTCGCTGCTTCCCATCTGATTCAGATAAGTATCTCTGTAAACGGAAACAAGTTTGACTTCGCTTGTTTCAAGATTAATGGAAGCTATCATTATTGTATCTGTACGTGTTTTCTGTGAAAGTTCACCGGTACGTGAGTCAACGCCGAAAAGAGCGATATTTCTGTAGCCCTTCATGACCTCGTTGGTTTTAACGCTGTCATTCATATTCACGGTGATTGCAGCTTCGTCAATTGAAATTTTCTGAACACCGTTTGCTTTTCCGTTGTCATCTTTTGTAGTACCTGTTGCACGAATAACAAAGTACAGGCCAAAGCCCAGACCGCACAATACAACCAGTTCTACTACAAGAATTAAGATACTCACGACAGGAGAAGTCTGCTTTTTCTTCTTTTTTGTAGCCATATTTCCTCCAAAATCATCGCCTAATAGGCATTTTTATTTATAAATCCCACAAAAAACGTGCGGAAAATAATCCTGATATCCATCCACAAAGACCAATTTTCAATATAATAAAGATCGTATTCAATACGCTTATAAATTGAAGTATCGCCTCTGTAACCGTTAACCTGAGCCCAGCCGGTAAGTCCCGGACGGACCTGGTGTTTAATCATATATCTTGGAATTTCCTCTTTAAACTGCTCAACAAACTGCGGTCTTTCAGGTCTGGGACCTACAATGCTCATATCGCCGACAAGTATATTGAACAACTGAGGAAGCTCGTCGAGACTTGTTTTTCGAAGAATTGAACCGATTTTTGTAACACGGGCATCACCCTTGGTTGTCCAGCCTTTCTCTTCTTCTTCCTTTGTCTGCATCCGCATTGAACGGAATTTGTACATCATAAAGGGCTTGTTGTGAATGCCGATTCTTTCCTGCTTAAACAGAATAGGGCCTTCGCTGGAGCATCGAACCAAAATGGCACAAACAAGCATTATAGGTGATGTTACCACTATTCCGAAAATAGCACCGCAAATGTCAAACAATCTTTTAACCAGACTGTTAAAGGTGTTTGATAACGGAACATACCTTATATTGATTGCCGAAAGTCCCTGAATATCCTCTGTGTAAGGACTTGAAGGAATAATACTCATGTAATCGGGCAGAAACTTTGTATGCACTCCCGACTTCTCACAAAGATCGACAATTGCTTCCAGCTTGTCGTAATCCCTAAGCGCAATTGTAATTGCGATTTCATCAAGAACACTCTGTTCGAGAATAACATTAAGATTGTCGATGTGGCCCAAAACTTTAACACCCTTATAAGCCGTGCCCACGGGAACATTATTGTCGAGAATACCTCTTACAACATATCCCCACTGTGGATTTGCGATAATACGATTAATATATTCCTCAGTTGTTCTGGAATATCCCACAAGAAGAACGTATTTCGCGTTATATCCTCTTTTACGGATTTCATTGAGGATACGCTTAACAACATGATGCGCCAATCCCGAGCAAACCGTATTCAGCGCCGCAAATATAAAAATCATGGAACGGGAAAAGTTTTGTTCCTTGATAATGTACAATGTAATAATGAAGAGAGCCATTCCGACAATGTTTGTCTTTATGATACCGGAAAGCTCATCCGCAAATTTCAAACCACGTTTCGGCGTATATGTTTTAAAGAAATAATATAAGAAAATATACCCGGGAATAACAGCCCAGAGAGCGCTCCAATAATCCGAACGCGAAAGGCGTCCTACATCATCGCTGACCGCAAAAACGCTGGCAAACTTCAAATACCATGCCAGCAAATAAGTTCCCGCCGTTATGAGTGCATCAATAGCCAGGCGTATTCTGTTAAAAGTTTTTTGGTTGTCCTTTATCAAAAATATCGCCTCCCGGCACAAATTTCTTCTTACATCGTACAACCGGATTGTCAAAAAAACAATTTAAGACTTTCTTAATTACCTGCAAAAAGTGCCTTAATCATCCACAACTGAATCAAAATATAGTATTTAATGCTGCTAAATCTAAATTTTACATGATGTTTACGGCCTTCTTTGCCCAAAGACATTGAAATACCGCGGAATATACCCTTTATGTACACTCCGCCATATCCTTTAAGCGCGAAGAATAACATTTTTATAATAACGCCAGTTATTAAAAATGGAAGATTCACTATATACTGAATCAAAGGCATATTTTTCATCGGAACAAGTACTGAATTCTGTGATGAAAGATTCACCTTAAACGCATTATGCTTCGATCCCGAAACAGCACTGCCTTTGTGATAAACAACGGCATTGCGCACATTTATGTTCTTATATCCGTAAATCCGCGCTCTGTATCCCAAATCCACATCTTCAAAGTATGCAAAATGCCTGTCATCGAAAAGGCCTATCCTGCGAAGAATATCCGCATCATACATAGCTGCACCGGCACATGATGTAAACACCTTGGCCGATTTATCTCCAAAATAATTAACTTTAGATTTAGCTGAAGCAAATGAACGCGGATATCCCAAAATGTTGTAAGAGTCTCCTGCATTATCCACAATTTCGGGATTGTCCATAGATAACATCAATGCACCGGCAGAAAATATCTTTTCGTCGTTCGAAATCGCATCATACAGTTTTTCGATGCAATCCGGTTCGACAGTCGTATCATTGTTAAGAAGAAAAATATATTTTCCCGAGCTTGCTACTATACCGTGATTCACAGCACCGGTGAAACCAAGATTTTCATTATGAACTATCAATTTTACACCGGGAAAATTTTCCGATATATATTCGCCCGAACCGTCAGAAGACGCATTGTCCACAATTATTATTTCTTCAGGCTGTTTTGTCGATGCCAGCACACTGTCAATGCAGGGTTTCAAATATGAAAGGCCATTGTAGTTCGGAATCACAACGGATATCGGAAGTATATCGGTTTTCTTTTCCCTCAGCATTTCCGTTCCCGGAGTAAATTTGGGATCAAACAACAGAATTCTGCCCGCATTCTTTATTTTTTCGGCAAAGAAACGATTCCATTTTTTATATACTTCTTTCTTCTTTTCATAATCCGAATCGGAAAGGTCTCTCAGTTCAAGTTGCATTCCGTACAGCGCCTCGGCATGAAGTGCCGCAAATTCCGGTCTGGGTATAAGATTTCTTATATCCAGCACATCTGCTTCCTGAATGCAGTGTGCCCGATGAAGATATCCTGAGAAATGACAATTCATACCCTCATACGGACAATTTCCTTCTTCGTCATAAATTCCACCGATGATTTTGTTTTTATCCGTAACAAAACCACCTACCGCGCCTACGTCTTTTCTGATAAGGAAAAGATTCACACCATAGTTCGGAACATAAAAGCCTTTATGAAGCGAGTCCTTTACCTCTGTTCCCAAATAATCGGCAACACAATTCCGTCCTGCTTCATAAGCATAGTTCTTGCTGTCCGTATTGGAAGAAGTAGAAGCTTCATGGCAACGCCAGTGGTAAAGAACTTTTGAAATGTGAATAATTCTGTTTTCTTCTCCGGCCTTTTTTAGGTCTCCGGTAATTCTGATAAAAAGATCATGGTCCTGAGCGCCGTCAAATTCAGGGCGAAATGCATATTTTTCAAACAAATCTGATTTTATAACCGACAGATGGCATATATAATTGTTGGATGTTAAATAATCAAAATTAAATTTAGGTTTAATATTAGGTTCAAAAAACGTTTTTCCGTCACCGTCACACTTATCCTCATCGGAATAAACAAAAGCCGGATCCACACCCCTCGCCTTTGCTTTAAGAATAGCTGCAGCTACTTCAAAAAGAGCGTCTTTTGTCAGAAGATCATCGTGATCAGTCAGCGCAATATAGTCTCCTCCCGCATATTTCAAAGCCTGATTTGTATTTGCGGATATTCCCGCATTATCCGTTAATCGAGCATATACGATTCTCGAATCGTCATATTCTCCGATAATATCTGCCGGTGCATCAGATTTCGACGCATCTGCAAGAACCAGTTCCCAGTTCGAATAACTCTGTGAAAGAAGAGATTCAATGAGCTCACGCAAAAATCTTTCCGGTGTTTCATATACAGGAACAACCACACTGATTCGTATGGGAGAATTTTTTGAAGCCTCACGCTGCTGATTGAGAATCTCTTCCACGGGCTCAGAATAACTGTAAGAAGCGCCCTTTGTTTCCAAAAGACGCTCTCTTGCGGCATAGTATGTATTTTTCAGTCCGTTGCGCATTAAATAACGGCGTAATTTCTGAACATTGCCCATAATTATAATTCAGCCTTTAAATCCTCTGTAAGTTTGGTAAGTTTTTCTTTTGAGTCCTCAAGTGAATTACCTTTTACACCCATATAGAATTTGATTTTAGGTTCCGTACCCGAAGGGCGCGCACAGCACCACGAATTATTGTCAAGGTCAAAGTACAACACATTTGATTTCGGTAGTCCCGTAGGCTTCACTTCGCCTGTCAAAAGATTAGTAATCGTATCGTTTTCATAATCTCTTAATGAAAGAACCTTTAATTCTCCAAAGTTCTTCGGAGGATTACTGCGCAGTTTATTCATCATTTCCTGAATCTTTGCGGAGCCGTCCATTCCTTTCAGCGTTATCGTATAAAGATCTTCTTTATAAAAACCGTACTCTCTGTAAATATTCATCATCTGATCCCAGAGAGTCATATTGTTGTATTTACACCATGCTGCCACTTCACAAAGACACATAACCGCAACAATTGCATCTTTGTCCCTCGCATGTGTACCTGCAAGACATCCATAACTTTCTTCAAGTCCGAATACATAATTATGTGAATGGTTCTGTTCAAAAAACTTGATCTGTTCACCTATATATTTGAATCCTGTGAGCACTTCAATAACATCCGTTTTGTAATTCTCAGCAATAGGATCTGCCATATTTGTTGTTACAATTGTTTTTACAAGGGCCGGTTTTTCAGGCATAATACCAAGTTTTGTTCTCTCCCTGAGAATGTATTCCGCTATAAGCATACCTGACATATTTCCCGTGAAATTCACGTAGTCACGGCTTTCCGTATCATAGGAATAGATGCCCAATCTGTCTGCATCAGGGTCTGTTGCAAGAACTACGTCAGCTTTTACCTCTCTTGCAAGTTTTATTGCAAGATCAAAAGCTTTCGGATCTTCGGGGTTAGGATATTCCAAAGTCGTAAAGTCGGGATCCGGAAGTTCCTGTTCGGGCACTACATACACATTTTCAAAGCCAAGTTCTTTTAAAATACGTCTTGCGGGAATATTTCCGGTACCATGAAAAGGGGAATAGACAATTCTTATATCTTTGGCAACAGCCCTTATTATTTCAGGATGAATAATCTGCTTCTTAAGTTCCTCCATATAGAGATCGTCTATTTCACTTCCGATTATGTTGTAAAGCCCTTTAGTCTTTGCATCCTCGAGTTTCATTGTTTTTACCGAAGCATAATCGGTTACTTTATTTACCTCTTCAATTATCTCCTTATCTTTAGGAGCGGTAATCTGTGCACCGTCTTCCCAGTACACCTTGTATCCGTTGTACTCAGGGGGATTATGACTTGCTGTGATAACAATGCCTGCAATACACTTTTTCACTCTGAGAGCAAATGAAAGTTCAGGAGTGGGACGAAGTGCGTCAAAAACATAGGCTTTTATTCCGTTTGCATTAAGGCAAAGCGCCGCCTCATCCGCAAACTCCGGTGACATTCTTCTTGAATCATATGCAATTGCAACACCCTTTTCGCTTCCGCCCTGCATTATGATGTAGTTTGCCAGACCCTGTGTAGCTTTACGAACGGTATAAATGTTCATTCGGTTTGTTCCGGCACCGATAACTCCTCTGAGCCCACCTGTTCCAAAAGAAAGATTCTTATAAAATCTATCCGAAATCTCAGTTTCATCCCGGCTTATACTTTTTAATTCATCCTTCGTCGCTTCGTCAAAATAAGAATCCGTACACCAGAATTCATATTCCTTTTTAATATCATTCATACGTAAACCACCTTTACTGTTCAACAATTTTTACTGAAAAATCACTTCTGTCCAATGAAAAATTAGGATTATAGTACGGATCTCCCGCTTCAAGCTCTGCTTTCCAAATATCTCTGAAAAGCGCAGATTCCTGATTATATCGCTCCGCCTTCTCGCCTTGATCGTCCAAGCCTCTTGAAATTGATTCATAGTGGAACAATTCCGCAAACGGCGTAAATACATTAAGATATCCGGCTTTTCTCAGTTTAAGGCAAAAATCCACATCATTAAGAGATATTCTGAACTGAGGATCGAGACCACCGACCTCATCCCACAGTTTTCTTTTTACAAGAAGACAAGCTCCCGTAACTGCCGTAACATCCTGTGTGTAACATAATCTGCCCATGTAACCGAGATTTTCTCTGGACTGTTTATAGTGCGTATGACCTGCTGTTCTGTGAGCCCCGAGCCCAATAACAACCCCCGCATGCTGTATTGTTCTGTCAGCATAATAAAGCTTTGCACCAACCGCACCCACATCTTCACGCTGAGCATACATAAGCATTTCTTCAAGCCAGTTAACTGTAATTACTTCCGTATCATTGTTTAGAAGAAGAACATATTCTCCCTTGGCAAAAGACACGCCGTAATTGTTCACCTCCGAATAATTGAATTGGCCCTCAAATGTGACAACCGAAATCTTATCCGAAAGACTCTTTAAATCCTCATAAACCTCAAAGGTCTTTTCTTCTTCGGAATTGTTTTCCACAATAAAAATCTCGAAATTGGAATATGTAGACTTTTCAAGAATTGAATTTACGCATCTGGTAAGATCGTCAGTATGGTCCTTATTAGGAATAACAATTGTTATTAATGGTGTCCCGTTAATTCGATATCTGATTTTAAATATAGTTTCAAAGGCTCGTGTACTGCTTATCTTAAAATCTGTGTATCCATGAGTTCGCAGATGATCCGCAACAGCCCCCTTTGCAGCGGCGATTGCATATTCTTTTGCCGAAATATTAGATGCAACAGAGCCCGAATGGCATCTCCAGTAGTACAAAAGTCGGGGAACATGAACAATACATTCGGCCTTGTCAGTCAGGCGCAATATCATATCATGATCCTGGCTTCCGTCGAACTTCGATCTGAACAATTCGGTACCATCCAAAAGACTTCTTTTAAATACGCTGAAATGACAGATATAGTTATTTGCCCGGAGATTGTCCACAGCATAGTCAGGCTTAAAATGCATTGTAAGCATATGATCTATGTTTCCGCTCTTAAAGGTTGTCTCATCGCAGTAAATATAATCTGCTCCCTTTTCATTAATCACCTTCACATATTCAAAAAGAGCTTCAGGATGAAGAATGTCATCATGGTCGAAAAGGCCGATGTATTCTCCGGTAGCCAAAGTCAGGCACTTATTCGTATTACCGGAAATACCTTCGTTCTTCTCGAGCTTCATATACTTAAACCGTGCATCATTATAGCTGTCAACTACAGTTTTTACGTAGCTGTGGGCTTCATCCGATCCATCTGCGAGACAAAGTTCCCACTTTGCATAGGTCTGCCAGATAACAGATTCCAGCATCTCTTTAAGCATATCCTCCGGAGTATTGAACAGCGGAACAAGTATTGAAATCACAGGCTCATAGTCAAACTTTGTTTCTTCCTGTAATTTCCTTTTTTCAGCGTCCGGGAAACTTTTCGTTCCATACTGCTTCATAGCTTCCTTTTCACGCTTTTTATAATCTATTTTCCGTACAATTCCTCTTGGCCCGCCGAGATTTTTTACTCTTGTGACATTTCTTTTACAAAAATGAAATGCTTTTCGGGCAGGAAGACTAGCCTTCCACAAAGGATTTGTCTTAATTCTGTTCAATTTGAAGGAAAGCTCTTCTTTTTCTTCTTCAAGCTCAGCTATACGCTCCGCGAGGAGTGCATTCTTTTCATGTTCTTCTTCGTATTGTTGTTTGAAATCCATTATTCCGTCACCACTTCCCTGTTTGAGAATTTATATAATCTTTCGCGAGAAAATTTCTTCTTTTGCAGTATTCCGACTCTGTATACTCCGCCGGGAATAAGATTTTTATTGATGCGAACAGCAAATCCCGAAAGGGCAACGTTCCTCTGGTCGGGACAGTTTATTTCCACATCATGTCTGACTGCACTTTCAAAGGATATTTTCAGACAAGTCTCATCATTCTTCAGAAGTAAAAACTTATCAAACAATGAATTGTCCGATCCCATCACAAAGGAAAAACCTTCAATAAATATGTATCCTGCATTTTCCTCATTGAAAGTATACCCCTGCATATTGCCTGCATATTCGACATTAAGAATAACGCATTCTTCTTCCCTCGCCCCGTTCAATGTTATTCCGCGAGCCTTTCCAGCATCGAACTGTGCTGTCGAATACTCAAATTCATTTGCCACAGCTATTCTGGTATCGAGGCAATCGCTTAACAAATATCTGTTAAAGAAGGGGTCATGTGCCAGAAATACCGGGTGCTCCGCAAACAGAAGATTCTTTTCATATTGTAAGCGTTTCATCGAAGTCATATCGGTATCATGGCCACGGCTTACAGATTCCGCGTGACAAAGAGAAATGTTATTGCAGCATACGTTATAATACCCTGCTTCAAACAGTCTGTAGCAAAAATCCACATCATTGAAAGCAACCCTGAAGCCTTCACTGAGTCCTTCAAACTTTTCGTACAGATCACGTCTGACAAGCAGGCAAGCTCCGGTAACCGCCAAAACATTTACGGTAAATCTGTTAAATCCAAAATAGTATTCATCCAAATCGTCCTTGAACTGAAGCTTATGAACGGGACCAATCCTGTTATTTACAATACCGGCATGCTGAATTTTACTGTTTTCCGGATACAACAGTTTTGCGCCGACAGCACCGGTAAATCGATAGGACGCCTGTTCAAGCAAATTTTCAAGTACATAGCCCTGCGTAAAATAAACATCATCATTAAGAAGAAGAATATACTCTCCCGTTCCGAGTGCCGCACCTATATTGCACATCCTGGCAAAGTTAAAATCCATTTGCCGATATTCGTACTTAATCCCGTAATTAAGAACAAATTCTTCAATCACTTTTCGATTCTCATCATTACTTCCGTTATCGACAACTATTATCTGCAAAACAATTCCCGCAGGACAATACTCCTTCAACGAAGAAATACATCTTTCAAGCATCCCGGGATTGTCCTTTGATGGAATAACAACTGTTATCATCGTTTTGTTTATGGCTCGATACCCTTCCGGACCGTAAGAACGCACCTTCAGCTTATTCGAAAGATAACCGGATTCTTCATCTTTGAGATAATTATTGTCGTAATTTTTAGAATGAATAAGTATTTCATCTATATGCTTCACACATTGCCTCAAATTCAGTTCATTCGTAAAAATGTAACGTAAGAGACCGTTATAAACAGCAGACGCCCCCGACTTGTTTTCAGCAAAAACTTCATCCCTGAAAGCTGAACGTCTGACCGCTACTATATTGCAAAAATAAAAATGCGAAAGAAAGGTATTGGGTGACCAGTCAGGCTTAAAATATGGCTCTTTTCTGGTACCGAATACACTTCTTCCGTATTCGTCCGGCTCATTTTTCTGTAACTCGGCGATATCCTCGTCGCCGTATACCACATTAACATCCGCGTTATTCGCAAAAGTTTTTGCAATAAGCGGTATCGCCCTGTCCGTAAGTTCTCCCTCGGTAAAAACAAGAATATCCTCGACATATGGCTTTATCGCAAAATTGTTGTGTACTTTTGAAAAAGGAATAATTCTGACAGTGAAAGCTCCGTAACGTGCAGCATAAGAAAGTAAAGGTCCTTCGGAAGATCTTGATATAGTCATATCAAAACGTTCCAGTCCCTCTTCTTTCACACGAATCCAGGCATCAAAAGAATTTGTCTTTGCCAGCCTTTCCTCGTCATAAGTTCTGTTCATGCACTTTTCAAGTTTGTTCTTAACGAAGCCCTTAAAATCCATTATCAGAAAATCCTTTTTATGTTTTCAAATACTTTTATCGCTGTCTCCAATGGCAATCGACTGATCTCCATTTTAACCTCAAGCATACTTTCATCGGATCTTACCAAACCTGCAACATTAAAAATCAGATTAGGATCATCGGTAGGAAAAACAAAGCTGTTGTCACCTATTCTTCTTCCGTTACAAAGAACAAACTTCTTAGAATCGAAAGGATATGGATTTCCGTCAATATTAGCCTCTGTGATGGTAATGATGCACGCTTGCATCAGTGGATCAAGGCGAACCGTTTTATCAGACATTGAAAGAGGAACACTAACCTCCGCTTTATCCTCGGCCGTATATGCATCAGCATAAAAATATGATGTTTCCTCAGAGAAATTACCCTCTGAGTCCCCGGGGTATACCTGAAAACGATATACGCCGTTGTCATCACTGAACTGTTCCGTCAATTTCAGCGGATTGGAAATCTTCTTCCCGATGCGATCTCTTATTTCCTGCATCGAAAGACTTTTTCCTGTTACTTTTTTCTGGAAATTCGCTTCATCCTCACGTAGCAATGCTGCTGTTTCGCTCGAAAGATTAAGTTTGTTCATAATTAAATCAAGATTTACTTTTGAGCGACTTGAATCCTCAAGAAGATAACAATAAATTGCCCTGTAAGCAACTTCTTTTATTGTTACTTTGGATTCTTTTGTCCATTCATAATCGATTAGTGTCCAATTATCGCCATCCACAAGAATGTTTGAAAAAACAACATCAATATCAGATATTCTCGCGTCTTCATTATATCCGACATATTCAATATATTTATCAAACAACTCGTAGAAACCGTCCATGTCATCACATGACAGCTTATCATCCATTAATTCAAGAAGCGTAACACCGTTAACATATTCAAAACATGCAATCGGCTCGGAATCCCGGTCTATAACTTCGCATTTGTTAATATCCAGTTTTCCGTCCTTATATCTGTCTGAAAGGCCTGAAAAATAATCTTCCAGGTCAAGAATATGCTGCCTGCCTTCAGGGAAAAGCGCCTGTTTTTTGGCAATTTTCACTTTTCTGGCACCGATTTCAATATTATCTATCGAAGTATATATAGCATATTCACGAGCTCTGTCATTTGAAAAACGTGCATAGTCCACATTAACATCAGGTCCGATAACTACAAGATATGAATTGGAAAAGTAATCAAACGTTCCGTCTTCAATAAATGAATCATATGCTTTTTTTTCTGAAAACAAATCCATTCTGTCCTGATCAAAGTTACGCTTGTTATCAGACAATTCCCCTGTGTGCGGGAGTCTTTCATCCGAAAAAAGTGTATGCATAAACTTATAATCGGGATAAGGATAGAAAAATCTGTAATTACTCAGTCCCACGGATTCAAAGATTTTTATAAGCCCTTGCTTTGAAAAGGTTCTGACGCCGTCATTAGCATCATATCCTTCTATACCGGCAAAATATCTGCTTACATGATCCTCTTTACATCCCGCAAAATATTTAAGCCCCACTCTGTTTTCTATAGCAATAATCAGTCTTCCGTCCGGTTTAAGGTGCTTTAAAAGCAACTTAAGAAAATTCTCATACGGATTGTCACCTTTAATGTATGCCGCTCCGTATTCAAATACTCCAATCAGACAAATATAATCAAAGTCTGACGGAAGTTCTTTTTCCACATCCGTAAAGTTACCGACATGAATTGTGAGATTGTCTGCATCCATATGTCTGTTGGCATTAATCAGACTTCTCTTTTTTGAAAGATCACAGGATACCACTTCTCCCGCAAGTTTCGTAAAAGCTCCGGTAATTGCTCCACAGCCGGAACCCACTTCCAATACCTTGTGATTCTTTGTAATAGGAAGCCATCTTACAATATTTTCTCTGGCGCTTGAGAGATGGTACAATGTGGGCCAGTCATTTCTTTCCTCGATAACACGCTGAAATTCCACGGGAGCATATTCTTTTGAAATCTTCAAAAGATCATCCTCAACAGAACCGTCACAATACAGATCCTGCCCGCTGTACACACTGTAATCCAATGTAACTTTGCCTATTTTTTCAATTTTCTTAATGTTTTCAATATCTGACATATTAATTAAATCCAAATTTAAATTTCTTTAACTTCTATCTTTGAATTTGTATCAAAGAAACCAACTGTATTTTTATCCGAAATAACAGATATATTCAATGCATCATACAATCTATGGTAAACCACAAACGTATCCTCGTCATATCCGGTAACACCGAATGAAATCAGATATTCGCCACCCTGCAAATCTATATTTTGTGTGAATGAAATATCCATTGTCTTTCCGGAAGCTACATCCTCCAAAAATGCCTTTTCAAACATTGTATTGGTTCCGGTTATCTCTGTTCCGCGCACATCCTTAATGGAAAAAGCAAAAATAGGTTTTTTCACTGAATTGACAAATTCAACCTTCATGTGAATCGTAAATTCGGAGCCCTTTATCAATGCATTTGTTTTCAGTCCGCGTGAATCCGTTACGTAAAATTCCTTTATAAGCGCATCCTTTGAACCGTATTCCAGCGCATCCGGGTTATCTCCGTTTGCAGCATTGGGAATTTCCGCAATTTTTTCATCTTTCTCATGTGCAAACTGGCCTACAAGAACCTGTTTGTACAAATCTATCATTTCCTTGGGCGAACCTTCCGCAAGCTTATCACCCTGATTCAGAACTACAACTCTGTCACAGTATTTTGCAATAGAGCTCAGGTCATGAGATACAAAAAGAATTGTTTTTCCCTGTGCCTTAAACTCTTCAAATTTGTGATAACACTTAGACTGGAAAAAAACATCGCCGACACTAAGGGCCTCATCCACAATCAGTATTTCCGGATCGATATTAATAGCCACTGCAAATGCCAGTCGCACAAACATACCGCTTGAATATGTTTTGACGGGCTGATAAATGTAATCACCGATATCCGCGAAACTCAAAATAGAATCCATACGCTTATCAATTTCTTTTTTTGAGAATCCCATCATGGTTCCGTTAAGATATATATTGTCGATACCGTTATATTCCTGGTTAAATCCCGCTCCCAGCTCAAGAAGTGCGGAAATACGGCCGTCAACAACAACCTCTCCCTCGGTCGGATTCAAAACGCCGGTTATAATTTTAAGAATGGTAGACTTACCTGAACCGTTTGTTCCGATGATTCCGATGGTTTCTCCTTTTTTTATGTCAAGGTCCACACCTTTTAATGCATAATGCTCTTTGTAGCAATTTTTCTTGAGTCCGAATGCATCAAAAAGCCTGTCTGAGGGCTTGTTGTACAGTTTGTACATCTTCTTCAGCCCCTTGATGGAAATAACCGCATCACTATTCAGTTTATTTTCTTTTTCATCATAAGACATCTGCAAAATGTACCTTCAATCTGTTAAAAATCACACGACCTATTAAGAAGAACACGGCAACAAATCCCCAAAAATATATGGTATACTGCCAGTCCTCAAAGAACCATATTTTGTTACAAAGCGCATTTCTGTATCCGCTTACTATATAACATACCGGATTAATCTTTAAAATCATCTGTGCTGTAGGCCCCATCTTTCCGATGTTCCATAAAATGGGCGTCGCCCACATTCCGATTTGAAGTGCTATCTGAATAATCTGTCCCAAATCTTTAAAGAATACAACAATGGCGCTGGTAGTATAACTAAGAGCCAGCGTCAGCATAAACATACAAAAACTGTAGTAAAGAATTTGTATCGTGTAAACATTGGGGAAAATACCGAAAACAGCAGCTACAACAAGAAGCACCAACACAAAAAACAAATGAATAAACGTAGCCGCAACTACCTTTATTACAGGAAGAATGCTTATGTTAAACACCACTTTTTTTACAAGATAACTATATTCCGTCAGCGCCTGGGTTCCATGATTCAAAGCTTCACTGAAATAAAACCACGGAACCAGTCCCGCTGTAAGAAAAAGAACATACGGCATCGGCGTTTCACCCGCCATGGCTTCCGAACGCGACTGGAATATAATCTCAAAGACAATATAATACATCACCACAGTGACAACCGGCTGAATCATTGCCCAGATTGCACCTAAATAGGAGCCTGCATAACGCTTCTTAAAGTCGTTCTTTGCAAGCTTCCATATTAATGCCCTGTTTGACCAAATCTCAGCCGGAAGGGTGACTATTTTCTTTTTATTAGTTGTTTTTACTTGCGACATATGAGGATAATCCGCCCCACTTTGTATCTTTTTCTGATAATATAAGTTCTACACCCTCTTCGATAGGCCATTCGACGCCGATCTCAGGATCATTGTATGCGATGCCGCCTTCATCACCGGGATGGTAGAAGTCTGAACACTTATACACAAACTCGGCATAATCGGATGTAACCAAAAAACCATGTGCAAATCCTTTGGGGATAAAGAACATTTTTTTATTCTCTGCAGAAAGTTCTACACCGTACCATTTTCCGAAGGTCTTTGAACCTTCACGAAGATCTACACATACGTCGAAAACGCTTCCGCAAATAACTCGAACAAGCTTGTCCTGAGGAAATTCCTTTTGGAAATGAAGACCACGCAATACACCTTTTTTTGATGCTGACTGATTATCCTGTACAAATTCCATATCAATTCCGACGGCTTCAAAATCCCGCTTCTGATATGTTTCCATAAAATATCCTCTGGCATCGGGTCTTACTTCCGGAGTAATTACCTTTACACCCTCTATTTCACATGTCTCAACAGTTAACTTACCCATTACCGTTCCTCCCGTCCGGTACCATCATCCCTAATCGGTCTGATGAAGTCTGTATCTTTTATTATTCTGTTTCCGACCTCCTCAAGAGAATCGGAATCATCAAAAAAATTCTCATCATTCATCCAGGCATACAAATCATTGCCTATTTGCACGCCCGAAAAATTACCGCTCTCGACTGCAACCTGCAAAGCTTCTTCTGCTGCGGATGCAGCTTCGCTGACCGCGGTCGGATTACCGTGTTTACTTATTCCAAGTCTGTTTGATATAGTTCGCCAATTGGCGATTACAACAACAGATAAGACCATCAGAACAACGGCTGCAGCCACTGCCATGGTTCCCTGTTTGAACTTATAGTCCATTTGCTACCTCTGTAAGGTACTTTCCATATTGAGTCTTCATAAGGGGATCTGCAAGTTTCAAAAGCTGTTCCTTATCGATAAACCCTCTCTTGTATGCTATCTCTTCAATGCAGGAAATATATAATCCCTGACGCTTTTGGAATGTAGCGACAAAGTTTGCAGCATCCAAAAGTGAGTCATGTGACCCTGTATCAAGCCATGCGAAGCCTCTTCCGAGTGTTTCAACATGAAGCGTTCCCCTGTTAAGATATTCGTTGTTGATGCTTGTTATTTCTATTTCGCCGCGCTTCGAAGGTTTAACATTCTTAGCAATATCAACCACGTCATTGTCATAGAAATATAAACCGGGAACCGCATAGTTACTCTTGGGTTCTGCAGGTTTCTCTTCAATTGACAATGCCTTTCCGTTCTCGTCAAACTCAACCACACCGTATTCTCTGGGGTCACGAACATAATATCCGAAGATTGTTGCACCGGGCTCCTTTTCACTGCGCTCCTTGGCAGCTCGCAAAACCTTTGAAAAACTCTGGCCGTAGAAAATATTGTCACCAAGAACAAGTGCAGCTGCATCATTGCCTATAAAATCCGCTCCGATAATAAATGCGTCAGCAAGACCACGGGGTTGTTCCTGTATGGCGTATGAAAAGCTCATTCCGAGCTGGCTTCCGTCCCCAAAAAGTTCCTCAAAAACAGGAAGATCCCGAGGTGTTGATATAATAAGTACCTCGCGAATACCCGCAAGCATAAGTGTCGACAATGGATAGTAAATCATCGGCTTGTCATATACCGGCATTATCTGTTTTGATATAGCCTTTGTGAGGGGATAAAGTCTTGTGCCGGAGCCACCGGCAAGAATAATACCTTTCATAGAAAATTCTCCATTCCTATACGGTGTACATCTGCGCGTAATAATTTAAGTAGTCACCGCTGGTAACATTTTTCATCCAGTCTTCGTTTTCAAAATACCACTTAATCGTAAGCTTTATGCCATCTTTAAACATTGTTTCGGGCTCCCAGCCGATTTCTGACTTTATTTTATCGGGAGCAATTGCATATCTTCTGTCATGTCCCTTGCGATCCTCAACATAAGTGATAAGATCCTCGTTTATATGAGCCTTTCTGGGATCGGAATCGGGAAGCATTTCATTAAGTGTTTCAAGAATAATCTTTATGATTTCAATATTCTGCTTTTCATTATGTCCGCCGACATTGTATGTTTCAAAAAGCTTTCCTTCATTGATAACCATATCGATTGCTTTTGCATGGTCCATAACATATAACCAGTCACGAACGTTCTTGCCGTCACCGTATACGGGGAGTTTCTTGCCGTTGAGAGCATTATTAATTATGAGAGGAATAAGTTTCTCGGGGAACTGGTAAGGACCATAGTTGTTACTGCAATTTGTAATATTTGCAGGGAATTTATATGTATCCATATATGCCTTTACAAGCATATCGGAACTTGCCTTGCTGGCTGAATAAGGACTGTGAGGAGCATAAGGAGTAGTTTCATAGAAATATCCGCCATCCTCTTCAAGGGATCCGTATACTTCGTCCGTGGAAACATGCAGGAACTTTTTGCCCTCCATAAAGCTTCCGTCTGCTTTTTCCCATGCTGCTTTGGCATTATTGAGCATAACCAGTGTTCCAAGTACATTTGTTTTTACAAAAACTTCAGGGTTTCTGATGGAACGATCCACATGAGACTCTGCCGCAAAATGAACCACATAATCAATTTCATTCTTTGTGAAAATTTCTTCAATAGCAGCGCTGTCTGTAATGTCTGCCTTCACAAATTTGTAATTTGCTTTTCCTTCTATATCTTTAAGGTTTTCAAGGTTACCTGCATAAGTAAGCTTGTCAACATTAATAATACGGATATCATCACCGTATTTGTTAAACATATAATGGATGAAATTTGAGCCGATAAATCCGGCTCCGCCTGTAACAAGATAAGTCTTCATATCTGTTCCTCTCAGAATTATATTTGAAATCCCCCCGAACTATTTTGGCGGGGAGATTTCGCTTGTTTGTCTCCGTCGAGACATTTGATATATGTCATACATCGAAATCCATATTATCAAGCCCTTTTGAAAATAAAAGTGCTATTTCATTATAACTTTCTTAATATCCCAAATAGCTTCTGTCCAAATCAACCTTCGTTCCGATACCGTTAATCGAACCGTTTTCACTGTACTGCCACATGTCATATCGTGAACCTGTATAAGTTACCGAAGTGTTGTACTGTGCAAGCCATATCTTATAAGCAGTCAGTTCGGAAGTGTTGATTTTAGAAGTAAACCAGGTCTTATTTGCGTAAACACCCGCACTGTATCCGCTGTTAGCTATAGTTTTACAGAAAGCCTTGATTACTGCCGTTCTCTGAGCGGCATTCAGGTTCTCCGCACGTGCAGCCGCTCCGCCACTCTCCACATCAAGGAAAATGGGATATGAAATATTATATCCGTCAACAAGTCCGAGTATCATGGAAGCCTCTTCCACAGCTTCCACTTCACTCACTGCCTGAGTGAAGAAGTACACACCAACTTTGATTCCGTTTGAAGTAGCATTTTTAACATTCGTTTTGAAAGTAGAATCTTCGTAAAGCTTTCCTTCTGTCGAGCCTCTGAATCCGGCACGGATAATCGCAAAATGAACGCCCGAATGAGATACTGCACTCCAGTCAATTGTTCCGTTCCATTTAGAAACATCAATACCGAAGGTGCCGTCTCCCGAAAGAAGAACACCATCTCCCGAAAATTTGTACTTCGTGCCGAGGATAACCTGCTCGCCCGTAACTTTATTTCCGTTTTTATCAAAGAAAAATGTGTTTCCGTTAAGTGTCTGCCAGCCGGTATATTTATATTCAACCTTAACAGCCTTATAAAACTTTTGTCCCTCTGTATAATAATCGGCATATTTTGCTTCACGATACTTTTTCGTGGATGAATCGTACACATATGCCTGTGTTCCATCCGCAAATGTAAGTAAGCTTACCGTGTTTTTTGACGGATGAAGAACAACGGTAATCTCACAACTTGCCTTTGCTTTTGAAGCCGTATGTGTAACGGTAATCGTAGCCTTTCCTTCCTTCACGGGAGTAAGGGTTCCTTTCTCATTCACCGTAACAATACCCGTATCGGAAGAAGCCCATGTATACTCCGTACTTTCCGAACCCGTTACCGTCGGCTTAAGTTTTACGCTCTGTGTATCTCCAAGAAAAATCGTTTTCTGAGAATAATCAAGCTTCACCGTGGCTTTGGGTGTTTCTTCCTGGCTCTGTGGTTTCTTAATTGTAATTTCAGTGCTTACATTCTTTGTAACCCCATTACAGGTCACGGAGCAGCTGATAGTAACAACTTTATTTTTCTTTACTGTTCCCGCTGTAATCATCGTCACTCTGCTTGTCGGCGACTCAAAAGTAATTCCGCTGTCACAGCTCCACGAAACCACAGGAACAACATCCGAACTGCACGAAACGCTGATTTCTGCGCTTCCGCCCGATTCAATTGAAGCGGGAGCAGAAATTGAAATTGTAAAATCATCGTTCTCATTGCCCGATACGTCTCTCGGAACATCAAGATTTTTTGATAATCGGTTAAATGTTGATGTCTTTGCCGAATCTTTTGCCGAATATGCTTTTATGGGGTCGGGAATATTTGACGAACCGATTTCTTCGTATCCGGTTTCACCGTTCAAAACAGTTTTTGAAGAAAGAACAAACTCAACCGTGTCCTTCAATTCACCTTCGGTTTCTGTCTGAGAAGTTTTTGTGTCTTCACTTGCTGCGCTTTTATCCGTATCCGACTTTACTTCGTTTGACACATCCACCTTTTTATATTCGATTTCATTTTTTACGGCGATGGATACCGGCTCGTCGCTAAAGCTGTAAAGAGTATCATAATCCTTCAGTGCCTTCATTTTTACGGTATAATTGCCGCCTTCAATTCCGGAAATATATATCATTCCGTCCTTGTCATCATCCGTGTATACCTCGGTTTTGCCCTTTGCATCGGTTACTTCCGCCTCGAAAGGTATATTTGGAATAAGCTTATTTTTCTTGTTGATGAATTTAATTTTAATATCCTTCAGAATCGAAGTAAGATCTACACTGACATTTACAAGACCGGTTTCTTCATCGATTTCATCGTAGGAAATAGTCTCGGACGCTTCCTGCAGTTCATCAAGT
This sequence comes from Lachnospiraceae bacterium, assembly GCA_045600725.1. Taxonomy (GTDB): domain Bacteria; phylum Bacillota; class Clostridia; order Lachnospirales; family Lachnospiraceae; genus UBA1258. The sequence goes on from JAZRYK010000044.1 coordinate 29,295, forward strand.
TTTTCCATCCGGGCTGTAAAGATTTCCTGCATACGGTTTCCGCCAACCACGCCTATTGCCGCAACATCATTTCCAACGTCAGTCATATCTTCGCCGGCACTGCTGAGTCTTGTTTGTCCGGTAATAATAACAACACCGACTATAACCATCATTAAAATGATAAGTGCTCCCACAAGATAGATCAGTTTGTCGGCAATGCCGTCCTTAAACAGATTTACAACGTCCGCGCCGGACTCGCTATCGTCACTTTCTTCCTCGAAGTCCTCAAGAATCTCCTTGGCCGCAATTTCTTTTTCCATTTCGGACTTTACTTCTTCGGCATTGAAGGCAACGGTATTGTCGGTTATTTCTTCATCCGTATTATATTCAACAGTTTCCGATTCCGAATGTGCATTTTCATGCTTCTCTTCGTATTCTTTAACAAACTGTCCGACACCCGGAATATAGCCCGTTACATCGCTTACTTCAGTAACAGACTCAGCCCTGGCAGCATGCGCTTTTTGACTCGCAGCCAACAGAGCTTCAAATTCTTCTTCATCAAGAATGATTTCTTCCGTATTTCCCGAAGGTTCGGAATAATTCATATCTTTTTTCATTTTCGTCTATCCTTTAAAAAAGTTCTTTTATCGCAAAAAACCAATAATATTATACCAAATATTGATAAAAGTAGCAAACAATCTACTAATATTTCCGTTTTAAAAAATCTGTAATATGTCCGCCGATTAACTCCATTCCGTCTTTGTTTAAAATATTCAGATAACAGTAATCATTTATATTGTCTTCGTTAATCAGGCCAAAATAATTGTCCGCAAAGGACACGCAACATTCCATCGAAATGTTATAGCAACGCATAATGTACTCGGAAAGGTTGCCGTTCCCATAGTTTTTCATGGTTGCGGGTATAAAATCCTCGTCTTCGATTACGCCATGAAGATACGGTGATGAGAAAACAATTTTCAAATGAGGATATGTATTCTGCAAAGTCTTTAACGATGCTCTTAAAGCGCCTTCATAAGTTGCTGTATTGAAATTGTCTTCGGGATCGTACAAAACGCTTGCCTTAACATAATCCACCGAGCTGTACATAATGAATATGGTATCAATCCTGTTCATATCAACCTTACACAAGGTTTCATAATAATCCGGTCTGATTCCGTGCCCTGCATCCATTGATTCCTTCTGAAGAGAATAATCATTGTTGCATAATGCATATACAACATCGTACAGATTTCCGGCCTGCCAGTCGGTTACATCATTCGATTCGTATGCATTCTGCACATCCGCCACCGATGATTCGCCCGCACAAAGCACAGTCACATCAAAACCTTCCATACCCGACAAATAATCAGCAAGGCAAACTCCGTCCTCGTTTGTTAATGTAAGAACATAATCACCGATGCAAAGGATGTTCTCCACATCATCATTACCGTACTTAGCATCATGTTCGGAAATCACCGTGGGATCAACGGTAAAAATGTAATCATAACTTTCAAAATCGTATGTGCCTTCAGGAATATCCTCAAGAACAACATTTCCCGACTTATCCCATATCCACAATCTTATGACGGCAAATGCAATAATACCGATTATAACAAGTGCAAATGCAGCAATGATAATCCAAACGTTAATCGTCTTTTTTTCTTTCATTCGTCGTTCCTTTCCTTAAAGATTCTTTTCCTCAAAGAAATGAATATTAATCAGTGTCTGTTCAAAATCACGTCTGTTTTTGTTGGCAAGCGTAGACAAAATCGTCCCGGCAAAGAAAGACTGCAGTGCCGCAATTATCGCAAAACCGCATACGATAAGTGTCGGAAATCTGTCAACAAGTCCGGTTTGAATATACTCCACAAAAATAGGAATAAAAAATCCTGCCGATAATGCCGTAAGAATAATGGCAATCATATTAAAAAAGGCAAAGGGTTTATAGTTTTTAAACAATTTTGCAATCGTTCCTATAACCTTGAATCCATCCGAATATGTAGACAGTTTCGACACACTTCCTTCAGGTCTGTCGCGGTACTCAACAATAACATTTCTTACATCCATATTGTTGTAAACAGCATGAATCGTCATCTCTGTTTCTATTTCAAAGCCCTTTGAAAGTACAGGAAAGGTCTTTGCGAATCCAAAGCTGAAAGCTCTGAATCCGGTCATAATGTCCTTAATATCGGTTTTGAAAAGATGGTTGATTGAAAATCTTACAAAGCTGTTTCCGAAGTTGTGGAAAGGACGCTTGTTTTCCGTAAAGTATGTTGAAGAAAGTCTGTCTCCGACAACCATATCAGCCTGTTCGTCCAAAACCAGTCTAACCATTTCGGGTGCAAACTCCATAGGATATGTATCATCACCGTCTATCATAATGTAACATTTCGCATCTATTTCCCTGAACATTCTTCGTATTACATTTCCTTTGCCCTGAAGATGCTCTTTTCTTACCACTGCGCCTGCCTTTTCGGCAAGTTCCGCAGTTCTGTCTTTTGAATTGTTGTCATATACATATATCACAGCATCCGGAAGGTTCGCCTTCGCATCTTTCACAACCTTCTCAATTGTAAGTTCTTCGTTATAGCACGGAATAAGTACCGCTATCTTGTCCATATGTTTGCCACCTCTACCTGTAATTTATGAAATCAATTCCTATATAAGCATTGTTATCCAAAAAAATGTCATAACCATCCACTGTAGTCACATATACAAAATCGTAATTTGAAAGACTTTCGGTAAATCTTTTCTCGGATGAAACAATAAGGTATGCCGTCTCTGTATCTCTGAGAAGATATGCGCACTTTTCGGTATTTATAACATCGCTTCTGAGCACCACCTGTAGCTCGTCCTGCCATGCGCTTAAGTCCATAAAATTGTCGCGACCGTAAGGAAGACAAATTGCCCCCGAATACTGTCTCACATAATTAATCAGTTCGTCAGGAAATGCCGCTCTGATTTCACGTCCCTCTATCTCAATCTCGTTGCAAATATTTACTACCGTATCGGGAACATGATATATATTCTGCGCCCTGGAAAAATACTGATTCCCGTAAGTATATTCACCGCTTATTACAAGAATAACAATTCCCACGGCAAGCGCCACCGGTCTGATCTTTTCCTGCAGTTTAAATATCAATTCGGTAAATACATAGCAGATAACCACACCGAAGGGTAATATCCAAAGCAATCTGTACAAAATTTCATGATCCGAAAACAGGTAAACATATACATACCATATCGGACAGAAAAAAATAAGCAAAACATAGATAGGATACTTTAACAATGTATCCTTAACAAATCGGTTTTTTGACGAATAAGCAAGATATATCAATGCCAAAAATGTCAAAACAACAATCAGGCCGGAACCCTGAAATGTTCTGAACGAATCTATGATGGCAAGAAAACCGTCTTTAATAATATCCCAGACCATGTTCCGCCTCCTACATCAGAAAGTATACGCCCACAACAACCAGCGAAGGAATCGCCATTGTTGCGACAAGTATACGATCTTTCCATTTTGCACGTCTTATAAAGCTGTATATAAACAATCCAAACAGCATTATCAAAACAAGAATATTTCCAAAAACCGACGTTAACATAGTTGCTATGGCAACCAGTTCGATTTTTATATAATCACTGATGTTTACTTTAAACTCATCTTTTGATGCCAGGTTCTGAAAAAAACAGAACATAAGCGGAATCACGATATTTGCAAGAGCCGCTTTCCCCTGTCTGGTACGTGTAAGAAGAAATACTTCCGCGGAATTGTAAGAATAATGTGCAAAAAGAATAAATACAGCGAGTAAACACAGAAATATGTATTTTTTCTCTTTGTTGGCCTCAAAAAGTTTTTCTCCGATCATATTATATATGATATATGTCACCGGAATAAGTATAATCGGCATGCACACATGGCTCACCACCGTTGCCTTAATCCCGAATATTCTTGCAAAATAACCTACCCAAAGAGGAAATGGTGCCATAGCATATCTGAGTTGAAGCGAGGTCGGACCACCCGTATACGGATTCTTTATATACAGGCTGTTCTCTCCGTTTCCCATAAGTTCGGAAACTGCGACATAATAGGCATCATCTCCATCCGCATACGCAAAAAATACAGCTTTATACAACTGAAAAAGGACAAGTGCCAGGAAAATACTGAGGTATATCATTTCCGCTTTTCCGAGAACAGAAATCGGTGCGGCAAGCTTATCACGCTTTTTCAATGAGACGGCACATTTTATCAGTCCTGCAGCTGTAATCACAACCAGGGCAATCGAATACAGAAGAACAACCGAATTGCTCCCGAATACGGCCATTTTCGCATAGGCATTTTCCGTCCCCCAGGAAAGCGCCTGCAAAATCATAATCGGAACCGCTATAACATAGAGAATTCCCCAGGAAAGCATAAGTCCCAGGCAAAGCTTCATTCCCAAAGACTCTTTAACCGTTTTGCCTTCGAAAAGACTTCCTGCCGCAAAACAGATAATATATACAGTTATGCACAAAAGTATCGTCTTAACGATCAGCATTCTTACCTCTCATAGCCATACACCAGTACAGACCCCAGACAGCCGAAATCAGTACTGCATTTTTGTAATCAAATCCTCTTAAAGGAAAAAAAATGCTGTAAAGGGAATTGCATACAACCAGCGCAATTGAAACAACTGTTACAATTACGCCCGGAAATCCCTTATTCATAAGCATATTTATAATCCCAAGCAAAACAACTCCCACAAGCGCGGCAAAGCCAAAGTGAAAATACATACGCCCAAAATCACCCATTCTGTCTTTGACAGCCTGATAATTTTTACCGTTCAAACTGCCCGGACGTCCGTAGAAGTTAAACTCTGTCACTATGGGTGCAAAAAAATAATCCGCAAAATCACTTAAAATATCCGGAACAAGTTTTCTTTTCTGAGATTCCAGTGAAAGTTCAACGTATCTTTTATATATTTCCTGCGAATAATCTCCGAATTGCGATTCCACCGCAGGAAAAAAATCTTTCCACAAAGACTCCGATGAAATCGCAAGCTTTATATATGCTTCATCATCCATTACATCCAGCCCGTAAGAATAACCCATCTCGCTGATGTAAGGCCATACAAGTCTTTGAACCTTAATCTCTTCAATCGTTCCCTTCGGCCCATTCGGAAGTCCCGCAAAATGATCCTTGGAAACCGCCGAATCCATTACCACCGGCATAGTAAGAACAAAAATCGCAACACAAATCCACATTTTATTCTTCTTCATAAGAAAAAATGAAACCGCAAAAATCACTGCTGCCACAAATAAAAGTGAAAGCAAAGACGCTGTTTTGTCTTTAATCGACGTGATTAAAAGCACGACAGCCAATACAGCCTGAACGGATGTAACCGCGATTAAATATATTCTATTAATCTTCGAAACCGCTTCCTTCACTTAGCGACCTAACCTTTGTAGAATTTGTGAATCTTACTGATAATATAATCAACCTGGAAATCTTCAAGACCATAATACAGAGGAAGTCTTAACAGTCTTTCGCTTTCGGTCGTTGTGAACTTATCCTCACCGTTGAAGCGGCCAAATTTAAGTCCTGCAGGAGCTGTATGAAGAGGAACATAATGGAATACCGCAAGAATATCGTTTTCCTTAAGATACTCGATAAGCTTAGTTCTTTCTTCAATATCCTTTGCTTTGATGTAGAACATGTGAGCATTGTGCTTACAGTAATCGGGAACAAAAGGAACCTCGATAACGCCTTCTTCTTTCAGGTCCTTAAAGCCTTCCATATATCTGTTCCAAATATTTAAACGAGCGTCATTAATCTTATCCGCAATTTCCAGCTGAGCATATAAATAAGCTGCGTTCAATTCGCTGGGAAGATATGAAGAACCGTAATTCATCCAGGTATACTTATCAATTTGGCCTCTAAAATACTGGCTCCTGTTCGTTCCTTTTTCACGGATTATTTCAGCATCAAGAATGTGCGAAGCATCACGCATCAAAAGTGCGCCGCCTTCACCCATTGAATAATTCTTCGTTTCATGAAATGAAAGAGCTCCGAAATCTCCGAATGTTCCCAATGCCTTACCCTTGTACTCAGACATAATGCCCTGCGCAGCATCTTCAACAACCGTCAGGTTATGACGCTTTGCAATATCCATTATGGTATCCATTTCGCAGCCAACACCGGCGTAATGAACGGGAACGATACACTTTGTTTTTTCGGTAATCGCATCTTCTATCAGTTTTTCGTCAATATTCATCGTGTCGGGACGAATATCCACAAAAACAACCTTTGCACCACGCAAAACAAAAGCATCTGCAGTAGACACAAATGTATAAGCGGGCATAATAACTTCGTCACCGGGCTGTATGTCCGCCAACAGTGCAGCCAACTCAAGTGCATGTGTGCAGGATGTTGTAAGAAGTGCTTTCTCGGCTCCTGTTTTGTATTCAAGCCACTGGCTGTCCTTTGCGGTAAATTCACCATCGCCGCAAATCTTCTGATTGGCTATGGCTCTCTGTATATACTCCATTTCCTTACCTGCGTAAGGTGGTACGTTAAAACGGATCATTTGTATTCCTCCTGAATCCATATAAATAAATTATCTTCATCATAAATCACGGTAAAATTATTTTCCTGTAAGAAATTCTTAAGAATGTCTTGTTTTATTCCCTCATTTTGAATCTGCCTGTCCGTGCAAACCACAATTCGATAGCCCTTTTCCTTAATAAGAACGCTTTGGAAATCAAGTTCTTTTTCAAATTTCTCAGCTGAATACGAGTCGAGCGTAGGCCATGTGCTTGAAATAGCGGGCATAGACTCATAAATGTACGCAAATCCCGGAAGCTCGCCGAATGTGATGATTTGATAATGAGACAGGTCATACTGCTCCCACACCTTTTCGACTCTTTCAAGGAATTCTGCATTAATCGCTTCGGTTCTCATTCCTTCTAGGGTTCTGATACCGTTAACCTTCACGGAAACGGGACTCAGAAAACCGTCTCTGAATGCATATGTGGATCCAAATGCAATGCACTGCGCCATGAACAGCAGCATAAATACCCACAAACCGCTGTGAACAAAACGGAATATTTTTATTCCTCCGATTTCCGTAAGTACCATCAGTGCCACAGGCAAAATAAAAAACAGATTTGTCATTACGGCATAAAGACTGTTGTTGCTTCCGATAGGCGTAATCATCTGAATAACTAAAGCAATAAGGCACCAGATTCTTAACTCTTTCGAAAAGCTTCGCACAAACAATCCAAGAACAAGCAGTCCCACAATAATGCAAAGGATAACTACCATATAGAGGTAAATCGAACTGTAGGATCTGAAGTTATAATCAAACAGCTTATCGGGTCTGGTATATTCCCATACGTAAACCACAATGTATCCGCAAACGGATGCAATATAGCCAAACACCCTGAATTTGTCGGGGATAAACGCAACAACCATAAGTACGACTGCGCCAAGTACAATCGGAATCATGTAATACCAGACACAGGTGTACGAATTAAACAGATTTACGAGCATAAATACAGAGCCGTATTTCTTTGCGTCTCCCGTCATCGCAAACAGAGATTTAATGGCGTCAACATACTGCATAAAATTTCCGGTAGCAGCTATTATCCCAAAGACTATAGCAAGGGTACCCACATATCCCGCTATACATTTTCCGGTTATTCTCATGCACTTTTTGAAGGTCTGCTTTGTCAAAACAGCCCACCCCCAGGCCACAACTATCAGCCCTGCCTGGACGAGATTCGGAAATCTTACAAAAACATTTAATGCAAGAACAACCCCCGCAAAAATGAAGTACATTTCTCTTTCCAAAACCAGTCCTTCATATACAAGAACCGCTCCGACAGCAAAAAGAACAGAGCTCAGATAATGATACAGCCCGGCATTCGGAAGCCACCAAAGCCCCAGTGAAATCACTTCCGCAATAAAAACCACTTCTCTATGAAATTTCATTTTCTTTGTAAAAAAGAAATATGAAAAAAGAACAAATCCTGTCTTTATTATTCCGAAATAAACATTAGCGCCAAGCAATGTGGATCCACCGGGAAGTCGTACAACACCCCAGCCGATATAGTTGGAAAACAGCGTTGACCAGAACCACATTCTGTCCAGTCTGTCCAGATATGTGTAATTTCCGAGATTATACCCCGTATCTGTATAATCCACACCTCTTGTTATTCTTATATACGAAAAAACAACAAGAATAATCGGAAACACCCACTTAACGATCTTTATGTACTTGTCATTACCAAAAATGGAAATTTTATTTTCCTTCATTTATTCCGTTAACTCTTTCATTTATTTTGATAAGCAAATCATAAAGCTTTGTTTTTGCAAGAAGAATTCCTATCAGGTCGAATATTGTTTTTCTTACAAAATCAATGGCAAGGCCAAGGATGACTACGCAAAGAACTCCCAAAACAAGGCGGCCGGCAAATATAAAAACCTGCAAATCCTTGATGTCGAAAACACCTGCCCAATGCTGCCACTCATATCGGACAGCAGGACTTTCATGAAGAAGATATATGCCAAGCGCCATCGGCGAAAGCTTTAAAATAACCGTAGCGGCGATACCTTTTATTTCCTTCATATTCGCAAATGCCGCAAACAAGCCCACTGCGGCAAGTATGTTGAAGATATGATTATATTCGGTCGCAACCGTTGTTATTTCGCCAAAATGTCCCATATTTTCAGAAACATACTTTAATGCCATTGTCTCTGAAAAAATCAGCGTCACTCCGGCAAAATATACCAAAAATCCTTTTACAGCACTCGTTAATCGTTTAAAGCCGTATTTTCTGAAATATGCTCCGATAAGATATACGGTCAGAAACCATATAATGCTGTAGCCGTTGTCATCATCTTCAAATCTGACAGGCAAAATACTTTTGAGAACGCTTTCGTATGCCAGAAGAATAACAATCACCGCTCCGAGCTGCTTCTTTGAAAGGACATCCACAGCTTTATTAATTACCGGCGAAAGAATATAAACAACAACATAGCATGTTACAAACCAATAGACTCCCATATGCAAGGGAAATATATATTGCAGCAATTCATATGTCGTAGCATTTTTTATGCTGACAACTCCTAAAACTCCGCATGCCAAAAATACTCCGAGGCTGTAAAAGAGGGTCTGAAAAGAAAGGCTTATCAACCTCTCCGATTTGAATTTTGCCCGACTCATAAAATAGCCCGAAATAAGAATAAAAACATTTACGGCTACAATAGAGAGACTTTCAAAAATCCAGGCAACCGCCGTATTACCGACAGTTGTCGCGGTTTCAAGGTTTTCACCCTTCCAAAGACCGTGCAGAAATACAACCATAAGCATGGAAATGAGTCGTAAAAGTTCCATATTCGCATTTCGTTTTTTTACAGTTGCCGATTCCTTCACTAAAAATTCCCCTTAATATTGTCGGTGTGAGTACGGATAATATATCTCGGACGTCCCTTGACTTCTTCATAAATTCTTGCAAGATAATGACCGATAATCCCAAGACTTATCATAATCAGCCCGCCTATCAGAAGAATTATCAAGATAACCGTCGGGAATCCTGCTACCGCTGTTCCCATAAAAAACTTAACAAGTGTCTGAATTCCCAGAATCACCGCAAAAATAACCGAGAACACTCCAAGATATGTAATAATCTGAAGCGGTAATGTTGAAAAGCTCGTTGCGTTGTTGATTGCATAACGCATAAGGCTTCTGAAGCTCCATTTTGTTTTTCCGTATTTTCTTTCCCGGACATCATACTCAATCTTAACGGTTTTAAAGCCAACCCAGAAAGACAGCGCCCGGAAGAATGTATTCTTCTCGGGTAACGCCAAAAGAACATTCACTACTTTTCTGTCCAAAAGCTTGTAATCGGATGTGGCCTTCATATCCATTCTGATAAGTCTGCTCATAATTCCGTAAAAGGTATTTGCACAGATTTTATGAATAAGTCCTTCTTTGCCACGCGAGGCTTTTATCCCTTCAACAACTTCATTACCCTCTTCCCAAAGCTTATACATCTTCGGAATTATTTCGGGCGGATGCTGTAAATCGCAGTCCATCACAATAACGCAGTCTCCCGTTGCAGCTTCAAGTCCCGCAAAAATAGACGCTTCCTTACCAAAGTTTCTGGAAAAAGAAACACCCTTAATCTTCGGATTCTTTTCAGCGGTTTCGGTAATTAACTTATATGTTTCATCGCTGCTTCCGTCATCAACAAATATCAATTCATAGTCAATATTGTTTTCCGAAAGAATACCGGCCAAAACCTCTGCGGTATTTTTTATATTTCCTTCCTCGTTGTAAGAAGGAAGAACAACAGACAGTAATGCCATTTCATTTCTCCTGTTAAAAACTATCTAATATTTTCTGTCTTCACATATATGATTCCGTCATGAAGAATAACGCTTCCTTCATCCGGAAAGCTTGTCATTTCGGCATAAAAATCTTCATTGTAGAAATTTATGACTTCATCCGAAGGGACCATATTGAATGTTATACCGAGATAATGTCTGTAAAACTGTTCATAGTTTTCCGATTTGTAAAGAAGATAGTCACCGCTCACTCCCAAAAGATCTGCGGTTACTTTCCCTGTGATATCCGTTACAGGGTACGAATCATTTCCGACAACACCGACCATTGCAATGGGGATACCTGTATAATAGCCTTCCGTCTGCTCTATTCTGTCTGCCAGTCTCAGGCAATATGCATAGGTTTTTTCATACTTCTTCTGAAGGTTTGAATATGCGATATTATCTGTAACCATATACGAAATGCTTATAACAAGAAGCGCAATGCTTCCCGCCCAGAGACCGATTTTTCCCGCATCCGAATCCGGAAAACCATGGTCCGCAATCGCAATCAGCACCGTAAGCAGAAAAGCCCACTGATATCTCATCAAAACATGATAATTCACATCCGCCGAAATGAGGATAATTGCATTCATCGCGCAGGGAAGAATAAAAAGTATCAGTAATGCAAATACATAAAAAAACGGTTTTTTGTAAAGATACTTACGCTTGGAAATATTTATGATTCCCCACAATGCCATAACCACAAGGACAAGCAAAGCTATTCCGGTAACAACATTTGAAACAAGAACCTTGCTTCCCAATGTAAAAGAAATAAAGTCCGAATACATTGTTTTCACGGTAGCTGCAAGGCCGAGACCGTTCCCTGAGGACATTCCGTCTATTCCCTGATATGTGTCAAGTTCTTTTCCTTCCAAAAGAAGAAGAAGTCGCAGAATAACATAATAAAGTGCCGTTCCGAAAACACCCATTCCGGCATACTTAAGAACATGGATTGTCTTTTCCTTTGCTGTGCCGTCCAAAATCAGTATTTCACCGGTCTTGTAAATACAAAGAACAATTGCTATCGCAATGTATGCCTGATAGCAGCCCATTCCAAAGGCAAGAAATGCAGCACCTAAGAGCCAGCCGAATTTCTCGTTTGCATCCACAGCCCACACCGCCAAAACGCAAAGCAGCATTCCGAGCATATATCCATCCATGGTAAACACATATGCAAAATTTGAAGCAAGTGAAGGAAAAACAACCAGGATCACCGAAGAAAAAACAATGAATACCGGATTCATCATTCGCAAAACATATGTCAGCACAACCGCCGCAATGCTTATATACAAAACAGACAGTATGCCTATCATCCAGGGCAAGGAATAAAATGATGTGGGGGCACACGCAGCGCCCAAAAACCATCTTCCGGATGTAATCATATTCTGATCAAAGTACATGCTGGCGAGTCCGTCATGGTTTGGAATATCCGAGGTAAGAATAACAAGATGTGTTACTATTCCCGCAATCAGGGCCGCGAAAAAGGCAAGGCGCCCTCTTTTCCCTATAATGCTGTTCAGTTTATTTAATGCCTCTTCAGGTCTTAACATACGTTTCTCCGTTATTGTAAAACTTCCGCAATAAGCGATGCCAGCCGTTCATTACCCTTTGCATTTGTATGAAGGCCGTCAATCAAATATTCTTTATAATTTGTCTCATCTATTCCGCTGTCATGGTAAAAATCTATGAAAATAATTCCGTTTTCTTCACAGATTTCTTTTTCAACACGGACAAATTCCTCAATTGTGCCGTATCCCATATCAAGTTCGTCCGAATTACCGGCCTCAATATCAAAGTATCCCGGTGAAACGACAATAAGCTGTTTGTCGGGATATTTTGTTTTGAAAATACGAATAATCTCTCTCAACGAACCTTCGATGGTCATCTCATCATAGGGGTCGTCCGGATTAAAAGCCGCTACCCTGTCGAGAAAATCATTCACGCCCTGCTCAACTATAAACACATCGGCATAATCAAGATCTTCGTAAGCGAGATTTTTTATTGTTTCGCCTGCATAATCTATTACATCATTCAGTTCAAAGTAACTGCTCAGATTATCCGTAAGGTAAACCGTAAAATCACCATTTTCGACAACCCTTGCGAAATTGAGCATATTGTATCTGTCAAGTATGTTGTAATCCGGTCTGCCCTTTGTCAGTTTTGTTCCTCCGATGCCGGCATTATAGACGGTTAAGCCTGTTTTCTTCGACAACTGTGCCGTTACCGAACCTTCCGTTCTGTCATTTCCCACGATACTGTCTCCAAAGAAAACAACATTGCTTTTCCCCGGTTTAACGGTACCTGCGAATATCGCATAAACAACAGCCAGAAGAACAAGAATTGTCGCTGTAATTACGGACACTAACGTGCTTTTATTCTTCATTTTCCATATCTTTCTTTGCTGCTTCAATCTTTGTACGAATCACATACTGAGGTGAGTTATTCATACTGAGATATATTCTGCCGATATATTCGCCGATCATTCCAAGCATAAGCATCAGCATTCCGCCAATGAAAACCATTGCACTCATCAAAGCCGAAAATCCGGAAGGAACATCGGGAATAACAAACTTCTTTACTATGGTGTAAATTCCGTATATAAATCCGCCGACAGCACACATGGAACCGATAGCCGTAGCTATACGCAAAGGTTTTACCGAAAAGGCCGTAAATCCGTTAATCCACAAGTTCATCAGCTTTTTGAAGGTATATCCGCTTGAGCCGACCTCTCTGCTTCTGTGATTGACATCAACGTTTACGATGCGTTTCGTAGCGCGCAAAACCAGTCCGATAACATAAGGATATGCATTTTCGTACCTGATCATGTCTTCAACCACAAAACGTCGTACCGCAAAATAACTGGAAACAAACAGTTCCCTGGGCTTTCCCAAAAGATACTGTGCCATCTTTTCATTCATGAATGTGCCGAAATTTCTGAACAGATTGTGCTTCTTGTGAGCATAACGCGCATATACCGCATCCGCACCTTCTTCAAGTGCATTAAGCAATTTTCCGACTTCATCTGCAGGTGTCTGACCATCGTCGTCAAGGCAAACAACAAAGTCACCGTTTGTTTCACGAAGCCCCGCCATAAGCGCGGAGTGCTGTCCGAAATTGCGTGCAAAATCAATGCCTGTAATGTTATTGTTCTTCTCACATAAATCTCTGATAACACCGAATGTATCATCGGGAGACGAGTCGTTTACCAATATAATTTCATGCTTGTAATCGGGTAATCCTGCCATTGTTTCGTTAATCTCATTGATAACGCCTTCAATGGTCTTTTCCGATCTGTAGCAGGGAATAACAAAGGATACAAGTTTCATCTGATGCCTCTAAAATTATTTTTTGTAATACGCGAGTAACTTTTTAATCGCCTGAATTGTATCGTTAACATCATCGTCGCTCATTCCTGCATAATACGGAATGCTCAGACAATTGTCATAATATTTTTCTGCATTGGGGCATAATCCTTTTTGATATCCCAAATGCTCGTAGTAAGGATGTCTGTAAACAGGAATATAATGAACCTGAGGAACAACACCCTCGGCCATCATTGCTTCAAAAAATTCCTTTCTTGTGCAGCTTACCTTTTCGGGATTGAGTCTGATTACGTAAAGGTGCTGTGTTGTATCGCTTTCCTCAATCGTTTTCTGTAAGAACAAACCTTCTTCCTCGACAAAAGCCTTATCGTACATTGCCTTTATTTCCTTACGCCTGTCCGAAAATGCCTTAAGTTTGTCAAGCTGGCTTGATAACAGGGCTGCCTGAAATTCGGTAATTCTGTAATTATATCCAAGCATAATCTGTTCCTGATACCAAGGACCTTCATTTTCCCGTTCCATATCATCGGGATTTTTGGTAATTCCGTGGGATCTGCAGAGGCTCAGCTTTCTGTAAAGCTCCGCATCGTTTGTCATGCATGCACCACCCTCACCGGCAGTAACCGTTTTAACCGGATGAAAGCTGAACGTTGTAATATCCGCAATCGAACCCACAGGCTGTCCCTTATACTTTGTTCCTATGGAATGAGCCGCATCTTCAATCAAATACAGATTGTGCTCTCTGCAGATTTCCTTAAGTTCATCAAGTCTGACTGCCTGTCCGGTAAAATCGACGGCTACAATTGCTTTTGTTTTTGCGGTGATTTTTCTTTTTACGTCTTCTATGTCGATGTTGTAGGTATCTAAATCTATGTCGGCAAAAACAGGTGTTGCGCCGCAGTACAAAGCGCAGTTGGCACTTGCCGCAAAAGTAATCGACGAAACAATCACTTCGTCTCCGGCCTTAATTCCCAAGGCCATACATGCCAAATGCAAAGCGGCTGTTCCGTTTGAACAAATAACACCGTATTTTGCATCGGTAATTTCGCAAAGTTTTTTCTCGGTTTCCACTGTTTTGGGACCGCATGTAAGATAATCGCTCCTGAGCGTCTCAACAACTGCCTGTATATCATCTTCCTCTATATGCTGTCTTCCGTAGAAGATTTTATGATCCTTATCCCTTACGGGAGTTCCTCCAAAAATAGCCGGTTTCACAGTCTGCAGACCTGTCCTTTCCCATTCGATTATATTTGACTTTTTGCCGATTTCAGGCTCGTTCAAAACAGATATTCTTCGTGAGGGCATATTTTCACCCATAATCTATTTGATTATACTACTAAACCCCATTCCTTGCCACAGTAAATATTAAAAAGCATTTGTAACCGCTGCGCCTTAAATATTTACGAATAAGCATTTCCGGTAGGTCATAAAAAATATAACTGCATGTTTTGCATTTTTAGAATGGAATTTTCTTTATTTTTTATTAGGATTTATATCAAAAGAGGCTGCGTTAAACCGATTTCTCATTTAACGTAGCCTCTTTCCCCGATTAATTAATTATAACAATTTTACTGTTCCGGAAGTTCAACAATATTTGCTTCTTTTTCTTTTAACTTCACAACCACGATCCCCTCGACCATCGCAACAGAACCGTCATCAGGATACCCCGGCATTTTGTCCACCTTAGTCCACAAATCATTTGTAAGCGCTTCGGCATCCGCTTCCACAGGTCTCCAGCCCGTAGTCATTGTCATCAGATTCATCCAGTT
Source organism: Lachnospiraceae bacterium (assembly GCA_045600725.1). Taxonomy (GTDB): domain Bacteria; phylum Bacillota; class Clostridia; order Lachnospirales; family Lachnospiraceae; genus UBA1258. Next base: position 44,735 of record JAZRYK010000044.1, read on the forward strand.
ATAATCCGTCGTCAGTGTTTCAAGATTATAAGGGAAAATCTGTGTTTCCGCATCATATTCCGTAAACTTAAACAATGTTTTATCAGCCTCATGTTCATAATTCACAAACAGTACCGGGGTGCTTTCGGTATATCCGCGAACATTTTCAATACGACCAACCATTCTTGTAAAATACGAATTCGCCGCAGTCTGTATTTCATCTGCCTTTGTGTAGCAAATATTGTCTGTACGCGCATACATAAAAGAGAAAAACAAAACAAATGCAGGAAGGCAGTATGTCACTATTCTTTTTACAGGAATCTGTTTTAAATCCCTCAGTTCAAATTCAAGATATTCCGAAATCAGCACCAGCCATACAAAAAACAGCGTCTCACCATACATCATCAGTGAATAAACATCATCCGGCACCATCACATAAACAAAATTAAACGCCAGAGGCAAAAACAATGTACAAAGAAGAATAACAACAGCATCAAACTTGCGCTTAAGAAATTTCCTGATAGCAAGAAATATTACTGCTAGGACAGAAAGAACAAGCACTGCCCAATAAGCGTATAGGAGGGTATTTCGATACATGTTATCAGTACCAGTTGAAAGAGGCATAAAGAAAAAGCAATATGCCTTTGCCAGACGTGAAAAGTATACTCCTATTCCCGATGTCCCTTCCGAAAGACCTCTGTAATCGGACAGAGCAGTATGGTAATGCCATAAGCATAATTTAAGAGCAGCAAAATAAAAGCCCATGGAACAGGCTGTTGCGATAACATAAAACACTGCCCTGAGAGTTATTAATTTAGGAGTTTTCTTTTCTTTTTCATCATACACTTCAACGAAAAAGTGCATGAGGAAAAGTGCAAGAAATATAGAAATATATGCTTGATATATGCCTATCCCGGATCCGATTGAAACGATACCCAACGCCCACAAATACCACTTTTTCTGTGTTGAAATGAGCCAGGCTCCCACCACAACAAGAAAAAAGCCAAAGCTGTAAAGCGCAGCCGTGTACATAAATGCATACATGCTTGCCATAGACGGAAAGCAAACCATTATAGCCCCTGTAGCAATTGCCGAAAGCTTGTTCTTAAATCTTAAAAGGTTGCTTACAAATGCTGCGGCTACTGCCGTAAGAACAAGGCTAATAACACCAAGATACCAGGATGAATGATAATGGTAGAAATTACCGTTAATTTTGTTCATGAATGAATTACATAAAAAGAGCATCCACCTTCCGGAGGTTATTGTCCCGCCCAAATAGAAATTGTAGACATTGTCATGAATTTGGAAATTATGAACAAACACATATGTGTGGGCAAAAAGACCTGCTATAATTGCCGATAAAAAGGTTATTCTCTCATACTTATAATTTACTTTGTTCACTGTTTTCTCCTACCGTACGTACATCTTTTTTGATTATAAACCTTCGTGAAATTAAAGTACAGTGCAGCAGAACTATATATTTATTGGCCAAAATATGGTAGTCTATCAAGTATGAAGTCATTGAAAACCATTATTCCAGAATTGAAGAACAAAAAAGATCCCGAAGAAATGGGAATTCTTATGAAGACAATAAAGGCGGTACACCAGGTATCTACAAATCCGACTGCCGTTACCACCGAGGAGCTCTCCAGACAGCGTTCCGAAATAGAACGCTTTTCAAAGCTGATCACGCCCTCCTCCGCTATTATCGATGTTCCTTTTCATGTTCAGTCAATTCCATGTGAATGGATCAGTCCCGACTTTTCTCACAGAAAGGACAAAATCATTTTGTATTGTCACGGTGGCGGATATACCTGCGGCGGGCTTGGTTATGCACGTATTCTTGCCGCAAAAATGGCTGTCCACACCGGTCTCGAGGTAGTTTCTTTCGAGTACAGACTTGCCCCGGAAAATCCCTACCCCGCCCAGTTAGAGGATGCAATTTCGATATGGGACTATCTTATGCTTAAAGGCTACGGAGCATCGGACATTGTTCTTGCAGGTGATTCAGCAGGTGGAAATCTGGCTCTTGAACTGTGTCTAAAACTTTTTCATGACGAACGAAAGCTTCCCTGTGCACTTATTCTGATGAGTCCATGGACAGATATGCGCGCAGTGAACCCTTCATATACCGAGTACAAGGACAAAGATCCTTTGTTAACCTACGAATACATTCTTTCCGTCAGAGGTGCTTATGCGGGATTTCATGCCGATTTTTCCGCACCCGAGTTAAGTCCTCTTTTGGCGAAATTAAATATGCTTCCGCCTACTCTCATTCAGGCCGGAAGTAACGAAATCCTGCGTGATGACAGTGAAAAGCTTGCTAAAAAACTTGCCAAATCCGGTGTAAGAACAAAACTTGAGATTTATACCGGTTGCTGGCACGTATTTCAGCAGATGCCTGTTCACAAGGCGACCCACGCTCTGGATTCAATGAGCGAATTTCTTGATAATATTTTATAAATTTGGAGAACACAATTGAGCGAATGGTATAAATTGGACAACGTAGCAAAAATGTTCCTTGCGGACCATACCGACAGAAACCCCAAAACCATGCGGGTATGCTGTACACTTAAAGAAGATATCGACCCTGAACTTTTACAAAAAGCCTTAGAGGAAACCATTGAAGAACTTCCTCAGTTTCAGCTGCGCATCCGTCGCGGTTTCTTCTGGCATTACATGGAAAATTCGGAAGCCATACCCATAGTTGCGGAGGAAAGCGGTCGTCCCTGTCCCCGTCTCTACGGAAAGAATTATCGTGGGGTTCTCCATTACCGTGTAAGTTATTATAAGGACCGAATCAACATCGATTTGTTTCATGCCCTTGGCGATGGTACAGGCTTGTTGTTCTTACTTAGGACACTTGTTCTTAACTATTTAAAGCTGGCACATCCCGGAAAACTTGATAACGTCTCCCTTGTGGCTCCCGCATCAAACGCCGAGCAGGTACGTGACAGTTACGAACAGTTTTACAATGAAGAGGGTGGACCGAAGATTCCAAAGAAAATCCTTAACAAGAAGAAAAAAGCTTACCATATACAATCACGTAAGCTCCCTTATAATCAGCTTCAGTTTTTTGAAATACATATGGAAGCGGACAAACTTTTAAAAGCCAGCAAATCGTACGGGGTCAGCCTGACGAGCTATCTCGGCGCCCGACTTATGCTCGCGATTCACGATGATATGTCATTTATGAAGAAAAGACGTCCCGTAACAATATCGCTCCCTGTCAATTTAAGAAACTACTACCCCTCCGAAACACTCAGAAATTTCTTCAATAATGTCGATGTTTCTCATTTGTTTAACGGGGATGAAACTTTGGAAACTCTGACAAAGGAATTCGATTCAACTCTTAAGTCATCGCTTACTCCCGAGCATATCAATGCCCAGATGAACCGATACCAGAGTATCGAACAACTTCTTCTTACACGAATGGTTCCACTTATGATAAAGCAGCCTGTTGTAAAAAGTTTTGCAAGAAAAGAAGTGCAAAGAGTTACAGCAGTTTTATCAAATCTCGGTCCTATTAAGGTTCCCGAGGAAATGAACGAATATATCAAGTACTTTACCGACTACTGCAGCACTGAAAATATGTTTATTACCGTTACAAGTTACGGAAACGATCTTGTTCTGGGTGTTGCGTCGGCCTATTCGTCCACTGCTGTTCTGAGACGTTTTGTTAAATCCCTTCAGGAAACCGGCACGGAAGTAACCTTGTATGCAACAGAAGTTGCACGATAAGTATTCCTTCACCGATCCGTTCGAATCAATGGAGATAAAACATGAAAAAATGTAACAACTGTAATATTATGGTTGGCGGAGATTATATAAACTGCCCGCTCTGTCAGCACAAGCTCTCCGGCGAAAGCAGTGAAAACAACTGGCCGCCTCTCGGAAAATTCAAAACACAGGCTTATTTTTTCAAAATTCAGCTTTTTATTATTCTGATGTTGATTATTGTAGCCCTTCTTCTTGATTTCAGACTTGGAATCAACAATGGAAAACACTTTAGTCTGATAATACTTATGTGGGGCACCGTAGTGGAATTCATGCTTCATGATTTTCTGAAAAAACGCGTAGTTGTGGCAAAAATAGTCACGGTGACGATGGTTTGCCTTTCATTTCTTCTTGCAGGCACAGGGTGGTACTACAATTTTCTTTCACCGATTGCAGACTATGTAATACCGAGTCTCATTATGGCAGCACTTGTTACCAACTTTATTTTTTCAATTAGTGAAAAATCGGGAAACGCTTTGATTTATCTGCTCGCAAACATCGTTATCGGAGTAATTCCTTATATTATTCTGTCGATAATCGATTATGAAAATATGCTGCTATGGACAATCTCATTAATGATTATCATAGCTGCATTACTTGGAATTCTTATATTCCGTGGCAGAATTGTGCTGAGCGAACTCCAAAAGCGAATGAATATGTAGATTTTTACATCCCGGACAATTTAAAAAACAGCATTTTAAAAGCACCTTCATCCGTCAGTTTTGAGACTGACTTGAAGGTGCTCTTTTATTTGATTAAATGATTGTAACGTATACCCACAAAGCGGTAATGCCGACAGAGCAAATTACATAGCCTGTCAAAACACTGTTTCTGATAAATTTTCCAAAGCTTTTTTGTGTATTCCTGCAAAGTGCCAATGCTACTATCGGAGGCAGCATAGCAAGCTGTATATATCTGAAATTCATGCTGCATTCATGAGGATATTTGTTCGCAAAAGAGAAGTATGAATACATCATGACAATCCATCCGAGTATCCACAAAATCCTGTTTCCGATGCCCGGATAGTTCCCATTCATTCTGAGTGATGATTTTGTAAGAAAAGCTTTAATAAATGCCGCAAACGACCAAATCATCAAAATCAGATTTACAAATATCATCAGCAAACACAAAATTTTTCCCCACATCGGAAAGGAAGAAAGATCACACTCGCCAAGAGCTGAAGTTCTTAACATCTGCGCCCAAATATTCCATCCAAAGCCAAGGCTTCCGTGAGAAAGGTTCTTCACAAATTCGATAATATTCGGAGGAAGAAGCCGCTCGGCAGCCGAATACATTCCGACATACTGCGGACTTGTATCGGGAAGATAGGCAATGTATGTAGGCGACATACCGTATTTTACGTAACATCTGATTACCCAGCAAAGACCGATGGGGCAGCAAATAATTCCAAATACAAAAAACTGAGCCAATCGCGATGCGGGGAATTTTTTACTCCTGATCCAATCTGCAATAAAAACATAAACAAAGAAAACGCCTATAGGCACCGAGACCAGTCCCGCAGACAGCTTTGAAATCATTCCGAAACCGATTGTAAGTGCTATACCGATAATGTCCCTGTAAGCTCTGGTATGATACCACTTAACGGTAAAATATAAAGCAAGTGTCTGGAACATTAATCCTATGCCGTCATTATTTATGCTTCCTGCCGTCATTATCAGCGTAGGCTGAAATGACCAAATAAGCATCCCAAGAACAATTCCTCTCGAATCTATCTTCAATTCCTTTAATATTCCGTACACCGCAAACATTGCTACAACGGAATATATAAACGTCACAAACTGGATGCTCTCTGTCCAAACCGTTATATCATCCGTAAAAATCTTAATGAAGCTTACCCATAATGCGCTGATGATATGATGCACCGGAGGATGATTGAACTGATAGACGATTGTGGGATCGAAATTCGGAAGATGATGATATCTCACAAGATACATAATATATCCGAGATGTCCCGTAAAGCTTTCCTGTTCCCAGTAAACAGACCCGATATCATACTGGGCAAAATTCACCACAGGCATAAGAATAACATACAGAAGCCTTAAAAAAATCCCGCCCGCCATTATGTCAAATATTTTCTTTGAATCCGTAAAACGCCTATTCATTTGCCGATGCCAAAGCCTCTTCTTCTGCCTTAAATATTTTCATAAGTGTTACCACGCCGTCCAAAATAAGTGCCAGCCCCACAAGTGCCGGTACGGTATATGAAGTATACATTCCGTAAGCATAGTAGGTTGTATATGCTATATATGAAATGCCTATTTTCAAAATCGGAACGTACAGTTTCTTGGGAACCGTAAGTCCGTAAACAATCGCAATCAGGTCAATATAATATGAGTATCTTTCTCTCATATTCGGAACGAAGAACAAACAAATCGACCCTGCCACAAGAGCAGTCTGCACAATCACCGTCTTTGAGAGTCCAAGCTTATAACACTTTTTGAGCACCCAGTACATAAATACTGCCAACACTGTAAAGCAGAAAATAATTGCAGGCTTTTTATAAAGATCAACATATGTATCATTCTGAATTAAATAGAAAATATTAGGATAATTCGGTGATAAAAGCGATTCATTTTCGCCTGTCTGAAAAAGATAAATTGTAAGCAGTTCTTTTAAAGGACGTCCCATTATCCAAACAGGAAGAATAGCAACAAGATACGGCACCGGTGTCAAAAGACAATCTTTTATTTTTGCCTTTTTTAAGAAGAAGGCAAGTATAAGCATCGGTGCAAAGAAAATACACTGGAGCTTAATTGCAAAAGCCACTCCGAAATAAACAAAGCTGCGGGTAGGCTTATCTTTCAAAAGATAATACAAACTCAGCATAACAAAAAAACTGTAAAAAGCATCGCTCTGCCCCCACATAGCGCTGTTTGAAACAACCGTAGGTGCAAAAAGAACAAAGCTGAACGGAATCAGTGGATTTATATCAGGGCGCATTTCCTTTGTTATCTTTGTTACCGTACCGGCAAGAAGATAATCAAAAATACATGCAAAAATCTTCACCCCGATAAAATTGCTGATCGGAAGATAATAAATCAGACAAAGAACAAACATATACGGAGGAGTGTAATCGTAGAAAGCCGATTTAAGCCCTGTCACCCCATTCATACCTATAAGTTCAAACCAGCCTTTGATATATTCCTTATAATCCTGCGATACAAATTCAAAAAGAAATGCCCTCAGAACTATTCCGAGAACAGCAATAAGAACAAACGCCAAAAGGTCTAACAGTTTTATTTCTTTTTTGAATATTTTTATATTTCTGTCTAAGTTCATCTCTTATATCATTCCTCCGAAGATATGCAAATTATACCCTATGGCATTTGCTTTGGCAATGATGCCGATTTGTAATACTTCTTCTGCTTTCTTAATAAAATGCAGGGTAATATTAGTTTTTTATTAATTTGTTGAAAACAAGGTCTTTGTGCGTTAAAATCAAATAGGTTACAAAACCAGGAGGTAATTATTACATGTTAAACGGCAAGACAGTTCTTATTACCGGCGGAACAGGTTCCTTCGGTAAAGCTTTTACAAAATATGCATTAAAAAATTATGATCCCAAAAAGATTATTATCTACTCACGTGATGAGTTTAAGCAATTCAATATGCAAAACAGTTTCAGGGCAGAATTCCCCGACGATTATTCCAAACTCCGCTTCTTCATCGGTGATGTCAGAGATAAAGAACGACTTATCCGTGCAATGGAAGGTGTTGATTATGTTATTCATGCGGCTGCATTAAAGCAGGTTCCCGCATGTGAATACAATCCCGATGAAGCAATCAAAACAAATATTCACGGCGCAATGAATGTTATTGATGCCGCACTGGCTAGCGGTGTTAAGAAGGTTGTTGCTCTTTCCACTGATAAAGCTGTTAATCCTGTAAATCTTTACGGAGGAACAAAGCTTGTATCCGATAAGCTTTTCGTTTCCGCAAATGCATATGCAGGTTCAAAGGATGTCTGCTTCTCAATCGTCAGATACGGCAATGTTGCAGGAAGCCGCGGATCGGTTATTCCTTTCTTCAAAAAACTTATTGACAGCGGAAAAACGGAACTTCCCATTACCGATTATCGTATGACACGTTTCTGGATCAGCCTCGATGAAGGTGTTCAGCTTGTTATTAAAGCTCTCGGCGAAGCTCATGGCGGGGAAACATTTATTTCAAAGATTCCTTCTTTCAAGATTACCGATCTTGCCGAAGCAATGCTTCCCGGCTGCAAGATGCCTGAAGTCGGAATTCGTGAGGGCGAAAAGCTTCACGAAATCATGGTTACCGTAGAAGACTCTATGACAACCTACGAATATGATAAGCACTATATCGTATACCCTCAGATGACCTGGAATTCAAAGCAGATAATCATCCCCGGCGGAAAGAAGGTTGAAGAAGGCTTCTCATACAGTTCAGGAAACAACACCGTTTGGTTAACCGTTGACGAAATCAAAGAATTGTTAAAGACTGTTGTTCTTGAATAAAAATTGATTTCCGTTAATAAAATGTATTTATATCCGATTCAAAAAATGGACTGAAAAATGATTTTTCGGTCCATTTTTATGTCACAGTATTTACTTGGACGAAACATACGAATTTTCAACCGTAATAACGCATTCGTATTTCGCATCTATCTTTTTTGCTTCGGCTTTAAGTGCCTCCGTCAGCATTTTTCTTTGCGCATCTTTATACGAAAACGGAACAACAAGATCAAAAATAAGTCTCGCGGAATTTTCCATATTTACCATTCTCATATCATGTAGCGAAGCATTCGGTTCCATTTCCGCAAGTTTCTTCCGCAAAATAGTTTTGCACTCTCCTATTGCTTCATTCCCCACATCAACAGGATCCATATGAACTACAAGGAAGATTTTCTTCTTCTCCATAATATCCTGTTCGATTTTGTCCACAATATTATGTGCTGTTTCCATGTCCATTGAATTGGCAAGTTCCGCATGAATTGTGGCCATTTTCTTAGACGGTCCGTAGCTGTGGACAATTAAATCATGGGTTCCCTCTATACCTTCATAGTTTTCAACAAATCTGCTTATTTCTCCGTAAAGATCTTTGTCCACCGCTTCCCCAAGCAACGGCTCTATTGTATCTCTTGCAAGCTTTATGCCGGCAACAAAAATGAAAACCGCAACTGCACAGCCTACGTAACCATCAAGATTCACTCCCCATACCAGATAAATAATAAGTGAAATCACGGTAGTCGCAGTAATAAAAACGTCCCCCAAAGCATCCTTTGATGTAGCAAGAAGAAGCTTCGAATTAATACGCTTCCCAAGTTTATTGTTCATAACAGAAAGCCAAATCTTAACAAGTATGGAAATTCCCAGAATAATGGCAGTAACAGCCGAAATATTCACATTCTGAGGATTGATGATTTTATCAAGTGATGACTTAAAGCAGCTGATGGCAACTTCCAAAATCAGAAATGTTACAACAAGCGCCGCAATATACTCAAATCGCCCATGTCCGAAGGGATGTTCTTCATCGGCAGGCTTTTCCGAAAGTTTTACACCTACAATACCTATGGCAGATGAGACGGCATCGGAAAGGTTATTAAAACCGTCTGCCATCACTGCAGCAAGACCGGTAACAAGACCTATTGTGATTTTCAATAAGCAAAGAAAAACATTACAAATAATGCCGAGAACCCCCGCAAAAATACCATATCTGCCGCGTACCGTCTCGTCCTCAGTATTTTTATATTCTTTTATAAAAAGTTTTACCAAAAAATCAGTCATTTCCTTTTTCCTCACAAAGGTGTTTATATATTTTACAATTGCATAAAAATGAATACAATACATTTTGAGTAGCTATATATCAAAAAACAGTTTTCCTAAACAAATTGTTTATTATCTTCTGTTGTGATACACTCTTATTGTTTTGAATAATTATAAGATACGGAGATTAAAATGATTAAGCATATCTTTTACGATCTTGACGGAACTCTGCTTCCTATGGATATGGATAATTTTATGAATGCCTATTTTAAAGGCATCTGCACCAAAGCCGCTCCTTACGGCTATGATCCTGAGAAGCTGGTTGCAGCAATCTGGCAGGGAACCAAGGCAATGGTGTTAAACGACGGCTCTCGCACAAATGAAGAAGCTTTTTGGGATTATTTCAAGACCACGGATTTATACAGAGAAGGGGACAAAAAGATCTTCGACGAATTCTATAATAACGAATTTAACAATGTTTCAAAGGTAGTGGTCCCCGATAAACGTATCCCTGAACTCATCGATTTCGTAAAAAAAGCCGGTTTCAAGCAGACACTTGCAACAAATCCCATTTTTCCTGAAATCGCCACCAGAAACAGAATTAAATGGGCCGAGCTTGATGTAAATGATTTTGAAACATTTACCGCGTACGAAGGCAGTCATTTCAGCAAGCCCAATCCCAAGTACTATCTTGAAGTATGTGAGACTGTCGGTGCTGATCCGAAAGAAACTCTTATGGTCGGAAATGATGTTGATGAAGATATGATTGCCGAAAAAATCGGAATGAAAGTATTTCTTATTACAAAATATATGCTTAACAAGCATAACCTTGATTACAGCAGGTACCCCCGGGGAGACTGGGATGATTTGCTGGAATACATAAAACATATCAATGACTAAATTACATTTTTGATTTATCCGTTGTTAGAGGAGTCGACATTGCACAGGTGTCGGCTCCTCATTTTTAGCAATATCTGATAAAAAACTTTTCCTTTTTGAATATATATGCCCATATACAGAGTGTAAAATTAATGTATATCCATTATAACAAAATATGTAACGTTTCGCCTGACACGCATTAATGTTACACACCCGAAAGCATGAAATACGGAGATTGAAATGAAAAAAAATTTTTTGGCAATTGTTTTAACCGGTGCACTTCTTTTGTCCGCTTGCGGTTCTTCAAATGAAGCCGGCAACGCAGAAAATTCCTCTTCTTCTGTAAGCGGTAGCAACTCAGCTACACCTTCTGTTGAGACTTCAAGCGGTCTTGATTCCTCAGGCAAGATAACGGATTTCTACGATTATGCCACTTCCGAATGGACAAATTCATTGGACCCGACTTACGGATTTGCCTCGTTTTCATATGACGACAATGTTGACGGCCTTGTATACGGCGAGGTCTTTGATTTGTTTCGCGGAAAAACAGAAAAGGATTTCCCGAATAACCCAAGTCTTCAGAAGCTTGTTCTTTTTTTCGAACAGCTCAGCGATAATGAACTCGTTAATAAAGGTGCAGACAGAATCACATCTATGTACGACACTATGGAAAATGTGTCTTCTCTTTCGGAATTTTACAAGCTTATGGCTACTCCCGAATATTCAATCTGCGACACCTTGTTCTACAAAGACTGTCTGATTACTACAGATGGCGTATATGTTTTACAGTACCTGACAAGACCATACGCTTCTCTTTTCTCTCCCTCCGAAGAAGAACTGTCTTTCCTCGAAAAAGAATTTGCGAAGGAATTTGTTCTTATGGGTGAGAATGAAGAAGAAGCATCAAAAAAGGCAGCAGATGCCATTGCCTTCAACAATATGATTCTTGATTTCTATACCTCACCCGATGTAGATAATGATAGTATGGACTATTGGACTGAGGAGAAATATACAAGTTCCGAACATTCCGCACCTCTTATCGATATAATGAAATCCCTTGATTACTACAAACTCGACCATTTCAAAAAGGTGGTATATTCATTCTTTATTTCACCGGGAAATCTTGATTTTTATGACATGATCCTGAAAGAAGAAAACCTGCCTCTTTTGAAAGCTTTCTGGGAAGTAAACCTATTTGAGAGCTTTTTCCCTGTCGGCTCGGATGAAATGAAGGACGAGATATTACGAATCGGCTGCGGAATGTCCGGCTATCCCATTGACAAATTAGGGGACATTGAATTCCTTAACTCCGTGAAAAAAAATCCGTATGAATATAATATTTCCGTTTGTCTCGGTGTTGACAGCGGTCATATTGCAAAGCTTTACAAGGACACGTATGTTTCCGCAGAGACAATTTCTGAAATCGAAGCTATGGCAGATCAGGCCAAAGCTGAATATGTTGCCATGCTGAAAGAATCCGATTGGCTCTCCGAGCGTGTCAAAGAAAAACTTATTTTGAAAGTAAAGAAAACCAAAATTGATTTGGGTGTTCCGGACGAAATAGCTTCTTATGACGACCTTGAGCTTGGTGACAACCCCGTCGACACCCTTATAGCTTTCATACTAAGTAATCATGAGTTTAACAAAAATATACTGGCAGCCGAATCCGGAGTAGCACGCTACAAAATAAATTTTTATTCTTCAAACGGATATTACTGCAGTGACTCAAATTCACTTCTTCTTTCATTTGGTACGATTAAGTCGTTAACCGAAAACTCTGATGCGTCATATGAAGAAAAACTGGGCATTTTCGGAAGTACACTTACTCACGAGTTTGCTCACTCTCTTGCGCCAAACAATATCGGTCAGGGGGTAAACGGCGTTTATATGGATTATATTACCGAAGAAGAAAATAACGTCATCTGGAATGCCTTCTATACTTTCGCTGAATCCATCGACGGAAAAACAGCCGATAATGGTGGAATATATAACGGTTACAGATGTTGTTACGAGTATTTTACCGATGTTTTATCGGTAAACTGTTCATTAAGAATTCTGGAAAAAATGGAAAATCCCGATTATGATGCATTTTTCACAAACTACGCGCGCAGCAATGCAATGTATATGTCACCCACATATGAGGATTTTATTTTGAGAAACGATGGGCATCTGCTTGGCAGAACCAGAATTAATGCTTTGTTCTATCAGTTCGATAAGTTTTATGAGGTCTACGACATAAGTAAAAAGAATCAGTACTACATCGCTCCCGATAAAAGAGTGACCTGGTATTAAAAAAACGGCTGTATCCCATATGGGGTACAGCCATATTTATTGTTTCAAACACTAAAGCTATATTACTTTCTTCCAAGTTCAAAAGCTTTCTTATTAAGCTCTAAAAATTTTGCGGGAACGTTTGCAACAAGTGCTTCTTCCCAAACATCCTCGGGAACATCTTTAAAGTAATTTGAAAAGCATCCCATAATTGCAATATTAACTGCCTTTGATGAACCTGCTTCTTCTGCAATTGCAAGAAAATCTCTTGCATCAACTTTCGCGCCCTTATCCTGCATCTTGTCCACAAGATTTTCAGGATACTCTGCTGCACCTATAATTACCGGCATAGGCTCTGTTTTCTGAGTATTTGTTATAACCAGTCCGCCCGGCTTTAAATACTCAAGCCATCTCGCTGCCTCAAGCTGCTCGAAAGACACGATAATATCTGCTTCGCCTTTATCAATTACGGGCGAATAAACCTTTTCGCCGTATCTTACATATGTTACAACGCTTCCGCCTCGCTGGCTCATTCCGTGTACTTCGGAAACCTTAACATCATATCCCTGCTTAAGAAGAACATATCCAAGCATTTTACTTGCAAGCAAAGTTCCCTGGCCGCCAACACCGACTATCATAATATTCTTTGTTTCCATATTATGCCTCCTCTCCGTTTAATGCGCCAAATTTACACATTTGACTGCAAACCTTACATCCAACACAAAGAGTGGTATCAATCTGAACCTTGCCCTCTCTAACAGAAATTGCGGGACAGCCAATCTGCATACATGCCTTACAGCCAACACATTTTGAAGTATCCGGTTTAAGAGCAGGCTTGTGAACAGTTCCTTTTATCATTACACAAGGACGACGGCTGATGATTATTGAAGGCTCCTCTGCTGCAAGTTCTTCCTTAAGAACTCTGCCACATTCAGCCAAATCATAAGGATCAACAACTGTAACACGATTAAAGCCAAGAGCTCTGCAAAGAGCTTCAAGATCAACCTTTCCCGCAGGCTCGCCACGAAGATTTTTACCTGTGGTAGGATTCTGCTGATGGCCTGTCATACCTGTAATTGAATTATCAAGAATAATTACGGTTGAGTTAGTCATATTGTAGGAAATATCGGTAATACCCGTCATTCCTGAGTGAATGAAGGTAGAATCTCCGATTACACCCACACTGTGCTTCTCACCCTGCTCGCCCATGGCAAGATTGAAGCCATGAAGACCCGAACAGGAAGCTCCCATGCATACATTTAAGTCCATGGAATTTAACGGAGCGATGGCGCCCAGAGTATAACATCCGATATCGCCGTATACCATGCATTTATTCTTTTTAAGAGTATAGAAAATGCCTCTGTGAGGGCATCCTGCACACATAACAGGAGGTCGTCCGGGAATAGGATCCTCGACAGAAACTCCTGCAGGCACATCCATTCCCATGCATTCTCTTACAAGATTCTGAGAAAACTCACCGCAGACAGGGAAAATATCCTTTCCTGACACTTCAATTCCCAAACTCTTAACATAGTTCTCAATAATAGGATCAAGTTCTTCAAGAACAATAAGCTTGTCAACCTTTGAAGCAAAGTCCTTGATAAGCTTTACAGGAAGGGGGTAAACCATTCCCAGCTTTAAAATACTTGCTTTGTCTCCAAATACTTCTTTCGCATACTGATATGAGGTTGACGAAGTAATGATACCAAGTTTTGTATCTCCCATCTCAATTCTGTTGAACTCAGCAGTCTCAGCATACTCTGAGAGAGCCTTTGTTCTTTCCTCAACTCTCACATGGGCATCCCTTGAGTTCTTTGTCATCATAACTTTTGTAGGATCCTTAACATACGGAACCTGGGGAGGCAAAACTCTTTCTTCAGTCTCAACAACGCTCTGTGAATGAGCAACACGGGTACACATTTTGATGAGTACAGGTGTATTAAATTTTTCAGAAAGCTCGTAAGCAATCTTTACAAATTTTCTTGCTTCTTCCGAATCTGCAGGCTCAAGCATCGGAACCTTTGAAGCAATCGCATAGTGTCGCGAGTCCTGCTCATTCTGTGATGAATGCATACCGGGATCATCCGCAACAAAAACAATAAGTCCTGCATTAAGCCCCTGATATGAAATTGTAAATAAAGGGTCGGCAGCTACGTTAAGTCCAACATGCTTCATCGCGCTCGCAGCTCTTTTTCCTCCAAGTGTCGCGCCATGAGCAACCTCTAACGCTACTTTCTCATTCGGAGCCCATTCACAATATATTTCATCATATTTTGCGGCTTCTTCGGTAATCTCAGTACTGGGGGTACCGGGATAACTCGAAACTATACTGCAGCCCGCCTCGTAAAGACCTCTTGCAAGGGCCTTGTTTCCAAGCATTAATTCTTTCATATTTTCATCCTTCTTATACAAAATATAGCACTGAAAGTAATGCTATCACATTGATTTTAGGTAGTCAAATAACTGCTAAATGAAGTCAAAAATACTTTGAACATTACTGATGATTTCAAATAATTCGACGGTTGAGACCCTGCCTTTTATGCTATATCCTCTAACCCCAATATCCAATGTGCGCAGACTATCCCAGTAAACATATTCCTTCTTGTCCCCGCATAAGAGTTTACGTGTCAGAGAAGGCCTGTCTTCTGCAGAAATTGGGCATACTATTACCTGCCCCATTTTGTTGTAGGAATTTTTACTTATTACAAGCAACGTATATTTTATGTCAGCGACTTTTATGATATCACCCTGTTCTACCATATTTCTCTCCCCTTAGGCTCTCCCCAATCAAATTCCCCCGACAAAGATAATTCTCCACCGTTTCGATTAATAATTTCTTCAAAACTGTGGTGTTTAAAGCGAATTCCGGACTTACGCATACTCAAAAACTGCTCTTCGGTAATATCCGGCATTAGCCATAAATCCACTTCAACAGCCCCCGCTTTTGATGCATAGCTCATAATCCTTTCCTCCTGCTGATTTTTATCAATGCCGTCCTTTTCCACAAAAAATTCTGTAATGTGCACATTAAAATATTCACTTAATTTCACCAAAGCTTCCATTCGTGGATACGTATTTCCGTTAGCCCAATCACAGAAAGTAGTATATTTGACATCAAGAGCCTTACACACCTCTTTACGGTCTTTTCCGGCGGCGCTCATCATTCTGTTAAGGTTTTCGGAAATTACTTTCTTCATATCTACAGCTGCTTCCATAATGATCTCCTAGAATAAGTGTGTGCTTGTACACACTTCGCGCCCGAGAGTACAATTTCATCTCCGCGAGGCGTACAAAATACAATACGGTTATATCGTATATGCTACGATATAACCGTATTGGTGTCAATTGATATTTTACAAATCGGTCTTAACTCTGAACTTCAACTTCCTTGGCAACAAGGTTGTCCGCGCCGTGCATCTTACGAAGAACGGGTTTCTCAATCTTTCCCGTTGCATTTCTGGGAATGGGCTCAAAGATGATTTCCTTTGGTCTCTTATATCTTGGAAGGCCTAAGCAGAATTCCTCAATTTCTTCCCTGGTGCATTCCATTCCTTCCTTAACCTCGATAATCGCTGCTGTAATCTCACCGAGTCTCTTCTCCGGAAGACCGATGACCGCAACATCTTTAACCTTGTTGTACTGTCTTATAAAGTCTTCAATCTGAACAGGGTAAATGTTTTCGCCACCGCTTACGATAACGTCCTTCTTTCTGTCTACAAGATAAATAAATCCTTCCGGATCCTGCATAGCCATATCGCCTGTGTAAAGCCATCCGTCCTTAAGAACCTCTGCCGTAGCTTCAGGATTGTTATAGTAGCAGGTCATAACTCCGGGACCCTTTACGCAAAGCTCACCGACTTCACCCTGATTAACAATTGTATCATCTTCAGCAACAATCTTGCATTCCCATCTGTAACCGGGAACACCGATTGCGCCAACCTTATGAATATTTTCAACGCCAAGGTGAACGCATCCGGGGCCTGTGGATTCTGACAGACCGTAGTTTGTATCATAATCATGATTAGGGAATACATCCTTCCAACGCTTGATAAGTGTGGGAGGAACGGGCTGTGCACCAACGTGCATCATTCTCCACTGACTTAAATGATAATCTTCAATCTTAATATCCCCTCTGTCGATGGCATCCAGAATATCCTGTGCCCACGGAACCAGCAGCCATACGATTGTACAGCGTTCACTTGAAACTGCAGATATAATTGTTTCAGGCTTGGCACCCTTAAGAAGAACTGCTTTGCTTCCTGCAACAAGACTTCCCATCCAATGGAATTTTGCTCCGGTATGATAAAGCGGAGGAATGCAAAGGAATGTATCATCTCTTCCTGTTGAATGATGCTTCTGCTCCATTTCCGCAGCCTGAGTCAAGCTTAAATGCTTATGAAGAATGGCTTTGGGAAAGCCTGTTGTTCCCGATGAAAAATAAATTGCTCCGTCATCCTCTTCTGTAAGCTTAATTTCGGGAGTTGTACTTGAGCAGTCGGCAACAAGTTCTCTGTAGCTTTCAGCAAACATAGGGCAGTTGTCACCAACATAAATAAGAAGACGTCCCTTACCGAGTCTGTCAGCGTTCTGTTCAATACGTCCCACAAATTCGGGACCGAAAACAATAACATCCACCTCGGCAAGTTCAGCACAATAAAGAATTTCTTCTGCGTCATATCTAAAGTTAAAAGGCACCGCAATCGCGCCTGTCTTAAGGACGCCGAAATAAATCGGCAACCACTCAAGGCAATTGTACATGATGATTGCAACCTTGTCGCCTTTTTTTATTCCTCTTCCAAGAAGCATATTTGCAAAGCGATTTGCCTTTTCGTTAAATACACTCCATGTAATCTCTCGTCTGTAAGGCTCGAATCTGTTGCTTTCAATAAGATCGTATTCCTTCCAGGTTTTTCTTCTTGTATCCTGCTGCTCAGGATTTAATTCTACCAAAGCTACTTCGTTTCCGTAGAGCTTCGCATTTCTTTCCAAGTACTCTGTAACCGGCATTTTGTAACCCTCTTTTCAATTAATTTGGACAGAAACCCAATACAATTTTATGCTATCACTTTAACGCGTTATAGTCAAACAATGTGGGCATGATATCCGACAAAATCCTGCTGACTACAACCCAACAGGAGCCGGCATCATTCAATGCCGGCCCCCGCCTATTAGGGAATATTTTTATGTATCAACAAAGAATTATTCTTCATCCTCGTTAACCACTGTGATGATAGCATCTTCGATTTTAATATCCTGCTTATCTTCTGTATCTTCTTCAGTAGTTTCTTCGTCTGTAACCTCTTTGTTTTCGGTCACAATTGCTGTTTCAGCCTTCGACTCAGCCTGTGCATCGGCATTTGCAGCTCCGAGAGGATCTGCAATCTCTTCGATCGTTACGCTTTTGATTTCAATTTTTGTACATCCATCCGCGCACCAGTAAATCTGTACCTGGCCGTAGCCTAAGAAGTTTTCGATTACTGTTTCCCAGGTGCTGTCTGTATTTGCCGCACCTTCACAGGTTGCACCCTGGTACCAGTTGTCCGCAGCGCCTTCGCTTCCGCCGCCGATTGCTCCGTTGAAGGCTGCATCGCCGTTAAGCACTACCGTAATTTTTACTTTCTTTCCGTTATGACCGCTTATATCTGCGCCGTCACTAAGCTGCGCAATCTTTGAAGTAAGATCTATAAGCCAAGGCTCTTCCCCCGGATCTTCAGGGTTCTCAGGATCTGCATCGCTAACTTCTTCAATCGTTACGCTCTTGATTTCTATCTTTGTACATCCATCAGCACACCAGTAAATCTGTACCTGGCCGTAACCTAAGAAGTTTTCGATTACTGTTTCCCAGGTGCTGTCTGTATTTGCCGCACCTTCACAGGTTGCACCCTGGTACCAGTTGTCCGCAGCGCCTTCGCTTCCGCCGCCGATTGCTCCGTTGAAGGCTGCGTCGCCGTTAAGCACTACCGTAATTTTTACTTTCTTTCCGTTATGGCCGCTTATATCTGCGCCGTCACTGAGCTGCGCAATCTTTGAAGTAAGATCTATAAGCCAAGGCTCTTCTTCGGGATTTTCGGGATCTTCGCTGCCTTCCACAACTTCAAATTTCAAATCATAATATTCAATCTTCTGCTTCTGTGACCAGTAAATATCAACCTTAGCACCGCCTGAAGCTTTTTTAATTACATAGCTCCAAGTATAAGTTCCTGCGCTGCCTGCAGAAAACTGATCGCTTGTCTTCCAACTGCCGTCAGACATACCACCGATTACGCCACCAAAATATCCTGTGGCAACAATCTTAACACTAACCTTAATATCTTTACCGATATAATCGGGAACAAACTCTTCAAGACTGTCAAATTCAACAAGTGTTCCTTTGTACTGTTCCGTATTTTCAGGATCCACATCCAAAGTAACTTCTGTTGTTTCAACAGGTGGCTCAGGATCCTCAATTTTTACAACGGATACGCTGTCAAGAACAATTGTCGAGTTGGGTGTTGAACCGACCTTACCCATTGAAATTGCAAAAATCGCTTCCTTATCTGTATCGGCTGCCATTGTAAATGTTGCCTTATGAGTGTCTCCTTTGTCTGCTGTTGCACCTCCGACCGAAGCAGGCGATAAGGTAATGTCTGCACCGCCGTACCAGTTGCTGGTATTGGATCCGTCGAGGAAATCAACCTTTACAGTTCTCTCTACTGTAGATGTACCTACAAGTGTTATTTCATATTTTGCACCCTTTTCAATCTTGACAGGGGTCTGCTTTAACTGAATATGCCAGGTATCTGTACCGGGATTTGTAACCTTGATAACTGCTTTTCCGTTTTCAAAGCTGATGTCTCCGCGTCCATCCGCATATATTCCGGACTCCCAGTTACTTGAAGAAGAAAAATCACCGTTCTTCAAAATATCATCGCCTACATTAATTTCAGGATCGGGAACTTCCGGTGCCGAAACCTTCTCAATTTTAATATTTCTGAGAGAAACAACGTGTTCTTCCTTGATAACTTCTCCGTTGATTGTACCGAGCGAGAAGTTATATATCGCATTGTTGTCTGACTTGGCGTTCATCTTGAAGGTCTTCTCATACTTCTTCCATCTTGTGGTTACCGCCTGAGTACTGCTTCCCGAAGTATAAGGAGTCCAATCGTTGTCGCTTGAACCGTCCTTCTGGACAGCCACGCCGATATTTCTGGGAATTGTTGATTTTACTTCATAAGAAATCTTGTAATAATTTCCTTGTTTAAGACTTATACTCTTGTTCTGAAGTTGTACGTGCCAATCCTCCGAACCTGTATCGACAATATCAAAATTTATGGTTCCGTTACTTTCATAAATATATTTTGTATGCGAACTTTCATGGTCATATGCTACCCAGCCGTTTGAAAGCTGATGGTTTGGATCTGTCCAGTCGCCATTGCCGCTTCCGCCGCCGGTTCCGGGGGCAACATCAGAACACTTAGCAAGCTTAAAGTTGCTGAAAGATATCTTACCTGCAGGTGTTGCCACGCCATCAATCTTACCCATTGAAAGCATAAGTAAAGCATTTGAATCCGTTCCGAGAGAATTATAGAAATCTACAGTAACTTCCTGATTATCTGTTCCGTTAAGAACAATATCTCCGCCACCGTACCAGTTAACATATTCTGTGTCCATAAATCCAAGCTTGATTGTTCTTGCACATGAAGAAGAAACATTGAATGTCATTCTGTAACCGGTATTGTTGTCAAGCTGAATACCTGCCTGCTTTAACTGTACATGCCAATCCACGGTACCAACATTTGTTATGTCAAAAGTAGCCTTATTGCCCGCAAATGAGACAGAAGCAGCGCCGGGTGCAACAACGGATGCATCCCACATGGTATCCTCATATTCAAATATTGGGTTACCAACAAGATTGTCGCCGGTCTTTAATGCATCCATCCAATTGTCCGGAAGTTTTGTTAATGAAACATTGTCTATGGAAACTGTGTGTTCTTTTGAAATTTTTGCCCCGTTAACCGCACCGAGAGCGAGGTTGAATACCGATTCATCATCTGTATTCTCAAGCATTTTAAACACAAATGTATATGTGTTCCATTTTGAAGAAAGTTTAAGTTCTTTTTCCGATGCATACGGAGTCCAGTCGTCGTTGTGAATCATACCGTCACGCTGCATGGAGCAAAGAATAGAACGATTTATATCAGATTTAGCATCAAGGGAAATTGTATACCACTTTCCTTTTTCAAGACGAATGCCGGTCTGCTTAAGCTGAACATGCCAATTTTCAGTTCCGGTTTCCTGCATAGTAATTTCAAAGCAGTCATCCGCTTTATATTCTATATTATCCAATACATAAGAATAAACTTCCCAGGCGTTAAGTCCGTCAGAGAAATCTCCGTTCTCAAGGTTTGTTGTAGACTTGTTGTAATAAGTAAGAGTAACATTTTCTTCCTCGTCCTCTTCCTTATCCACTGTGACGATTTCAACCTCGGGCTCTTTTACAGTTTTTGCAGGTTCTTCTTCCTGCACCGAAGCATCTGCTACCGTATCAACAGAATCTGAAATTGATGCAACAGATGACTTATCCGAAGAAAGGTTTTTAGCAAGTAAAAACACGCCCACACCTGCCTGAACCAACAATGCAAGTATAAGAACAACCACTGCCGCTCTGACTGCTGCACTTTTTGACATAAACCAGTTTTTCATATAATCCTCCAAAGGTTGTTAATGATTGGTTAACACCGTGACAATAGTACTATACCCCTATGATTATGCCCCTTGTACAATCTACGTTTCTTTTATATCATTTTTGTTTCGTTATAAATAAATATTTTTACCAAACAAAACATCCATGCGCCCTAACGTTTTGTTTATAATACACAAAAAGCCTATCCTTATTTTGTTAAATAAGAATAGGCTTTTATCTTTTTTAATGTTATGTAATTAATCCTTTTTCTTCTTTCCGCCGATTACGATTACTCCTACAGCGATTACGGCAATTACCGCTGTGACACCTAAAACGATAACCGCAGGTGAAATCTTTGATGTTTCCTCTGCAACAACATTATCTGAAGAAGATGTATTCGTGTCTGTTACATCCACCGAAACCGATGTGCCAAAGTCTCCCTCGACAACATCTTCCGAAACATCCATTGAGATTTCAATATCATCAACATAAAATGTGGAGGCATTTCCTTTGAAATAGATATAGAATCTGCCTGCCTCGGGGGTACATATAAAGCTAACCTTTGTCCACTCTGATGATGTCTCGACAGAAGCCATTTCCGTTTCGCTGCTGCCGACAGTTCCTACAGAAACCACATCTTCTTCCTCACTGCTAACCCATGCAGTCACTTTAATGGGAACATTAGCATACTGCGAAACATTTAATAATGCGGTAAAATCTTTTTCCTTCGCTTCCACTTTAAGTGAAAAGCCAAGTGCCTGACCCTCTGTATGATTTACCTTCATCATGCAGTTTAATGTATTAGATGTAAATCCTACTTCTTCAGGGTCAATCATATGTGTCCCGTCACCGGTTTTGATTGATTCAAAGTCTATCACCATATCTGAAAGTGAACCCGGATCGTATACTCCTACGAATGCATTTATAAGATCCTGAGAAAGAACCTCACCTGTCTTTCTGTTAAAGTACTTATGGCATTCACCACCGGACTTTCCTCCTGCTCCGTTATCCCAAACAATAGCAGGAATGCCATATTCAGCTGTTATTTCACCAAAAAATTTGAACCATGCAAGACGAGCTTCGTTGTTATCGTTTGAATTTGTACATCCGCATTCACCAAGAACAACAGGAATACCCTGATTAAGGAAAAGCGTTTTAAGGTTAGTCATTAATGATTTGATGTCTGCCGTGTCTGCGCTTTTGTTTGGATCAAATGTGACCTGATCATCGCTTAAGCAGAAATTATAAGGGCTGTAGCAGTGAACCGAAACCGCAATGTTTTCCACCTGAACGCCGTCTATTTCAGGCATCTTAATCTGTCTTAATACTATAGGATTTGAGGAAGCCGCATATCCGGGAATCATCAGAACACGTTCGTTGTTGTGTCCCTTACCGTTTCCTCTTACAGCTTCAACAAAAAGCTGATCAAGATATGCAACCGCATCGTATCCGGATTTATCACCTGTCCACTCATTGGCAGTGCCCTCTGCTCGAGGTTCGTTCATACCTTCAAAGATGAGATGCTGGTCATATTCGGCAAATTCTTCGGCAACCTGAGCCCAAACTGCAGAAAGTTCCTTTCCGACTTCTTCATATGCTGTTCCGAGATCTTTTCTGTTTACCCAGCTCTCATGGTGAACGTTGATAATAACAAAAAGACCTTCATCGTATGCCAAATCGACAACCTCTTTGACACGAGCCATAAACTCATCGGTAATTTTGTAATTGTTGTCCTTATCAATATGCTTCATCCAGGTGATCGGAATGCGGACAGACGTAAATCCTGCTTCTTTAACGGAATGCATCATGTCCTTGTTTATTACAGGATTGCCCCATGATGTTTCATGTGCTTCGATGTCATTTCCGGAACCGCCGGTAGCATCTAAGGTGTTACCGAAATTAAATCCCTTACCCATCATCTGCGTAATTTCCATAGCAGTTTTTCCTGTAAGCATTTCACCCTCCGCTTTTGCCGAAACAGGTACAAGAGTCATTGTAAGAACTCCTGCCAGAACAATGGAGCAAATTCTTTTTATAAATTTTTTCTTCATATATCTTTCCTCTCTGAATAATTAACAGCATTTGCCATAAAACAAAAACAAAGACCTACAACATTTTCGCTGTAGGCCTTGAGTATATCATGATAGTCACACAAAAAATATCAGATTTGTTTCTTTTTTAGTAAAAAATATATTTTTGTTACATTTTATTCTCCCAGAGAATCCTTCTGTGCAACTTCTGTTTTCTTTTCATAGCATGCAAATGTAGCATCTACAAATCCTGCATCCATCTTCTTTGTAATAAGGCTGACAATGGGAACTATTATCAATCCTCCTACCATTGCTACAACACCCGAGTTAATTGATGACTTAAATATGTATGCAATAACAGGTCCCAAAGGAGATACATCAATCTGTCCGAGTGTAATGATAAGCTGCGCAATTGCTATTGCGCATCCCCAAACATAGCATATCGCTACGGAAGCCTTTGTAATGCCCTTCCAGTAAAGACCATAGAGGAACGGAGCAAGAAAAGCACCGGCGAGACCGCCCCATGAAACACCCATCATCTGAGCGATAAATGTAATTCCGGGATATCTGTCCTTTATAACAGCAATAACAGCAGAAACTATGATGAAAAATACAATAAATATTCTCATAATAAGCACTTGCTTCTTTTCGCTCATACCTTTCTTTGCAGCCGGCTTAATTACATCAAGTGTTAATGTTGAACTTGATGTAAGTACCAAAGAAGAAAGTGTCGACATTGAAGCAGAAAGAACGAGAACCACAACAATAGCAATTACAAACACAGGAAGTGTTGAAAGCATTGCAGGAACGATTGTGTCAAATAGTGGCTTTCCTGTCGCTTCGTTAAATACAACCTTATCCTTATAAAGACGTCCGAAACCGCCGAGGAAATAGCATCCGCCTGCAACAATAATAGCAAATACAGTTGAGATAATAGTTCCCTTGTGAATATCGTTTTCGCTCTTTATTGCGTAAAACTTACCTACCATCTGAGGAAGTCCCCAGGTACCAAGTGAAGTAAGAATAACAACAAATAACAGAGCAAGGGGATCCGGTCCGAAGAATGAAGAATAAGCACCCGCACCCCATCCGTCTGCTTCAATAGCGGAAAGAGCCTTCATTGATTCGGTAAGTCCGCCGTTCTGTGAAAGAACAGCTCCGATTACCGCACAGATACCGAACAACATAATGATACCCTGAATGAAGTCGTTTATTGCAGTAGCCATATATCCGCCAAATATTACATAAATACCTGTAAGCACTGCCATAACAAGAATAACAACCCAGTAAGGAATAGCAAATACGAGATTGAACAGACTTGAAAGACCGTTGTAAAGCGATGCTGTATAAGGGATAAGGAATAAGAATACAATGATTGAAGCCGAAACCTTCAAACCAGGGGAATTAAATCTCTTTCCGAAGAAATCAGGCATTGTCTTTGCATCGAGACTCTGAGTCATTATACGGGTTCTTCTGCCTAAAACGTTCCATGCAAGAAGAGATCCGATAAATGCATTACCAAGACCCGCCCAGGTTGCCGAGGTTCCGTACAACCAGCCGAACTGTCCTGCGTAACCGACGAAAATAACTGCCGAGAAATATGATGTACCAAATGCAAATGCCGTAAGCCATGGACCGACCGAGCGTCCTCCAAGCACGAAACCGTTAACATCGGTAGCATTTTTTCTGCAGTAAAGACCGATACCGATCATTACAGCAAAATACAGAATTAATAATATAGCTGTTAACATGTTTTCCTCCCAAACATTATTATTTTATAATTCACTTTAAAGCGTAACGCTTTAAAGGAATAAAGTCAATATAAGCTCACGTCTTTGTCAACCGTTTCCTTAATTGCTTCCGGAATTTTGCAAACCGTATCTCCCGCCAGCATTGAAATAGCTCCTACTTCCTTCTGCGCCAGCTCGCCGGCTCTTCCGTTTATGTAAGCGCCGGCTGCAACGGCTTTTAGTATTTTATCTTCGTTGAAAGCACAAACTGCTGCCAAAATCCCCGACAAAACATCACCGCTTCCGGCTGTAGCCATTCCCGGGCAGCCTTCACTGACAATATATGTTGTCTCTCCGTCCGTCACAATCGTGGAAGGTCCTTTTAAAAGAAGAATAACCTTCTTCCCGGTTGCATATTCACATGCGATTTCCAATGGCGAATTCTGAATATCCGAAATCGATTTGCCTGTGAGTCTTGAGAATTCCTTAATATGAGGTGTAAGCACCAGTTTTGGGACTGCTCCTTCATAATCCGTTTCAGCCAGGCAGTTGAGCCCGTCCGCATCAACAATCAAGGTGCCTTTGTAATTGTGCAAAAGATATTTAAGAATCTTTGCGGTTTCATCGCTTTTTCCGATTCCTATTCCGAAGGCAACCGTCTTTTTGTTCTTAATCAGTTCAGCAATCTCTGTTTCATCAAATATCACCTGTCCGCCTTCATCCGAAAGAGGAAACAGGGTACTTTCCAAAACATGAGAAGCCACAACACATGCAATGCTTTTCGACACGGCAACGGACACCACGCCCGCTCCGCTGCGCATGGCAGCCTCGGCAATATCGCCCATCGTTTTTTCTTCTGCCATCGAAGCAAGCCTTACAGCTCCGCTGTATTTTAATGAACCGCCTATCAATGCGATATAACCGTATGTACCTTTGTTGGAAAAATTCGCTCTCTCGGGAAAGCATTGAGCGGCATCTTCTTTTTCAAAAAGAAAAGCTGTATTGCTTACCGGCTCAATTCCAATCGGGCAGTTGCATAATTTCTTTATACAGTCTTTTGCCCTGTTCAAATAATGCCCCGGCTGGCAGTTGCCTACAGAAACAGTCAGGTCCGATTTGACACAAACGTTTGTCATCCCCGTATTCCCGTTCAGCCCGCTGTTTATATCGACGGCAATTACAAATGTTCCGCCTTCCCGCGAAGCATTAATCGCGTGGATTATTGACGAAACCGGCTCCTTTATATCTCCGTGAAAGCCTGTTCCGTATATACAGTCAAACAATGTGTTGTAAGAAGAAAAATCCGTTTCTGCCCCACAAATTTCATAAGCTATTCCCCTGTCAAGACACATATCAAAATAAAATCTTCCGTCGTCGGAAAACCTGTCTTCGACAAGAATCAGCTTACATGGAATTTCCCTCTCCCACAAAAGAAGGGCTATGACATATCCGTCGCCCGCATTGTTTCCCGATCCGCAAACAATGCCTACTTTTCCGAAATCGGTTACATATTCCTCCGATGCTTTTATTATGGCGGCCCCGGCTCTGTACATAAGTTCACGCCCGGGGATTCCGCCCCTTATTGTTGCGGCATCGCTTTCTCTCATTTCTTTTACCGATAAAATCTTTTGCATCTTAATCCTCTATAAATCGCAGACAATACTCGAGATATGTGTTGCCTTGATTCCTGCATCATTTGATTTAAGTATTGTCGCGTACGTATCTTCAACTATTTCGCAGTCACAGGCTTCCATGCCCATATTCTTTGCAGTATTCAGCATAAACGGTATCTTATCCGCATCATGCTCTACCGTAACCACCTCATCGAAAAGTCCTTTAAGTTTTGTTTTGACAAAATTTATTTTTGCAGCCGTTTCTTCCTTCGTATGTGCCGTTGAAAGAACAAAAAGCTTAGCACCTTCTTCTTTCTTTACCCTTGCATATCTTATTACCGGCTGAACCGGAATGCAGTCCTTGTAGCCGTCTTCGCCCATGGTGGTGCAATACTCATACCAGCCTTCATCCGTAAAGCCAACGACTCTTTCTCCGTTTTTATTTTTAAATTCCGGAACACATAACGTGCCGTCCATATCAAAAAAAATCAGTTTCACACCATCTCTCGCATTTCGCATTTGCATATTTTTTCACTCTGTATTCACATTTTTTTCGATAATTATACCCCATCATAAAAATCTATGCTATAATGCGCGATGAAATTAAACCGCAAAGGAGAAATAAAATGGACGTTGTATGTTTGGATATGGAAGGTGTTCTCGTTCCCGAAATCTGGATTGCTTTTGCTGAGGCGACAGGCATCCCCGAACTTAAAAGAACAACCCGTGACGAGCCCGATTACGACAAACTTATGAAATACAGAATTGCAATACTAAAGGAGCACGGTCTTGGACTTAAAGAAATCCAGGAAACAATTGCTACCATCGACCCATTCGAAGGAGCCAAGGAGTTTCTTGATGAATTAAGAAGCATTACTCAGGTAATCATTTTAAGTGATACCTTTTCCCAGTTCGCTACTCCTTTAATGAAGAAGCTCGACTGGCCTACCATTTTCTGCAATACTCTTGAAGTTGCCGAAAACGGCGAAATAACCGGTTTTAAGATGCGTTGCGAGAAGTCAAAACTTACCACGGTTGAACATCTTCAGGCTATGGGCTTTGAAACAATCGCAAGCGGTGACAGTTTCAACGATCTTGGAATGATTCAGGCCAGCAAAGCAGGTTTCCTCTTCAGATCAACCGAACAGATTAAAAAGGATTACCCTCAGTACCCTGCCTTCGAAGAATACTCTGATTTACTTGCTGCTATCAAAAAAGCTCTGGGATAAACATTCCGGGATTATTTCCGTACTATTATATTGGTATCAAAAACATCCATTCGCGAGAATATATGCGAATGGATGTTTTACATTACGGTTTTCAATATTTTCAGTGCAGGCTTTAGCCCTTCAATATCCAGCCCCGAATAATTAAGAATAAATCTGTGACTGTCCGCATTTTGAGCGGAAACTTCAAAATCCGATACGGCACTTATATTAATTCCCTTCTCCAAAAGCGACTCCTCAATCTCTCTGTCCGAACGTAATGTTGATAATTCAAGAATAAAATGAAGTCCCGAATCGTTCTCAATAACCCGAAGTTCACTTTCGTCGAAGGTTTCCGAAATTATATCAAGTATTTCTTTTCGGCGGCGTCCGTAGTGAAGTCTCATCCTGTTTATATGCTTTTCAAAATATCCTCTGCTGATAAATTCCGCCAAGGTATACTGTTCAAAGGTCGAAATGGTGTTTGAATAGAAATACAGTCTTTGATAAAACTCATTCGCCAGTTTCTCGGGCAAAACCATATAACTGATTCGAATTGTCGAAGCAAGTGACTTTGAAAAAGTATTGATATAAATAACTTTTCCGTTCTCGTCCATATTCATAAGTGGCGGAATCGGCTTTCCTTTAAGCCGGAATTCACTGTCATAATCATCCTCAATTATATAACGTCCTTCTTCTTCGTCTGCCCATTCAAGCATTTCACGGCGTCGTTTTACCGGCATTGTTATTCCTGTAGGAAAATGATGTGTGGGACTTATATGCGCGATTTCCGCTTTCTTCGTACGAAGCTGTGATACTTTAACACCGCTGTCGTCCATTTCCACCCGGCATACTTTTACTCCGCTGCTTTCATAAATCTGCGTTATTTTCCTGTATCCCGGATTTTCAACAGCATATACCTTGTCGTCCCCCAGAAGCTTAATTAAAAGACCGTACAGATATTCCGTACCCGCACCGAGGACAATCTGGTTGGGATCAATATTCATACCTCTGAAAGAAGAAAGATGCTTTGCGATTGCTTCTCTAAGTTCTCTCACTCCGCCTGCCGGCGACACCTGCATAAGTGCCTCCTCTTTAATCGACATATTCTCGCGCATCAGCTTCGCCCAAATTGAAAAAGGAAAGTTCTCCGCATCCGTTCTGTTGGATGAAAAATCGAAAAAAACATCGCTTTTTTTCGGAAGGTTAATGTTCAATGTTACTTTTTGCTCTTCATTGAAAGAAGAAATGTTTTTTAAATCGGAAACAAAATAGCCCTTCTTCGGAAGAGAATATATATATCCTTCGTCAGCCAAAAGATTGTATGCATTTTCAACAGTAATGGAACTGACCCCCAGGTTATCTGCCAGCGTGCGCTTTGAAGGCAGTTTTTCTCCCACTTTAATCAGACCGCCCTTGATATCCTTTTTCAAGTGGCGATAAAGTGCTTCATACATTGTGCAGTTTTCTCCGGACAAATCATAACTGAGCATTTTCGTATTCCCGACGTTTTTTATTATTATTGCATGAATTCTTTATACATACCATATGAAGATATTATATCGCATAACAACATTTTTCACCAAAAGTTCTTGACGTAGTATCCAAAACTACGTAAACTAGTTTTTGGATGACATTGTAACATTTTAAGGGAGCGAAATATGTTTCAGATTATTGTTGACTCGGCGGCAAATTTACCTTCCGAAGTTGCCAAGAGGCATAATATAAAAGTTTTAATATTCGAAAATCTTGTAGATGGAAAAACAGTAGCCGGCTTCGAGCCCGGCCTTTCACCCGAAGAAGAACGTCAAAAAGGAACCGAATACTATAATGCTGTACGAAACGGTGTCGAGGTTAAAACCGGACTTATATCCACCGGAATCTTTGAGGAGGAATTCAAAAAGATTATTGATGCCGGCGAAGATATTCTTTATATTTCACTCAGCAAAAATATCAGCGGAACATTTAATGCTGCACGAATTGCCGCAGATGATATTATGGATGAATCTCCCGAAAGGCGAAAGATTCTTCTTCTTGACTCGTTAAATGCCTCTCTTGCCCAGGGAATCTTGGCCGTATATGCAAGCGAAATGCGTGCTGAAGGAAAAAATATAGATGAAGTCTATGACGTCCTCAAAGATTATCCCGCAAAAATGAACGGAGTCTTCACTGTAGGTGATTTAAAATACTTGGCAAAAACAGGAAGAATAAAAGGAGCTGTAGCCCTGGTGGGAAATGTGCTCAGTATAAAGCCCATTCTTCGTGGAAATAAGGAAGGATATATTGTACAATTCAAAAAATGCCGCGGACGAAAGCAGGCTCTTAATGACCTGGTCAATCTGGTTGTCGACAACATAGTTGAGCCTGAAAAACAAATTATCGGTATTGCCCATGCAGACGCTTACGAGGATTCACTTTATGTAATGAACAGGATACTTGAAAAAGTTCAGGTCAGAGAGTTTATCAATACATCTTATGACTTCTGCACCGGGAGCCATGTGGGCCCCGATACCATTGCATTATTCTTCATGGCCAAAGACAGAGAACTCGGCAAAGAGCCTATGCTTGATAAAATAATAGAAGAAGGAAACGCTGTGATAGAAAAAGCCAAAAGCATTGACATTCCCTTCATTGACAAAAACAAAAAATAAACCAATGCCCTGAGGAACAAATATTCCTCGGGACATTTTGTTACTTCGTATTATTTAAACGGGCTAAATTCGGCCGCCGGAAAATTTCCGAATGAAGGCTTCATGGAATCGCTATCCGCAGAAACGCTTTCATCTTTTGTTACTTTCTTCTGATTACCCTGACTTCATAGGGCTTTAACATATTCCTGTTTTCTCCGTAAATCACTTCACCGAAGGAATTTTCAAAAGTAGTCTCCGTATCATTGTGATTAATTACAAATACATATGAAACACCATCTTTTGTCCTTTCGGTAATTTCAATGCCGCTTTCGCAGTCTATTGACACTACACCCGCTCTTTCAAGTGCCTCCGTCATAAACAAATTCATAAGCTTATCGTCGGGAAGCGTTCCCACATACCAGCATCTGCCTTTTCCGTATGTATGGCAGGTAATGCAGGCTTCGCCTTTGTAAAACTCTTCGTTATAAGAAGCAAAGTTCTCCGTATCCTCATCGCAGGTAACAATATCTGCCCAGAAAGTTGCCCTGCCACTGTCATTCTTTGCTCCGACTTCTATGGTTGTGTCCTTTCCAATACAGTCGTATTCGTATACCTTACCCCCTGTAAGTTTTGAAAGACGTCCGGGCAAAGCACTTTCCGTCATACAGAGGTTATTCTCATCCTTAACACCTGTTCGCATTGTAAGAACAAGATTTCCGCCGTTTTCCACGTAACTCATATACTTATCTTCAAGTTCAGGATTCATCAAATACTGGAGAGGTGCAATAAGCAACTTGTATTTTTCAAAATCGCCCTCGGGAGGAAGGAAATCCGCAGACACATTTTTCTTATAAAGCGAATCATAGTATGACATTATAGTGTCGTAATAATTGAAGTCCTGCGTTTGTGCCTGAATTGTAATCGCATATTTCTGTCTGTACGAGAAAACTATTCCGACATCGTTTACAGGCATTGCACCTTTTATCTCTTCCATTACCGGATATATTCCGTGTATCATCTCGGAAAGTTCATTATAATTCCTTCCCGGCTCGCCGCTGTGAGGCAAAACTCCGTGCCAGTACTGTTCGGTACCCATCGCGCAGGATCTCCATCTGAAGAAAACAATGCAGTCTGCACCATGTGCTACCGACTGAAGTGCCCATTTGGGAAGCTGACCCGGCTTGGGAAGTCGTCCCATCTTATCCCATCCTGTGATTCCGGCTTCCTGTTCCATAATCCAGAAGGGTTTGTTTTTGAAACTTCTTACCACATCAAGTGTTGCGGCAAGCTCATATTCAGGGAAACTTCTTTCTTTAACCCAGTAGCCCAGAGGATACTGGTCATGACTTACGAAATCAAGTTCCTTTCCAAGATCGTAATAACTTACAAGATCCGAAAAGCCCATGTAATTGTGGGTAATGAACTGATTCGGAGCCATCATCCTGAGAATATCCGTCTGATTCTTGGCAAAATCCAGAATCAGGTCGGAATGGAAACATTTCCAATCAAGCATTTGGGAAGGATTTTCTCCGACAACAGTAAAAGCAGGCGTAAAAATTTCTTCAAAATCGTTATATTCCTGACTCCAAAAAGCTGTTCCCCACGCCCTGTTCAGCTCTTCTATTGTGTTGTATTTCTTCATAAGCCACACCTGAAAAGCCTGTCTGCAGCTTTCACAATGGCAAAGATCATCGTGACCGTTCCCCAGTTCGTTGTCTATCTGCCAACCGATTACATTCGGATTTCCGGCAAACTTTTCAGCCATATTGATTGTGATGTTCTGGCACTTTTCTCTGTATAAAGCATTTGACTGGCAGTCATGATGACGACCGCCAAAGCCTCGTCTATGACCTTGTCTGTCAACAGGAAGAATCTCGGGATATTTATTTGCCATCCATGCCGGAGGTGCAGCCGTAGGAGTTCCGAGAATGGTCTTTATATTATATTGTCCTAAAAGTGAAATCGCATGTTCCAACCAGTCAAAGTCATATTTTCCTTCTGCAGGTTCCATTTTATGCCATGCAAACTCTGCCATTCTGACTACTTGAACGCCCATTTCGCTCATCAGTTTAGCGTCTGTTTCCCATCGCTCTTCGGGCCAGTGTTCGGGATAATAATCTACACCAAAATGAATTGTATCGTACTTGCTCATCATTATTCTCCTCGGATAAAAAATATATTTGGG
Source organism: Lachnospiraceae bacterium (assembly GCA_045600725.1). Classification (GTDB taxonomy): domain Bacteria; phylum Bacillota; class Clostridia; order Lachnospirales; family Lachnospiraceae; genus UBA1258. Next base: position 77,443 of record JAZRYK010000044.1, read on the forward strand.
GTTAACGAACTATTTATATTCTTTGGCCAACCCGTAAAGACGTTTTGCTACGGTTCCGACAGTAAATGTTTTCCCGTCTTCCATAACAATTTTCAGCAAAGAATAATCCTTTAAATATCGCATGTTAATCATAATTTTTCTGGATGGACATACGAAACCGGAAAATAGCGGCTCAATCTCGGAATAAAGGCTCTCCACCGTGTTGAGTATCTTAATTTCCTTATTTCCGAGCATTGTCACATGTGTGTATCGCCCCTTTTCTTCTGCATAAAGCACATCACTCTCCTTAACATACAAAGTCTCACGCTCGCCGCGAAGTTCAATCAGAGCCTCTCTATGGCTTGAATTTTCTTTCACTTTAAGCATAATTTCATGAAGCGCCACAGGGCGGAGCGGCTTAGGAAGAAAAAGGATATCCCGCGGAATGTCGATATAATTTTTTTCTTCATCAAGCACAACCATTGTTGAAGTCGCACCCAAAGAAACCAGTTCATCAATAACATCGGCAGTCGTTACACCTTCGGTCTCTTTGATATCCATAAGCACTGCATCAAATTGCATAAAATTATCGAGGAGCGACTTAACGCTTCCGTACGAATAAGTATACATCGGCTCACCTTCGGCAATCCACTTATCCGCTTCACGTCCCATCAATCGTTCCGTCTGTTTACGATCGGCTACATTATCATCACAAATAGCAATATGCATTACTATACCCTCCTATTGTTGGTGCAGGACATATAAAGAACAAGTCCACATACAATTGAAAGAATAACAACAAGAATTGAATTAACTAAATTATCAAATCTGACAAAAAATACCGGTACCACTCCTGTAAACAAGCCTATTGTAGTAACTCCAAAAGCCATCCCCGGATTATCCGGCATAACAGACAGCAGCATCTCAAATGTTATACACATTGTCATTGAGAACAGGCAGACACCTATCACGGAAATAACCATATTATTGTTTCCGACTATCAAAAAGGGAATTGCCAAAACAGTTGATAAAACACCGACTTTCCTTGCTCCGAATTTGTCTGCCAGAAAACCGCCGATACCCTTGCCGAATCCCATAACGAAAAACAGCAAAAAGCTTTGCCATACTTCACTTTTCCAGGACATTGGAATTGCATACCCAAGAAAGCTTCGCACAGCGGTAACACCAAAAGCCGCCAAAATAATAAACCAAACCGAAACATCCTTTTTAACAATATCAAACTTGGGATATTCTTTTTCTTTTCTCCAATCCCGGGATAGAACAATAATAGTTTCAATAAGAATCAGCAGCGGAATCATGTATAGAAGGCTTACATTATTTATTCCCATCGTCTGACCGATGATAAGTCCAAATGATCCACCGCTTACAAACAACGCGCTTGGAAATATTTTCCCTTCCGAAAAAGTAACAGTAGCAACTGCACCGCACTCGTGCAAAACAGCATTTCCGCAAGCCAAAAGCATAATACACAGAATGTGGATAATCGGATTGGAATTTTCTATTCCAAGCAGGCTTATACCCATCATTACAACACCAATCGTTCCGAAGGGTACCTTCCTAAACTTGGTCATCAGCTCACCGAACACCCCTTGTGGTACAAAAGCAAAGACGTCATATGTAAGTGCAATCAGACCGACAATTTCTAAAGGGTAACATTTCCTGAGTGTGGCAAAGCAGACAATCTCAACCAAAAAGTGCTCTGCAAAGTAAAGAATGCCGACTCTATTTCCTTTACTTTTCATCTTCTTTTTCCTCATCAGAGGTCTCGGTTTCGCGATTTTTTTTGCTGTTATCCAATATAATTTTCAGTACCACAGCGGCGCTAATCATAATCATGAGCAGCGCTATAACAATGATGGCAATCACGAAAAGACCCACATAAACCATTCCGCCCATTCCTACGTCAAGCAGCGTAATCATCATTAATTCCTCACATATATATCTATTGGTTATTCTTAAAGCCCCAAAGCGGTTGTTATTGCCAATCCAATCAGAAAAGACACCGCATTCGCAATATATGTTGCAATATACACTTTTTTTCGACCCGCATCGGAAATAACATTGTACAACTCCGATTCACCGACGGGAATCAGCAACGCCTCGCAAATAATAACCCAAGGAAGTCTCGCTTTTTGGAAATACATCCCAAAAACAACGGATACTGTATTTAAAATAAGATTTGTCATAACATTAACTGCTATGATATAGATATTGCTTCTTGTAATTTTAAAAGCACGAATAATCGGCAATTCAATTATGCATGTCAAAAGCGGTGCAAACAAAAGAATCAGCAGGGATTGCAGCAATATATCCATTTCTTTTTCCTCTTAAAAATACTAACATAAATGATAAAAAAAAGCCACGAAGCAATCAGCTTCGTGACTTATTATCATATCCTAATATTAAGCAGCCTTATATCTGTCCTTCTCAAGAACAATTGCAATGAATCCAAATATTGCAAGACAAATAAGAATAACTCCGGTTGCAATAGCAAACGCATAGCAAATATTCATTCCACTGGCATTAAGAACTGTGGTTAAAAACTTCGGAAGTCCCTTAATCTTCTTGATAAGAAGACATATTGTAGGAAGAACAACACAAATACTTCCGATAATTGTATAAAGAATAGCGGTTGTCATTTCTGCTCTGAGATATAACTCACCCTGTTTCTTCTGCTTCTTCTGTTTCACGGGCTTAGCATTTGCTTCAACCTTGATTTTCTTTACTTCTTTATTTTTCTCTCCCATAAGTAACCCTCGCTTTCGGATTTATCCAAAGGATATAGTAACATACCCTCTTTATACAGTCAATAGACTACATTTTTAATGGATGAATACACAAAATTTATTCCCCGATAATAGAGACAAACAAATCTTCCAGTTCCTTAAAGTTAATCGGTTTAGAAAGATAATCGTCAAATCCGTCTGCAATCAATTCTTCACGAACTCCGGTAATTGCATTTGCTGTAAGCGCAATTATCTTTGATTCGCCACCGGCACCGTAGAAATCTGAAATAACTCTTATTCTTCTCATTGCTTCGATGCCATCCATCTCAGGCATCATCTGGTCCATAAGAACAACTGCATACTCATTTTTTCTGCATAGTTTTATTGCTTCTTCTCCCGAAGCCGCAACGGAAACATCCATCTCATAGTTAAGAAGAATCTTCTGAATTACCTTAAGATTCACACGGTTGTCATCAACCGCAAGAATTTTAACTCCTTTAAATTTAACATCACCGATATTTGACGGTTTTTCTTCAGAAAAGTCTCCTATCGAAATTGCTCCGATGGGAGCGGGATTTTCAATTTTCTGAGGAATAATCAACGTGAATGAAGTGCCCTGACCGTAAGTACTGTTGACGGTTATTGTTCCACCCATCAATTCAACATAACCTTTTACAATCGCCAGACCCAAACCTGTTCCTTCAACGTTTTCGTTAACTTTTCCGTCCACACGGGAGAAGGATTTGAAAATCTTGCCTATATCTTCTTCCTTAATACCTATACCTGTATCAGAAACCGTAAAACGCAGAAATGCCGTATCTCCTTTTATTCGTTCAAGCTTGCCAACCAATGAAACAGAACCCTGCTTGGTATACTTTACGGAATTGTTGAGCACATTTACAAGAATTCCTCTGACTCTTACAAAATCACCAAATAATTCCGACGGAATGTTTTCATCAATATCTGCAGTGAATTTGAGTCCTTTTTTGTCGGCAAGTGTTTCTGTTATAAGATATGCATCCTTAAGTATCTCTGCAATTTTATACCGGCTTTCTACAAGTTCGATCTGTCCCGATTCAATTCTCGAAATATCCAAAACATCATTGATAATCGCAAGAAGATTATTGGAGGAATTTCTGATGTCTTCTACAGGTTCACGGTTTTCTCCCAAATTGTCCGCTTTAAGCAAAAGTTCGGAAAGGCCAAGGATTGCATTTAGCGGTGTCCTGATTTCATGAGACATATTTGCAAGGAAGGTACTTTTTGCCACATTGCTGGCCTCTGCCTGTCTCTTTGCAAGTTCCAAAGAATACATCATCTCATTTATTTCCGTCATATTCTGAACACTTACAATATATCCGATGATGTCCTTATATTTGTCGGTAATTTTACTTGTTGAAAGCTTTACGGGAATTTTTTTCTCTTTTGTAATGCAATCATCAAAACGATCTTTCCCCTCGTAGTTGAAAAAATCTTCCTCCGTCATAAAAAGATCGGAAACATATATATCTTCTTTTTCTATACGTTCGTAAACATCAGGAAAAATCTGTCTTGCAGCATTATTAATTAATTTAAGTCTGCTTTGGTTATCGAAAACCAGAATGGAATCCGAAATAATCGAATACGAATACTGTGACATATTCCAGACAGTTATTCTTGTTCTGTTTTCAGCAAGATTGGCAAAATACATTACAAGAACACCAAAGAACTGGCTGATAGTGCTTCCCGGGAATGCGGCAAAGCCCAGAAGAGGCATAATTGTGTCAAATATCATTCCGAATGCAATAAGAAAAATGGAAAGAATAAGTGCCTTACCTGCCTCCTTCTCCCTGTTTGTCTTTGCTTGCTTCATAACGATGAAAACTGCCACCAATATAGCAATTAAATAAATGATACAAAAACCGGAATAAATATTGTTCGCAAGTCCGGGATTTAATTTATACTGCATTCCGCTTTCGGCAAGAGTAAATGTAGCTGCACCCTTTCTGATAGTCAGAAAAACAGCCGGAAAGCCCAAAACCGAAAAAGCCATTAAAATGTTTGTTTTTATTTTACTGAGATTTGCAAAAGACAGGATAAGCATTTCGGCAAAAACGAAATAAAACACAACGCCAATCATACCTACAAGACGTCCCCAGTAGGCAACCTTCTCATCCTCTGTTATGAATAGAATAGCAAAGCCATAGCTCCATACTGTACTGGCAATGCAAAGAAGCGAAAGATATACGTCTTTTTTTGTTTTTTCTTTACCAAGCGCAACAACCTCCACACCCTTAAGAAGGGTAATAGAGCCTAATGCAATCATTATTATTGAATATATGTGAGCGGTGTTCATTATTTGAGCGCCTCCTGAAATGCACAATGCGTAAACAGACAATTCTAAAATGCATAATATCTTTTTGTAAATTATATTCTACGCAAATGGCTGTTTTCAAGGATTCCGCCATTAATAATTCGTTGATAATTTATGTGACATAGATATCTCAATGCATAGCATAAACTCTTGTTAAACTCAAAGTTTTTGCTGTCACCGGAAGAAACTTCTGTTTCCGGATTAGTTTTTACCGTAAATAAGCAGAACAAAGTGTGTGCTTGCACACACTTCGCGCCCGAGCGGTATGCGTAAGCATTAATTTCATCTCCGCGAGGTGCGCATCCCGCCGGAGGCTTTTTTTCATTACTGTTTCTTCTTCGTGTCACAATCGCATTTTGTACAGGATTCCGAATAAGGGCATCCAATACATTTTCTGCCTTTCTTCTTTTGCATCAGCAGGTAAGTAAGTGCTGCAATAGCTGCTGCCGCAACTAATATAATAACAACAATGTCTCCTACACCCATTTGTTTCCCCCCTGCCGGCATAAATTTAAATAAATTTTTTTACTCCGGGTATGAGATGAAGAACAAATGCCACCAGAATACCCACCAGTTCTGCACAAACAAGCCAGATTATTGTTGCCGGAAGCCAGTATATATATTTTACCAGAACGTCATATATAAATTTAAATCCTTCTCTGAGCTGTGGTTCAAGAAGATATGTCAGGAATACTCCTCCACCGCATATTTCAAATATTTTCTTTGTAGCCGGCTTGAAGCTGTGTGCTTCAAATGCATTCTTAAAAAATATATATTCCGCAAAAGCAATCAATGCAGTACTTGTATAAAGAGGAACAGCAGTTCCGGATGAGTTGAAAGTTCTGTAAGCATAAAAAGCATCCACAAGCAACGTTAAACATGCAAGTATATATACAATCATTCGGTTTCTTCTTGCTTCAAAAAATTCTTTAAGCGGTTTTTCCACACAAAAGCCAAGAAGAGGAAGCAGCATTGCATTTCCCAAAATCTCCAAAGATACATTCACTCTGTCCAGGTCAAAAGCTCTCTCAAATATGGTGAAAAAGCACTGAAAAACAAGCAGCAGCCCGCAAAGATACAGCGCAGTTTCCTTCGTGAGTTTCTCTGCAATCATTCTCAAAAAAGGAAGCATAAGCAGCACACCGAGATATGTATATAAAAACCAATACTGAGTGATGGCGCCGTAGGAATAAATACTCTTAAGTGAGTCAGCAAGGGAAAATGAAGAAAGCGTTCCCGAAACCAGTGAGCTGTACAGTCGCTGGAACAATCCGAATACCAAAATGATAATCAGATAACGCACTATTCTGTGGGTGAAAAGCTTTTTTAAACTTTCCTGCTTATGAAGAAGCATACCACCGGAAAGCATAAAGAATAAAAACGGACTCGAAAGTACCCAGGGCCACAAAAGAAGTGAAATAACCTTTCCGAAAGCGTCCACCTGTGAATCCGTAAACATGTACATGGCACTGCTTCCTGTGTGCCCATACAAAACGCCGAAAATGCACATTGTTCTTATTATATCGGGATAGGTTTTGTGATTTTTTATTTTCTCTGCCATATACTATTCACGTACCTCGTCTTCCGATTCGGAAATCATTCTGCAAATCAAAAACATCATAATAAATGTAACCGGGAAAAACATCCAGCAGGATTCACCAAGCCACACTCCAAGTGTCATAGGAATCCAAAGCACGGGAAGCATATCGATTACCTGTCTTCCGCGTTTTAAGAAATTCTTTATTGCGGTTATAAACCCGCCGATTACCACAGAGAAAATAAGCGCAGCAACTCCGTAACCGTAATCAAGGATATATTGGGCATATGTATTGTGAGCGGTAACCGCAACATAATCAATGGATTCGATGATTGCATACATAGGTCCGTTTCCGCCGAAATTAAAATACTGACTGAATTCCTTTATTATCCGCAATCTGTAAGAAGAAAGTGTGTCGACTGACGAATAAATCATTGTCCACGTGTTGGTCCTGTCAAGATGCTTGTATAAGGTTCTGATTCGTACCGCAAACATATAAATAGGTGAAAGCAAACCGCTGTTCTGCGATTTTTTAACAACCGCTCTGCTCAAATCCATTAACTGACGGGCATTAATAATAATCACAACATAAATTGCCACAAGTGCAGCTACTATGCCCAGAACAAGCACCACTCGTTTAAGTGTTGTCTTCTTCGATATATCTTTTCTGTTTACAAAAAATAATGTGAGCAAAGCAAAAATCACACCCATCATCAGTGTTCTTGTGCTTGTTAAATAGAACAGGAACAAATCCGAAAGCATCCAGACAATTGAAATTACATAAAGAAGATTTTTTCTTCCCCATTTGGATTTGCAATAAAGAATTGAAACCAAGGCTGCAATAAATGCCCCGCACAGGAATGTGCCAAAGGAACCGATGTTAACAAAATATCCGTAATATCTGCCACCTGTATAAGGATTTTTAATTATTGACTTAATTACTGCATACAGATAAACCAAAAACCATCCGCTTAAAAAGCATTCAAACAGTTTCTCCCAGTCCTTTTTTGTAATCTTTGTAAGCATAAACAAACCAAACGGAAAAACAAGATATAAAGGCTCATTTCTGGTATTTCTGTTAAACAGCATCCAGACTGTCATACAGACATACAGAAGGATCATCAAAGAATTTTCTTTCTTCGGTCTGTTTAATTTGCCGTAAAGAAACATATCGATAATAATCATCACCGTCAGCCAGTAAAAAGGAACTCTGTAAAGAGCAACCTTCATAATATCAGGCATTTCCCTGTAAATATGCACCTGATAGAACGTCAGTGGAATGAAAATAAGAGTTGCCGCAAGTGACTGCCAATTTAAAAGTCGAACCTTACGAATAAGAAAAACAATCCCTGTCATAGCAGAGAGAAAAAGTGCTTCCTTCATATACTTCGGAGGCTGATACAGGGCATTGTCATAATCCGCCAGGAACAGAATAAGCAGGAAAAACAGCACCGAATAGATTACATACTCAGCATAATGCCAGCCCCTGCTCCCGAATATTTTATTTGCTGTCAGTTCAAGCTTTTTGTTCATTTCATCTCCCCAAAACTATTTTTCAGGCCTTTTCCAGGAAAAACCTTCCATCATTTTCTTAACATCATCATTCTTTTTATCACGATAATTCACAAGTTCTTCTTCCGACAAAATACCCTTTTCGCGTATAAATTCGATATTATCTTCTATCGCCTTGTATCTGTCGCCGACCTTTTTATCATCTACCGAATAAACCATTGATTCATTCCGCACAACCTTATGATACAAAACATCCGGAATGTATGCCACTTTGTCGCAGGAATAAAGAAGTTTACAGGTCGTTGCCAGATCTTCAAAATACATTGCATCAGGAAACAGAATATTTTTAAATACTTTCTTCCTGTATATCTTGTTCCAGGAATTGTTCGCCAAAACATTTACGGTACAATTATCGTAGGCCGCCTCGAAACCGCTCATAACGCAGGGTTTCTTTATTTTCCACATTTTTATGTAATCATTGTTAAAGGTATATCTGCGTGAAAAACTGCAGGCTGCAATATCTGCATCTTTATCAAGCATAACCTTAACCAGTTTTTCATACATCCTCGGTGAAATAAAATCATCCGAATCCACAAATCCGACGATGCCGGAAGTAGCAAGCGCAATTCCCAAATTTTTTGAAGCGCTCAGACCATGATTTTTGTTATGAACAACACGAATTCGTGAGTCTTTGCTTGCAAATTCATCACAGATTTTTGAAGAATCGTCCTGCGAACCGTCATTTATTAATATAATTTCCAGATTTGCATACGTCTGGTTAACAATACTTTTTAAGCATCGCCTTAATTCATTTTCCGAATTATAAATCGGTACAATTACGCTGACCTTCGGTCCGCTTTTTGTTTGCGGCTTCGGAGGTACAATTTTGTAGCTGTCGTCCTTGTCCCTGCATATCATAAAAGAATGTAAACTTCTGCGAGCTGACATTTTTTTGCGATAATTCACTTTATTATCCCAAAACCACCTCTCAACTGCAGGCTCCGAATTAACCAATATCGTGGGATTGAAGCAAAAAAACTCCATTTCCCATCGCATTCTATTAATAGTTTTTTGCTGCTCGTCGGTCAATGCAGAAACCGAATAAAGCATTTTATGTATTTTATTTTTTATATCATAATTAATTCGCTCTAATCGGTTCATATTGTTATTTTCTGCAAATAAACAAATAATTTGCATCATAGTCCGCAGGTGCTGAAACGGGCAATATTTTGGTATCAGCCTCATTTCCGTTTATTAATTCAACCTCAAATCCAAACGAGGTGAGAATGGCTTTGCTGTCACGCCCAAATATCCTTCGATGATCCTCCTGACCGTAGCGCTTGATTATTTCATATTTATCCAACAAATCATAGCCCTCGGCTTCTTCGGTAACCGTGGCATAGCTTTCATCGATTGGAAATGAACAAATCCACACCCCGCCGGGTTTAAGAATTCTATAGATTTCCTCTATTGTTTTTTTATAATCCGGAACATGCTCAAGCACATGATTTGCAATAATAAACTCCTCTGAACAGTCAGGGAGCCCCGTGTTTTGCATATCAAGTTTTAAGTCTGCCTGCTTAAATAGATCGGCCGAGCGAAAACTTATTTTTTTCTTCTTCAACCACAGGGACACACTTCTTTCAACAGAGAAATAAAGAATATTCTTTCCTTCAACCAGCTGTATGTTTCTGTTAAGAAAATCCGTAAGAATTCTGTGTCTTGGCATTGACATGCAATTTGGGCAGTATACTCTGATTCGTTCCTTTGAGTAACGGGTTGTGTCCACATGCTCAGAGTCCGTGCAATAATCACGCTTTGGCAAAGCAGGTTTTATAAACAAATGGCCACAGCAGGGACATTCATAATGCTTAAGCGGCCTTAAAATTATTTTATTCAAATGATACCTTACAGCCTTAAGCTTATATTTCAACCTTTTAATTGCCATTTACTTATCTTTCCCGTGTTATCTTTCCGCCTTCGACTCTGTAAACCATATCGCAGCCCTCAATTGTCTGAAGTCTGTGTGCAATAATAATCATTGTTTTCTTTCCGTGAAGCATATAAATAGATTCCATTATGGCAGCTTCGGTATCATTATCAAGTGATGAGGTTGCCTCATCAAAAACTAGCAAATCAGGATCATAATAAAGTGCTCTGGCAATTCCCATTCGTTGTCTCTGACCTCCGGAAATCTTTACACCACGCTCGCCCACTCTTGTATCAAGGCCTTCCGGAAGAGCTTTGACAAATTCTTCAAGCTGAGCTTCGCGCAAAGCCTTCCATACCTTTTCTTCGTCGATTTTATCCTTCGGAACACCGAAAGCCACATTCTCGCGAACATCAGAATCAAGAATAAAAATAGTCTGCGGAATATATCCGATATGAGAAAGCCAGCCGGGATAGTTATCCATAATATCCTTTCCGTCAGCCAGGATTTCACCCTCCAGCCTTGGAAGAAGGCCCAGCAGAATATCTACCGTTGTTGTTTTTCCTGCTCCTGAAGGACCTACTATACCCACAGATTTTCCTACGGGAATTTCCATATTGCTTGCATCGAGAATTTTTCTGTCTGTTCCGGGATAAGCAAAGGAAAGATCCTTGAATTCCACTTTGGAATTAAGAGTAATAACCTCACCGTTTTCTCCGGCCGATGAAGACTCATTTTGTGTATCGAGATACTCAAGATTGTCAAGATTCTCAATAAGCTTGTCCAGGAATGGCTGCTGATATACTATTTCATTCACCGCGTTTGCAATCTTGTTTGCACTGGGAAGGAGCTTAATTGCCGCCAATGCAAAGGCACTGAGAGCAGGAAGAAGATCTTCAAGACTGTTACCGTTCTGGAGCATAACAAGAATTGCCACCAAAGCCGCGCTTACGGATACCATTTCAATCATGGCGCGGGGAATTGCACTTATAGTTTTATAGGTTTTCTCGGCCTTAACTCCCCTGGCCGTAATATCAGCATAATGCTTCTCGAAAAACTTTTCCCTGTTTGTAACCTTTATTTCTTTAATACCGTTAACAATCTGAACAACCCAGCTTGACATCACGGAATTCTGTTTTCTGTAAATAACACCGGATTCCTTAATTTTGGGACGAGCTATTCTTAAAATAATAATCATTGTTACAAGAAGAATTGCCACCACTATTCCGGTCATTAATGGTGAGATAATGAATACCGTAATTCCCAAAGCAACCGAAACAATTACATCCGCAACCATGGTAAGCAGGGTAAGAAGCAAGCTGTAAGCATTGTTTGGATCTTTAATTACCATCTGGGTAATCTCACCGGTAGCGATATTTAAAAAATACTCATACGGTCTGTGAACAATAATATGAAGAAGCTTTCTTTGCATCGCCAGTCTGTTGTTACATACAAATCGCACCTGGCAATAATTAAGGAACACTACGAAGGAGTCCTTTATAATATAAACCGCAATCATTCCCACGACTGCCAGAATCACAAAACTGTGATAGTTACTGATATGTAGTAGTTCGCACACTGCTCTAATTTTTCCGTTCGTGTTGATTATGTTTTCATCCATAAGGATATTCATGGCAGGCACCATAATGGAAACACTCATTACCTCCAGAAATGTTCCGATTATGGTAAGAACAAACAATAGAAAAAGTTTCTTTTTTTGTTTTTCATCCAGTAATTTGCCAATTTTTTTCAAAATACTACGCATTTTTCCTCTGTCCCCGTACGCGAACTGATATATGACATTTAATCGTATGAAGAAGGCTCAGGAAAACCGGAACCTTGTTATCGCGATACATCTTACAATATTTTCTGAAGTTTTTGAAACCACAGTGTCGTCTTGCGGCAACCACAAGCCGCCCTGCAGCGCCCATTCTGAGCATATTGAATCTGAAATCATTACGGTTCAAATGTTCTCGTAAGAAAAGATTTCTTCTTGAAAAAACTTCATGACGGATACCCCAGGATTCTTCTGACATGTTTTGTGTAAGGGTTCCCGCCTTCTCTACCACACAGTATATATTTCTGCTATCGGCCCATATTGTTTTTGCATAGGTACCTGTTTTAATCGAAAACATTACATCGTTTGAATACATTACTTCATCAAAACTAATATTGTGCTCCTTTACCATTTCGGCACGATAAAGCTTTGACCATGGAACGATAAAGAAATACCTTAAATATCTCTCCTCATCAAGTCCTTGCTTCTTAACAAAGTCCTTAACATATTTTTCATAATATTCATGACGCGTTCCGACAGTATCAGTTTCCGGCATGTATGAGGTCGGATTGAAGTATACAATATCGTATTCCTTATCCTCATATTCCCTCACGGCCGAGTACCATCCGGGGAGGAATTTATCATCTGCATCGGCAAAAAGAAGCCATTCGCCCACAGCATGAGAAAGCCCAATATTTCTGGCAGCTCCCGCGCCCTTTACTCCCGAATCATTTATATAGAACTCTACGCGTCCCTTATATTCATTTTTTATTTTTTCAAATTCATCACAATCCTTGGTTGAATTATCATCAACGATAATCAGCTGAACACCGTCAGCCTCGCAAAGCACGGATTCAATCAATTCTTTAATTGAATCTGCCGAATTGTAATAAGGGATAATAATTGACAGCTTCATAAATACCCTTTAATGCAATTTATATTTTTGAATAATATTTTTCTTAATCATGGCATCATAATAAGCAGTAACCGATGTCTATACTTAAAATGTCTTTGACAAGGAATGCGAATAAACCAATCCCGCAATTCCCACTAAAATCATCCCGGTAGTTAATTTTTTTCATACTTTGATACATCAATCCATGAACCAAGTCTTTCATCCCATTCTCTGGGTTGGAAGAAATTTGTGCCACCGTTAGGAAGGAATGTCATTTCGCTTAAATAAATCGTGCCATCTATATTATAGAGGTCAATACGTACAAAAGGAAAAGGCGTCGAAAGCTTTTCCGCAACATCCACCATTTCATCCCAATTGGAAGGCTTCTCAAAAAATGTTGTACAGGGCACATCTCCTTTAATTGTTATGTCCGAAATCGGCTCATATTGAGAATTATAAAAAGTTCTGCTGACACCATGGTGTGCATGTTCGCCTTCATTGGTAACCATTCCCGTATTAACCATTACCAACTTACATTTGCCGTCGAAGCAAAAAAGACGATAGTCTTTAAATGGTTCCGCACCCTCCAAAATTTTCTCTGCAAATACGCGACGCGGTATATCAATATATACCCATTCGTAATTCACTCGTGAATAATCTCTTTTCAAATAAAGGGAAAACAAGTTGCGAAGAAACGACTCACTTGTTTCTCCCTTCTTATACAAATAATTTGCTCCGGAAGTATGATTACACTTGATGTAACAATCGGGAAGTTTTTCAAAGTCTATGCTCTTTGCTGATTCCCACACCCCATAAATCGGGACAAGATACTTTCCAAGTCCCAGATTTTCAACATATTCGCGCACACCTATTTTATCTGCACACTGCACCATAAGGTCTGAATGGGCATATTTTTTTATCCACCAGATTTTATCATCAAAGCCCACCGGATTTTCTATATTGATGTGGTATCCTTCATATCCTCTTTTTTCCATTGTTTCAGCAAGTTTTTCAATGGATTTATATGATCTGAATTTGTCCGTCAGGAGCTTATAACATGTTTTGCAAATAATATATAATTCTTTCTTTGAATACATATCGCACCTCGCTAAAAAGATTAGTAAATTATATCATTTTGTTTGTTCTTTATCCATAAAAAAGTTAATATAAGATAGATATAGATATAAGATAAAGATACGCATATAAAAAGGAAGATATATATGAATAACATCAATGCCTTCGGTCAAACACTTCAATATTATCTGAAACAGACAAATACCAAAGCATCCACCCTTGCAGTTGCAATCAAATACGATTTGTCATACATCAGCAAGTGGCAAACCGGAAAAATGCTTCCCTCGGAAAAAAATATAGAGTCGATAATAGATACAATATGTCGATGCGTTATGAGCGGTGACATAAATAAACTGCTTGAAGATTATTCTTGCTCCGAAGAACAGCTTATGGCGCGCATTCGGATGGATTTTACGCAAGCTTACGCTTTATGCCGCCCCAAACCTACAATAAATAAGTTTTATCCGAACATGCATATTTCTGAAATCATATCTGTCATCGATAAAAATGTTATAGCATCAGCAGATATTGTCGCAGTAACCGATATTCTCGCAATGCCCCATGAATACAGGCTTATTCTCGCAGGCATCAAGGAAAATCACTTTTCTGCATTACACTGGAGCTCCCCAAAGAAATATAAGCTTGCCATAAATGTAAACTCCTCCGATTGTGTTTACGATTCTATATTTCTTATCCACATGTTAACATCACTGTCTTCTATAGACTTCAGCCTATACAATAATCCCTACGCGCTGGGAAAAATTATCTACTGCACAGATAGCGATGTTGTCAGTGCCGGTCTTTTCCCCGGAAACAAGGAATGTTTTTTCGTTAACATATTTGGCAATGAAATGGACATACACCGAAATATTGATTCTTTGTTTGTTCAGGAAAATCTAATGTTCAAAAAAACAACCCTAAAAGAAATGTTAGGCAACAGAGAATATATACAGACACTTATTTCCACCGGAATCAGCTGGGTCATCGGACATACCACCGAATTATTGCTTCCCGAGGATGTATTTACTGAATTGCTCGAACAAAGCAATATGAACATTCCTGAATACCGTCGACATTACAACCTGATACAGAATGTACTGCATAACCCTACAAATCGAATAATGATATATGAATCTGCAATATCTTATCTGACCGTTGACGGCATTGTGGATTTTTTCAATATGCCGGTACAGTTAACAGACAATCAAATTCTACGATGTATTTCATATTATTATGAACTGATTAATATAAATGCCTCTATACGACTCATCGACGGCGGTTTTTCCGAAGATTTCAGATATATCACCAATCCATGTATGCTTTTATCTGATTCAATTTGCTACCTTCGTCTTGAGAACGGAAAATATTCAAACAACATAATGTTGTTGAATGATAGAACTATCAAGAAACTATTTTATGATTTTTTTGATGAAGTATGGAATAACAGAAAAGATGTTGTTTCTTCAGAAAAGACCGTAATTAAAGACAAAATCGACCATTATCTTCATTCTGCAAATGCGATGTTGAAACTTGAATAAATTGATTCAAGTTTAGTAAAATGTTTTCCATTGTGTTATTATTAGTTAAAAAATATACTCAGATTAAAGATACTAATATTTACCTGGAGGAAAAACAATGAGTTTTATGATGGCCTTTGGATGGGCAAGCGTAATGCTATGCATCGGATTATTCTTACGCGCCAAAACACCTTTTTTAAGAAATATGCTGGTTCCGGCAAGTGTTATAGCCGGTATTTTCGGATTAATTTTTGTCAACCTGTTTTCTGTATTTAATATCAGTATTGGAACCGATTCCCAAATGTTTACCGACATTGTAAACAATTTATTCACAGTATCCTTTATTTCGATAAGCCTTACCTCATCTCCAAAAAGTGATGACAGAGCATCAAAGAACACATTAAAGGGGGCAGTCGGTTTAGGACTTGTATGGTGCTTCCTATATGCATTAACACCCCTGATTGCCGCCGGTGTCGTTGCACTTACCGGTAGTTCCTTAGAAATGGATTCAATTTACGGTATGTTGATTCAGTTTGCTTTTTGTCAGGGACCCGGACAATCAGCCGCATATGGTGCAATAATCGAAGGTTTTGGTTGGGAAAATGCTTCGACCGTTGCCATTGCTTTTTCGGCAATAGGATTTCTTGTTGCATTTCTTGTTGGAATACCCGCGGCCAAATTCGGTGTCACCAAGGGAATTGCCAAAAATTGTGGAAAAATTGATGAAAAAATATTAAAAGGATACCTGAAAAAAGAAGAACAAACCGAAGTTATGGTTAAAGACACAACCTGCAACAGTAACATTGAAACTCTTGCATTTCACTTCGCTGTAATCGGTGTTTGTTACATACTCGCTGTTGGCATTGCGAAAGTTCTGGCATACATTCCCGGATTTCTCGGAACATCTATGAGCGGGATGATGTTTATGAACGGTATGTATGCAGCATATATCGTAAAATGGCTTCTTAAGAAGCTCAAACTTGATTTCCTTCTTGAAAACACTCTTCAGAGCAAAATAACGGGATGGACATCCGATTATCTCGTTGTATGTGCATTTATGGCTGTTTCTGTAAATGTTATCCAAAAATGGATTGTCCCCATTATATTGGTAGCATTTGTTATTACTGTGGTAACATTCCTTGTCTGCTTCTATTTCGGTCGCAGATTCGGTGGTTCAAACGATTTCGAAAGAACTCTCGGCTTATACGGAACATGTACCGGTACAGTTCCCAGTGGAATATCTCTTTTAAGAATTGTTGACCCTGATTTTCACACAACCACCGCTGTTGAATTGGGTGCATGTAATCTAATAATGATCGCATGTATGCCTGTTTACATTGTTATATTGGGATATGCAGCAGGATCATTTACACTTTCCATCGCGCTTGGTGGTTTGTTCCTTTGCTGTATCGTATACTTAATAGCCTTAAAGCTTACCAAAACCTGGGGAAAACCTACATACAAATGGAAATAAGGAACTGATATGTCGAAGATTTATTATAATGGTCAGATCATTACCATGAATCATCCTGACGTTGATTCAGAAAAAGAAAATGCACCCGAAGCGGTTCTTGTTGAAAGAGGAATCATTAAAGCAGTTGGGAAATATGATGAAATAAGACAATTGGCTGGCACAAAGGCAAAGCTTATAGATCTCAAAGGTCATTGCCTTATGCCTTCGTTTATCGACCCGCACAGCCATATCGTTATGAACGGTCAAATGGCGATGTTAGCAAATTTAGGCAGTTGCCACTCTTTTCAGGATATAATCGATACATTAAAAAAATATATTGCCGACAAAAAAATCACTTCCAACGGTGCAGTCATTGGGTTTGGATACGACCACAATTTCTTATCTGAACAGTCTCAACCTGACAAAAGAGTTTTAGACCGGGTAAGCACTGAAATACCTATCCTCATTTTACATGTTTCGGCACATCTTGCCTGCGTCAATTCGAAGGCCCTTGAGCTTGCCAATATAACTGATAAATCACTCAACCCCGAAGGTGGAGTAATTGGCAGGATTGAAGGTACAAACGAACCCAGCGGATACCTTGAAGAAGCCGGAATGATGACTGTCAGAACAATTATAAGTAAAAAAATGAAGTTCGATTTACGAGCCATGTTTTCCGGAATGCAGGATAATTATATAAAAAACGGTATTACCACCGTTCAGGATGGTGCCACGACCGATTCAGATTTTTCCATCCTAAAGCTTATGGCTTTCACTAACCGACTTAAACTTGATGTTATTGCTTATCCATTAATGTCCAATAACGGCGAAGCGCTTCTTCACAAAAATCATAATCGTGTTCGTAAATACCATAAGCATCTGAAAATCGGAGGCTATAAGCTTGTCCTTGACGGTTCTCCCCAGGGCCGTTCCGCCTGGATGTCAGAACCTTATCTAGGTGGCGATGCCGATTATTGCGGATATCCATGGATGCCTGACGAACAGGTTGAAAAATATATTGAAACTGCCATAAAAGAAAGACAACAATTGTTAGCCCACTGCAATGGCGATGCTGCAAGCGAACAATACCTCAATGCGTACGAAAAAGCCTTGAAAGTAACCGGTTGCACCGAAGATTTACGTCCTGTTATGATTCACTGTCAGACCGTCCGTAACGATCAATTGGACAGGATGGCAAAAATAAAAATGATTGCCTCGATATTTGTTGGGCATGTATTCTATTGGGGCGATGTTCATATGAAAAACTTCGGTTCCATACGCGGAAATCATATCAGCCCCGTTGCTGATGCATTAAAGCGTGGAATAATCGTTAACTTTCATCAGGATACTCCCGTTACACAGCCCAATCCTCTTCATTCTGTTTGGGCTTCCGTTAATCGTTTAAGTCTTAATGGCAATATTATAGGTGCTGATCAGGCAGTAGATGTTTATTCAGCTCTTAAAATGATAACTATAAACGGTGCTTATCAGTATTTTGAGGAAACTATGAAGGGAACCATTGAAGAAGGAAAAATCGCAGATTTAGTTATACTTTCAGACTCTCCCCTCAATGTTCCTAAGCAAAATATCGATAAATTAACTGTACTTTCCACAATAAAAAACGGAAAAATAATATATGAACGATAAAAAAGTGACTTCGTCACTTCAACTCCCCTGCCCCTCAATCTTGAGGGGTGGGGTTTTCTTTTCCTTCCATTTCCTTCATAATTATCTTATGACTAACATCCTCCAGGATATCTTTAAAGATCATTATGAAGAATTAATCTATATCTCTCATCCACGTGATTCTGTTATAGAAAACGTGAACAAGATGATTAACTGTGGTGATCCTTCATTTGGCGGTGCCATGTACGGCTGTTCCAAATGCGGTTCTCTTAAATTTGTCCCTTTTCGCTGTCATTCCCGTTTCTGTCCTACCTGCGGAAATATGTACTCTATCGATAGAACTACTTCAATGTCTTTTAAACTCATAAACTGCGTTCATCGTCACTGCGTTTTTACCATTCCAGAGGAACTTAGGCCTTTCTTTCTTCAAGATAGAGACCTTCTTAACTGCCTCTTCAACGCAGTCCGAAGTGTTGTCCTTCGTATGTTTTTTAAAATGAACAAATCCGAAAACTTCACTCCCGGTATGGTCTGTGTACTTCACACTTTTGGCAGAAGCCTTCAATGGAATCCTCACATCCACTGTCTCATTACTGAAGGCGGCACCGGAAACATAACCGCTTGGCGCAAAATTACTCATTTTAATTACGAGCTTCTTCGCGATTCCTTTTGTACTGTTCTCCTTAATGAAATGCAGACACACATTGGACCATCTTTTAAGAAAACAAAGGCCTTAATCTACAGGGAACACAAAAATGGTTTTTACGTATATGCCAAGCCTAATCAGTGCGACCCTCATACCATTGCTAATTACATAGGCCGCTATCTCGGTCGCCCTGTCATTGCAACAAAACGTATCGATAGTTATGACGGTGAAATGGTCACTTTCCACTACAACAGGCATGGCGACAACAAATATATTGTCGAGACAATACCTGCTCTTGAGTTTATGGAACGTCTTGTTCAGCATATCCCTGAAAAGTATTTTAAAATGATCCGATACTACGGCATCTATGCAAGACACCGTGAATCTGACAAAAGACTCTATCGGGCTATTTCAAAAGAAAAGCATCCTATTCTCCTTAGTTTCACTAAATGGAGAACTTCCATCCTTCTTTCCTTTGGATATGACCCTTTAAGATGCCAGTGCTGTGGTTCTGAAATGACCATACTTGAAATCTATTACAATCACAAAAGTGTTTCTCTGCAGGATTTATATGAAAGGACTATGCTTTGCAATCGTCACAAACCACCTGCAACATCTTCTAATACATCCAACTCTATGATAAGATTTAAGAAAAAAGTTGGAGCATATCACTATGGATAATACACAGGCCTTTGCAGAGGAACTCAGAAAGAAATATATCGAAAATCCACCCGAAGGAATGACTGAGTCAGATATACGGTCGATGTCAGTTAATGACCTTCTGGACATGCATTACTTTCTAACTGAAGAAGATGAATTTGATGACGAGGTTGGAGAAGATGGTTTTTACATCTTCTAAATCATCGTTTTCTTTCTGTGCCCGGGAGATTCCGGGCTTTTTTAGTTCAAGATTTCTCCGGCAGGAGAAATTTCCTATAAAGATTAGGGTGTCAAAAGACACTTTCTAATATTGTATTTATTTTTGTACCTTGAAAATTTAACACGAATTGGTAAATAAAAAGATTTTATGATGTGATATCAGATGATTTAGGAACAATACAAAGCCTTTGCTTTAGATG
>JAZRYK010000045.1:0-2094 GCA_045600725.1 Lachnospiraceae bacterium
TGGTTGCTCTATTTCGATGGTATGACCAATTCTGACGCTGCAGTAGTTATGAAAAAGAATACCCGTCAAATGAAAAACCTCGTTTACCGTGCGAAAAGCGCTTTGAAATCAGAACTTGACAAGGAGGGCTTTGTTTATGAAAAATTATGACGAATTGACAAATGATTTGCTTGAACGCAGAGACCGTTACGTTGCAGATCAAAAGAAGAAAAGAAAAAGTGTGATGGGCGTTGCAACCTCACTGTGTTGCTTCTGTCTTGTGGCACTGTTTGGATTTGGTATGTGGCAAGGTGGAATGTTTACTACTACGCCTTCTGATCAGACAATCGATGATGCCCTATACCCCGGTATTAAGGATACCTTTGATGACAAGAATGGTGAATCTCCCGACAATCCGGCAGCAAACAATAAGATTGTCATCAACACTATCAACGGCATTTCTGCTGATAGGATGAATATCGCTCTTATGGTGGACGATTTTATTGAAATGTCCCGTGAGGAAATGATCGAATATTATGGAGTAGATTATATACCTGATGTTCCTGCTGATATTCAGCCTTGGGAGGACGAGCGAAGCGGTATTTACAGAAAAAACGGCGGAACCGGTGAAGTATATTGGGATGCAGATATTCTTAATTATTCCAATGAAGATTTTACACGAAATGTTCACATAGAGGTGGACAAGGGTAGTTATGTGCTGCAGGATTATCTTTACTTCAAAGGTACGGAAGAAAAGTCCGTTATCAATAATGTTGATGTCTTAATCGGTCTTACTGAAAACGGTTACTACTATTCAGAGTTTATGTATAAGGGTGTTGGGTTCCTCATTAATGCAGACGGTGTAACGGAAGAGGAATTTGTTGCTATTATTTCATCAATTATAAAATGAGTGAATATTCCTTTGCATAGTGACTGGAATCCTACCGAATTCGATATAACCAAGTAAGCATAGGGAAACAGATTGCAGTTCGATTTCTCAAAGTAAGACCTCTTTTCTGGGCAAAATACGCTTTGAAACCATACCCCTTGATTTGAAACCATAGGTGTCCGTTTGAAACCGCAGCTATTGATTTGAAACCACAGGAGGAAATTCTATCAATATATGATTTCCTTTCCATGAAAAAAGCACTTGCGTGGGCAAGTGCTTTTTTTAATGAAATTCGTTCCGTGCGGAACGAGTTAAATAGCGTTGCTGTCGAGCCTTTTTTATTGCAATGTTCTGAATAAAATGATTGTGAATATGGGACTGCTTATCAAGATGTGCAGCAACCACAACCTGATACTTTTCTCCCCATAATCTTCGGCTGAACTGCACCCGATAAACAGTCCTGCTCAGGTTTATCCGGCTCTCTACATACCGTTAAGGTTCGTTCTACTATGGTTGAAATAAAAAATGCGAAAGAAAGTTTATAAATAGTCAGTAGAATTATTTACAATGATATGATATAATTACATATACAAATCCGAATTTGTAGAGGGATGGAATATGCAAAAGAGAATCATTGAGGATATTTCAAAATATATATTTGTTTCAGATGAATTACAAAAAGTTGATGCAATCTTTCTTCCTGGTGGTTCTAATCCTGAGCAACCCGAATATGCGGCCAAACTTTTTCAAGAAGGGTATGCAAAATGGTTGATACCATCGGGTGGCATTAGTGTGAAACACGACAAATGGCCGGGAGTGCGTTCAAAAGCAGATGTATATAATGGTGATTATCATTCTGATTGTGAATTCTTTACAGATGTACTCTTAAAAAATGGTGTTCCAGCTTGTGCTATTATTGGTGAGGATAAATCCGGACACACCCGTGACAACGCGTTTTTCTCTCGAAAAGTCATTGATAAAAGTGGTATTGAAATAAAAACTGCTATGATTGTCTGCAAGGCATTTCATGCTCGCCGTTGCTTAATGTTATATCAAATGGCTTTTCCTGATGTATCTTTTATTGTATGTCCTGTGCATTGTTACAACATTACAAAAGATAATTGGTATACAAACGAAAAAGGTATTGACAGAGTTTTGGGAGAGCTTGCACGTTGTGGGAACCAGTTTGTAGAAGACATTAAAATGTATTTGAGATGACAAATCCC
>JAZRYK010000046.1:0-116497 GCA_045600725.1 Lachnospiraceae bacterium
GCATTTGGTCGAAGCAGAATAGAAGAAGCAATCCTTACCGCTATAGACAGATGCATTGAGGAAAATGTATTACGGGAATTTTTGTCGGAACACAAAGCGGAGGTGGCGAAGGTGACACAGCTTGATTATACATTTGAAAGACGACTTGAAATGGTAGCAGATGAAGCCAGAACGGAAGGAATAGAACAAGGACGAAATGCATTGGTGAAAGGTATGCTTACCAATCATTCTTTAGAAGAAGTTGCAGCTTTTTTGAATATTCCTATAAGTGAAGTAGAAGGTATGTTAGAAAAATAATTGACATCGATGCTTTAACGCGTTATCATACAAAAAAGAAACCAATGAGAAGGAGTGAGTAAGTCTTTCCTCTTTCCTATGAGAGAACTGCAGGCGGTGAGATTGCAGCAGGAAACGTCAGACCGAATGGACCTTCGAGGGCAATCAGAACGGGCAACCAAGTATGTGCGACGGAGCTGGACTCTTCGTTATAAAAAGTCAGCATATGTTAGTATGCGTGAGAGGGTATGATTAACCATACCAAGCCGGGTGGCACCGCAGGATTAGTTTACTAACCTGTCCCAGCATAAATTAATGCAGGGACAGGTTTTTTGTTTTTGCGGGTGAACAGGAGGAACAAGGTTTCCGGTTCATTGCGCAGTCGAAGCGGACAGAGTTCACGTCCCCAACAGCCCATGGAGGTATATGACTATGAAAATTATTCCGGAAATCGAGGAAGTAAAAAAATACGCCGAGAGCGGGAAATATGATATTTTTCCCTTGAGCTGTGAAATTCTTTCGGATATCTGCACTCCCATTGAGGCAGTCAGAATTTTAAAGAATGTTACAAATCACTGCTTTATGCTTGAATCTGTAAGCGAGTCCGAGAAGTGGGGCCGCTACACATTCTTAGGATACAATCCCAAAATGGATATTACCTGTGCGGACGGACATGTGAAGGCAGGCGATCTTGAATTTGATACACAGGATCCTACCGCATTTTTAAGGCAGATTCTTTCAAAATACAAAAGTCCGAGACTTGATTATCTCCCGAGCTTTACCGGTGGACTTGTAGGCTATTTTTCTTATGACTTTTTAGGCTACAGTGAGCCTAAGGTTCGCGTGAAAGTTGAAGATACGGAGAATTTCCAGGACATAGATTTAATGCTCTTTGATAAGGTAATAGCATTTGACAATTATAAGAACAAAATCATTCTTATTGCAAATCTTTCCTTGGCAGAGTATGAAGCGGATTATAATCGTGCGGTGCTTGAACTTAAGGCAATGGCTGACCTTTTAAGAAACGGCGAGAAGAAAAATGAGCCTGCGGGAAAGCTTACAAGCGAAATAACTCCGTTGTTCGATAAAGAGCGCTACTGTGACATGGTCGAGAAAGCGAAGAACTATATAAAAGAGGGCGACATTTTCCAGATTGTTTTGTCAAACAGATTGGGCGGAACCTTCGAAGGAAGCCTTTTTAATACTTACCGAGTATTAAGAACAACAAACCCTTCTCCTTACATGTTTTATTTTTCCGGCACGGATGTGGAAATTGCAGGAGCTTCACCGGAAACTCTCGTAAAGCTTGAGGATGGAGTTCTTCATACATTCCCTCTTGCAGGAACCCGTCCGAGGGGAAAGACAGATGCAGAAGATAAGGCGCTTGAAGCCGATCTTCTTCAGGATGAAAAAGAACTTGCCGAGCACAATATGCTTGTTGACCTTGGACGAAATGACCTTGGAAAAATCAGTAAATTCGGTTCGGTTCAGGTTGAAAAGCTTCATTCAATTGAAAGATATTCGCATGTAATGCACATAGGTTCTACCGTTCGGGGAGAAATCAGAGAGGAATTTGACGCACTTGATGCTATAGCAGCCGTTCTTCCTGCGGGAACTCTTTCCGGCGCACCTAAAATCAGAGCATGTCAGCTTATCGGCGAGCTTGAAAACAACAAAAGAGGTGTTTACGGCGGTGCCATCGGATACATTGATTTTGCAGGAAACATGGACACCTGTATCGCAATAAGAATTGCTTACAAGAAAAACGGTAAGGTATTTGTAAGAAGCGGTGCGGGCATTGTGGCTGACTCAGTTCCCGAAAAAGAATTTGAGGAATGCGTAAATAAAGCAAAGGCAGTTGTAAATGCCTTAAAGCAGGCACAGGAGGAAGAGTTATGATATTATTAATTGATAATTATGACAGTTTTTCATATAACCTCTTTCAGCTTGTGGGAGAAATAAACCCTGATATTAAAGTTATCAGAAATGATGAAATGACGGTGGAAGAAATCAGAACACTTGCGCCGGACAAGATTATTCTTTCACCGGGTCCCGGAAGACCGGAGGATGCAGGAATTACAATGCAGGTTGCAAAGGAACTTGGACCTGAAATACCTACATTGGGAGTATGCCTTGGACATCAGGCAATCAGTGCTGCTTTCGGTGCAACTGTCACTTATGCAAAGAAACTGATGCACGGTAAGCAGTCTATGGTAAGCCTTGACAAGTCTTGTCCTATTTTTAAGGGACTTCCCGATACCATAGCGGTAGCCAGATACCATTCTCTTGCAACGGATGCATCAACCGTACCCGAATGCTTAAAACTTACAGCACGTGTTGAGGGAGAAGAAAACGGTGATGTTATGGCAATTATGCACACCGAATATCCTATTTTCGGTCTGCAGTTCCATCCGGAATCAATAATGACACCGGAAGGAAAGAAAATACTGGAAAACTTCATCAATATGTAATTTTTGTCTGACATGAATATTTACGGGGTGAAATAGAATACATAAACAATAAATAATCGGAAAACTTATACGGAGGAAAAGAAAATGATTAAAGAAGCAATCATTAAAATTGTTAACAGAGGCGACCTTACATATGAAGAAGCCTACACAGTAATGAATGAAATCATGAACGGTGAGACAACACCTACACAGAATGCAGCCTATCTTTCTGCTTTATCAACAAAGTCTGCAAAGGCTGAAACAATTGCAGAAATTACAGGTAGTGCGGTAGCAATGAGAGAGCACGCTCTTGAATTCAAATCAGATCTTCCCATTTTTGAGATTGTTGGTACAGGCGGTGATGGTGCACAGAGTTTCAACATTTCCACATGTTCTGCACTTGTTGCGGCAGCAGGCGGAGTTAAGGTTGCAAAGCACGGAAACCGTGCGGCTTCTTCTAAGTGCGGAACAGCAGACTGCATGGAAGCACTTGGCATTAACATTCAGCAGGATCCCGAGCTTTGCGCAAAGCTTCTTGATGAGGTTGGTATGTGCTTCTTCTTCGCACAGAAGTATCATTCTGCAATGAAGTATGTTGGCGCAATCCGTAAGGAGCTTGGTTTCAGAACCGTATTCAATATTCTTGGTCCTCTTACAAATCCCGGATGCCCCAAGAGATTTCTTCTTGGTGTATATGATGAATATCTTACGGATGTTATCGCACAGGTTCTCATTAATATGGGTGCTGAGCGCGGAATGGTAGTATACGGAAACGATAAGCTTGATGAAATTTCAATGAGCGATTCAACAACCGTTTGTGAGTTCAAAGACGGATGGTACAAAAAGTACACAATTGCTCCCGAAGATTTCGGTTTTGAAAGATGTACAAAGGAAGACCTTGTAGGTGGAGATCCTGCTGAAAATGCTCAGATTCTTCGTGATATTTTCTCAGGAAAAATTCAGGGGCCCAAGAGAAATGCAGTTCTTTTGAATGCAGGTGCGGCTCTTTATATTAATGACAAGGCTGATTCAATTGCTGAGGGTATTAAGCTTGCTGCTGAAATTATTGATTCAGGCAAGGCTACAGAAACTCTTGAAAAGTACATTGCAGTAAGCAATTCATAAGAAAAGGACAAATATGACAATTCTCGACGAACTTGCAGATTACGCAAAAGAGCGTGTTTACAACGCAAAAACCAAGATGCCTTTATCGGAAGTTAAAAAAATAGCATTGGAGCTTCCCAAAAAGAATTATGAATTTGAAAAGGCATTAAAAAAGGACGACATTGCTTTCATATGTGAATGCAAGAAAGCTTCACCATCCAAGGGACTCATTGCACCGGATTTTCCGTATCTTAAGATTGCGAAAGAATATGAAGCGGCAGGTGCTGACTGTATTTCTGTTCTGACAGAGCCCAAGTGGTTTCTCGGAAGTGATGCATATCTTAAAGAAATCACCGATAATGTGCAAATTCCATGCATCAGAAAGGACTTCACGGTCGATGAGTACATGATTTACGAAGCACGTAATCTTGGTGCTTCAGCGGTTCTTTTGATTTGCTCAATACTTTCTTCTTCACAAATTAAGGAGTATATTGAAATAGCCGATGAACTTGGACTTTCTTCTTTAGTTGAAGCTCATGACGAAGATGAAATTGGAATGGCAGTTGAATGCGGAGCACGTGTAATCGGTGTGAACAATCGAAATCTTAAAGACTTTACTGTTAACACGGATAACAGCGCCCGCCTTAGAAAACTTATTCCCTCGGATGTTGTTTTTGTTTCCGAAAGCGGCGTAAAAGATGCATCTGATATCGAGAAGCTTCGTACAATAGGTGCAAATGCCTGCCTTGTGGGGGAAACACTTATGCGGGCTGATGATAAAGCAAAGAAATTAAGAGAGTTAAAGGGTTTGGCTGATTAATTAAAGGCCTGGAAAGTATAAAAATTTTTTTGGAGCATGTGACGTGACTAAAATAAAGTTGTGTGGAATGATGCGAAAAGAGGATATAGAGGTTGCAAACGAACTCCTTCCGGAATACGTTGGCTTTATTTTCTGGGATAAAAGCTTCAGAAATCTTACTTTTGAAAAAGCACGGGAATTGCGGGCAATTCTTCAAAGCTCGATTGACGTGGTAGGCGTGTTTGTTGATGCAGAACCTGAATTTATAGCCGGGCTTTGCAATGAAAATATAATTGACATTGTTCAGCTGCATGGTTCGGAGGATGAGGACTACATTAAGACTCTTCGAAAAATTATTCCTTTGGGAACAAAGATTATCAAAGCATTTAAGGTTACTAGCGAAGAAGAAGCCCATAAGGCAGAAGAGTGTATTGCAGATTATCTTCTTTTCGATCCCGGAAAGGGAAGCGGAAACACATTTAACTGGGAACTGATTAAGGACGTGGAAAAATCCTATTTTCTGGCCGGCGGCTTGAATCCGGAAAATGTTGAGGAAGCAATCGGAACTCTCCGTCCCTATGCTGTGGACGTAAGCTCCGGAATTGAAACAGATAAATGTAAAGATAAATCTAAAATGATAGAATTTGTAAATAATGTCAGAAAATGTAAATGAGAGGAAGAACAAAATGACTAATCCTAACGGACGTTTCGGAATACATGGTGGTCAGTACATTCCGGAGACACTTATGAATGCGGTTATTGAGCTTGAAGCCGCATACAATCATTACAAGAATGACCCGGAATTTAACAAGGAACTGTCAGATCTTTTTAACGATTATGCAGGAAGACCTTCAAGACTTTATTACGCTGAAAAAATGACAAAGGACCTTGGCGGCGCAAAAATCTATTTGAAGAGAGAAGATTTGAATCACACAGGCGCTCATAAAATCAACAATGTACTTGGCCAGGCTCTTCTTGCAAAAAAGATGGGAAAGACTCGTCTTATCGCCGAAACAGGTGCAGGCCAGCATGGTGTTGCTACTGCCACGGCAGCAGCGCTTATGGGAATGGAATGCGTTGTATTTATGGGAGAAGAAGATACAAAGCGCCAGGCGCTTAACGTGTACAGAATGCGTCTTCTCGGTGCCGAGGTTATTCCCGTAACTTCAGGAACCGCAACACTTAAGGATGCTGTTTCGGAGGCGATGAGAGAATGGACTTCCAGAATTGACGATACACATTATTGTCTCGGTTCCGTTATGGGTCCCCATCCTTTCCCCACTATCGTTCGCGACTTCCAGGCAGTTATTTCAAAAGAAATCAAAGAGCAGATGCTTGAAAAAGAAGGTCGTCTCCCGGATGCGGTTCTTGCTTGTGTGGGCGGTGGATCAAATGCAATCGGAAGCTTCTATAATTTCATCGAAGACAAGGACGTTCAGTTAATCGGATGCGAAGCAGCCGGCCGCGGCATTGATACCTGGGAAACAGCTGCAACGGTTAATACCGGTCGTGTTGGTATTTTCCATGGTATGAAATCATACTTCTGCCAGGATGAATACGGTCAGATTGCTCCTGTTTATTCAATCTCAGCCGGCCTTGACTATCCCGGCGTTGGTCCTGAGCATGCTTGGCTTCATGATATCGGAAGAGCTCAGTACGTTCCTGTAACAGATGATGAAGCAGTAAACGCTTTCGAATATCTTTCAAAAACAGAAGGAATAATTCCTGCAATTGAGTCCTCACATGCTGTAGCTTATGCTATGAAGCTTGCTCCTACAATGGATAAGGACAAGATTATGGTTATTACAATATCAGGCCGTGGCGACAAGGACTGTGCAGCAATTGCCCGCTACAGAGGGGAGGATATCAATGAGTAAGATTAGTGAAGCTTTCAAAAACGGAAAAGCATTTATTCCTTTCATCACAGTTGGAGATCCTGATATAGATACAACTGTAAAAGTTGTTAAGGAAGCTGTCGAAAATGGTGCAGACCTTATTGAACTTGGTATTCCTTTTTCGGATCCCACAGCTGAAGGTCCTGTAATTCAAGGTGCCAACATCAGAGCATTGTCAGGAGGCGTTACTACAGACAAAGTTTTTGACATGGTCAGAACTCTCAGAAAAGATATTACCATTCCTATGGTATTTATGACATACGCTAACGTTGTATTTTCATATGGCGCAGACAGATTCATCAAAACTGCTTCGGAAATCGGTATGGACGGGCTTATTCTTCCCGATCTTCCGTATGAAGAAAAAGAAGAATTTATCGACATTTGCCACAAGTACGATGTGGATTTGATTTCTCTTATCGCACCTACATCGGAAAACAGAATTGCAATGATAGCAAAGGAAGCGGAAGGGTTCATTTATCTTGTATCAAGCCTTGGTGTTACAGGAACAAGAACAAACATTACAACCGACCTTGGCTCGATTGTAAAGGTGATTAAGGAAAACACAGACGTTCCCTGTGCAATCGGTTTTGGCATTTCAACACCGGAGCAGGCGAAGAAAATGGCTGATGTTTCGGACGGAGCCATTGTTGGTTCGGCAATAATAAAAATCCTTGAGAAGTACGGAAAAGACGCTGCTCCTTATGTAGGAGAGTATGTTAAATCCATGAAGGATGCAATTAGATAAATGTCAATACCGGCAGGCTGTGGCAAGTGAGAAATCATTTTGCTGCAGCCTTTTTTAGTATATGGCATTATTAATATTTGCCCGTTTGTTATCCGTTAATACATATTTGTTAGCGTTATTAAGACTAAGCGAAAGGTTATTGTTAAAGTATAGTGGAACGAGTACGTGAAGTTTTATTAAGAAACAGACAACTTCATTATGAATTCAGACATTACTACACCGGCATGCAGGTGAGAATTTTGCTGCTGGTTAATTTTCTTGTGTCCGCGTACGGCTTTATCTCTTTATTATGGACAAGCCAGTATTTTGTTAAGGATGCTAAGCATGCTTATGTCGAGTATGGTCTTCTCGGAATTGAAGGTATTATTTTTATAATATTTTTGCTGATTTCCTACAGTAAGCGTCTTTTTAAACCATTTGCAAGGGAACGTTACATAGAAATTCTGACGATAATATGCTGTTTGATATATATTGCCTGGAGCTTCCTTGTAATGATTTATTCGATTGTGGAAGGCCGTGAAACGAATTATTTACCGGTCCTTATGACGTATGCAATATGCTCCTTATTTACATATATCGGTTTACAGCATTATGTAATTCTGTATGTATCCTGTTACATTGGAGCGGTAATTTCTCTCGGAATATTTAAGGGGCCGGATTTTGACGTTACCGTTCTTTTGAATGTTTGCATTTTTGGAACGATTTTGCTTATAACGGGTATTACAAGATACCGGTCGGCGCAGAAGCGTTTTTTTGCAACAAGAGATGCGGATAATTTAAGAGAAGAGCTGGAGGCGAACAATGAAGAACTTATTGCCACCAATGATAATCTCATCACCACCACCGACAGATTAAGGGATGCCATGGAAAGACAGCGCCTCTTTACGGCGAGTATGAATCATGAATTGAGAAGTCCGTTAAACGGTATTTTGGGTATTCTTCAGATTGTCCGTGACGATGATACGTTATCAGAAGAAAACAGAGGAAATATAGAAACTGCAATAGGTTCATCTAAGACACTTCTTCAGATAGTTAATGATCTTCTCGACTTCTCAAAGATGGAAGCGGGAGAATTTTCCATTACAAAAGAACAGTTTAATTTAAGAACCGTTGTGGACAGTATTCAAGCCAACATTAAGCCCCAGGCAATTGCTAAAGGCCTGGATTTCAGCACTGAGATATCCCCGGATACACCGGCGATAATGACCGGGGATTCGGTTCGAATAGGTCAGATTATCACAAATATTGCATCAAACGGTGTGAAATATACATCAGAGGGCTACGTTAAGCTTAATATTTACGTAACCGATAAGAACAAGCTTGTTATTGCCGTGAAGGATTCGGGACAAGGAATTGCTCCTGATGCAATTGATGATTTGTTTGTTCCTTTTAAACGTTTGAATGAGCAGAACAACAAAAAGATTCAGGGAACCGGACTTGGCCTGAACATTGTAAAAAATCTTGTTGAAGCAATGAACGGAACAATAAAGGTTGAATCGGAACTTGGGAAAGGATCGGTGTTTACAGTTGCTATTCCTGTATCGGACATAGATGCCGGCAGTACATTTGAAAATGCAAAGGAAGAAAAACAGGAAGAGACGATTCACATCCCTGAATTAAGCGGAAAGAAAATACTTTGCGTTGACGACAACAAAGTAAACTTGGCAGTGTTCCGCGGTATGTTTAAAGGAACAAATGCGATTATCGAAACGGCTTACGACGGACAATTGGCATTGGAAGCGCTTGAAAAAACAAAGTACGATATTGTTTTTCTTGATCATATGATGCCTGAAATGGATGGACTGGAAGTCTTTGACGAGCATATGAAAAAAGAGGGTCTGAATAAAGATACTCCTTTTGTAATGCTTACGGGCAATGCTACAAAAGAATCTGAAAAGGAATATTTAAGTCACGGACTAACCGCTTATCTTGCAAAGCCGATTATTAAAGAAGCTCTTTTTGACACAATTGAAAAATTGATCTAAAAGAAATTCAACCGCAGATAACCCGTTAATATTGCGATTATTCAATAAAATTGATAAAATAAGTCGATTGGGCTCTGGCTCGGTCGACTTTTTAAGTTGAACACAAAATAGGAGAGACAAAATGGACACAATTGAATTCAGATATGACACACAGTTATTACTTGATGTTTATGTTACAGACGGACAGGATCCCGATGATGTTGCAGACGAATTGAGAGATCAGATGATTGAATACATCGAAGCAAATATTGTTGGCGACAGCATGGCGATTGCAGCTTCAAGCGATGAGGATCAGTTTGGAGAAAAAGCAAACATTAAGCTTCACTATCACACAAACGAGCCTTGGCAGGTTCTTGAATATGCAAGAGGCCTTGGCGAAATTTATGATATTGTTGTAGAGGATATGGACAGACAGTCAAGAGACCTTCAGGGCTAAGAAGGGGCTTGAAAGAAAATGCAGAGCTAATTTTGTTTTTGAAAGGAGTCTTCCATGAGCAACGAGATGTTGGAAGCAAGAGATAAAATCTGCGCCATTGATAAGGAAATGGCTGAACTTTTTGTAAAAAGAATGGCATGCGCGGAGACTATCGCAAACTATAAAAGCCGTCAGGGACTTCAGATTTACGATGCCAAAAGAGAGCAGGAACTTCTTCAGAGAAATGTGGGATATGTTGAAGAACTTTCCTTAAGACCTTACTACAAGCAGTTCATGCAGAATATGATGGATGTTTCAAAAAATTACCAGAGAATGGTTATTCAGGGACTCAGAATAGCTTACTGCGGTATAGAAGGATCCTTTGCCAGCATTGCGGCAGGCAGACTGTTTCCGGAGGGACATCTTGTTCCCTGTAAAAGCTTTAAGGAAGCCTATGAAAAGGTATCTCAGGGAGAATGCAATCTTGCGGTACTTCCCATTGAAAACAGCTATGCCGGCGAAGTAACTCAGGTTATGGAGCTTATGTACGGCGGTGATTTGTATATTAACGGTGTATACAGCCTCAGAGTTTCACAGAACCTGCTTGGCGTTCCGGGCAGCAGTCTTGGAGAAATAAAGAAGGTAATAAGCCATCCGCAGGCTCTTGCCCAGTGTGAGGATTATATTTATACACACGAGTTTGAATCAATTCAGGCGGTAAATACAGCCATGGCGGCAAGACAGGTAGCCGAGATGAAGGATCCCACCGTTGCGGCAATTGCCAGCAAGGAAACCGCGGATATTTACGGGCTTACCCTTCTTGACCATGATATTAACAAGGATCTTCTCAATACAACAAAGTTTGCGGTTTTCTCCCCCAACATGGAGACAAGCGTGAATGCGGATATGGACACATTTATTCTTATGTTTACGGTTAAGAATGAAGCGGGTGGTCTTGCCGGAGCACTTAATCTTATGGGCGCCCACGGCTTCAGCATGAGAGTTCTGAGAAGCCATCCATTAAAGACACTTCAGTGGCAGTATTATTTCTATGCCGAGGTTGAAGGCCGCGTAAATACTCCCGAAGGAGAGTCAATGCTCAAGGCACTTAAGGCATATTGTGCCAATGTAAAGGTTTTGGGCTCCTTCAAGCCTGATGTAGAGATTTAAGAAGAAAGGAAGCTTCTATGAAGAACACCTTTGGACAAAATATGGCTGTTACTCTTTTTGGTGAGAGCCACGGAGCATATATCGGAGCAATTCTGGACGGACTTGCACCGGGGATTGAGGTTGATGAGGATTTCATCCGCCACAATCTTTCATTAAGACGCCCTGCGGGAAAAATATCCACTGCGCGTGTTGAACAGGATCCTTTCCAAATTGTCAGCGGAGTTTATAAAGGAAAAACAACCGGCACGGCATTGACGATTATAATTCCCAACAGCTCACAGCATTCTCAGGACTATGAAAATGCGGCCCGTGCCGCACGTCCCGGCCACGCAGATTACGCTGCAAACGTGAAGTACCACGGCTATGAGGATTTTAGAGGCGGTGGTCACTTTTCGGGAAGAATAACAGCGGCAGTCGTTGCTGCGGGAGCAGTTGTTATTCCTGAGCTTGCTAAAAAAGGTATTCGTATCGGAACTCATATTGAAAGCTGCGGCGGTATTAAAGACAGAGCTTTTGAAGACTATACGGCAGATATTGAGAAACTTGCAAACACGAATTTCCCTGTACTTTCTGACGAACAGGCCGAGAAAATGCACGATATGATGGAAGCGGTTGCTGAAGACCTTGACAGTGTGGGCGGTGTTCTTGAAACAGTTATTACCGGTCTTCCCGCCGGTGTGGGAGAACCCTGGTTTGACTCGGTTGAAAGTATGCTCAGCCATGCCCTTTTCGGTATTCCCGCTATCAAGGGTGTACAGTTTGGCGACGCTTTCAATATGGTTGATAAGCGCGGAAGCGAATACAACGATCCGCTTAGAAATGAAGACGGAAAGATTGTTACAACAACAAATAACAACGGTGGTATAAACGGCGGAATCACAAACGGAATGCCGGTTATTTTCAAATGTGCGGTTAAGCCTACTCCTTCGATTTATAAGAAGCAGGAGACCATCGACCTTAACAGTAAAGAGAATGTGGACGTCGAAATTAAGGGACGTCATGATCCCGCAATTATTCACAGAGCACGAATTGTTGTTGATTCTTTAACAGCCATTGTTATCTATGATATGCTTTCAGGCCGCTTTGGTACCGATTATTTCGGAGGACATTAATGAATTACGGACTTATAGGTGAACGTCTCGGACACAGCTTTTCTAAAGATATTCACGAGATGATTGGAAAATATACATATGAGATTAAGGAAATTCCCAAGGACGGCGTTGATACTTTTATGAAGGCTAAAGACTTTAAAGCAATCAATGTTACCATTCCTTACAAAGAAACCGTTATTCCTTATCTTGACAAAATCGATCCGATTGCCGCAAGCATCGGTGCAGTAAACTGCGTTATCAATAAAGACGGTAAGCTTTACGGATACAATACTGATTTTTACGGAATGAAATCACTTATTCTTAAGGCAGGAATAGAGGTTTCGGGGAAGAAAGCATTAATTCTGGGAACAGGCGGAACAAGCAAAACAGCACAGGCTGTTCTTGAGGATATGGGAGCGTCTCTTGTGAAGAAGGTAAGCCGTCGTGCAGGGGAAGACACCATCAGTTATGAAGAAGCCTGTCTTCAGTATGATGATGCTCAGATTATTATCAATACCACTCCCGCAGGCATGTTCCCCAATATGGAAACACAGCCTTTGGAACTGGCATCCTTTACACAGCTTGAAGGCCTTGTCGATGCAATTTACAATCCTTTGAGAACGCGTCTTGTTCTTGAGGCGGAGGAACTTGGAATAAAAGCAACCGGCGGTCTTTATATGCTTGTAATGCAGGCAATTAAGGCAGCAGAATTTTTTACAGGAGAGAAAATCGACGAGAAAATCGGAGATGACATTTTCTTAAAAATCAAAGCCAATAAGCAGAATGTTGTTCTTACGGGAATGCCGGGAGCCGGAAAAAGCACTGTAGGCAAGCAGATTGCAAAGAAGCTTGATATTCCTTTCTACGATACGGATGCAGAACTTGTTAAGCGTGACGGGCGTGAAATAAAGGATATATTCGAAACAGACGGAGAAGAGTTCTTCAGAAATCTGGAGGCTCAGGTTATAAAGGAAATCGCAGCACAAATTCCCTGTGTTATTTCGACGGGCGGCGGAGCAATTCTTCGTGACGACAATGTGGAAAATTTAAGAAGAAACGGTGTTGTTGTTTTTCTTGACAGAGAGCCCGAAAGTATTCGTCCTACGGATGACAGACCGCTTGCGAACGATAAAGAGAAGGTTATGGCTCTCTATCAGAAACGTCTTCCGATATACAGACATACTGCGGATGTAGTTCTGGAGGTTAAAGGAACCCCTGAAAAGACAGCAAATGATGTTATAAATAATATTTAATTTAAAGAGGCATTTATGAATATTACGGTAAAGCCCTCAAAGGCCTGCGGAACAGTTGCCGCTCCGCCTTCAAAAAGTATGGCACACAGACTGCTGATTTGTGCTGCTATGGCAAAGGGTACAAGCCATATTACAAATATTGCATATTCTGAAGATATATTGGCAACCATTGACTGCATCAGGGCGCTGGGTGCCGAGGTTACAACCGGTGAATCGGATGTTACGGTTAAAGGAACGGATATTTCAAAACGTGACGCGGCAAAGCTTATGTGCCGTGAAAGCGGAAGCACAATCAGATTCTTCATCGGTCTTTCAATGCTTTCTGAGAAAAAGGCCGAGTTTTTCGGAAGTGAAACACTTCTTTCAAGACCTTTTTCCGTATACGAAGAAATATGTGATAAGCAGAATATCAGATTCGACCGAAAAGGCGATTACATAGAGCTGGAAGGCAAAATCAAACCGGGCGTGTTTAAAGTTCCCGGAAATGTATCGAGTCAGTTTATTACAGGTCTTTTGTTTGTTCTTCCCTTGCTTGATAAAGACAGTCGAATCGAATTTACAACAGAGGTTGAGAGTAAGTCTTACCTGGATTTGACGCTGGATGCACTAAAAAGCTTTGACGTGGTTGCACGATTTGACTCTGAGGGCAATCTTGAAATTCCCGGATGTCAGGAATATAAGGCAAGAGACATAGCTACGGAAGGCGATTATTCAAATGCGGCTTTCCTTGATATTTTTAATTATATCGGCGGAAACGTGAATGTTACCGGACTTTTGGAAGAAAGCTTACAGGGTGACAGAGTATACGGAAAGTATTTTGATGCACTGAAAGCCGGAAAGGCTACTTTGGATATTTCCGACTGTCCCGATCTTGGTCCTGTTCTTTTTATAGCTGCGGCATGTAACCACGGCGGAATATTTACAGGAACAAAACGTCTTAAAATAAAAGAAAGCGATCGCGGAACGGTAATGTGCGAGGAACTTTCGAAATTCGGAATCAAATCCAGACAGGAAGAGGACACTATAGAAATTATTGCCGGTGAGCTTCATGCACCTTCGGAATACGTATTGGGACATAATGATCATCGTATAGTAATGTCCTTTGCGACACTTCTTTCGATTACGGGAGGATCGCTTTTGGGAGCTCAGGCTGTAAGAAAGAGTTTTCCCGATTATTTTGACAAGATTAGTTCACTGGGAATCGAGGTAATAAAGGATGGAATGGATCAACAGAAGTAATATTCTTATTGTAGGTCTCGGACTTATGGGCGGAAGCTATGCAAAAGCTTTGAGCCGCATGGGTTATACGGTTAATGCTATAGATACAAACGAGGACTCCATCAGCTACGCTCTTAGTGAGGGAATTATCGCGAAAGGAACTCCTTATGCGGATGAGGAACTTATTAAGACAGCCGATGTTATTATTTTTGCGCTTTATCCCAGAATTTTCGTAAAGTGGATAAAGGAACATCAGCACCTTTTTAAATCCGGAATTTATATTACCGATGTTACCGGTGTTAAAGGAAGCGTAGTATACGAGGTTCAGAATCTTCTCCGGGATGATGTTGAATTTATTGCGGCTCATCCCATGGCAGGACGTGAGGTTTACGGTGTCAGAAATGCCGACGACAGAATGTTCAGAGACGCCAACTACATTGTTGTTCCCACAGAGAAAAATACCGAGGATGCAATTGAATGGTGCAAGATGCTCGGATATGTTTTGGGCACACGTCGGGTATCCGTTCTGTCTCCCGAAGAGCATGACGCGATGATAGCCTATGTTTCGCAGCTTACGCACTGCATCGCGGTTTCACTGATGACCTGCAACGATAATCCGCACCTCGTAGACTACACAGGAGACTCATTCAGAGATCTTACCCGTATCGCCCGTATCAATGAAAATATGTGGTGCGAGTTGTTCTTCATGAACAAGGAACTGCTTGTAAAAGAAATGGGCGAGTTTATCGACGAAATATCCAATATGAAAAAGCTTATAGAAGAAGAAAATGCCGAGGCGCTTAAAGAGAAAATGAGACTCTCCACCGCCAGAAGAGCGTTGTTTGACAGACCAAAGAAATAAGCTTACTTAAGGAGGAACGTACAATGAACATGATAGTTTCCGGAATATCCGAATATGAAGGAAAAAAGCGTGCTTTTGTACGTTTTGAAGAAGAAAAAATTACGCCGAAGCAACCATTCCCGATTGCAAGGTACTTAAATCAGAGGGTTTTGACGAAGAGGAAATTTCACAGCTGGAAGATTATCTGCGTGCCAATCTGGCAATGCTTAAAAGAAAAGCTGCCGAAAGCAATCCGATCAGAGCTATGATGAAAGACGATAAATAATTATTCGGTTACAGGGGTTATAGATGCTTTTTAATTCTTATGTATTCTTGTTTTTGTTTTTTCCGATAACATTGGCAGGATACTATATACTTAAAAAACTGAATCAGATTGTTCCTATGAAGCTGTGGCTGATAGGAATGTCTTTATGGTTCTACGGATATTTTAATCCGTGGTATCTGTTCATAATTGTGGGAAGTATTCTGGTCAATTACCTGCTTTGTGTTTTGATGCGAAAATATGCGCCGATGGAAACAAAGCCGGGGCTTAGAAAAATACTGATGACAGTCGGTATTGTGTTCAATGTCGGAATTCTATTTTACTACAAATATTTCAATTTCTTTATTGACAATATCAATAGTGTTTTTAAAACGGATTTCTTTGTGGAAACGATTTTGCTGCCCCTTGGAATCAGTTTCTTTACCTTCCAGGAAATCGGATTTATGGTTGATGCCTATAGGGACCAGGTTCAAACGTTGTCTCTTATGGATTTTTCTTTGTTCATAACCTTTTTCCCTCAGCTTATAGCAG
Organism: Lachnospiraceae bacterium; assembly: GCA_045600725.1. Classification (GTDB taxonomy): domain Bacteria; phylum Bacillota; class Clostridia; order Lachnospirales; family Lachnospiraceae; genus UBA1258. Next base: position 16,057 of record JAZRYK010000046.1, read on the forward strand.
GTCCTATCGTAACACAGGATGAGATGATGCCTCAGCTGAACAATATGAACAGGCTTAAATTCGACAGTGATAAGTTTGCAAGGGGAATGACGGTTTTTGTTCTTGGCTTAATGAAGAAGGTGCTGATAGCGGATGTATTCGGTAACGCTGTTGACTGGGCTTATGCAAACTCAGGTGTGTTGGACGGGACAAATACAATTTTAGCGCTTCTTTTTGCAAACATTCAGATGTATTTTGACTTTAGCGGATACTGCGATATGGCAAAGGGTATTGCCTCAATGTTCATGCTTGATATTCCGCAGAACTTCAATTCTCCCTACAAATCACAGTCGGTTATCGAATTCTGGTCAAGGTGGCAGATGACTATGTCACGCTTCCTTACAAAATATATTTATATTCCTCTTGGGGGGAGTAAGAAGGGTGAATTCCGCACATATTTAAATACGCTTATCGTATTTACAATAAGCGGCATCTGGCACGGTGCAGGCTGGAAATATCTGATTTGGGGATTTATGTACGGCGTGCTTAACTGCTTTGCCAGACTCTCAAAGCCTCTTATAAAGAAAACACCGAGAGTTTTGAACATAATTGTTTGCTTCTTCTTTGTTGCAATTATGGGTGGATTTTTCAGAGCAGAGTCAATGGCGCAGGGAATTTCGATGTTAAAGCAGTCGGTTGTCGGCGGCTTTGGCGGTGTAAGTATGGAAATTCTTCAGGCGTTTATGCGAAACGAATTTACATTTGTTCTTAACAGATTACATCTCTTAAACTTCGGATTCGGATACTACATAATGTTTGCGGCATATATGATTATTGCATTCTATTTTTGCTTTGTGGGTCCGAATGCACACGAAATTGCTGCAAAAATGAAAATGAAGGTTTGGCAGGGCATATTGCTTGCGATTGGACTTCTTTGGTGCATTGTTTCGTTATCGGAGGTAAGCACCTTCCTGTATTTTAATTTCTAAGGAAATGTTAAATGGATGATTTGAAAAAAATAAAAAAGTTCATATTATCTTTTAGCCTCGGGGCGATAGTTCTTCTTGGTGCAATTATAGGAGTGGTAGCGTGGATAGACCCGTTCTTCCATTACCATAAACCACTTTCCTGGTTTCCCTATAAAGTTGACAATCAGCTTTCGGCTAATGCCGGTATGGCGAAGAACTTTGACTATGACGGCATTCTGACAGGCTCGTCAATGGTTTCGAATTTTGATTTAAAGAAGTTTGACGAGGTTTTGGGACAGGACATCGTAAAACTTAATTACAACGGAGCATGTCCTAAGGATATCTCAAATATTTTGGAGTATGTTTTTGATAATCACAAAGCGCCTTCGGTGGTCTACTATGGGCTCGATGTGTATGTATATAACGGAGACACCGAGGAGGTAAAGTATCCGTTCCCCGAATATCTTTACGACAGCAATCCGTTTAATGATGTATCATACATTTTTAATAAGGATGTTTTGGTAAATTACATTGTTGAACCATTAACATGGCCGTCGGAAAAAACCGATCTTTCAGAGGTTTACATGATGCAGTATGAGGACTGGCAGTATTCAAGGGAGTCGGTTCTTGAGCATTATATTCCTTCTGAGACATCTTCGCTTGAAGCAGGACAGTACGACGAACTTATGGCAGCGGTTGAGGCAAATCTGTCAAAAAATCTGATTCCTTATATCGAAAACAATCCCGATACGGAATTTGTTATTTTTTATCCGCCTTACAGCATTTTGTACTGGTACAACAGAATTCTTGAAGGACGTCTGGATATTTCGGAAGATCAGTATCTTTATGTTACGAAAAGACTTCTTCAGTATGACAATGTGAGAGTATTTTGTTTTTGCGGTGACGGGGAAACGGTGACAAATCTTGACAACTATGTCGATTTCACTCATCAGTACAGAACAATAAATGATGCGATAGTTGATTGTTTTTCTTCAGGTGATTGGGAACTGACAGATGACAATTATGAAGAAGTCATTGGCACTATGTTTGATTTTATGAGAAACTACGATTATGAAGCCGACTTCGGCTTTGAAAATGTATATTACAATGCACAGGGGGAAGAATAACATGTCGTCGCAGATTGTTTGGAAAGCAAAGAAAAGACTCGGTTTTTTGGGTTTGCCATGGACCTTCACATCTTATCTTTTAAGGGAAGACAAGCTCATTATTACTACAGGATTTTTAAATAAAAAAGAAGATGAGATTCGCTTATACAGAATATTGGATATGACTCTGACACGCAGCTTTGGCCAGAGAATGTTCGGACTTGGCACCATTACCTGTAACACCTCCGATGCTACATCTCCTGTTTTGGCAATCAAAAATATTAAAAAATCGGGAGAAGTGAAAGAAGCACTTTCTGAGCTTGTTGAAAAAGAAAGAGTTGCGAAAAGAGTTTCTGCGAGGGAATTCATGTCAGATCACGAGCATGACGGATGCGAACATGATCACGAACTTGACAATGACTCGTTTGTGGATGAATTACATTGATATATTGGAAAAAAAGACGCCGCTGCAGATTGCCTGCAGCGGCGTATATTGTCCGTTTACGGACACTTTTTTTAAGGTGTAATACTACGAAGAGTGTCGAATAATTCAAGATCGGATTGTGTAACCTTAATATTGGTTGTCATTACTTTGCCTTCGGGATCGGTGATGGAAACCTCGACAATAGTTCCTTCTTTTATTCCGGTCTCCTTAACTGCCATAAGAAACTGCGGAAATCTGGGATGATTTGCAGCAAAGGTATTCCAGGCCTGCTTTATTTTAAAGACTGCTCCGATGTCCATTTATGAAACCTCCGATTACTCATATCTTTTATCTTCTTTGTGCCGGGCAAATACTGTTTGTTTGCCGTACACTTCATTATATTTTATTACTTTGAAGGGATGAAGGGCTTAATGGCTCCAGCAAGCTCTGATACAGGCATTGTCTGTAACCATACCTTACCGGGACCGGTAACTGTTGTGTTAAAGAAGCCTTCACCGCCAAGAAGAGAATTGGCAACACCGCCAACCTTTTCTGTAGACATTGTTACGCTGTCTTCCATTGCAGCAAGCATTCCTGTCGAAAGAACAAGCTTTTCGCCGGCTGCAAGTTCTTTTTCAACTACTGCACCGTCGATTTCAAGAAATACCTTTCCTGAACCATGGAACTTCTGCATAAGGAAACCTTCACCACCGAAGATTCCGGTTTTAAGACCGGGGTTTGCGGTAACTTCCATATCTACGCCTGCTTCAGAAGCAAGGAAAGCTTTTTTCTGAGCAATGATGCATTTTGTAGGAGTAACATCAACTGCAAGAATATGACCGGGAACGCCTGTGTTAAATGCGATAACACCCTCGCCGCCTTCTGCTGTGTACTCATTTGTAAATAAGCTTTCACCTGTTAATGCTTTTCCAAACATTTTGCCGATACCACCTGACTTTGTCTGCATCGACATGTTGCCGTTCATCCATGCCATAGCGCCGCCCTGGCACTTCATTACTTCACCGGCATTCAACTTGCATTCAACGACCGGAAAAGGTTCTCCAATAATCCTGTACTCCATATAAAAATCCTCCTAAATGATAGTTTGCTTATTGTCAAGCAATGAAAATATTATATCATATCTTGCTTTTGGGAAAAAAGATTTTATTTGCATAGCTCAGAAACGAATGCAGATTTACTTCACATTTATGAGAATATTGCTTTCTTTCAATTACAAAGAACTGTTATTATGGTAAAATAAATCATAAAGAAACATATCATAACTGAAAAGTTGATAGAATCTTTTATCAAAAAACATCAAATGGAGAAAATGACATGAGTAAAGGACTAATTAAGACATTGGCAATCGCTTCGGCAGTATTACAGGCTGTATCTCTTATAGCAATAGTGGTTGTGACTATTTTTCAGCACCCCATAGTAAGCGCAACAGTAGGATTCAAACCGGAACAAACAGTTTTTCCTGTTTATATTATACTTTCAGAAATCGTAAATCTGCTTATCTGCCTTATTCTTGTTGCTGCAGCTATGTGCTACGGTAAAATATGGGCTAATATTTTGGTAATAATAGGAGTTGCGGCGAAAGTTATATTCGGAATTGCCGATATTTTCTTAGCTATGGGTTCGAATGCGGCGAATGCAAGCAAAGGAGTTGACTACATCGCTCCATACTCGGCACTGTCATCTGCGATTGGTATAGTAAAAAGCCCCTTGGCAGTTTTGATAAGTGCGTTATTTTTCTTAACAGCAGGCATACTGCTTGCAACAGACAAGAAAAAGCAGATTAATGAAGCAAAACACAATAAATGATTCAGTGTGGGAAAAGGCACTTGCATGCACTGCGCGTCCGTCGGACAGCGTCAGTAAGAAGGCATTCACTTATATATTTAATCGTTAATACGAATATGATATCGTGACAACAAATAACCTTAAAGGAGCTTTCATGAAAATAAGTGTTCGCTTAAAAATGATTCTTTGCTTCATTGTCCCCATCTTTTTTATGCTTGTAATAGGTCTTTCAGCTTATAACAAAGCTCAGGACGGTATGGAACAGAAATATGTCGATTCCACATTGGAAACTGTTTCCATGGCGGCTGAACATATTGATCTTGTCAGCTCTTTCGTAAAGTCTGAGGCAATAACATATGCCTATAATGATTCTCTAATTGGCTATACGGGTGGATTGTACAACAACGATCTTTATCAAAAAGGTAAAGCAATCGACAATATCAAAAAAGATATTCTTACCAGTCAGTCGACGAATTCATTTGTAAAAAACATTCATATTGTGACTGATAAAGATATTCAGATGTTTTCTACCAAGACAACATCTGAACTTGGAATGTTACCTGAGTACAAGGAACTGGTTGCTATTGAAGGTAAGAAAAATGCTATTGTTAACTGGATTGATTCACATGAATTAATTGACGGACCGCTTAAAATCTCCGGAAGCGAATCATATATCTTCGCATATGAAGTACTCGCTTCAAATAACAAGAGTATCATTATTTTTGACATTGCAAAGGATAGCATTCAGGATTTCCTTGATACGATAGATCTCGGTAACGGAAGCGTTATCAGCCTTGTCACAATGAACGGGAAGGAAGTATTCCACGAAAGCGTAAAGGAAGGCGACACCGGAAAATATGATGAAGCCGAGAATGTTTTTTACGGACAAAGTTTTTATGAGGAAATGCTCGCAGATATCGAAGCTGAAATAACAGAAGGCAGTAAAACAGTAACCATAGATGGTGAAAGTTATTTGTTCTTCTATGCCGTATGTGATATTTCAGGCACTGTCATGTGTGCAGCCGTTCCCCTTTCGACAATTACGGCTGAGGCGGCTTCAATCAAAACACTTACATACATTCTTGTAGCTGTTTCGACAATTATTGTTCTTCTTATAGGTATTCTTATTTCAGGAAGTATCAGAAATAATGTAAGCAGAATTTCCAAGGCTCTTGGAAAGGTTGCAGAGGGTGATCTTACGGTTAAAGTTAAAGTTAAAGGTCATGACGAGTTCAGAGGGCTTGCTGCAGCTGCAACAGACATGGTTTCAAATACAAAGAAGCTTGTTGAAAAGGTTGATAATGCAACTGAAGCACTTGAAGTTTCGGCTGAAAATGTTAAAACAGCTTCAGATGATCTTGGCGAATGTTCAAGAGAAATATCGGATGCGGTAAATGATATTACCGAAGGCATGAGCCGCCAGTCACGTCATGCAGACGAATGTGTACAGACCACGGATAAGCTTTCCGATGAAATTGCAAATGTTACCGAACTTGTTTCACAGGTTCGTTCAATGATAGCCGAGACAAACGATATGATTGAACGAGGCGTTGGCATTATAAATACTCTCGGAAATCAGACAAATGAGACAACGGAAGTAACCGGAAAAGTTGTTGACAGTATTGAAGAGTTACGTGTTGAATCATCCAATATCAACAATTTCGTGGGCGTCATTACAAGTATTTCGGCGCAGACAAATCTCCTTTCACTGAATGCTTCCATTGAAGCAGCACGTGCAGGCGAAGCGGGAAGAGGTTTTGCGGTTGTTGCCGAAGAGATCAGAAAGCTTGCAGACGAATCTGCGAGTGCTGCGGGTGAGATTAACAAGATTGTTGAGAAGATTGGTATTCAGACAAAGATTAGCGTTGACAGTGCCGAAAAGGCAAGCGCGATTGTCGATGTTCAAACAAAACTGGTTAAGGATACAGTCGATGTCTTCAGTGAAATGCAGGCTCATATGGAGGAACTGATTGGTGGCCTTGAGGAAATAAGGGTTGCGACAGAGTCGGCGGATGAAAGACGGGTAGAAGCAGTTGATGCAGTAAGAAATATTTCAAGAATTATTGAAGAAACTGCAGAAAATACTCAAACAGTCATTGATGTTTCGGAAAAACTTAAGAACAATGTAGACAATCTCGATAAGACAGCCGGCGAGCTGGGTGACAGCATGTCAGGGCTTAAGAGTGAAGTAGAAGTATTCAAGATTTGATAATTGCAATATTGAATAATGGAATCCTCGGTAGTAAACTGATTTTAAAATCAGTGAAATTACCGGGGATTTTTTTATGATGAGAAATACCAGATTACTTCAAAGAGAAGCAAGCACAAAAAGGATGATGGAAGCAGCGCTTGGCGAATTTGCGGAGAAGGGCTATTCGAAGGCCCGACTTTCCGATATCGCGAAGCGTGCCGGTGTAGCCTATGGGCTTTTGTCGCAGCGTTTTGGCTCGAAGGAAGAATTATACATCAGTCTTACTAATGAGATATTCGGCAACTTTTTTTCGGATATACTTGCGGCTGATGATTCAAGATTCGGATTCCTCGAATTGGAAAGACGCCTTCGTAAGCTTGTTACGGAAGAAAATGATACTGCAGGCTTTATGATAAATGCAGTATCGGGAATTGATTCTCCTTTAGATATGTCCGAGCGACTTCGTTCTTCTTTTGAGGGAACTCCTTTTTGTGAAGCTATAGAAAAAGATATTCTTTTAAAAAAAATAATAGCAGGTACTCCCTATGATGTAATGATGCTTTTTTTTTCATCTACTCTTAATCTGTTGCAGTCATATCGTCAGGGAGGTTTTTCATATCCTGACAGCAATAACTTTTTAAAGTTTATTTATACAGATGATGGAAAGAGCAGACTTGCTTCGGATAATGTATCCGAAACGGCAAAGGAGTATCTGCTTAATTTCCATGACAGTTCATTTATTCTTGATGTAAAAACCGCACGCTATACCCTTGTAAGTGCTAGAGAAGGTCTGAAGGACTACTGGCAGCCAATGGGGTACTACAATGAAGAAAGTGCTACAGTTGAGAAAGCTGTTGCCCCCGAGTACAAACCTGTTTTTTCACTTGTTCACACGGCTGATGCACTCAGAAGGTATATGCACGATGAAGACAGGCGTGAGATAACTATCAGAATGCTTGGTCCCAAGAACAACTGGCTGCGCGGTTTTTACAGTGTTATTGAGCGTGAAAACGGTGATGCAACAAAGATACTTATCTGTTATGACAATCTGGATAATCTGACATCGGAACAGTTGCTGTTAGAGAAAAAGAAGAATGAAATCGGGGAAATAAATGCGGTTATCGCAAACCTCGCCTCAAACTATGAAGAAATATTGTATGTGACCGTACATGATGACGTGAGAAAAGACAGTGCTGATTTCTACAGAGTCAGCAACAAGATTGCAAGGCTGGCTCCTTGTTGGAAGAAGAACAACCTTATATGGGCAAGAATTGACATGATAAAAAGATTGCTTGTACCTGAGGAAGATTGGGAGGAGTTTGAAAAAAATACAAATCGTGCAATTATTATGAGGACTCTTCGTCAAAAGAAAGCGTATGTACATGATTTTCGGATAAACATAAACGGAGAAATCCAAAATTATCAGGCGCGTTTTCTTCCTGTGGAAGTAAATGACGGTATTGTTAAAAGCTATGTCTGCGGTCTGAACAACATTGACGAAGAACTGAATTTGGAGAGAGAACGGGAAAATGCAAGAAAGCAGAATGAGGCGCTCGTGAAGGCTCTTTCCGCAGACTATGAGAATATATATTATTACAATTCCGATGACAGTTGCGTTTATTGCTGTAAAAAGGGGAATAAAATTTTCAGCGTTTCCGAAAGCAGAACTGATGGTGTGCCTGTTTCGGAAGCAATTGAAATGTACATTGACGAAAATGTTTCCGAGTCGGAAAAAAGAGAATTCAGAAAAACTGCTTCGCTAAGCAATGTACGTGAGAAAATGGCTTACTCCAAATCTTTTATCACAAGATATCTGAATAAACAGAACCGGTATTGTGAGATGAAGATTGCAGCGACAGGAAGCGAAAATGTGTCCTACGTTATAGGCTTTGCAGATAAGGACGCTGAAATCAGAAACATCAGGGTTCAGCAGAATGCATTATACGATTCCGTTCGTATATTGTGCGACGAAGAAAACAACATTGAGGCAGCCAACAGCCTTCTTATGCATGCTGCTGAATATTACAATGCAGATAAGGCTTGTATATTTGAAATTGACCCCACCGGAAGATTCTTAACAAAAATGTACGAGTATTCAAATATATCGAAAGAATATCTTAGCGCACCGAAGGATGTTTCAATTGAAGCTTTCTCGGAACTGCTCTCGGGAATGCAACATTCAGGTGATATAGTATCCATACGGGGGTTCTTTGGCGAAAACAGTTTAAGAAATGTTCTTGCTGTTCCGTTAATGACCGACAATCTTATGATAGGCTTTGTGTGTCTTGTAAATCCGCAAATTAAGGGCGGCGATACGCTGGTTTTCAGAATGACGGCGGCCTTTTGTTTAAGCATTCTTCTTAGAATAAAGCAATCCGATGAAGAACACCGGGTTCTTGACAGGATTGCTGAAAACTTCCTAGTGGTATGTTTTGCGGAACTTGATACGGACAGAATCAGATTATACAGAATCAGTAAGAAGCTTGATAAATATTCAGGCATAGAATCCTATAAGGATTTTGCGTCCAATATGACGGAAAAGGTTTTGAAAAGTGACAGGGCACGTTTCAGAGTGTTTACAAGTGCTCCGTATGTAATGGAGCAGTTAAAGGAAAAAAATACCTACCAGGTTACGCTTGTTTGTGAAGAAAGCGACGGAATTCACAATTACGAGATCTTCTATATGAAAGCCGGTGAAAACGGTGTAATTGTTACGGTATCGGAAACTACCGATATTATTCGTCATGAAAAAGAAATTCAAGACGCGTTAATTGAAGCAAAGGAGCAGGCAGAAGCGGCCAGCAATGCTAAGAGTGATTTCCTTTCGAAAATGAGTCATGATATCAGAACTCCGATTAACGGCGTAATCGGAATGACCGAAATTGCAAAAAAATATCAGGATGATAAAACAAGGGTTGCGGAATGCCTTGACAAAATTGATACTGCTTCGCATCACCTTTTAAGTCTGTTAAACGATGTGCTTGATATGAGCCGTATAGAAAGCGGAAAAACGGTCATTACTACTGCACCGATGAATATCAAAACCTTTGCAGACGTATGCTGCCAGATTGTCGAGGGCCAGATGGAGGACAGAAGCCTTGAAATAACAAAGGATTATGAACATTTTGACTATCCGAATGTTTTGGGTGATGAACTGCATTTAAGACAGGCTGTGCTGAATGTACTCGGAAATGCAGTAAAATTTACTTCCGATGGCGGAAAAATAGTATTTAGTATATCGGAAAACAAAACAGACGACAGACACGTTTCATATACATTTGTAATTAGTGACAACGGACGCGGAATGAGCAGAGATTTCCTTAATCACATATGGGAGCCCTTTGCGCAGGAGGATACACAGGTACAGACGACCTATAAAGGAAGCGGACTGGGTATGCCGATTTGTAAGGAATTGATTGAAATGATGGGCGGCACCATTTCCGTAGTCAGTGAAGAAGGTGTCGGATCACAGTTTACAATTAAGCTTACATTTATTATTAATGACAGTGCCGTGAAGAAGTCCTTCGAGAATACGGTTATTAATCTAGAAGGGGTCAGTGTTCTTCTTGTTGAAGACAATGAAATAAATATTGAAATAGCAAAGGACATTTTGGAAAGTGAAAAGGCAATTGTCGATACTGCCGAAAACGGTAAAATTGCAGTTGATAAGTTCCGTAATTCCGAGATGAATCACTATGACATTATTCTTATGGACATTATGATGCCTGAAATGAATGGTCTGGAGGCAACAAAGAATATTCGCGGACTCCAAAGAGAGGATGCGCGCACGGTACCCATTATTGCAATGACTGCAAATGCTTTTGACGAGGATATCAGAAAATCGAAGGAAGCAGGAATGAATGCTCATCTTTCAAAGCCGATTGATGTTAGAACAATGCTTAAAACAGTGTCTGCTTACGCAGCAGAAAGAAGAAAAAGCTAATGAACAATGCAACAAAACTGATTTTATACAGAATATTCGCGGCAATATGTATCGTCGTTATAGTTATTCTTATAGCAGATAAAGCAAGAAATACGGTGAAGTTGCCGGAAATTGTTTCGTCGTCGGAAACCGGGGAGAATAGCCGAAAAGAAGAATCCGGTTCGCAGACAAACAGGGTTTCACTACCGGATGGAAATGCCTCGGGAACCTTAAGTGATGAACGTAAGCCCGACTATGACATTATTGCAAAACTGATATATGACCCTGTGCCTATAGAATATACCTGGACTTCCTTTGAGACATTGTATTATGCCACAATATGCTATTCAATCGATCAGAAATTGTATGAATATTACAAGAGTCTGGATAGGTATTACGGTGACAATGAGTACATAAAATATGTGACGGATCCGATAAATTCCGAATATCTTGACATGGTGGTGGAAAACTTAACGGAAATCAGCGACAACAGGGGATATTCCGATGCGGAACGCGTGAGAGAAGCCATTAATTTTGTTCAGAACTTTACATATACAACTGATGAAGATAATACAGACAAGATTGAATGGCCGAAGTATCCGATAGAAATGCTTTACGATAGGGAAGGAGACTGCGAGGATGCGTGCCTTCTTCTTGCCGGAGTTTTGGCAAAAATGGGATACGGTACATGCCTGATTAAATACGCGGATCATATGGCCGTGGGAATAAAAGGTGATACTACTCTTTCGGGAAATTATTACACCTATGAGGGAAATGATTATTATTACATCGAGGCAACAAATCCCGGCTGGAACATCGGAGACATGCCCGAAGATTATCAGGGAGTAAGCGCCACAATTATTTTGATAAATTAGGGAGTGCGAATGCATTATAAAAAGAAGCTGTTTACTTGAAAAAAACTGATTTTTATCAGATAATGAAAATGGGTGGGGATTATGGATAATATTGATGAGTTAAAGGCTTATATTGCTAAACTTGAAAAAGAAAACAAGAAGTTGTCCAGAAGTAATGAGCGTTTACAGCTGGACATCAGAATGCTGGCCGAACTCAACGACTGTGCTATTTCTCTTCGTGATGCCAATGAGGCAGAGCGTCAAAAACAGATTGTTAAGATGGAGGAACTGAAAGAAAAAGCTGAAGCGGCGAACCGTGCAAAAAGCTCCTTCTTAGCAAACATGAGTCATGAAATAAGAACTCCCATGAATGCCATTATCGGTATGAACGAGATGATTATGCGTGAAACCGATGATGAAAAAATTATTGAATATTCACAGAATATCTATTCGGCAGGACAAACACTTCTTTATGTCATAAACGGAATTCTTGACCTTTCCAAAATTGAAAACGGTAAGGCAGAAGTGCTGGAAAAAGAATACGAATTATCGAATGCCATTGATGCTGTCGTTATCTTTACAAGGGACAGAGCGACAAAAAAAGGCCTGGATTTCAAGATAAATATTGATGCAGATACTCCGAAGGTTCTTATCGGTGATGAATTTAAAGTTCGTCAGATTATGACTAACCTAATAAGTAATGCTGTCAAGTATACCGAAGAAGGTGAAGTGAGTATTTCGGTTTCATATGACCGTGAAACCGAAATGCTTAAAATCGATGTTAGGGATACCGGAATCGGAATAAGAACTGAAGACATCCCCAAATTGTTTGTTTCCTTCGAACGTCTTGATGAAATCAGAAACAGAAATATTGAAGGTACCGGACTCGGACTTAACATTACGCGTGAGCTTGCTAAGATGATGGACGGCGACATATATGTTGAAAGTATTTACGGTAAGGGAAGTATTTTCACAGTTAAAATAAGAACTTCGGCTGCGGGTGATGAAAATATTGCCAAATCCTCCGAAAAGGCCTTTGGAATAAGCAAAAAAGAAATCGGCCCCAGCTTTGTGGCTCCGGCAGCAAAGCTTCTCATTGTTGATGACAATACAATGAACCTGGAAGTATTGGCTGCATTGTTAAGCGCTACTAAAATTGCCGTGAAGACGGCAACCTCAGGTTTGGAATGCATGGAGAAAATGCAGAAAGAAAAGTTTGATCTTGTTTTTCTTGATCAGATGATGCCTGTGCTTAGCGGAACCGAAACACTTTCAATAATGCGCGAGCAAAATATTATCGGAGACACCCCGATTATAGCACTCACCGCGGACGCAATTGTGGGTGCCAGAGAAATATACTTAAATGAGGGCTTTACCGATTATGTCGCGAAGCCTGTTACATATAAAGAACTTGAAAAGATTTTGCTTAAGTACCTTCCGAAGGAGTACATCATAGATGCAGCTTCTTTGAATGAAAAAGGAGAGAAGCCGGTTATTCTCGCTGTTGATTCGGATAGCGATAAGCTAAGAGAGATTAAGGGAATTTTTGGCAATAATGCGAAGTGCGTTCTTGTTAAAGACAAAGACAAGGCAGATAAATACCGTAGCAGTCACAGAGTTGATTATATGCTTATAAGGAACGAAGAGTTATGATTTCATATCAGGCTTATACAGAAGAAATAGACGACATTGAGGTTGCGGTTTCGGAACTTAAGACGCAGCTTGCGGATAAAAAATTATTAAAAAATACTGTGGGCATTCTTTTTGTGGACTATGACACAGATTGCCACAAGCTTGCAAAAATGCTTAAGGATGCATTTCCTTTTCCGTGCTTTGGAGTGACAAATATTGCAACGCTTTGTACAGATGGTTATCATGATTCGGTGATTTCCATGACAGTATTGACGGCGGATGATTGCGAGTTTTCAATTGAATATACGGATGAATTAAAGACTATCGATGACAATAAACTGAAAGAAGCGTATATAAGGGCAACCGAGCGCCTTGAAGAAAAGGAAAAGGTTATCATTACATTTCTTCCCTGGAGCTTTACGGTTACATACGATGATGTTGTGGATATCTTAGATGTTGAATCGGGAGGAGTGCCTGTGTTCGGAGGCGTAGGCGCAGACGGATGGGTATTTACGAAGGCAAATATTTTTTCGGACGGTGAGTGCAGGAAGATGTGCGGAGTTCTTCTTCTTGTAAGCGGGAACATTAATCCGGTGTTGCTTAGGACGCGTTCGGTAGTGCCTGTAAAGAACACACAGAGGAACGTTGTCAGTGCTGATGGAAGTAAAGTGTACGACGTAACAGATGCCTCAGTTATTCAGTATTTATCCGATAATTTGCTTGTTGATGGAATAGAGCGTTCGCTGGGAAGCTATTTGGCTACGCCGTTTATAGTTTCAAGAAATACTGTGGACGGAGACCGAATAGAACTGCTCAGAACGCTGAATTCCGTGGATTTTGAAAATGGTTACGGTGATTTCGTCGGTGGAGTAAAAAATGGCGATGCTATTGAGCTTGCATTTATAAACAAAAATCAAATGGAGAAATCGCTGACCGATCGTTTTGATGAACTGATTGATATTATGAACACTCAGGGTGGATTCAGCGTGGTTCTTTGTTCTTCCTGCGGCGCAAGATATGCTATGCTGGTTGGTGACAAACAGGCGGAGGCACGCGCTTACGAAGGACGGCTGCCCAAAGGAATAAATCTTAATGGCGGATATATGTTTGGAGAATTTTGTCCGGTAAAGAGTGTTGAAAAAAGAAAGCTGTATAATGCTTTTAACAACGAAACTTTTGCAATTCTGGCTTTTTAAGACATTCGTGGAGACAAGAAATGGACTACAGGATTTTATATGAAAATGGGTTTGATGTGGATTTTGGATTGGAATGCACCGGAAGCGATGACAGTTATCTTCATCTGATTCAAAAATACTATAAAATTTCCGAAAAAACAGAAGACGAGCTTTCAAAGAATCTTGTGGAAAAGAACATTGAGGCATATACGATAGCAGTTCATGCTTTAAAAAGTACATCCAAGATGATTGGGGCGATGGAGTTTGCAAAAGTTGCCGAAGAAATGGAACTTTTGGGTAAAGCCGGAGAGTACAGCAAGCTTTTGATAAAGACCCCTGATTTTTTCGATGAATATGAAAAGGTTTTGGATATTATAAAGCCCTACGGAGAGATGGAAGAGGTTCATCCAAAGGGTGAGCTTTCTGCTTCGGAGGCTTCGAAGGTTGCGAACGAACTGCTGGAGTCACTTGATGATTTTGATGATGAAGCGGCAGCAGAGTGGGCGAATAAGCTTGCCGGATTCCCTTTCCGGATACGTCAAAAAGGTATGCTTAAAGAAGCAATAAACCATATTTATGATTATGACTATGATGAAGCAACAGAAATTATTAAAGAACTGTTGCCTGAAATAAAAGATTGATTAGGAGAGAGTAAGAATGAAGTACGATGTCATTATTGTTGGAGCAGGCCCCGGAGGTATTTTCTCAGCATATGAGCTTATGATAAAGCGTCCGGATCTGAAGGTTGCGGTTTATGATGCCGGTTTTCCTCTTGAAAAGAGAAAATGTCCCATCGACGGAGACAAAGTTAAGTCATGTATAAAGTGTAAGACCTGTGCCATCATGACAGGCTTCGGCGGTGCCGGTGCTTTTTCGGACGGAAAATATAATATTACTAATGATTTCGGCGGAACTCTTTACGAGTATATCGGCAAGGAAAAAGCTATAGAGCTTATGAAGTATGTTGATGATATCAATATGTCTCATGGCGGCCAGGATACAAAAATGTATTCTACGGCAGGCAGTGAGTTTAAAAAGCTTTGTATGCAAAACAAGCTTACTCTTCTTGATGCATCCGTTCGTCATTTGGGAACAGATATTAATTATGTTGTTCTTGAAAATTTTTTTGCAGAGCTTTCACAGAGTGTTGACTTCCATTTCCTCACTCCGGTGCAGACAATTGAACAGATTGATGGCGGATACAGAATTTATTACGGTGAAGAAAGTGCCGAATGTACAAATCTTATTGTATCGGCAGGACGAAGCGGAAGCAAATGGATGGAACAGGTGTGCAAGGACATGGGAATTGAAACCAGCTCAAACAGAGTGGATATCGGTGTCAGAGTTGAACTCCCCGCTGTTATCTTTTCACACCTTACCGATTCATTATATGAAAGCAAAATTGTATACAGAACCGAGAAGTTTGAAGATAATGTCAGAACTTTCTGCATGAATCCAAACGGTATTGTAGTAAATGAAAATACAAACGGAATTGTTACGGTTAACGGACACAGTTTTGAAGATGCCGATAAGAAGACAGACAATACAAACTTTGCTCTTCTTGTATCAAAGCATTTCTCAGAACCCTTCAAAGACAGTAACGGATACGGTGAAAGCATTGCCCGTCTTTCCAACATGCTTGGCGGTGGCGTAATCGTACAGAGATTCGGTGATCTTGAACGCGGAAGAAGAACAAATGAGAAGCGCCTCGGAAAATGTACGGTTCGTCCTACATTAAAGGCTACTCCAGGTGACCTGAGCCTTGTTCTTCCAAAGAGAATTCTCGATGGCATCGTTGAAATGATTTATGCCCTTGATAAGATAGCTCCCGGAACTGCAAATGATGACACACTTCTTTACGGTGTTGAAGTTAAGTTCTACAACATGGAAGTTAAGCTTGATGAAAATCTTGAATCCAACCACAAGGGACTTTATATCATCGGAGACGGAAGCGGTGTAACACATTCACTTTCACATGCATCGGCAAGCGGTGTGTTTGTAGCAAGACGAATTGCGCAGTCGCTGTAAAGATTAATATAGTATGGAATTTTGATTTCACCCCGGGGGCCGTTTGGCCCCCGGGGTGTTTTGGTTTCATGTTTTTGCTAGTTATTTCGATTGCCCACACTATGCAGACCGTACAAACAACTATGGTTTATATACATTTTGGTGAAGATAAAAACAAACCCCTAATACCTATTGACATAGTAGGAAAATAGGTATTACAATGAAACACAACTCATCGGGAGGTATTTCATATGGACAGAGGAATAAATACAAAGTGTATTCATTTAGAGGAAAATGAAGGAAAGACAGAGCATTTCGGAGCAATAAGCTTTCCGATTTATCAGACAGCGACATATGCACATCCGGCTGTAGGCGAGAGTACAGGCTATGATTACGGTCGTGTTTCGAATCCCACAAGAAATCAGCTGGAAAAAACAGTGGCAAGCCTAGAAGGCGGAATCGATGCCCTTGCATTTTCCACAGGAATGGCAGGAATCACGCTTCTTATGGAAATATTTAAGCCCGGGGATCATATTATTGCGGACTCCGATTTGTACGGCGGCGCAATCAGACTTTTCGATAATATTTCCAAGAAGAACGGCCTCGAGGTTACATATTCCGACCTTTACAAGGGCGATATCGAGGAACTGGTAAAGCCCAATACAAAGGCTATCTATATTGAAACTCCCACAAATCCAATGATGAATGTGACTGATATAAAGAAAATGGCGGAGTTTGCACACAAACATAACCTTCTTTTGTTTGTGGACAACACCTTCATGTCTCCCTACTTTCAGAATCCTTTAAAACTTGGGGCTGATGTTGTTATTCACAGCGGAACAAAATATCTCGGCGGGCACAACGATACGCTGGCAGGATTTCTTGTTACCAACAAAGAGGATATCAGTGAGAGGCTGAGATTCCTTTATAAAACAACAGGTTCCGGCCTTGCGCCCTTTGACAGCTGGTTGATTTTACGAGGAATAAAAACTCTCGGTCTCAGAATGGAACGGTCGGCTTCAAATGCAATGAAGCTTGCTGAATGGTTAAAAACAAAGGCACAGGTTACAAAGGTAATTTACCCGGGCCTTACCGAACACCCCGGTCACGAAATAATGAAATCACAGGCAAGGGGCTTCGGAGCAATGCTTACCTTCGATGTTAAGGATGAAGAAATTGCAAAGAAAATCCTGGCAGAAGTAAAAATGATTAAATACGCGGAAAGCCTTGGCGGTGTTGAAACACTGATTACATATCCCGTTACCCAGACTCATGCGGATGTACCGAAAGAGGTTCGTGAGAAAAACGGTATTACCGAAAGAACCTTAAGAATGTCAGTTGGCATCGAGGATGCAGAGGATCTGATAGGCGAGCTTGAAGAGGTATTTAAGAAATTCAATTGAAAAGGATTCCAAATCGTTTAAGAATAATGAGGAATCACAGAGAACTATACAAAGCAGGTGATGAGAATGAGCGAAAGAAATCTTGATTTTGATAAGGTTGTAAACAGAAAAAATACCGATTGTTTGAAATATGATTTTGCGGTAAGAAGAGGAATGCCTGCGGAGGTGCTTCCCTTCTGGGTTGCGGACATGGATTTCAAAACTTCTTCTTACATAATTGATGCGTTGAAGGATAGAGCTGAGGAAGCAATCTTTGGTTACAGCGAAGTAGGTACGGATTATTTTGAAGTATTGAACAATTGGATGGTTAAGCATCACGCATGGGAAACAAAAGAGGAATGGCTTGTTAAAACACCGGGAGTTGTTTTTGCCCTGGCGATGGCAGTGAAAGCCTTCACAAAACCGGGGGATGCGGTTCTTCTTCAGCTTCCTGTTTACTATCCATTTAAGGAAGTTATAGAGGACAACGGAAGAAGAGTAGTAAGCAACGATCTTTATTATGGGGAAGACAACCGTTATCATATCGATTTTGAAGATTTTGAAAAAAAGATTACGGAAAACGATGTACATTTGTTTTTCCTGTGCAGCCCTCATAATCCTGTCGGAAGAGTATGGACGGGGGACGAACTTGAAAAGCTTGGAGACATTTGTTTAAAGCACAAGGTGCTTGTGGTAAGTGATGAAATCCATAATGATTTTATTTTTGAAGGAGAGCATACGATATTTGCATCTATTAAACCGGAATTTCAACAAAACAGCATTACCTGCACCTCACCAAGCAAAACCTTTAACCTGGCAAGCATGCTTATTTCCAATATTTTTATTCCAAATGATGAAATAAGAAACAAATTCAAAAAGCAGCTGGATGCCGCAGGAATCAGTCAGCTTAGTATCCTTGGACTGGTGGCAACCAAAGCCGCCTACGAATACGGTGAAGAGTGGTACGAGGCAATGATGACTTATATAAAGGGAAACATCGATTTTACGGAAGAATTCGTGAAAAAAGAACTCCCTTGTGTGAAGATGGTTCATCATGAAGGAACTTATCTTGTATGGCTGGACTTCAGGAATACGAAGCTTGACGTCGATGAACTCGACGATGTCATTATAAACAAGGCAGGGCTTTGGCTTGACAGCGGACGAATCTTCGGAAAGACCGGCGAGGGCTTCCAACGAATAAATGTAGCTTGTCCCAGAAGTGTACTTAAGGAAGGACTGGAGCGAATTCGCAAGGCTCTTTACGGAGCGTAAAAGAAAAACAAAAAATTCTTACAATACCTATTGACATACTAGGTAAATGCGTATATACTCCGTTTTGTAAGTTAAATATAACATTTCCCACTGACAAAGTAGGAATGGAGAGAGAAACATGATAATATACAGTGAGTTGAGAAAACTGAATATAGACAGTGACCGAATGCGTCATGATATCTACACTGTGTATTTTAAATATGCACTGTGTTGACGAAAAGATATTTGAACTAATTAAGTACAAAACGAACAACACGGAGGCAAAAATATGAGCGACATTAAGGAAAGCGCATTAGAGCTTATTGGAAAGACACCAATTCTTAAATTAAACAACTATACAAAGAAGGCAGGAATCACAGATACAACAATTCTTGCAAAGCTTGAGTATTTGAATCCCGCAGGATCTGTTAAGGATCGTGTAGCACTTGCAATGATTGAAGATGCTGAAACAAAGGGAATTATCAAGGAAGGCGCAACAATTATTGAACCTACTTCGGGAAATACCGGAATCGGTCTTGCGGCAGTTGCTGCAGCAAAGGGCTACAGAGCAATACTTACTCTTCCCGAAACAATGAGTGTTGAAAGAAGAACACTTCTTAAAGCATACGGTGCCGAAATTGTTCTGACTGAAGGCGCCAAGGGTATGAAGGGAGCAATTGCCAAGGCAGAGGAATTAAATAAAGAAATTCCCGGATCCGTAATTTTAGGTCAGTTTGTAAATCCTGCAAATCCTGCAGCACATTTAAAAACAACAGGACCTGAAATTTGGGAGCAGACAGACGGAAAGGTTGACATCTTTGTTGCCGGTGTAGGTACAGGCGGTACGGTAAGCGGTGTCGGCGAATATTTAAAGAGTCAGAATCCTGATGTAAAGGTTGTTGCTGTTGAACCTGCAACATCACCCGTGCTTTCCAAGGGAACTGCAGGAGCTCATAAAATCCAGGGTATTGGCGCAGGCTTTGTTCCTGAAACACTCAACACAAAGATTTATGACGAAATAATTACAATCGAGAATGAGGATGCTTTTATTGAAGGCAAAGCATTTGCGGTATCCGAAGGTATTCTCGTTGGTATTTCTTCGGGAGCAGCACTTAAGGCTGCAAAGATTCTGGCTGAAAGACCTGAGAATAAGGGAAAGACAATTGTTGTTCTTCTTCCTGATTCAGGTGACAGATATCTTTCAACTCCACTTTTTGCATAGAAATTACGATCCCACCTCGAGAGGGGTGGGAAAAAATAAAAGATATATACCTACTAAGATACTAGGAGAATAGGAAATGGCAGTTAATAAGATTACAGATGAAACATATGAAGAATTAATTCAGAATGAATCGGCGGTTGTTCTTCTTGACATATGGAAAGACGGTTGCGGCCCGTGTCAGGCACTTGCACCCGAGGTTGAGAAGGTATCCGAGGAACATTCGGAAATAAAGGTTTTCAGCGCGAATATAGCTGATGTGCCCGGACTGGTTGAGAAATTCAGAGTAATGGCCGCTCCTACACTTTTAGTTATCAAGGACGGTGCGGTAAAGAAAAAATCCATAGGCTTTAAATCTGCCGAGCATATAGTTGAGATGCTTGACGCGGCAACAAAGCAGTAAGGAGAACACATGCTTAAGATAGAGCATTTATCAAAGACCTTCGGCGACAGAAAAGTTTTGGACGATGTAAGCCTGGAAATCAACAATGGAGAAATCGTTTCAATCATCGGACCAAGCGGCACAGGAAAAACAACGCTTTTACGATGTACGAACTTTCTTGAAAGAGCCGAGCAGGGAATAGTAACAATTGACGATTTATCGGTAGATACAACAAAAGCATCATCAAAAGACATTCACGGACTTTGTTTACGAAGCGGAATGGTATTCCAGTCCTTTAATCTTTTCAATAACAAAACGGTTCTTGAAAATGTTGTTGAGGCTCAGGTTGTTGTGAAGAAGAAAAACAAGCAGGAAGCAACCGAAAGAGCTATTAAGGAATTAACAAAAGTAGGAATGCTTGACTGGAAGGATAATTACCCCAGCCAGTTATCGGGCGGTCAGCAGCAGAGAGTTGCAATAGCCCGTGCAGTTGCAATGGACCCAAGCATTCTTCTTCTGGATGAGCCTACATCGGCACTTGATCCGGAACTCACAAAGGAAGTATTGAATGCAATCAGAGATATCGCAAAAGACGGAATGACGATGCTAATCGTTACTCATGAAATAGATTTTGCCAGAGAACTTTGCGACAGGATTATTTTTATGGACGGTGGTCACATTATTGAAGAAGGCACACCGGCTGAAATATTTAACAGACCAAAGGAACAGCGAACAAAGGATTTTGTACAGTTTCTCTATCCTCAGGATTATCAAATTTATTTGTAGGAGAACAAAAACAATGAAAAAGAATACAGTAAAGAAATTAATCGCATCATTAACAATAGCAACATTAGCCATCGCTTCCTTCGCAGGCTGCGGCAAGGAAGCTGCTTCCTCAAGCGGAGCAAAGAAAATCACAGTTGCGGTAGCTCCCGGATTCTATCCTATCACATACGCTGATGACAACGGTGTTGCCCAAGGGTACGACGTAGAAGTTTTCAAGGCAGTTGATGAGCTTCTTGAGGATTATGAATTTGTATTTGAAATTGCAGACAAGGAAACAATGAACGTTGGCGTTCAGGCAGGAACATATCAAGTTGGTATTAACTCACTCTTCAAAACAGAAGCAAGAACCGAGACCTATTATATGCCTGAAAACAACATGGGTTATACAGCAGTAGGTATTATCCAGAAGGATGGCGCAGGCATCAATTCTCTCGCACAGGCTCATGATGAAGGAAAGCAGGTAGCACCCACAGGAGCTTCAGGCGGAATCAGATTTGTGGTTCAGGACTGGAATGAAAAGAATCCCGACAAGCCCATTGATATTGAGCTTACAACAGAATTCAGCTATGCAGAACTCTTTGCATCACTTCAGAACAGTGAATACGATTACGCAATTGATCTTATTCCGGTATTCAACCTTCAGAAGGCTGAAACGGTTGCAGGACTTATTATTTCAGATCCAGTAGACGTTGTTCCCACATACCCTATCGTGAATAAGGGCGAGACAGAGCTTGGCGATGCAATCAATGCTTCACTTGCAACACTTAAGGACAACGGAACTCTTTCAAAGCTTTCCGTAGATGCATTCGGATATGACGTATTTGCAGTAGGAAAATAAAGCAGGAAAAACAAAATGATTAAGGACAATTTTGATTTAGCATTTGCAATTGAAAATTTTCCGAAAATACTTGGGGCTTTGCCGGTAACTTTGGTAATAACGATTTTAACAATCCTCTTTGGATGGTCTCTTGGACTTCTCAGTGCAATAGGAAAGGTTAACGGTCCCAAATGGCTGAAAGGAGTGCTTCGGGTATTAACGGATATTATACGAGGCATTCCCACAGTAGTTCTTCTTTATCTTGTATATTTTGGTTTACCGCAGCTTCTGTTAATCTTCGGTATTAACATAAGCAACTGGTCAAAGCAGGTATTCGTTATTATCGCGTTGACGATTGAACTTGGAACAAACTCAAGCGAAATGTTCAGAAGTGCTTACAATTCACTTCAAAAAGGACAGTTGGAAGCGGCACACGCCCTTGGATATACAAGATTACAAAGATTTATACATGTTATTCTTCCGCAAGGTATATTTGTTATTCTTCCAAACCTGGGAAGTGCAGCATTATCAATGGTTCAGGCAACGGCGCTTGTTTATACACTCGGTATATTCGATATTCTTGGTAAAGCAAGACAAATCGATACGAACAACGCAGGAGCGAAAACACTTGAAATGTATTTCGCGGTAGCAATTGTTTACTGGGTGCTAGCGTTGATAATCGGCTGGATTTTCAAAGGACTTGAGGCATACTTTGGAAAAGGAAACAGAACCATTTCTTCGCAGGGTAAGAAAAGAAGAAAGGCGGTGACAACATGAATTTCAGTTTTGAGTTTATAGCTGAGGCCTTTGGATATGTTGTTAAAGCCATTCCGATGACACTTTTGTTAACCTTCTTACCGGTGACGGCGGGTCTGGTTTTGGGATTTCTGATTTCTCTTATAAAGATTAACAGGATTCCGGTTCTTTCACAGCTTGTAACGGTTTACAACTCTTTTTTCAGAAGCATACCGTTGGTGGTTTTGTTCTTCTTAGTATATTACGGAATGCCTAAAATCATTAACCATGTGATTAATGGCGGAATGAGAGTTGTGACGGCCAAGACCTTAAACAACAATGTGATAGCAATTGTGACACTGACGCTTTATTCCTCAGCATTTCTTTGTGAGATAGTCAGAGGTGCATTAAGCTCGGTTGACATGAGGCAGCTTGAAGCCGCACACGCACTGGGAATGACAAAGCTTCAGGCTTATATAAGAATAATAATTCCACAGGCAATTGTGGTAGCATTACCAAACTACTTCAACTTTGTTCTTGCATTACTTAAGGGAACATCGGTAGTATTTACAATTTCAGTCGTGGATATGATGTCTGCGGCAAAACTTCAGGCAGAAGTCGGATACAGATTTGTTGAAGCATACGTGCTAGTCGGTGCTTTCTACATAATATTCAGTTTAGTATTTTCACAAATTTTCCTGACCATAGAAAAGCGGGCTAAACGCGGAATGGGTCAGAGAGCATAACTTATAAAAAACAAAGGAGATTACAACAATGGAAAGAAAGAAACTTATTTCAAGAATTGACAGAAACAACACAACACCCGAACAGCAGGCTGCAATCGATCATCACCTTGAGCAGGGCTACAGAATCACAAACATGAAGGAAACTCTTCTTCACAGTCCCATCGCTTTTACAGCACTTGAGGAAAGCTCATACGCAGTTGGCAAGGAGCTTAGAAAGAAGATTGGTAAGAGAGCGGATATTCTTTTCGGCTATGCAGTGTCATCAGGTAACGAATGCCCTATCTGCGGTAACTATTTTAAGTGGGTTCTTGAAGACCAGCTCGGAGTTACAGACTTTGATCACTTTGAATTTACGGAAGAAGAAATAGAACTTCTTGATTTTGCAGCAGCACTTGTAAAGGATCCCAACCACGTTCCCGATGAAGTTTACGAACCCTTACAGGCAAGATACGATGAGGAGACTCTTGTTCTTCTTGTAACAAGTGCAGTATTCACACTTGCAAACAACTACTGGAACAACATTGTAGGAACTGCAATTGATGATTATCTTCACGAAGGTCACTATGTAGAAAGAGACTTAAATATCCAGAAGTTGCATCAGGAAAGCAAGAAGTAAGGATTGAATTAATATATTTGCAGGCTGGCTGGCGGGGGCAGATTAACCGTGAGCCGTGCCTGCATAATTCAGTGAAAGGAGTGTAACATGATTATTTCATCTAAAGGCAAATATGCAATGAGACTTATGCTTGAGCTTGGCAACTACTATAAGGGTGAGCCGGTAAAAATAAAGGATATAGCGAAACGCCAAAGCATCTCCGATAAATATTTGGAACAGATTGTGGCATTCCTTAATAAAGCAGGATTGGTTAAAAGTGTAAGGGGCGCGAAAGGCGGATACATACTCGCCTATGCTCCCGATAAGTACACTGTAAGTTCCATCCTTCGTTCGGTGGAAGGCGATTTGTCTGCCGTGGATTACGGCGATGAAGCTTCCCAGGAAGAAGGAAACAGGGAAGTCAAAGCCTGCAACAAGCTTTGGGAGCAGCTGGATGATTCCATAAGTCTTGTCCTTGATAAGGTCACTTTGGCAGACCTTCTTGAGTGGGAAAAAGAATATAACGGCAATTTGGATGAAAGTTGCTGGATATAAAGAGAAAAAGACGCTTCGGTCTGTATTTGAAGCGTCTTTTTTGCTATATTTATATGTAGATTAAAGGAGAGGCGATATGGCAGAAATGATGGGCAGCAGAGGACCGCGCGGTTTTTTGACGAATGAAGAAAAACAAAATGTGCCGAAAGTCACATGGCCTTTGATTAAGCGAATACTTTCTTACCTGAAACCATATTGGATTCAGTTTCTTTTTGTTTTTATTGCGATTCTGCTTTCAGCTATGGTGGGACTGATTCCGTCAATCGTAACGGGAAAGATTGTGGATGAAGCATTGGTGGGAAAAGATATGAAACTGTTAATTCAGCTTCTGTTGGTTGCTTTCGCAACCATGACTGTGTCCCAGGTAATCGGTGTGCTTGAAAGTTATATAAATGCATGGATTTCCCAACGAATCATTTTTGATATGAGAAATCAGATGTACGATCATTTGCAGTACATGCCCCATTCCTTTTTTACAACAGAGAAGCAGGGCGATATTATAACAAGAATGAATTCGGATATAAGCGGAGTGAGTACGGTTATATCGGGAACCTTGGCAAACGTTGTCAGTAATGTTGCTACGGTTATTACCTCTCTGGTGGCTTTGTTTTCCATGAGTTGGCAGTTGGCCATTGTGGGTATTATTGTTATTCCTTTGTTCATAATCCCTACAAAATCTGCAGGAAAAACACGGTGGAAGCTTTTGTCGGAAAGGCAGGAAAAATCAGATGAAATGAATCAGCTGATTAATGAGACGTTAAGTGTCAGCGGTTCACTTCTTGTTAAACTGTTTGCAAGAGAAAAAAAGGAATATGATAAATTCGTTGAAGTAAACGAAAATGTAACGGCTATATCCTTAAAGGAACAGAGGAGCGGTCAGTGGTTCAGGGTGTTTATGGGAATGTTTTCTCAGATAGGCCCTCTTCTTATTTACTTTGCGGGCGGATATTTTGTTATAAAAAATCTTGATTCCGCACTGACTGTCGGTACTGTTACCGCTACGGTTTCGCTGGTTAACCGTCTTTATAGGCCTGTGGAATCACTTCTTAACATACAGGTTGATTTTACAAGGTCGTTAGCGCTGTTTACCAGAATATTTGATTATTTTGACAGAGAGAGTACAATAGTTTCGCCGAAATATGGAGCCAAGGGTGAACTTCGCAACAGAAACATCTGCTTTGAGCATGTAAGTTTCTCGTATTCTCCCGATAAGCCGCTTCTGACGGATATTGATTTCACAGTGCCCGGCGGAAAAATGTTCGCAATTGTAGGTCCTTCGGGTTCGGGAAAATCCACGGTGGTTAATCTGATTCCGAGACTGTACGATGTTAGTGGCGGACGGGTAACCATAGGAGGGTTGGATGTACGAAACTTTGACCTTCATTATTTGAGGGAAAACATAGGTGTGGTGACTCAGGAAACATATCTTTTCAACGGTACCATCAAAGAAAATCTTCTTTACGCAAAAGAAGATGCCACTGACGAAGAAATTGTAGAAGCCTGCAAAACTGCCAGCATTCATGATTTTATCGTATCTCAGCCGGATGGGTATGATACGGTGGTGGGAAACCGTGGTCTTAAGCTTTCAGGAGGCGAAAAACAACGTATTTCCATAGCAAGAGTAATGCTTAAGAATCCTAAGATATTAATTCTGGATGAAGCTACTTCGGCTCTTGATTCGATTTCGGAAAATGCAATTCAGGACGCGCTGGATGTACTGATGAAGGGCAGAACAAGCATTGTTATTGCTCACAGACTGTCAACTATATTGAAGGCTGATGCTATCCTGGTAGTTAAGGACGGTGTGATAAAAGAGAAGGGTACCCATGAAGAACTTCTTAAACTTGGGGGAGTTTACAGAAATCTTTACGAAACCCAGTTCAGACGGGTTTTGGAAATGGAGAATGAAAAATAAATGGAAAATCTGATTTTTGCACTTAACGCAACCATGCCTCTGTTTATTCTCATGGTATTTGGTTACGTGCTGAAATTAATTGGCTGGGTGGATGAGCCCTTTGCAAACAAACTTAATGGATTTGTTTTTAAAATATCATTACCGCTTTTGGTATTTGCAGATCTTGCAGTCGTGGACATAAAGGAAGCATGGAACACTAAATTTGTTCTGTTTTGCTTCGGAGCAACGGTGATTAGTATTCTTATTTCTTTTTGCCTGTCACTTCTTTTGAAAAACAGATGCGAACGCGGTGAATTTGTTCAGGTATCCTACAGAAGTTCCGCAGCCCTTTTGGGACTTGCATTTATTCAAAATATTTATGGAACAACCGGTATGGGACCATTAATGATTATAGGCTCCGTGCCACTTTACAATATTTGCGCAGTCGTTGTTCTTTCTGTTTTCTCACCTGAAAACAGCGGGAAGAAAATTGATAGTGAGCTGGTAAAAAAGACATTAAAGGGAATTGCAACAAACCCCATCATCATAGGAATTGCAGTAGGGCTTGTATGGTCGGCGTTCTCTTTGCCGTTGCCGGGAATTGCATCGGGGGTTGTAAACAAAATCGGTGCAACTGCAACACCTCTTGGACTTATAGCCATGGGTGCGTGCTTTGATTTTAAGAAGGCACTTGGTTCAGGGAAGGCAGCAGTACTTGCGGCTTTCATTAAGCTTATAGGCTTCGGAGCAATTTTCCTTCCCATTGCCATAGCGCTTGGTTACAGAAATCAGGAGTTGATTGCACTTCTTGTTATGCTAGCTTCGCCTACAACAATCAGCTGCTTTGTAATGGCGAAAAACATGAAGCATGAAGGAATTCTTTCTTCGGCAACAATTATGCTTACAACGTTGTTTGCGGCATTTTCACTGACAGCGTGGTTATATCTCTTAAAAACTCTGGGAGTTATTTAGTATTTTTTTCGGTAAATTTACAACGGGACAGAGGATAATTTTTATGCAGATATTTTTTATTGTTTTGGGTGTGCTTGGTATTATCTGGTGCATTCTTCCAAGGCTTATATACAGTGTGCTCAACATAGGCAATATCACCGGTCTTGTTGTTTTTACATGTTTTCTTCTTATAGGCTTATTTTGGAAGCCTTTGAAAAAGCTTGTTTTGATAATTTGGAAGAAGAAGCAGGGCAAAATCGCACTTGTTATCGCAGGTGTTGTTCTGTCTATAATTCCGATTTTTGTTATAGTTGAAACAATTTGTATGGTCAGTGTAGCGGGAAACAAACCGGAAGGGAATGAGACGGTTGTTGTTCTTGGAAGCTATGTTAAAAAGAGCGGCCCGAGTATAATGTCCACAAGGCGTCTGGAGGCAGCCTTTAAGTACCTTACGGAGCATCCCGATGCAGTGTGTATTGTGACCGGCGGGCAGGGAAAGGACGAGCCTTGGCCGGAAGCAGATGCTTTCAAGGATTATCTTGTGAACAAAGGCATTTCGGAAGAACGTATTTACAAGGAACGCGAGTCGACAAATACTCGTGAAAATTTAAAATTTGCGCTGGAAATTATTAATGAGAACGGCTTGAACGATAAGATTGTTATTATTTCAAACGAATTTCATTTATACAGGGCCGGACGAATCGCAGACAGACTTGGCATAAATCACTGCTATGTCTCGGCTTCGTCACCCGCACCGATGTTTTCGGCATATTATATAAGGGAATTGTACGCCATTTTAGCGGACTGGTTTGTTTATTCATAATGGAAATCAAAATAAACGATCGAATTTCATATATTCCGCAGGAAGAAAGTCCGTTGTCTTCAGACATAGTAATTGTGCGTGGAGACAGCGGGATGTTTATTTTTGATGTGGGAAACAACGACAGAGCAACGGAATACTTAAACAGTATTTCCGCTTACAAGACTGTTATTCTTTCACATTTTCACTCCGATCATACGGCAAAACTTGAGGACACGATTTATGACGAGTTGTATGTCGGAAGCCGGACTTACAAAAGTGTTCGCGCAGGAGTTACGGTTAATGCTCCGGTTATTCTTGAGGATGGAGTCAAAATCGAAATTATTCCAATCCCGTCAACTCATGCAAAGGGGTCACTTGCTTTGGTGGTGGATGACGAAATTGTTTTTACCGGTGATGCGACCTATTCAATGTGGAAGGACGGTAAGGTTCTGTACAATGCTCAGCTTTTGAAAGAAGAAATAGATTTACTTGAAAAAATAAAGGCCGAGAAATGTTTCTTGAGCCATGGCAGCGGTAAAATTCGTTCGAAGCACTGTGTGCTGACCTTGCTAAAAAATATTTACACAAAAAGAACGAAGGACGATCCTTATATAGTTGTAGGGTTAAAAGAAAAACGTGATTGAACCTTTGATAAAGCGGTAAAGTGTCTGCAAGCAACACGCACCGATTGCAAAGTGTCCTCGGGCCGGCACTTTATTTTTATGAATGGAGATATATGGGCAAACTAATTTCTCTCCCCGAAGCCTTTAAGGAGGCTATGAGGGATTTAATTAAAAATGAATATGACGAATTTATTTCTTCCTACGAGGATACGCGGGTTTACGGTCTTAGAGCCAATTTGTTAAAAGCAAAGCTTGACGACTTTTCTTCCAAGATGCCCTTTGAGTTGGAACCGATTCGTTGGGCTGAGGAAGGTTTTTATTATGAAGAAGAAGCCCATCCGGGAAAACACCCTTACCACGAGTCGGGAGCGTATTATATTCAGGAACCTTCGGCAATGAGCGCTGTGGCACTTTTAGATCCTGAGCCCGGTGATAAGATTCTTGATCTCTGCGCGGCTCCGGGAGGTAAAAGCTCCCAGATAGCCGGACGTCTTAACGGAAGAGGACTTCTTGTTTCGAACGAGATAATGCTGGAACGCGCTAAAATTCTTTCACAGAATATTGAAAGAATGGGTGTCAGAAACTGTGTTGTTACAAACGAAAATGCTCACAAACTTGAAGGCCGTTTTCTTGGCTTTTTCGATAAGATTCTTGTGGATGCACCCTGTTCGGGGGAGGGCATGTTCAGAAAGGATGAAAATGCCATTGCGGAGTGGACGCCGGAAAATGTGATTATGTGCGCCAAAAGGCAGTCGGAAATTCTTGACTGTGCCGCAAATATGCTCAGAGCAGGCGGTGCGCTTGTTTACTCCACCTGCACCTTTGCAAAAGAAGAAAACGAGGACAGTATCAACAATTTCCTTGAAAGACACCCGGACTTTAAGCTTGAAACAATGGAAAGATTATGGCCTCACAAAGTGAAGGGCGAGGGCCATTTTGTGGCGCGACTTTGCAAAATGAACGATGGTCCCACCTCCGTTTTCAGGGCGGAACGGTATGAGAGCAGCTTATTAAATACGGATTTGGGAAAGAAGAAAGGAAAGCCCGGCAGGGATTCAAAGGGCGGAAAGGGAAATTCAGGTATTTCGATTGACGAAAAAAGTCTCAAGCAGTTTCTTCTTACTGAAGTAGGAATAAAACAGGACGTAGTTGATGAAATGTTTGAAGCAGCATTTGTAAGTATTTTTGGAGATAATATATATCTTACTCCGAAATCCTTCGGCAGTCTTTCGGGCTTATGCATTGTGCGTCCGGGGCTACATATTGCGGTTAATAAGGGAAACAGACTTGAGCCGGCTCATGCACTTGCAATGACTCTTCGTAATTATGAATTGACAAAAATGATTGATCTTGACGTAGATGCGGCAACAAAATATCTTCGGGGAGAAATCGTAAACTGCGAAGAAGAAATGAAGGGCTGGTGTGTTGTTTTTACAGACGGATTTTCAACAGGTTTTGGGAAGGCATCTCAGGGAGTGATGAAGAATCATTATCCAAAGGGCCTTAGGATCAATTGGTAAATGGGGATAAAATTTGAGAAATAAAATATATATGACAAAATTTTCGCTTCTGGCGGCGGTAATGATGCTTACCAGCCTTATTATGGTTATTTCGGGAGCCGTGAGTATGTGGAAATATTCTCACAGAATTGATATTTGCAGGTTGACTGCAAACGACATTAAGTTGGGAAATTATGCGGAAGGCGAAATAACGGAATATATCGGTTATGCTTACGGAAGACATTTTTTGGGCATCAACGCTACCTGGATTGAAGCGGACGGAGAATATGATGTTTATACAATTCCAATGTCGGACGGAAAATATGTTCAGATCCGGGTAGTGGATTCGGATATTAAAAGACGGCTGGAAAAATATTCCATGGGAAAAGGCGAAGGAGTTCATTTTCTGGGGCGTGTCTCGCTTTTTTGGTTATATCGGTATTTTTGTTTTTAAATTCACTTGTACATTTCTTGAGATAATCGCGACTGTTTTTATCTGTATCAACATTTATTGTGCTTATGTTGACGGAAAGTTTATTCCTGAAACGAATCCCACAATTAATGAAAAAACTTTACGGGATACTTCTGAAGAGGATTTGAATGATTTAAACTCTTAAATAGTGAATATGAGAGCAAAAGCATATATATTCCCGGTGCTTAAAGCATTTATAGGTATTAAATTTTATGAAAAAAAAAGGAAGGCATATAACTCTTTGTTTATTAATGAGAGTTATATGCTTTTTCTATTTTTGCTATAAACTTTGAAAATGGAACAAAATTACATTTCCTATAAGCGACTTGTAAATAGGTATAATTATATGCTTTTTGCGCAAAAGAAGGGCTGCAGCCCCGAAAACTGTCAAGAGAAAGAAGGAGAAAGAACGGTCTCCTGCCTGAGAACGGTTGCGATGGGAAAAAGAAGGGGAAAACTTTTAGACTGGGTAAACAGCCGCAAGGAATATTCATTAAATAACCGGTTATGAAATAAAATAGCAATATCACGAAAAACGATAGGAAATTTAATTGACATCATTTGCGCAATATGATACCGTGTAAGTGAGCAAACGGTTGCGCAAAAGGAAACCATATACGATGAGCAACGTTTTTATGCACTTATTACTTTGGAGGATACAATGAAAAAACTTTTGGCAGTGGTTATGGCAACTGTTCTCGCAGCATCTTTGGCAGGCTGTGGAGCAGATACCGGCACAGATAAAGAAGGAACAAAGAAAACTGAGACTGGAAGCGGTTATGTTTATAATGCTCCTACAGGAGTCGAAGAAGCAGGAATATATATTGAACCCATTGAAGGAATTTCCGATGATTTCATGAGAGGTGTTGATATTTCCAGCGTCATTTCAGAGGAAGCTTCCGGCGTCAAATATTACAATTTAAAGGGTGAGGAAGAAGACCTTTTCAAAATTCTTGCCGATGCCGGCGTTAACTATATTCGAGTTCGTGTCTGGAATGACCCTTATGACGAAAACGGAAACGGATATGGTGGAGGAAACTGCGATGCAGAGAAGGCAGCTGAAATCGGAAGACGTGCAGCGCAGTATGGAATGAAATTATTTGTTGACTTTCACTACAGCGATTTCTGGGCCGATCCCGGTAAGCAGATGTGCCCTAAGGCATGGGAAGGAATGAGTGCTTCGGAAAAAGCGGAAGCTTGTTATTCATATACACTTGATGCCATGAACAAAATTCTTGATGCGGGCGCAGATGTCGGAATGGTTCAGCTGGGAAATGAAACAAATCCCGGAATGAGCGGAGAAACAAAGTGGCTTGACGGAATTGCAGGAATAATTAACAGAGGCCGTGATGCAGTCCTTGAAGCAGGTGCGGCTCACGGAAATGATAACATTCTTATCGCGGTTCATTTTACAAACATTGAGAATTTCGACGGAATTAAAGGCGTATTGAGAAAGCTTGAAAGTTCAGGCGTTCAGTACGATGTATTTGCGGTTTCTTATTATCCTTACTGGCACGGCTCATTTGAAAACCTTACAAACGTATTGAATTACGTTCAGGAGAAGTACGAAAAGAAGGTTGTAATTGCGGAAACCTCATATCCGTATACTACAGATGAGGGTGACGGAACCGGAAACAGTGTGAGTGAGGCAGTATTATGCAAGGAATATGCAGCAACTCCTCAAAGTCAGGCAAATGCGGTCAGAGATATTTGCGAAGTGGCAAACAACGCCGGTGCACTGGGAGTCTTCTATTGGGAACCGGCTTGGATTCCCGTAAATGATTATGATTACACTGCTGCAGATGCAGAGATCGTTCTTGAAAAGAACAAAGAAGCATGGGAGACACACGGCTCCGGCTGGGCTTCTTCGTACGCAGCCGATTATGATCCCGGCGACGCAGGAAAATGGTATGGTGGCTCCTCATGGGACAATCAGGCATTCTTCGACCATACGGGACATGCGCTTGCTTCGGTAAATGTATACAGATATTTGAAATATGGTTCAACCTGTGAACTGAAAGTCGATTTTGCAAACAACCTTCTTCTTGATATAAATCCGGGTTTTGAACTCAAAATGCCCGAAGCGGTTCCTGTTCAGTACAACGACAGAACAAAGAACGGTGACGCACCTATTACATGGAATGCCGAGCAGGTCGCTGCAATCGATACAAATGTCATGGGAGATTACGAGGTTGTAGGAACCTTTGAGGACGGCTCCACGATTCTTTGCACCGTGCGTGTTGCAAAAGTGAATCTTGTCAAGAATGGCAGTTTTGAAGACAAAGATACGTCTGCATGGACGATTTACACCGAAGGAGACCCCTGTGTGGATTTCCAGCAAAAAGAAACAGACGCATACACAGGCGAGTGGTCAATGCACTATTGGCGTTCTTCGGCGGTGAATTTTAAAGCAGAACAAACTTTCTCGGGACTTGAAAACGGCACCTACTACTTAAGTATGTATACCCAGGGTGGTGACAGCGGAGCCGGCGCATCAATGTATTTGTACGCTAATAACGGAGAAACGGAATACAAACAGGACTATGTGGCAGACGGCTGGTGTAACTGGCAGTTTGTTGAAATAAAAGATATTAAAGTTACTGACGGAACACTTACCATCGGAGTTAGCTTTGATGGCGGAAACGGAGCCTGGGGTACCTTCGATGATTTTTATCTTTGCATAGTAGAATAGTAGCCTCAAAGGGGAAGTTATGGAGAACAAAAAACTGACAATCGATGATGTGGCAAAAGCGCTTGGCGTATCGAAAACGACAGTTTCGCGAGCTATTTCGGGAAAAGGCCGAATAGGGACGGAAACCAAGGAACGCATCCAGAGATATATTGAGGAAAATGACTATGTTCCGAACGCTATAGCCAAGGGTCTTGCTCAATCGCGCACCTACAATATAGGAATAACCGTTCCGACAGACTTTACTTTGGTGGATATGCCATTCTTCCAAAAGTGCCTGATGGGAGTTTGCGACTATGCAGGAACAAAGGACTACGATGTACTTGTGTCCTTAACATCAATAGATGATATTTCTCAGCTTGAACGGCTTGTAAATAACAGAAAGGTGGACGGTGTTGTTCTGACCAGAACACTTACAAAAGACCTTCCGGCAGAACTTTTGCAGAAGAAAAACATCCCCTTTGTTTCTATCGGAACAAGTAAACAAAGCGGAATAATACAGGTCGACAACGATCACGAAACAGCCTGCTTTGAACTTACGACAAGACTGATTCTTAAGGGCATTAAGAGGTTTGCTCTTCTTTGCGACAACAGTGCGTACGTTGTTACTAAAAGCAGAATGCAGGGCTTTTTAAATGCCCTGGAGGAACACGGACTTTCAGAGAAAAACGGCATTGTTTTCGATGATACTACAGACGAGAATCTTGAGATTATTCTTGAGAGAGTCCTGAAGTCCGATACGGAATGTATTCTTTGCATGGATGACTCAATCTGTGTGAAGGTGCTTGATAAATTAAGAAAAATGAATCTTGAAGTACCGGGAGACATTAAGGTTGCTTCTTTTTACAACTCAAGTGTTTTGGAAAGAAATACACCTTCGATTACTTCTCTGGAATTTGACGCCAGAGAGCTTGGAAAGGTGGCGTGCAAAACACTTCTCCAGCTGATTGACGGAGAGGTTGTTCCTTCAAGAAGTTTACTAGGCTACGAAATT
Source organism: Lachnospiraceae bacterium (assembly GCA_045600725.1). Lineage (GTDB taxonomy): Bacteria > Bacillota > Clostridia > Lachnospirales > Lachnospiraceae > UBA1258. The sequence goes on from JAZRYK010000046.1 coordinate 50,513, forward strand.
TCAATGAGAGAATCCACAAAAACCATTTTAAGAAAGGAAGAATAAAAATGGAAAACAAGTTTATTGTAAATATCATTCATCGCCCGGAAATGGTGCCCGAATATGCCGAAAAGGTTACGGGACACGGGAAAGCTGAGGACATCGGAAGAAAGGCTCTTTTAACAGAGTCACTTGATATTTTTAAGACACAGCAGAGGCTTGCTCATGAAAATGGCTTAAAAACAACAATTCAGATGACTTATGCAAGCCTTTTTAATGACGAGGCAGTATCTTTGGCAAAGGAGCATCATGAGAAGTACGGAGATGAAATTGCTCTTACGCTTCTTGGACTTCCCTGCACAGAATTCAGAGAAAAATACAAGACAAAGGACTTTTGTATTTGGATGTTTTCCATGGAAGACAAGATGTCAATCGTTGATGATGTTTTCGGTAAGTTCTATGACAGATTTGGTTTCTACCCTGAATCGACAGGATCATATTATATGGATGCCGAGCTTATCAATTACATCAAGGACAAGTATCCTTCGGTAAAATGTGCTGTTGCAACATGTTGGGAGGAAGGCCCTAAGGCATATCACACATGCAACAATTCTTGGTACACAATAATGGACGGAGGCCCTTGGGCTCCCTGGATTCCCTCAAAAGTAAACACACACGCTCCTGCGGCAAACGAAGCTGAAGACAGCGGAATTGTTGCTATTCCGCATCTTTCACGAGATCTTCTTGCATGCTATGACGGTAACGGCTCAAACTTCGGAACACATCCTCAGAACGTTTTAAGAGGAATGAGCTACGATTCGGAAACATGGGAATATCCTTACCTTTACAATTTAATCGACCAGTACAGAGTGCTTGGTGATTACAACAATGGTATCGCATACAACATGATGTTTGTAGGACCAGGATGGATGAACAAGATGGGACGTTGGGAAGCTCCCTACGAACTTCTTGAAAAATCATATTCCGACGGAATGGCTTACTATGGAGAGCTTAAGAAGCAGGGCTTGCTTGATGATATGGGTATGGCTGAGTTTGCTGATTTCTGGCGTGCAAATAAGCGTTATACAGAGCCTGAATGTGCTTTATGGAAGGACATTCTTTACGGTTCCGACAAGCAGCTTTTCTGGTACTGCGATCCCTTTATGAGAGTTTGCTTAAATATGGATCAGGGTGGTGCGATTGTTGACCTTCGTCCCTATGCAGCCAAGCTTGAATGGCCTGTTGGTATTGGCACGGACCATATTCAGGATGCTTCATATCCTTTCCTCATTCAGGAAAAATACCGCGCCGGTTATTTCACTCACTATGCGGGAGAAGGAACCGTACGAAGCGCAAAAATCAGCCACAACGGTGAGGAGGTTGATCTTTGCCTCTGCCGTACAAAGGCACATTTCTCTGAAGAAATAAAGGCTGACGGAGGCAAAATCAGAACGCTCACACTGGACCCTGTTGAAATCGAATTTGCTGATTTAACAGTTAAGCTTCAGACAAAGGTTGTTTTTGATGAAGGAAGCTCGGACATTAAGATTTCAAGACAGATTCTTGAAATGAGCGATCCGAATGCCGAGGTTCAGATCAATGAATACATGGTAGCCTGCTATGGTACAACCGAGTATTCAGAGGATATGAAGTGCGTAGATCTTTACCTTTCGGGAAGCGAAAACAAGCATATACCTTATGAATATAAGTGCCGCGAAGAGTCTCTTGCAAATGCGGAAGAAGCTTATGCAACAATCGGTGCAATTAAGACACGCGTAGGACTTAAGGCAGAAGGACCTGAAAAGGTTGGATATATTAAAGAAGGCTATGCTTTCTCACCTATGCTTACATTAGGATATACAGGAACACTTAAGAACAAGGAGGAATTTACAACATGGCTCAGCTTGGCAAGGGAAAATTAAATTACAGATGTCCTTCATGCTTTATGAGAGACCTGGATATTGATATGTTTTACGATAAAGACAGAGATGAATTTTACTGCATCAGATGCCAGTACAGAGGAGACGAGAAGGACGTTCTCGAGAAAAACGAAATGGTTCGTTTTCGTTACAAAGCGATGCATAAGCGCTATACCTTAGAGGAGCTTAGACAGTAATGGAATTTATAAAGGGAATGGACGTTTCAACGCTGATAGAGGAAGAAGAATGTGGCGCTAAGTTCTATGATGGCGATGCAGCAGAGGATTTGTTTGTTATTTTAAAACGTTACGGAGTGAAAAGCGTTCGTCTGCGTCTGTGGAACAATCCCTACAGTGAAAAAGGTGTACCTTACGGTGCAGGAACAAATGATTTTGACAAGGTCGTTTCACTTGCAACCCGTGCAAAGAATGCCGGAATGACATATCTTCTTGATTTTCACTACAGTGATTTCTGGGCAGATCCCGGAAAGCAGTGGCCTCCCAAAGCCTGGAACGGTCATGACGGTGCGGCATTAATTGATGACGTTTATTCTTACACAAAGACTACTTTGGAAAAACTTGTCAGCCTGGACCTGCCTCCCTACATGGTTCAGGTTGGCAATGAGATAACAAACGGTTGTATGTGGCCGCTTGGAAACAGAATGTATGGTAAACCGGATGACTGTCCCGAAGACATTCCGTATTTCAATCCTATTTTAAAGGATATTTTGTCAGAGGGAATCAGAGCCGTGCGCGAAACCGTACCCAAGGCACTGGTAATGCTTCATCTTGATAATGGCGGCAATAATGCTTTGTACAGAGAATGGTTTGACGGATATATCTCACGGGGCGGTGCGGATTTTGACGTTATAGGTCTTTCATATTACCCATTCTGGCATGGAAATCTGGCTGCGCTCCGCGATAATCTTAACGATATATCGGAAAGATACAAAAAGCCTCTTGTTCTTGCGGAAATATCCATGGGATTTACAATGGAAGACTATGCAAAATATGAAAAGTTGGGACCTGATGAGCGAAAAGGCTATGCAACAAAACAAAGCCTGGTAGAGAAACTTGATTATCCCATGACGCCGGAAGGTCAGAAAGCCTTTATGGAGCATGCCATCAGAATTTTGAAGGAAGTTCCGGGCAATCTTGGAAAAGGGTATTACTATTGGGAACCTGCATGGATTCCGGTGCCGGGATGCGGTTGGGCGACCCCGGAAGCGCTTGAATATATCAAAGAAGCAGGCCCCTGCGGAAATGAATGGGCAAATCAGGCACTTTTTGATTACGAAGGAAGAATTTTACCTGCTTTACAAGTATAAATATTGTTCCTTTTTTCCCCTTAATCTGATAAAATCGGATTAAGGGTTTTTTGTGCGTGTTATGCATACGCACTCTTGAAAAAGAGACTTTGAAAAGGGTATGGCCATATGTCAGGGAACAAAAAGAAGATACTTATAGTTGATGATGTAGCATTTAATCATGCTACTGCAAGGACCTTGCTTTCGGATCAATATGATTTATATGAAGCTTTGTCTGCAAAACAGGGATTTGATATTCTTAAGGATGTTACTCCGGACTTAATTCTACTGGATATTATTATGCCTGAAATAAACGGTATGGAAATGCTTAAGGAATTAAAAAACACACCGGCATATAAAGATATTCCTGTTATTTTTCTGACGGCGGATACGAGTCCGGAGGCTGAAGTTGAAGGCTTCAATCTGGGAATTGTCGACTATATTACGAAACCTTTTGTTCCTACTGTAGCATTAAAAAGAATTGAAACTCAGATTGAACTTGCTGAATACAAGAAAGACCTTGAACGCCGCGTTGACGAAAAGCTTGAGGAAACAGAATCGATGTATGACCTTATCGCAACAAGCTTTGCGGGTCTCGTTGAATCCCGCGACGGTGTTACAGGAGGTCATTTAAAGAATACATCTATATACTTTTCGGCTTTTATAGGTCATTTGAAATCAATGCCAGCATATAAAGCATACCTGCCGAATGATATAGTTAAAAAAGCCTGCAGATGTGCTCCGCTTCATGATGTGGGAAAAATTGCCATCAGGGATGCTGTTTTACAAAAGCCTGCGGGTTTGTCACAGGATGAATTCGATAGAATGAAAATGCATGCTGTTATCGGCGGAGACCTTTTTGACTTTTTGAAAGATCAAATTCCTGATAAGGATTTTGCATCAATAGCCGGAGATATGGCCAGATATCATCACGAAAGATGGGACGGTAAAGGATATCCGGAAGGACTAAAGGGTGAAGAAATTCCCCTGGCGTCCAGAATAATGAGTATTGTTGACGTGTATGATGCACTGACTTCAAAACGTCCGTATAAAGAGCCCTTCAGTCACGAGAAGGCCATGGGTATGATTGCTGAGGGTAGTGGTACACAGTTTGATCCAAAACTTGTGGAAGAATTTTTGAATATCAGTCAGGTTATTAAAGAATGCCTGTGTGCTAAAGAAGAAATGATTTCTTCGAAACGTTTCTTTAGGTTAAAGAATGAAAAATAAATTCAAATCAAAAAATAATATACCGGTATGCATATACGGTCCTCCGGATATGATGAAGGTGCATAATAAAGATAAGAAATCAGCGGAGGGAGAAGAAGTGAACAAGAAAAAAGTTACGGGAATTGCAGCTATTATTTCACTTCTGGTCGCAACAGTTACAGGGTGCGGGAAAAAAGATTTTGATCCTTCCGACAATCAGAACATCGAAATATACGGACCGCCTGAAATGTTCGAACAGCAATATAACGGAAGAGATGTTTCCGAAAACATGATTAATGAAGAAGGCTTAATTGAGGAAGAATATACGCCTGAAGAAAATATACCTGTTTGTATATACGGACCGCCTGAAATGTTTGAGAACGAAGAAGAAAACTCGGAGAATAACTAATGGTAACTAATTCAGGTTTACCTAATCGCATAAAGAAAAAACATATGAGGGAGCTGGCTGCTTATAGGGATAATACACTTATCCCCGCCCCGCAGCTGCGCTCCTTGTTTTTTGAATTGACAGTCCTTTGTAACGAACACTGCAGGCATTGTGGTTCGCGATGCGGAGATGTTTTTAATGATGCTGCGCTGACGAAGGATGAGTGGAAAAAAGTGCTGGACGATGTTAAATCAGAATTTAACATAGAAAAACTTCAGCTTTGCGTTACAGGCGGAGAACCGCTCCTGAATCCTGATTTTTTCGACATAATGAGCTATGCAAACAAGCTTGGGTATAAATGGGGGATGACATCAAACGGCACTCTGATTACACCGGAGATTGCGGATAAGCTGAAAGAGACCGGAATGCGTACAATATCAGTAAGCGTCGATGGTTTGGAAGACACGCATGACTGGTTCAGGGAAAGCCCCGGCAGTTATCGGAAAACAATTTGCGGAATTAAAAATCTTCTTAATGCAAGAACTTTTGAACATGTTCAAATAACAACTGTTGTTCATCATAAAAATTATTCGGAACTTGATGAAATGTACAGGATTTTCTTAAATCTTGGCGTAAAGTCATGGAGAGTAATTAACATTGAACCGATAGGTCGGGCAAAAGACAATCCGGAACTTATGCTTTCAAAGGATGAATATCGCGGAATGATTTCTTTTATAAAAAATCATCGTTTTATGAATCCAAAAATGGAAGTGACATATGGCTGCAGTCACTATCTGGGTGTAGAAGAAGAACGGGAGGTGCGTCCCTGGTATTTTCTTTGTAATGCCGGACTCTATGTGGCGGCAATTCAGAACAACGGAGATATTACGGCCTGCCTCGATATTGAGAGACGTCCGGAACTCGTTCAGGGAAATATAAGGCGTGACAGCTTAAAAGATATCTGGCAAAATAAATTTGATATTTACAGATCGGATTTCAGAAAGAAAGGCCAATGCAGTGAATGTAAGGAATATGAATTCTGCAAAGGTGATTCTTTCCACACTTGGAATTTTGATAAGATGGAACCGAATCTGTGCATGTATAAAAAACTTAAAAGGGGAAATTAAATGAAGATTTTATTTTTTAACAACACGACAAAAATCCATTTTTTGACCGAAAATACGGCATTTTCGGGCGTTAAAAAGATTGCGGCAAAGGTGGTTAAGGATTTCAATGACGTTACCGGAGCAGATGAAACAGTTTTATCAACCGATGATAAAATAACACCCGGTACCGAAATTGCGATTCTTTTTGCCACGGCAGGTAACAGCCCTATTCTTGATTCGCTGCAGGCTGACATCGAGGATTTGATAGGAAAAAATGAGTGTTATAAGTTTTTACTTAAGGATAATCTTCTCCCCGGTGCGGTAAAAACACTCGTTGTCGCCGGAAGTGATAAGCGCGGAACAATTTACGGCATGTTTACTCTCTCCGAAATGATGGGCGTGTCACCGCTTGTGTATTGGGCCGATGCCACAATTCCTCACAGAGATCCTTTGTATGTAGACATTGATATCAATAATGTTTCAAAGGAACCCTCCGTAAAATACAGAGGTTTCTTTATAAATGATGAGTGGCCTTGCTACGGAAACTGGACAAACGATCATTTCGGTGGTTTTAATGCTTCGATGTACGACCACGTATTTGAACTTCTTTTAAGACTTAAGGGTAACTATTTGTGGCCTGCAATGTGGTCTTCAAATTTTGCCTGGGACGGTCCGGGACTTAAATCATACGAACTTGCTGACGAGTATGGCGTTGTCATCGGAAATTCACATCATGAGCCATGCTTGCGCGCAGGCGCGGAGTACGGAAAGGTACGAGGAAAAGACAGTCCTTACGGAGATGCATGGAACTTTATCACAAATCCTGACGGTATCAGAAAGTTCTGGGAAGACGGTCTTAAAGAACGTGCTCATCTTGAAAGTGTCGTAACCGTAGGCATGCGTGGTGAAAATGACAGCAAAATCCTTGGCGAGAATGCTACTCTTAAGGACAACATCGATCTTTTAAAGAGTGCAATTGTCTGCCAAAAGGAACTTATAAAGAATGAAGAAGAAAGACTGGGAAGAACTCTTCCCAAGATGCTTGCTTTGTATAAAGAAGTTGAACCTTTTTACTATGGCGACAGCGAGACGGAAGGTCTGTGCGACTGGAGCGAGCTTGACGATGTTATTCTTATGCTTTGTGAAGACAACCATGGCTGGCTTCGTACCTTGCCCGACGAAAAAATGAGAAAACATCCCGCAGGTTTCGGAATGTATTATCATGTTGATTATCATGGAGATCCCATTTCTTACGAATGGATCAACTCAAGTCCCATAAAGGTTATGCAGGGTGAAATGAAACGTGCTTACGAAAGCGGTGTGCAGTCATTGTGGATTCTGAATGTCGGTGACTTAAAGCATAACGAGTTCCCGCTTTCGTTCTTCCTCAATATGGCTTATGACTTTGAACAGTGGGGAAAAGAAGAAGTGTGCGACGAGTATACGGAACTCTTCCTCAAGGCGCATTTCGGTGGCATTTTATCATCTGAACAGGTTAAGGAAGCAGCATTTGTTCTTACTGAAACTGTGGATGTTTTAGGTCTCAGACGCCCGGAGGCACTTAATCCCGATATATATGATCCCGCACATTACAATGAGGCGGACAGAATGCTTGCAAGAGTAGATTTTCTTGAAAAGAGAGCGGAAGCTTTATACAAAGTTATACCAGATGAGGCAAAGGATGCTTTCTACAGTCTGACATTGTTCCAAACCCGTGCGGCGGTAAATCTTCTTCGTATGCATCTGTATGCAGGCAAGAACAAGCTTTTTGCCGAACAGGGTCGTAAGAAAGCAAATGATATGGCAGACCTTGTTACTCTTGCAATTGAGAGGGACAGAGCAATTGCCAAAGAACTTTCCGGGTTTAAAGATGAAAAGTGGAAAGGGATGGAACTTGCTTCGCATATCGGATTTACAAAGTGGAACGAGGACGGCTGCAGATATCCCGTAAGAATGAGGGTTGAACCCTTCGGACGTCCAAGAATGCAGGTGGTCAGAAACGACGAAAAGCGTGTATATGATAAAGTATACGGCGCACCGCTCAAGCTTGTTATAGACGACTTTATCTATGAATGTGCGGATTCGGTGACAATCTCTGTTTGCAATACGGGAATAGGAGCGTTTGATTACAAACTTACTATGCCGGAATGCGATTGGGTTTCTGCCGACAAAACTTCAGGTCATGTAACGGATGAGGAAGAAATTACCTTTACGGTTGCCAAAAACAAACTTCCCGAAAACACTGCAACCATCACTGCAAGAATCTCTGACGGAGATACAAATGTGGATATTGTTATCTCGGGTTGCAGACAGACCGAAGCCAAAGGACTTAAACTCCACAGATTCGGTTATATTTTACTGCCTGAGAACGCTGTTCGGGCAGGAGAATATGAAGTAGATTGTAAGGAAGCGGGCGATTATACTCTTGAGCTTTGGTTCACAACCGTTAATCCTCCTTACAGAGACGGAAAGCTTCCTTACGGAGTAACTGTTAATGCCGGCGAAAAGATTACTGCAAATGCCGTACACGAAGGCTACAGAGCGGGTGAATGCTCAGATCCCACATGGGCTGAGGGCGTACTTACACACAGACGTATCTGCAAACAGAATATTACGCTTACTCAGGGGCTTAATACCGTTGCAATAGATGAAGGAAACCTTGGCCTTAAGCTCATAAAGGCATACATATACAATGAGAAGAACAAACCGCTTCCTTGCTATTTGGGTGCTTTTGTTTAGCAAATTATGAGCGAACCCAACGCAATGCATAGCGAGAGTTTGCAAAAAAAACTGATTATACTGAACCAAAGTATAACCATATTGGAGGGTAGCAATGGATATTTCAGCTAATGAAACCAAAATTCAGGAATACAGGAAGAAAGCGGCTGACCTTGTAAGCAAGATGACTCTTGAAGAAAAGGTTCCCCAGACACTTCACACCGCACCGAGTGTGGACAGACTTGGAATAAAGGCATACAACTGGTGGAATGAAGCACTTCACGGTGTTGCCAGAGCAGGTGTTGCAACAGTATTCCCTCAGGCAATCGGACTTGCCGCTACATTTGATGAAGAACTTCTTGAGACACTGGGTGATGCAGTTTCAACCGAGGCAAGAGGAAAGTTCAATATGCAGCAGGCATATGATGATACGGATATTTATAAAGGACTTACATTCTGGGCTCCCAACGTAAATATTTTCCGCGACCCCAGATGGGGACGCGGTCATGAAACATACGGAGAGGATCCCTTCCTTACATCAAGACTCGGTGTTCGTTATGTGGAAGGAATTCAGGGTCATGACGAGAATTATCTTAAAGCAGCAGCCTGTGCAAAGCATTTTGCGGTTCATTCGGGCCCTGAAGCTGTTCGTCACAGCTTTAATGCCGAGTGCTCAAAGCAGGATCTTTACGAAACATACCTCCCTGCGTTCAAGGCCTGCGTAACAGAGGCGCACGTTGAAACAGTAATGGGAGCCTATAACAGAACAAACGGAGAGCCTTGCTGCGGAAGTAAGACACTTCTTCAGGATATTCTTAGAAAAGACTGGGGATTTAACGGACACGTAACCTCAGACTGCTGGGCTATCAAGGACTTCCATGAAGGCCACCATGTTACAAAGGATGCGGTTGAATCGGTTGCAATGGCTATGAACAACGGATGCGATCTTAACTGCGGAAATATCTTTGTATATTTGGAAGATGCTGTAAAAGAAGGCCTTGTAAAAGAGGAACGAATCGACGAGGCATTGACAAATCTTTACACCACACGAATGAAGTTAGGTGTGTTTGATAAAAAAGAAGAAAGCTGCTTTGACAAAATCGGATACGAAGTAGTTGATTCAAAAGAAATGAAAGAGCTCAACTTACGAACAGCCGAAAAGTGTGTTGTTCTTCTTAAAAATGAGAATAACCTTCTTCCGTTAAACAAGTCTGAGCTTAAAACCATTGGTGTTGTAGGACCAAACGCAAATTCACGTGCCGCACTTGTCGGAAACTATGAAGGTACTGCTTCAAGATATGTAACTGTTGTTGAAGGCATCCAGGACTATGTCGGTGATGATGTTCGTGTTATGTACTCTGAAGGCTGCCACCTTTACAAGGACAAAACATCGGGACTTGCAAATGGTATTGAGCGATATTCCGAAGTTAAGGAAATCTGTAAGCAGAGTGACGTTGTAGTTGTCTGCCTTGGACTTGATGCGACTCTTGAAGGAGAAGAAGGGGATACCGGCAACGAATACGGAAGCGGTGACAAGCCTAACTTAAAGCTTCCGGGACGCCAGGAAGAAATCCTTGAGCTCTGTGTTGAAAGCGGAAAGCCGGTAGTGCTTGTTCTTCTTGCGGGATCTGCCATGGATCTTTCATATGCGGATGAAAAAGTCGGTGCAATCGTTAACGGTTGGTATCCCGGTGCACGCGGAGGTGAAGCTATTGCAAATGTTCTTTTCGGTGACAAGTGTCCTGAAGGAAAACTTCCCGTAACCTTCTACAGAAGCACTGAAGATCTCCCTGACTTTGAAGACTATTCAATGAAGGGACGCACCTACAGATACATGACAACGGAGCCGCTTTATCCCTTCGGATATGGTCTTTCATATACAAATGTTGATTTTGCAAATGCTGCGGCAGACGTGGACGAAGTATCCGAAAGCGGCGCTAAGATTACTGTCGATGTTACAAATACAGGAAAATACGATACTTGTGAAGCAGTACAGGTATATGTGAAGGTTAATCCTTCCGACAATGCTTCGAATGTACCCAATTGTTCTCTTAAAGGACTTAAAAAGGTTGAACTTAAAGCAGGAGAAACAAAAACTGTTGAGATAGTTCTTCCTGTAGCTGCATTTGCTCTGTTTGATGAAGAAGGAAAACTTGTGGTTCATGAAGGAGAGTACACGATTTTTGTGGGAAGCCAGCAGCCTGATGTAAGAAGCACTTCTCTTACAGGAAAGAAACCTCTTGAAATCAAAATGATATGTAAAAAGAGCTTCTAAGAAATTGTATTTTGCAAAGTGCGCGATGATATTTTTCGCGCACTTTTTGATTTTTGCTACATAGTGTGTTAATCTTTAAGGTAGTATGTGACGAGGGGAGTGGAGTCACGAATGTATAAATTTCTTCTGGTGCTTCAGGTTATTTGCGTAATTATGAGCCTGGCCTGTTCTGCACGTATTCTTTCAATAAAAACCACAACGACATCAAAGCAACTGATGTTCACGCTAATCTGCTGTAATGTGTATTCAGTGGGTTACCTTCAGGAAATGCTGAGCAAAAGCTTTGAAGTTACAATGGCATCGTACGCTTTTCAGTATATGGGACTGGCCTTTGCAGCATTGGCTCATTTCCTTTTTGTGCTTGAATACTGCAATGTGCAGAAATTTCCGCGGGTGATAAAGCACCTTTTGTTTATGTTTGACTGTGCTGTTGTGGGCTCTGTTTTGTTCATGGACAAAATTCACATTTATTATACAAAGATTGAGTGGGATACAAATCCGAACGAGCTGTACCGGCATATCCACACGGAAAAAGGCCCATTGTTTTATCTGTTCATATTTGAAGAGTTTGCTCTATTGATTATTGCGGCGTTTATTTTAGGTAAGAAAGCGTCTGTAGTAAAGCAAAAAACTCAGAAGATGATTTATATTTTACTGATGATCGGAACATTGATTCCCCTTTTGGGCATTGTGGTCAATACTTCGGGAGTTTTGGGATGCTATGAAACGGGATCCGTAATGCTTTGCTTTATGATGCTTGCGGCTACGGTGACACTTACAAACAGGCGGCTTGTTGATGTAAAAAGCATCGCATATTCCAGTTTGTACGAAAATCAGAACCTGGGAATTATTATCACGGATGAGGTAGGCAATTACCTGGACAGCAATTTAATGGCAAATGCTATTTTTCCGGAAATCGGAACCTGGGTTCCGGGAGTCAGTATAGAAAAAATAGGAATAACAATTACCTACAAAGGTGAAGAACAATATTTTGAAAAGGATGACCATTATTATTCGTACAGCTGTAACAGACTTTTGGACCGCGGTAGAGACGTCGGCTATATTGTTGCGATAAACGATATTACAAAAGTGCAGGAACAGGTTGAGGAGATGAAGCTTCTTAAGGATGCCGCGAACTCCGCAAACAATGCAAAGAGTGCGTTCCTTGCAAATATGAGCCACGAGATTCGCACACCGCTCAACGCTATCATCGGTATGGCGGAACTGTCTGAGAAAGAAGAAGACAGAACGACTCTGATGGACAACATAGGACAGATTAAATCTGCCGGACAGATGCTTCTGGATATTGTAAGCGAGGTGGTTGACATATCCAAAGCCGAGTCGGGAAAACTTGAACTGGTTCCTGTTGAGTACGACCTTCGCTTTCTTCTTAATTCGGTTATAAACGTTGTGAATATGCGAATCGGCGACAAACCGGTGGATTTTATCGTAAACATCGATCCGAAGATTCCCAGACGGCTTTGCGGCGATGATGTACGTATAAAGCAGATTTTTGTTAACTTCCTGGGAAATGCGGAAAAATATACGGAGCGCGGCTCGATTATTTTGACACTCGATGCTGAAGGTGACGGTAAAACAGTAAGAATAAAGGGTTCGGTGACAGATACCGGACGAGGAATAAAAGACGAGGACAAAGAGAAACTTTTCAAACCGTTCTCACAGGTTGATACGGTTAATAACCACAGAATTACGGGAAGCGGCCTCGGACTTTCCATTGCTGCGGGAATTATCGATATGATGAACGGAAGCTATTATGTGGAAAGCGATTACGGAGTCGGCAGTACATTTTTCTTCGAGTTTGAGCAAGGGCAGATGACAACAGAACCGCTTGCGCGGGATCGGGAACGTGAAAAATTCAGAGTAGCAAAGCTTTCCACATTCCACCTTTACGGTAAAACAGGGCAGACGGAAGCTGCTGCACAGAAGAAAGCCGAGAACAGTGAAAAGAAATATCCTGATGCAAAAGTGCTTGTGGTGGATGATAATAAAGTTAATGTTAAGGTTTTGTGTGCATATTTGAAACGCTTTGGTATTGTGGCTGATAGCGCCTTTAACGGTCCCGATGCAATAAAAATGGTCGGCGAAAAGGAGTATGATTTGATATTTATGGATCATATGATGCCGGATATGGATGGAATAGAAGCTACGGGAATAATAAGAGCGGCCGGATATCCATGGAGCAAAAAAATAAAAATTCTTGCCTGTACGGCGAATGTTGTTAAAGGGATGGAGGCGGAATTTATTGGTGCGGGAATGGATGATTTGGTTCCCAAACCGGTGCAATCTGACACACTTGCAGAGAAACTTGCTGAATATCTGAGTTAAAAAAATAAAGGGATTTGCGATTCGTTACGATACGCAAATCCCTTTTTTTAATTCATCGATGTGCAGCTTACACTTTTGACCTCTCCTTTGGTTTCCAAAAATTTACTGAGCTCTTCAAAGGTCATTTCGTGATTCATCTTCAGAGTAATATTGTAATTTGCATAGCCCTCGTCATCGATTTTGATTTTACTTTCGATTACCTCGGCATTCTGCGAATCTATAAAGCTTTGTATTTCTTTACGGAATTCATCGGTATTTCGAACGGTAAATCTTAAATGATTGGTGGATATGTTATCCATGGCACCTGTTTTGTGGAGAACAATTTGTATAACAACAATAAGCAGGGTAGCGAAAATACCAAGAAAATACATTCCGGAACCGATTGTGAGTCCTATACCTGCCGTAGCCCAAAGCCCGGCAGCGGTGGTAAGTCCCTTGACCGTATTGCCGTTATGGAAAATCACTCCGGCACCGAGGAAACCTACACCGGTAATTACCTGAGCGGCTATTCGGGCGGGGTCGGCACCATGTGTTCCAAGAAGCGTATCGCCGGCCTCATTTAGCAAATCCGCAAAGGCATATTTTGATACAATCATCATAAGTGCCGAAGCGAGACAAACAATAAGATGTGTTCGGATCCCGGCCTCTTTCAGTCGCTTGCTTCGTTCAAAGCCGATTGCTATTCCGCAAAAGCATGCACATAAAAGACGTGCTCCGAATTCGGCATATTGAAGCCAGGAAAAATGATTTTGAAAATAACTTGCAAAAGTCATATTCTTCCTCCTTTCAGAGATGTCTACATTATATCAAGCGGCACCTTTTTTCACAAGCGCATGAGCCTCCTTCGAGCGGAAACTTCTGATGCTGTAAAGAGTTTCCGAAAAGGAGATTTCCTGCACTTTTAAGGAAACGCTGTTGAATTTTGCAAAATTTCGCGAAATAGGCAAAAAAGTGTTGCTTTACTATATGAAAGTGTGGTATTAATTTACTGTATTATGCATACTTGTATGAGTATGCCCTTTGGAGACAATGAAATGGAAAATGATAAGTTTACCGGATTTGTTCTCCGACATGCGGCAGGAGTGTGGAATCTTTTGGATTTGACGCATCCGGAAATTGCTTATAAAGAACCGCTGCAAATTAATGATACAGGGGCGGAAATATGGAGAAAACTTTGCGAAGGATTCTCCGTTACGGAAATAGCCGAAAGCTTCTCGGGGGCTTACGAAATTTCCAAAGAAGAAGCACACGCTGACGTTTGTGAGTTTGTGAACAAATTAAAGGCATATGGAGTGCCTTTGTAGGTAAAAAGGGGTAAAAATGAATATTCTTATTGCAGGTGGTGCAGGAACCTTCCTTAACAATATCCTGATTAAACTTCGTAAGGAGGGACACAAGGTCTCGGTTCTTACGGGGAATCGTTTTGTGGAAAAAGACGCTTATCAGAAGTGTTTTGAAGTCTATAAGTTTCCTTATGATGCAAATTGTCTGAATGAAATTTTTGACAGTGCGTCTCCTGACGTTACTATTTTCATGGGTGCGTTTGATACCAATTTTGATTGGAAAAATGAGGAAGCCGATTCTGTAAAATATACAGCTTCTCTTGCCAATATTCTTATGGGATATGCTATGCACGGCAAGGGACGATTCTTATATCTTTCTTCCCACGAGGTATATGGAGAAAACTTCACATTGAATATTGAAGAAGAAGCAATTACTTCTCCGGACGGTTTCCGCGCTCAGTCTATTTTCCAGGGCGAGCAGATGTGCGAAAACTACAGAAAAAACCGTGAAATGGACGTTGTGACAGTACGTTTCGATCACCTTTACTGTGTTCCCGAGAAGCGTTCCGATATTCATGATATTGTTACATCTATGTGTCTTGAGGCTCTTGAAGAAAAGACAATTCACTACTCAAAGGAAACAACGCTTTCACCGTTGTACGAAAATGACGGTGTGGAAGCTTTATACAAACTTATCACTGCTGATGTACATAAATACGATGTATATCATATTTCGTCATGCTCTGATATCACGGAAGAAGAACTTGCAAATCTTGTTCGCGAAAATATGAATCCGGAGTGTGATGTTATTTCCACTCCCGGCTCGAATTCATCAAGAAGTGTTCTTTCCGGTGAACGTTTTGCGGAAGAGTTCGGTGATATCAGATTTACTGAACTGGCTACGGTTATTAAACGTATTGCTTCAATAATGAAAAAGAAAGCATATGTTTTCCTTACTGACGAGGAAACGGCACTTTCTTTCTGGCAGCGCGCAAAGAAGAAACTGGGCTGGTTTGTAACTGCCGTTATTCCTTTCATCGAGAACATAATTGTATTTATTCCATGCTTCTTCCTGTATAACTCAACAGCGGAAAGCAATTATTTTGCAAGATTGGATATCTATCTTCTCTATGTTCTCCTTTTTGCAATAGTATTCGGTCAGCAGCAGGCAACGTTTTCGGCTCTGCTTGCCGTAATCGGTTTCTTCTTCAGAAATACATACAACAAGTCAGGCTTTGAACTTTTGATTGATTCCAATACATATGTATGGGTGGCGCAGATATTCATTGTAGGTCTTGCGGTCGGCTATCTGAGAGATCAGATCAACAAGCTCAAGAAGGAAAATGACGAAGAGCAGAATTTCCTGAAAGAGCAGATTGACGATATTCAGATTATCAATGCCACCAATGTCAGAGTTAAAGATGTTCTTGAAACACAGGTAGTAAACCAGAAGGACTCTGTAGGAAAGATTTACGGAATTACATCATCACTCGATCAGTACAGCCCGGAAGAAGTTCTTTTCTATGCTGCTGAAACAGTCGGCAAACTTATGAAGTGTGACGACGTTGCGATTTATCAGGTTTCAAATTCCGATTATGCGCGACTTTTCTCATCAACATCCGCTAAGGCAAGAAGTCTCGGAAACTCACTTAAGTACACTGAAATGGGCGAAGTATACGAGACCCTCGGAGCCGACAGAGTATACATCAACCGTAAGATGGACGGACGTTACCCTCTTATGGCAAATGCCATTTTTGAAAACGGTGAAATGAAGATGATTATTATGTGCTGGGGTCTTTCATGGGAGAATATGACTCTCGGACAGGCAAATCAGCTTGTGGTTATAAGTTCACTTATACAGAATGCAGTTCTTCGTGCAAACCGTTATCTTGCGGCTCTTGAAGATCAAAGATACGAAGCAGGAACAAAGATGCTTGAAAAGGCAAGCTTCAAGACACTTCTTGATGCCTTCATGAAGGCTGAAAGAGAAGATCTTACGGAATGCGCCGTTATCAGAATCGATCTTACGGATAAGGACAGAACTGAGGTTGTTGAAATTGTTGAGAAGTCTCTCAGAACTTCCGACTACTACGGAAGTCTTGAAGACAATGCAGTGTATGCACTTCTTTCAAATACTTCTGAAGAGGATGCCGTTTTTGTTCTTAACAGATTTATTGAAAAAGGACTTAGTGCAGCAATAATGGAGGATGTAGCATGACCTGGAGTACGAGATGGTTCATCATTTTCCTTTTATTGAACGCAATCGTTACAATAGTATATCTTATTTTTTCTGTTTTCTTCAGAAAAGTTAATCGTCATATGGCATATTTCAGAGCAATCGTGATGTTGCTTGCACCGGGGGCGGGTACACTTTTGATGTTCCTTGGCTGGTTTGGTTATGAGTTTGTTTTCAGACGTGATGTTGACCTTTCCGATGTAATCTTCAGTAAGGAACGTGAACGTGAATTTATAAGAACAAACGAAGAATCCGAACGTAACGTTGTTTCACTTGAGGAAGCAATTGCAATTACAGACAAGACGGATTTGCGAGCATTGGTAATGAATGTTGCTCAGGGGGATTACAGGGATTCACTGGCGGCTATTTCTCTTGCACTCAACAGTGAAGATTCCGAAACGGCTCACTATGCGGCTTCGGTTTTGCAGGATGCTTTAAATGATTTCAGACTGAAGGTTCAGAGAGGATACAATAAGGTTCAGCAAAGAGATGAAGACCTTTTTGAAGTTGCTCCTCAGTTGATAGATTATATGGATAAAGTCCTTAAACAAAAGATTTTCTCCGGTATGGAGCAAAGATCATTTACCCGTATACTTGAGGCTACGGCGCAGATTCTCTATGAAGAAGCCCCTGAAGAGGTCACAAGCAAATTAATGGAAACCGTTTGCAGCAATTTGCTTGAGGTAAAAGATTTTGACAAGTGTGAAATCTGGTGTAACAGAAGTTTAACGACTTATCCCGAAGAACTTTCTTCACACACTTCTGTGCTCAAATATTTATTTAACAGCGGACAGAAAGAAAGATTTTTCGAAGCACTTGAGGAACTTAAGAAATCGTCTGTTGTTATTGACAGAGATACATTGGAATTAATCAGAGCTTTCCAATAGTTTAAATATTTAAGGAGGTATTGCATATGTCTATGACAGCCATCACGGCATTTCAACTTTTGGGCATAGTCTGTGCATACTTCATTATTTGTATTTTACTTCCGCACTGGGTAATCGGAAAAACTGTTCGTTTCAGAAACAGGTACGAGAGATTTCTCCTGTACACGGTCACAGGCAATTTTTATGTTATTAATCTTGTTTATATTTTGGAATTGCTGCATATTTCACACCCGGTTACCTTGATTTTATTCACCGTTGTACCTTGTGCGGTAATTAAAATCAGGATTGAAAGAATTCCGTATAAAGAGAAGTTTCTGCTGTTTTGGGAGAACACAAGAAGAATTGTCGGCGGCCAGATGAAATTTAAGGCGCTCAGAGATGCAAATCGGCCTCAAAGAGAAGCAAGGATAAAAAAAATCGGCCAAAGGATAAAAAAAGTATACATCGATAATATCTTTGACGTATTGCTTGTTATCGGCGTTATTTTATGCTCATTTTGGACATATGGTGTTAATCTTTTTGAAAACTACGGATATAAACTTACCGACGTTGTTGTTCATAATTTCTGGATTAACCAGCTGAGTGAAAATGATATTTTTACGAAGGGTGTTTATCCCTACGGTTATCATAATGTTATTTACTATATTCATGAAGTGTTTCGCATTGATACCTATGTTGTTTTGCGTTTGTACTCGGTGGTAGTGGTTACATGGATTGTAATTTTACTGCTGTGTTTCTTAAAACTGCTGTGCAAATCGAAATATCTTCCCTATCTTGCATGCTTCGGATATACGGTAGTCAATTGTTTTGAAGAACATACTTATTCGCGTTTTGCAGCACTGATTCCTCAGGAATACGGAATGATTTTTGTTCTTCCCACGTTATATTGCGGTTTTGAATATTTCAGAGAGCAGCAAAGAGAGAACAGAGGGTCTAATGCAAAAAGGAGCTATATCTATCTTGCCGGCTTCCTTATGAGTTTTTCCATGTCTCTGTCGGTTCACTTCTACGGATTCATTATAGTCGGAATCGGATGCGCTGCCATGGCAATAGGTTTTATTTCGCTCTTTGTAAGAAAACCGTATTTTAAGAAAGTTATTGTCACCTGCGTTATTTCGTTGATTGTTGCGGTTGCTCCGATGGCTATTTCATACGCCTTCGGTAAGGAATTGGAATATTCGCTGAAATGGGGCCTCAGTGTTATTACGGGAACAACGGTAACACGGCCGGAAGAGGTTACGGAAGGAAGTCAGGGTTCTTCTTCAGGGGAAGAACAACCGGAGAACGAGAGTATGCTCTCGCTTACAAAGGCCCAGTATATTGAGAAGTACGGTACGGTTGTCGGCTCGGTTGTTGCAACTGCGATGACAGTTGTAACATATGTGGATTATGCATCACTGGCATACAGCAATGTACCTCTGATACTGAGTGTGGTGTTAAGTTTCCTTCTTCTGATAGTTATGGGAATTGCCATAGCATTGTCACGACGAAAAGACAATATTTACGGAATGACACTTGCTACAATGGGTATATTTATGGTTTTCATGACGCTTCTTGTTGCGTCCGGAGGCCTTGGAATAGTTCAGCTGATGGATTTGAACCGTGCAAGCATATTCTTTACATATCTTGTCGGCGCTGCCGTGATTATGTTTGTGGATGCGGTGTTTTATCTTACGGTATTTTTATCTGACAACCGGAAAATATGTAATGCCGTTTCTCTTGCGGTTGTAATGATTTTGGTGGGAATTATTGCACAAAACAACCTTGTCAGAGAACGAATCACGACAACGGGCTTTGAATCAAACGATGCGATAACATGCCTGAAAAAAATAATATCGGATACAAAGGATGATACCTGGACAATATGCTCGGCCAACGATGAAGGCCGAATGGTGTACGGACACGGATATCATTTTGAATTAATAGAATTTCTTCGTGCAATGGAATATGTCGGAAGTAACGGTTGGATCAGAATTCCGACCCAGACGGTTTATTTCTTTGTAGAGAAAAAACCTATCGATTATTATGTGAAATGGACCGGAAGCGGAACATATATATCAGAGGAATATGCGTCCGAACATCTTCCTCTCGGAAATAATCGAGCAATTTATGAAGGTGAAAATCGTTGGATATGCATGTCCAGATTTTATTACTGGGCTGAAGCATTTCAGGAATTGTATCCAAACGAGGTAACCGTCTTTTATGAAACGGATTCCTTCATTTGCTACCGTATTGAACAGAATCCTTACAGACTTTTTAATTTTTCTATCGATTACGGATACAATGTTTTTGATTAAGCAGTGCTTTTAGGAGAAAAGAAATGATATCAAGAAGAAACTTCGCAATTATGACTGTTGTAATGGGAATTGTTGTTTTCCTGTTTCAGTTTAGTCAGTTTGTTCGTGACATGGGCAATCACTATACCGACAACGAGTATAAAGAATTAAGTATTCCCGCGAATGAACAGTGGCAGCAGGATGTCAGACATCCCGGCAATGGCGAAAACTTCGAAAACAGTAAATATATATTGTATCTTGGCGATACTTCTTCAGACATAGGAAGCATTGTTTCACAGTGGACTCTTTATTCAAAAAGAGATCTCGCCGTTATAGACAAGTTAGGCGAGTATAAACCGGAAAAGGATAATGTGCCCGAATTTCTTCTTGTTGATTCCACACATGTCAACTACGAAAAGGAAACAAAGGCACTGACTGAAATCTCGGATATGGGCGTTCCCATTGTTTTTCTTAATCTTCCCGATACTGATACAATCGAGTCCGTGGAAGGTTTGAGTGAACTTCTTGGTATTCTTTATGTACAGGAAAAGATGGTTACCGTTGAAGGAATAAAGCTTTTTTCGGGATTCCTCCTTGGCGGCGAGGAAATTTATCAGCCCAAGAAGGCTAAAGAAGAAAAAAGACAGGACCTCAACCTTGAGATGCCTTGGTACGTTACAGCCGGTGGTTCGAAAACATATATGGTCGGACTTATGGAAGGCTACTATAAAGAAAGCAAATACGAGTATCAGAACGATTACTATCCTGCAATCATATGGAGAAACAGCCGTGGCCGTGGACAGGTTTTTTGTATTAACGGAAATTATATGTCAGAAACGACAGGTCTTGGCATATTAAGTTCGGTTATTTACGAATTAAGCGATTATCAACTGTACCCTGTTGTAAACGCGCAGAACACTTTGGTTGTAAACTTCCCTCTTATGGCAGACGAGAATGACGAGGAATTTTTCGGTATTTATTCAAGATCTGCAGGAGCATTTCAGACGGATGTTGCATGGCCTACACTGATTACGCTTGCCGAAAAGGACGAACTTAAATATACCTGTTTTATTTCACCAAAGTACAATTACAGTGATCCTGCCGAGCCTAAGTATGACAATTACAATATGCTGCTTAAGCTTTTTAACGAGCGAGGAACAGAACTTGGACTTTCCCTCGAGCATGCAGGAGGAATTTCGCTTCTTGATAAGCTTGATTCCGACAAAACATTCTATGACGGAATAGATTATAAATACGAGTGCACCAGTGCTTTTATGAATCTTGCCGATCAGGACGACCTTGATAAAGCGGTTAAGGATGCGTATGTAAAGAATGTTCGAACAATCGCCTGTGATGCTGATGTTCAGTTACCGATTCTCAGTTACATTACAAAGGATATTACTCTTCAGAGTCTTACAAGCAATACAAAGAACTTTACATATTCAAAGGACCTGATGTTAAAAAGTATCGAGACTGTTTTGGGATATGACAATGCAAAGATAGATATGAGTAATGTTATTTGGCCTGAAAATGACGCAGATCATTGGGAAAATATCTACGATGACATGTCAAGTTCACTTGTAACATACTGGAAGCCTTACAGAGCATTTGAAAGAACAACACTTACCGAAAGCGATCAGCGTGTAAGGACATTCCTTAATCTGAAGTCAAGTTCGGAAAGAAACGAAAACACGGTTAAACTTACTGTGGAAGGTGCCGGCGGAAGAGAATCATGGTTTATTTTGCGAACACATGGTGAAAAAATAGATTCAATTGAAGGGGCAACATTTGAACCTATCGAGACGGATGCATATCTTCTTACCGTAACCGCGGAAGAAGTAACAATTGTTTTAAAGAGTACACAGACAATAAATAACTAATAATTGACAGAGAGAAAAACATGAAAATTTGTATTGTTGCTGAAGGATGTTATCCATATGTGGTTGGTGGTGTTTCGGGCTGGATCAACAGCATGATTCAGGCGTTTCCCGAGCATGAATTTATTATTCTCGGAATTATCACAAACCGTGAGATGAGCGGAAAATTTGAATATCACCTGCCTGATAATGTATCTGCGGTATATGAGGCATATCTTGATGATTATGACTGGAGTTCGGGACTTAAGGAAGGCAGAAGAACAAAACTTAAACGAAATGAGTATCGTGCTTTACGAAGTCTTGTAATGAACAGACGAGTTGAGTGGAATGAGCTTTTTGAAATGTTCGGCAAAGACAAGTTCTGTATTGATGACCTTTTGATGGGAGCCGATTTCCTGAAGATTGTTCGTGAATATTATAATACAAACTATCCTCAGATTGTTTTTTCCGACTTCCTTTGGACAATGCGTTCGATATACTTACCTCTGTTCCTTATTATGAAGACAGACCTTCCCAAGGCGGATGTATATCACTGTGTTGCAACTGGTTATGCCGGAGTTCTCGGAGCGATGGCAAGTACCCTTTACGGAAGCAAGCTTCTTATTTCCGAGCACGGTATATATACCAGAGAACGTGAAGAAGAAATTATTAAGGCTCCCTGGGTTAAGGGAATCTATAAAAATATATGGATCGATCAGTTCAGAAAGATGTCAATGGTTGCATATGATAAGGCAGAGAAGGTTACAAGCCTTTATTCACATGCGCGTGAATTGCAGATAGAACTTGGATGTGCCGAAGGTAAAACAATGGTTACGCCAAACGGTATCAGTGTTGACAGATTTAAAGACATACCGGGAAAGAAGGAAGAAGATCAGGGATTTATAAACGTCGGTGCAATTCTTCGAGTAACGCCCATTAAAGATGTCAAAACGATGATTCAGGCATTTTCCTATGCAAAGGAAAGAGTTCCCAATATTAAGCTTTGGATTATGGGCCCTACCAATGAAGACGAGGATTATGCAAATGAATGCTTCGACCTTGTGGATTCACTTGGTGTTAAGGATATTGAATTTACCGGCAAGGTTGATGTTGTCGAGTATATGGGAAGAATGGATTTTACAATTCTGACCAGTATAAGTGAAGGTCAGCCTTTGACAATTCTTGAAGGCTATGCAGCTAAGAAACCTGTAATTGCAACAGATGTGGGAAATTGCCGCGGACTTATTTTCGGTGAGGACGATGACTTCGGAGAAGCAGGTATTCTTACACATATTATGAATGTATCCGAAATATCCGATGCGATTGTAAGAATGGCTACGGACGAAAATCTCAGACTCGCAATGGGTGAAGTAGGATATAAGAGAGTGAACAGTAAATACCGTATCGAAGATATGAGATTGAAGTACAAGTCAATTTATGACGATTTAGAAAAAAGGGAAGAATAAAAATGGCCGGTATAGGAATCAGACTTAATAAGATTTTTAGTAAAAACTCAATTTTATCAAAATTGATTGGTTGCGGATATTCCGTAATTGTCACAATTGCTCCCATGCTGATTATCATTGCTGTTATTGTTCTGATGCAGCTGCTTTTGGGATTTTCAAAGTTGGATTATCTTACCAGAGAATTATATTCATGTACTGTTTTGTACATCTTTATATTTTCACTTTTGACAGCTTCGCCGTTTAATGCGGTAATTTCAAGATATATGTCCGACTTGATTTATGATGAGAAATACGAAGACATTCCCCCTTGCTTTTACATGGGACTTGTTCTTAACACAATTTTCTCATTTATTCCCGCAGTTTTCTTCTGCGCACGCGAATACTTTGTGGGCGGAGTTAATATTTGGTATGTTTTTGCCGGCTTCTTCGGATATATGAGTCTGATGTTTACCTTCTACATCATGCTTTATCTCTCAATCTGTAAGGATTACAAGAAGATATCGCTGTTTTATGTAATCGGTATGCTGGTTACGCTTATTCTTTCACTTATTCTTCATTATATATTCGGTGTCAGAACCGATATAGCAATGCTTGTTTCTCTTGACGTGGGACTTTTCCTGACAGCAATTCAGGAGTTTGCGTTGTTCAGAAGATACTTTAAGAAGAATTCGGGTAACTATTTTGGCGTTATAAAATATTTCGGTAAGTTCTGGCAACTTATTTTTGCGAACTTTTTCTATATCTTCGGTTTGTTTATTCATAATTTTGTTTTCTGGACAGCTGATGATAAAATGATTGTTGTAAATACTTTTGTATGCAACCAGCCTTATGATATGGCAAGCTGCCTCGCAATGTTTACAAACATTACTGCCAGCGTTATCTTTATTACACGTGTTGAAATGTACTTCCACAGCAGATACAAAGCTTATTCGGAGGCTGTAATCGGTGGAAGAGGAATGGATATCGACACCTCCAAGCAAAGAATGTTCCGTCAGATGTCTGAAGAAATAATGACACTTACGCGACTTCAGTTCATTATTACAACACCTATATTTATGATTGCGATGATTCTTCTTCCCAGATTTGGATTCGGAGGAAAGACTATGAAGATTTATCCTTGTCTTTCGGCAGGATATTTCATCATGTTCATTATGTATTCGGTAATTATTTTCCTTTATTATTTCAATGATTTGTCCGGCGCATTAATGACATCACTTACATTCTTTATTGTTACATTCCTGGGCAGTGCCGTTGCAAAAGATCTTCCGATAATTTGGCACGGTGTCGGACTTCTTATCGGAGCTTTCTGCGGATTCGCAATGTCATATTACAGAATGCGGCGAATGGAGAAAACCCTGGACGTACATGTTTTCTGCTCAGGTCGAATTCTTAAAAAGGGTAGAGGTAAGATGCCTTCTAACCTTGTGTATGAGAGGAAATAAAAATGAAATTAACTTCTGCCGATATACTTAGAATCATTATGATAATTGCAGGCGTGTATATGCTTTGCAAGACTGTGGCCAGTCTTGCAAAGCGTAAGATGCATGACTCTTTCTGCCTTGTTTGGGGGGTTGTTTCTGTTTCGATTATTTTAGCCGGAATTATTCTGCGCCCCGATCATATTAATGAATACATAAGCATTACCGGACTTATCCTTGTTCTTATCATTTTCTTCTGCGGGCTTTATGCGGCATTTTTTGTCAGCGTGCGCATATCAGAATTGATGAGAAAAAATCAGGAACTTGCAATACAGGTTTCTTTGTTAAATCAGGAAAATGAAGTATTAATTAAAGATATTCAAAGTCTAAAAAAAGAAAAAGCACAGGAATAAAGAATGCGGAAAGTACTGTTTGTTATTAATACATTGGGTACTGCCGGTGCTGAAAAGGCTTTGTTGGAAATGCTTAACCGCCTAGACACTCCGGATACCGAAGTGTCTATTTTCGTTCTGTTAAACCAAGGCGAACTTGCGGAAAACCTGCCGAAGCATGTTAATTTGCTCAATAAGAAATATAATTCTTGTTCGGTACATGACGTAGCAGGGAAAAAGCGAATAAAGCGAACTGTGATAAGGTATTTTTTTTCTCACTTTTCCGGCGCGAAAAACGGTTTGGATATTATAAAAAATTATTGTAAAATGCGAAAGTCGGGAAATATAAGATATGACAAGCTTCTTTGGAATCTTATAGCCGACGGCGCTCCAAGGATTACGGAGGAATACGATACGGCAGTTGCATTCCTTGAAGGCGGCTCCACATATTATGTAAGCAAGTATGTAAAAGCAAAGAAGAAAATTGCATTTGTCCATATCGACTATTGTGCGGCAGGATACAGGGCTGTGTTTGACAAAAAAGCATACGACAATATGGACGCCATATATGCGATATCACATGAGGTAAGATATTCGTTTTTGAGAGTTCACCCCGAATGTTCTGTTAAAACAGAAGTATTCCATAATCTTCTGAATATTGATGAAATTCGTAAAAAAGCTCTTGAACAAGGAGGATTTGATGACGATTACGACGGAATCAGAATATTGAGTATAGGGCGATTAACCCTTCAAAAGTCATTTGATTTTTCAATAGATGCCATGAAAATCCTTAAAGACAGAGGTGTCAGGGCAAGATGGTACGTTTTGGGCGAAGGAAATCAGAGAGATTTTCTTCACAACAGAATTGTAATGCTTGGCCTTCATGAAGATTTTTTTCTTCTTGGAACAAAATCAAATCCCTACCCATACTTAAGACAAAGCGATATTTATGTTCATGCATCCAAATACGAGGGGAAGAGTATTGCGGTTCAGGAAGCAAGAATACTCGGCTGCCCCATAATTGTTACAGACTATGCCGGAAACAGTGAGCAGGTTCATGACGGAGCGGACGGAATGGTTTGCTCGTTCACGGCCGAATCGCTGGCAGACACAATTCAGAATATGCTTGCCGACAGGGAGGCCGCAAAGAGAATGGGTGAAGCGGCGTCAAAAAGAATCGAAGAAGAACAAAGAAACGAGAGTCAGAAAGAAATAATAGATATTTTATTTTGCGGAGATTGATTTATGTTAAAGGCTGAAAAAGAGGTACTGATTATTATACCGGCTTATAATGAAGCAAAGACTATAACTCCGGTACTTGAAGCGCTGACATCGGCACCGATAGCCGATTATGCGGATGTGCTTGTAATGAATGATGCTTCGAAGGACGGCACCGAATATATCTGCAAGGCGCATAATGTCGCTGTTGTAACACATGTTTTTAATCTTGGCTACGGTTCGGGACTTCAGGTCGGTTATAAATATGCTGTGCGTAAGGGTTATAAATATGTTATACAGATGGATGCTGACGGTCAGCACGATCCGAGTAATGTTCAAAAGCTGTATGATGCATTACGAACAGCAGATGAAAACGGCGAATATCCCGATATTGTTATCGGATCCCGTTTTGTTGAGGGCTCGATATCATTCCCTGTAAATTTTGCAAAAAAGATTGCATTTATTTTATTCAGAAATCTTATTAAAATCGGTTCCGGTCAGAAGATTATGGATCCCACATCGGGGCTTCAGGGGCTCAGCCGTCGTGCTTTTGAATACTATTCAAGATATTCATGCTTCGATGACAAATATCCTGATGCCAATATGCTGATGCTTATGAGGATGCTTGGATTTAGTATTATTGAAATTCCATCCGTAATGTATGCCCGTACAGAGGGAACCAGTATGCATTCGGGAATAATCAAACCAATGCTCTATATGATCAGAATGACAATTTCCCTATCGGCGGTATGGGCCAGAGTAAAAATATTTAAATTGGACAGAGGTGTACTTAATGAAGCAAAAGTCCGTGAAGAATTACAAAAGAATATCGTTTAAGGCTCCGAAAACGGTAGAGACCAATGAGGAATTAATTAATCCGTATCGCGGATGGTACCAGATTCATACATTTAAATTATCTGAAGATATTACATTGGAAGACAGGGAGTATACGCTTAACGCGACGGATACTCTTGCATTTATATTACTGAATATTGAGGATTACAAAGACAAAGATCTTGATGAAAAAGCACTTGATAATATCGACCGGATTTTTTCTTTTTTCAGGGACTACAGACTCGATATGATTGTTCGCGCGGTATACGATGTAGAGGGAAACTGCATGCAGACAGAGCCTTCTACAGAGGAACAGATTATTGCGCACATGAATCAGATTGTTCCTGTTTTGCAGAAATATTCGACTAATATATTTGTTTATCAAGGACTTCTTATCGGAAACTGGGGGGAAATGCATTCATCAAAATTCCTTTCTCCCGCCAGACTGAGAAAACTTTCCGATAATTTCATTGAAAAGCTTGACGATTCAATATATATGGCAGTGCGCAGACCTGCTTATGTACGTATTCTTTTCCCTGAGGGGGAAGATATCAGACAGCAGAAGGTTGGCATTTTTGATGATGCCATACTTGCATCGCCTACCCACCTCGGAACATTCGGTGAAAAACCGGCAAATGAAGTCAGGCGAGAGCAGTCCTGGCTTCCGGAAGAAGAACTCGAGTACGTATCATCGCTTTGCGACCGTGTGCCGTACGGTGGAGAAGCACTTCATACAGAGGAAAAGGATGCAATAAGCTCTGCCCGAAATTCGTTGAAGGAAATGGCAAAGTATTTCCAGAAACTTCATGTTACATACCTTAACAGAGTACATGATATTAACTTTATTGAGCATTTGAAGGAACTGAGCTGGACCGGTATTGGAATATTCCGAGGCATGAACGGTTATAACTATATTACAAGACACTTGGGTTACAGGTTTGTTCTTCGCAAAGTAAAAATGCAGGTGCTTAAGTCGGATGAATCCATTCTCAGATGGGATATTACAATTGAGAATATTGGCTTTGCACGTTGCTTCTTTAAGAATGTATGCAAGTTTTATGCGTGCGATGAGTTTGGGAACGAGATTGTTCTTGATATGAGCGAATGGATACAGTTATCTCAGATAAAAGCGGGAGAAAGTCACACATTTGTGTGTATGACGCCTATTATCGAGGGAAATGTATATATGAGTTTTATGAAGGACGGTGACAATCGGGCTGTTTATTTTGCAAATAAGAATGAAATCAGTTCCGAGAAAAAGTCTGATATATATATCGGCACTGTTAATTTACGATAAGATTTATGACAGATATACTATTATCGAAGCGGGAACAGCTTTTCCTTGATTTGTTGGCAGCCTCATTGAACCAAAGTGTTTGTCCGACAATTACCGAGGATGAAGAAATTGCTTTCGCCTATGATGCAGGCAAGGCGGATGTTCTTTCATTGGTATACCCCGTTTCTGTTAAATTTAACAATTTAAAGTGGAAGGCTATTTCGCAAAAATCCTGCGAAAAAACAGTCGCAAATTATTACAGATATTTTTTTGTGACAAGGAATATTCTGTATATTCTTGAAAAAAACGGAATTGATGCCTGTGTAATTAAAGGCGTAGACTTGGCCGAATATTATCCGGTTCCGGAATACCGTTCTTCGTCGGATGTTGATATTCTTCTTAAAGATGCACAACAGATAAAAACGGCCGTTGAGGTGCTGCTACAAAACGGTTACTGTCTTCAAAATGAAGAATATTCACCGCATCATGCCAATATGGTCCATTCCACGGGGGTAATCGTTGAGATTCATAATTGCATTATGCGACCGTTTGAAAATGAAACGGTGAACAAAAAAATCGAAGACATTTTTTCTTCGGACAATTTACTCTTTGAGTTAAAGACCATTATGGGATGTGATATTAAGACACTTCCCGGAAGCAAAAAAGCATTTTATATGCTGATCCATATGCTTGAACATTATCTCGCGGCAGGTTTCGGGGTAAGACTATTGTGTGACTGGGTTCTGTTTTGGAATGATGAAGAAAGTTTGAAATATGCAGATGAATATTTAAAAGATGTAACATCTTGCGGCATGAAAACTTTTTCGGATATGGTGACATATATTTGCATCGGGCAGCTTGGACTTAAGGAAGAGCATGCGTTTGTTTTGCTTGATAAAGAGATATGTAATGATGATACCTTTGTTCAAAAAGCAACAAGCCTTCTAAATGATATATTGGAGGCGGGAAGATTTGGCGAAGAAAGCGGGGCCCGTCTGGTCAATACCACTTCTCCTTCACTTTGGGGACTGTTCAAAGAGTTTCATCACCAGGCAAGGATCAATTTTCCTAAGGCTTCCAAGATATTTATTACATGGCCGATACTGTGGATTGCCAGTTTATTTATCTTCATGAAGAACAATAAATATAAAAGAGGCGTAAAGTCCATTGACGTGATTAGAAGTGCGCATAAGCGTGCCGAATTGACGAAATATATGAATCTGTGGCATTAAGATTGATATTCTGAAAAGAATGCGAAAAAAAAGAGAAATATCGGTACTTTTGACCTATATATAATTGACAAATCATTTTTATATTGTTATTGTGAGAATAGTAGAGATATTCATATAGAAAGGGGACATATTGTATGAATAATTACAGTAAACCTATTGTTATAGAGAATAATGACGCTGTTGAAGGCGTATATGCTTACGGAAGCGGTACAACTCCCAATTACCAGATTTATCTTAAATGGACAAATCAGAATTCCGGTTCACATTCTGACTTGGAGGGTGGTATTATTACCGGACCTAATATGACAGGTAATTACATTAAGATTACATGTACATTCGTTGGTAAGGGTAACATCGTTTCCTGGGGTGGCACCGGCGGAGCATTTTCTGCTACAACAAGTGGTAATTCAATCACATTTGTTCGTAACGGGGCATTTAATCCTAACGAAGATCTTAACTTCTCGTTTAATAATGTGGTATTCGACCAGGGCGAAATAAGTGATGACGGACATTCAGGTTCTTATTACAAGACAGGAACTCATATTCAGGAGTCAGCTATTATTGACGGAACTTGGAACGTAGAAGTTACTGTGCAATAAGATATTTTACAAAGGGCTGCATTTAATGTAGCCCTTTTTTTATGCAATATTATTATGCCTTGAGGAAAACACCGGGGCATTTTTGGCAATCGATGAAAGAAAAGAAAACTGCAAAATTTAAAAATATAATAGAGGATTACAAAGCACGTTTCTTGTGGATATTCGGATATACCAGGAAGCGTTTTTGGCTTGTTCTTTTATATACAGTGATTGGACTCAGCGGTGTATTAGCTTCGTTGCTGGTAAGTCTCAGGTCAAAAGATGTGGTAGATATTATCACAAACCATCGCACGGGAGAACTGGTTGCCACATTCGCAATGCTGATAGCGTATCAGCTGATGGTAATTGCGGTAAACAGCATTTCCACATACTTTAATACATTTATTCGTCTGAAAGTTGAGAATGATATTAAAGAGGATATTTACAAAAAGATTATTACTTCCAACTGGGAAGAATTAAACAAATTCGGTGCCAGTCAGCTTATTTCACGTTGGAACGGAGACTGCGCAAATATTGCCTCCGGTATTCTGACTACTTTGCCGAATATTCTGATTTTTCTGTTTAAATTTGCCACAGCATTATACATGATTTTAAAATATGATTACACTTTTGCCATTTTCTCTGTTATAAGTGTTCCTCTTACTTTTCTGGTATCAAGACAGAACCTTAAAAGAATGAGCAAGCTTAATATGGAAAACATGGAGGTTAATGCTGAACTTGTTGGCTTTACACAGGACTCCTTCAATGACATCCAAAATTTGAAAGCACTTGATATGATCCGCCTTTATACGAAGCGTCTTCGCTATCTTCAGGGGAAGAGCGCAGATTGTAAGATGCGAAACCAAAGAGTTACGGTTATTAATTCAATAATTCTTGTGCTGTGCTCACAGCTTATCTCCTATTCAACATACGGTTGGGGTATTTACAGAGTGTGGCACGGCTATATTTCTTACGGAACAATGACAATGTTTTTGACAATGTCACAATCGCTTTCGGGTGCTGCGCAGAATATGATTAATGTAGTTCCGTCACTTATTTCGCTTGCAAATTCTGCCAAGCGTGTAATGGAAATATCGGAACTTTCAAAAGAAGACTACTCTGACGAACAAAATGTAGTGGCATTCAAGGAAAAATATGAAAAAACCGGTATTGGTGTTAAGGCCGACAATGTGGATTTTTCATATTTTGAAGGAGAAGAAATATTTGAAAATGCAACAATGATTGCTCATCCGCGTGAGGTTGTCGGTTTGATAGGTCCTTCCGGAGAAGGAAAAACAACAATGCTTCGTCTTTTGCTTGCGATTATTCTATCAAAAAACGGAACGATTGAGGCATTTTCACAGGATGTGATGACAGGCGACATAAAGGAGACCATACAGGTTACCGCAGCTACAAGGCAGCTTTTCGCGTATGTTCCCCAGGGAAATACAATGTTTTCGGGTACTATTGCCGAAAATATGAGGAATGTTAAAGAAGATGCTACCGACGAAGAAATCATAGATGCTTTAAAAAAAGCATGTGCCTGGGATTTTATATCTCAGAGACCCGAAGGAATAAATACGGTAATTAAAGAAAGATGCGGAGGTTTCTCCGAAGGACAGGCGCAGCGCCTTTCCATCGCTCGAGCCCTTTTGAGGCAGTCACCCATTCTTCTTCTTGATGAGGCTACATCAGCGCTTGACATGGATACACAGAAGCAGGTTATGGACAATATAATGAACGATGAACGGCCGATGACCTGCATTATAACCACACACAGACGTGAGGTTATGGAAATGTGCGACAGAGTTTATAATATTTCGGGAGGAAAGACCGAAATCAAACGGAGCTAATGATGAAAAACAGAAGCGTGATGTTTTTTTGCGGAAATCTCACACATTCCGGCGGGACGGAGAGAGCACTTGTAAATACGGCAAATGCTCTTGTTAAGCGTGGATATTCGGTAAACATTGTAAGTCTGTGCGGATGTGACAAAAGTTATTTTAAATTGTCCGATGAAATTGAAATACATTGGCTGCAATCAAAAACACTGAAGTCGGATATTGTAAAAAATTTCAATAGTCTTAAAGAAATATCTGCCGGGGCAAAACCGGACATTTGGGTTGACGTTGACAGTATACTTATTTTCTACTCGATACTGTTTCATAAAAGATTGCGGGAGACAAAGTTTGTTTCGTGGGAACACTTTAATTTTAATATGAAATTTGAAGTGAATCCCATTCTTAGGAAAATATCACGCCGAATGCTGGTGAAATCAAACAACACAATTGTGGTTCTTTCCGAGTATGATAGGAAAAAGTTTGAAGATATAAAGGGGCGGAAATGTACCGTAAGGTGTATTCTGAATTCTGTGGAACCACTGGACATTGTGCCGGATTATTCTGTTAAAACAGCGGTAGCGGTGGGAGGTCTTGTTCCGGGAAAAAGATATGACAGGCTTTTGGATATTTGGCAGCAGGTTAGCGGAAATGACTGGCAACTGAAAATATACGGAAACGGTCCCGAAAGACAGAAGCTTGAAGAAATGATTTCGAATAAGGGGATCAAATCGGTTGAGCTTCCGGGAATTTCTTCTTCAAAGGAAAAAATGTACGGAAACGCCTCTGTATTCCTGATGACATCCGAAAACGAAGGCCTTTCGATGGCTATGATAGAAGCTATGGAGGCGGGGCTTGGCATTCTCACCTTTGATTGCGGCGGCGGAATCAGGGAAAATGTGATTGACGGTGAAAACGGATTTGTGGTCGCAGACAATGATATGGAAGCATACAAAGAAAAACTTGATTGCATTCTCAAAAGCGAAAGCATGAGAAAAAGCATTGGTGACGGATCGGGAAAAATGGCTGAAAAGTATTCTGTCGATACGGTTATACATGATTGGGAAGAATTATTTGAGAGTTTATGATGAAAAAAATTGCTGACTTAATGAAAAAACACAGAGAGACAATTGTATACATTATTGTGGGTGTTGTAGTTGCGGCAGTGAACTGGGGAGTTTATTCTCTGCTTACTTCCGTCGGAGGAGTGGATGTAAATATCAGTAATGCCATTTCCATCTGCTGTGCTTTTTTGTTGGCCTTTTTCCTTAACAAGATTGTGGTATTTCAAAAAAAAGAGTGGAAATACGATGTGGTGGCCAAGGAATTTTTGGCGTTCTTCTTATCGAGACTTTTTACTGCAGTTATCGAATGGGGAACTGTTCCGGTGATGCAGCTGCTTAAAATAGATTTTGATTTGTTCGGCATTGAGGCCGGCTTTGCGAAGCTTACAGGCAGCGTGCTTGGTACGGTTTTGAATTATTTTTTAAGTAAATTTATTGTATTCAGAAAGAAGAAAACAGACGCACTTACAGTGCTTGTTCCTTTTTTGCTTGTTCTTTTTATTCCGATTAATGCTGAGGCATCGATTAAGTCTGAAGCCCTGTACGGACCGGTTCCGATTGTGGCAGAAGCAGATGCCGGCGGTTCGCCATATTTCCTAAAAACATCAGTGGTTGATACGGTGAATTATCTTTTTCTGCCGTCAAATACAGATTTGTCTTCGGTAAAAATATATTATACAGGTGAAATCGCATTATATAATCCATACACAAAACAAGCGGTTTCATACGGCGAAAGCACATTAATGATGCTTAAACGCGGTGAAAACTATATTTACGAGTATGATAAAGAGACGGACAAATATTACAAATATGCATTGTATGTATATGCCGGGGAAAATATAAACAGTGTTTATATAGATCTTTCAAAAGGCGATGGGGGACTGATTGCCATTAACTCAGAAAATAACGGCAAAAGATACACAGACAGCGGTGTAATGCGAATTGTGAGTTCGGAGAATGAAATGATTTACGATGGAAATATCGAAAAAATATCCGGACACGGTAATTCCTCTTACAATGCTTCAGGAGAACAGAATACAAAAAACTCTTACAATGTGAAGCTTGAAAAGAAGGCAGAATTGGTGGAAGGTGCCGGCAAAAGTAAAAAATGGGTTCTTCTGACCGGACGTTCGGATGTAATGGCCTTTGATGCGACAGGACTTGCACAGATGCTTGGTTATTATACATACAGCGGAATGGTTAAGGGTGATTCCGGGTATGCAAATGTATCTGCGGAATTTGTGGATGTTTTTATAAACGGCGAATACAGAGGAGTTTATCTTCTTGCAAATAAAGTTGACAACAAATCTGCCGTGAACGTTAAAAAATCAGAAATCGAATATGAAACAGATCCGAAAATTGTATATGTTTACGATACAAATACAGAAGACGAACTGATACAGAAAGGGATAAAATATTATCAGTATTTAAGACCTTCCGAAAAGGGTACGGATATTGATGACATTACCGGCGGCTATGTTCTGGAATTGACTTCTGTTCTTTCAGGCGAGGACGGATGGTTTAAAACAGCCCATGACGTATATGTCCGGGTTAAATATCCTGAAAATGCTTCGAAGGCCCAGGTGAAATATATAGCGGGTTATGTTCAGGAATTTGAGGATGCGCTGTATTCCGAAACGGGATACAATTCTTTGGGCAAACATTATTCCGAGTATGCCGACATGAATTCACTTGCTGCTCAAATGCTTGTATACGGCTTCTATGAGAACTGGGAATATAACAGAACAAGTACATATATATACAAGGATTCGGACTCGTCGGAAAACAATAAACTGACCTTTGGACCGGCATGGGATTTTGAAACAGACAACAATTATTACTACTACGGTTCAATGTTTACCAGTGTTTTCTATACAGAGGAACATTATTTTACATGGACGGAACAGTTCTGGAAGCACAGTGATTTCATGGAATATGCTCTGGCTGAGAACGAAGATATGAAGAAGGTTCATTCCGTTCTTCTGGAAAAGTACTCGGGAAATAAGATGTTTGTTTTAAATGATATGGCAGAGAGTATTGCTTTGTCCCAGGAAATGAACTGGCTGAGATGGAATCTTGACAGATCGTTTACCTCATTGGCTTCGGACATGGAGACCGCTTTGAATTACCGATTTGACAAATGGTACAACGAATTTTGGAGTCCAAAGAAGTATTTGCTGTCAGTGGAAGTAAAATGTAAGCCCTCAGGGCAAGGATATAAACTGTCGGCAAAAGCAAAAGGCGTCAACAACAATGACTTTGTCTGGTATAAAATCAGCGACGAAGATCTCACACAGTGTTCGATTGCGGGATACGGGAAAAATATAACGGTGAGCGAGCGGGGAAAATATTTTTGCTCGGTTTCGGGACCGAATAATGCATACAGCAGTCTTTGTGAAGGTGAAGTTTTTGGGAACAAAACACTTACTATGAAAAGCGGTATATGCGATACCGAGGCGAAAACAAATGCTTCCGTCAAAGCAATAGAGGGAACTACCTTGTGGGCGATGCATAACGGTAAGCCTTCGATTTTATATATTTTGACAGGGGAATCGAAAGATACAATATATATGGTATATTATGCTTTAATCGTGATTGCGACATTAACGGTATGTATTTTTGCGGCGAGAGGGAAAAAACAGAGATATAAGAGATAAATTTAGCGCTCGGATATACTATCCGGGCGCTGACTTATTCAAACGAATCGATTTTCTGCTTTACCGCATAAACTGCGGATGCTTCGGGAGTGCATTTTAGATGAAGCATGGGAGCGGTTTTGACAATTGCCTGACATTGCGAAAGTATTTTTTCGGTCATGGATCTCTCAAAACATGGAGAAGTAATTCTGCTGACAAGCCGCGGATAAGCTTCTTCTTCGGAAAGAACAACCGCATTATCGGAGGGTGATTTTTCAAGAAAAACGATACCGCCCAGCAAGAATGCTTCGGTACTGAAAATACCGGATGTTCCGCACCATGGCGTGCCGTATACATAGGTGTTTTCGTCTCCGTAGGCCAAAAGATTGAGATCGCCGTTTATTAATTCGACACCGAACAACGATGTCCAAAGCTTTGTGTGAGTACTTTTGCCCATTCCGGAAGGACCGGAGAAACAGTAAAGTTTGTTCTTATAAACAAGTGAAGCGGAATGAAGCATAATCATTCCTTTGCTGAGGGCATTTAATAAAAACGGAGTGCGAAGTCCCAAATATATTTCTTCGGAAAGTTTGTCGTCATAAGGAGTCAGAGCAAAAAGCACGACTTCTTTTAAATCGAGACTGATGTGAATCTCTTTTATGCGTTCGAAAGCAGAAATAAGAAGAATGTATTCACAATCGGTTTTCATTACAATAACTTCCCCATTACGCAGGAGAACGTTACCGTTTGCGGGATTTTTCGGAAGCCCGATTTTTAAAACCACATTGACATCTGCGGCTGCGGTGGTATCGTATGAAAACGGATTGAAGCACGGATGGATTATATCCCGGGGCAATTGAAGATTAAATACAATACCCGCGATTTTTATGGTAAAATCATTACAAATTTCCGGGGGAGCAGCAATACTGTTGTCGATGATAAGTCCTTTGACTTTTAAAGCATTGACAAAGGTGTAGATGTCATCGGTCAGCACTGCAATGTCTTCGGGTGATGTTGCATATTTCGACATTGCCATTTTTATCAGATGCTCAATAGGGATATCTTTTTCCAGGGCTTCCCATATGAAAGCGCCTACTTCATTGATTGTGCGCAGGGGCTGAAGATTCGCGGCAGCCTGCCCTGTGGGGACAAGAAAGAAACAGTCATTAAATTTTGTAAGAATATAATTGTCATTTCGCTTCATAATACGGAATTATATCATAAAGGGGTGACACTGTGGAAGAAAAAAAGGATATCGAAGCGCTGCTGAGAGCAGGCAATACAGTTAAATTTCATCCAAGCGGCGGCAGTATGGCACCGTTTTTTTCTTCGCCGGATGATTACGCCGTGGTTGAACCTTTGACGGAAAAAATAAGGCCCCTTGATGTGCTTGTATACAGACGACAGGACGGACCGCTTATTATTCACAGGGTTTGCAAAATAAAACCGGAAGGATTATATATGGTGGGGGATGCCCAGGTTGTACCGGAAGGGCCTCTTTCCGATGACTGCGTGGCAGGAGTGATGGTTTCATATATAAAAAACGGGCGCGAGAGAAGTGTGAGATATTTTCCATACAGATTTTATTCTGCGATATGGATGCTTTTGAGACCGTTTCGGGGGATAATATTTGACATAGGACATGGTTTTAAAGTTTTCATCAAGAAGATTACAGGGAGGAAATAAACGAGATGAGATTGGGAGCACTTGAAGCAGGCGGAACAAAAATGGTTCTTGCCATAGGAGACGAAAACGGAAAAATTTATGAACAAAAATCAATTCCGACGCTGACTCCGGCTGAGACAATGCCGCAGATGATTGCATATTTTAAGGAAAAAGAAATTGATGCACTCGGTATAGGCTGTTTCGGCCCTATTTGTCCTGATAAAAATTCGCCGAAGTATGGCTATATAACTACCACACCGAAGCTTGCATGGAGAAACTACAATATTGTTGGAGCTTTTAAGGATGCATTGGGCGTTCCCGTAGGCTTTGATACGGACGTAAACGGGTCATGCCTCGGAGAAGCAACCTTCGGGTCATCAAAAGGAATGAAGAACGTGATTTATATCACGATCGGAACGGGAATCGGTGCGGGAATAATGGTTGAGGGAAATCTTGTACACGGAAATCTTCATCCGGAAGCCGGACATATGATTATGAAAC
This sequence comes from Lachnospiraceae bacterium, assembly GCA_045600725.1. Lineage (GTDB taxonomy): Bacteria > Bacillota > Clostridia > Lachnospirales > Lachnospiraceae > UBA1258. The sequence goes on from JAZRYK010000046.1 coordinate 88,415, forward strand.
GTCATCCCGAGGACACATATTCGGGAAAATGTCCGTACCATAAGGACTGCTTTGAAGGCGTGGCAGCAGGACCGGCCATTGAAGAACGCTGGGGAATGAGTGCAAAGGAACTCCCGGACGACCACAAGGCGTTTGATATGGAAGCGTGGTATATTGCCCAGGCATTGTCAAAGTATATTATGATTCTTGCACCTGAAAGAATTATTCTTGGAGGCGGTGTTATGCATAAAACGGAACTGTTTCCTCTTATAAGGAAATATGTCAAAGAATTTATTGCCGGTTATCTTTCTACGGAACAGCTGGATAATACTGACGATTATATTGTTCCGGCAAGTCTTAATGACGACCAGGGTATAATCGGTTGCCTTGTCCTGGCAGGTGAGTCATTAAGATAAGAAGAACAATGTGCAACCGTTTGCTCTGCTAAAAGTTTTGTTTTCGCGAAAACGCTTACACAAATATGTTAAGTAAAACGATTAAGTAAGTACTTAAGCAATGACAGCAACTTGTATACATAATCACTTGTAAAAACACACAAAAATTACAAAATGATTTATACATTTTGTTTAAAAATGTTAATTTTGCACATCAAAATGCGAAAAAGATGTTGCAACGGTGTAAAAATTGTTATATTCTTTAATAGCGAAAACGATTAAGTGATTTCGTAAATAGCATTTGTAGGAGAACAAGCATGAAGGATTTCATACGCAATACTTGGAAACACAGAGCACATGTTGTATTGGCATTACCTGCTTTTTTGGTTTTGTTCTTTATTATGTATGTTCCTATGTCAGGTCTTGTAGTTGCATTTAAGGACTTTAAACCTGCCGAAGGTATCTGGGGCAGTGCATGGAACGGAATTGAAAATTTCAAATTCATCGTCCAGAACAAAGCAAAGTTCATTTCGATGACACGTAACACAATTCTTTACTACATTATCTTTACAGCTATAGGTACGACACTTAATGTTGTTCTTGCTATCGCAATCGACCAGTTCTGCCTTAAGAAAATGGGTAAGACAATGCAGACACTTATGATTATTCCCGTCTTCATTTCTTATGCGGCAGTTCAGTTCATCGTTGCGGCATTTATTGGTTCAAACGGAATCATCAACAATACATTTGGTTTGAATACAGCATTTTATGCAAAAACGTCCGCGAATATTTGGCCACTGATTTTGACGATTGTTAAAACGTGGAAAGATACCGGATACGGATCGGTTTTGTATATGTCGGTTTTGGCTGGTATTGATACCGAGCTTTACGAAGCAGCTGAAATTGACGGCGCAGGTAAGTGGAAACAGATTTTACATATAACATTACCGAGCCTTATCCCGATGATTACGGTTATGTTACTCCTTTCGGTAGGAAATGTAATGAGATCCGATACAGGTCTTTTCTACCAGGTTACAAGAAATATCGGTCAGCTCTATTCAACAACACAGGTTATCGATTCGTATGTACTTGATGCGATTAAGACCAGTGGTAAGTTTGGATATACGATGGCTGCTTCACTCTTCCAGTCGGTTGTCGGCTTGCTGATGATGCTGTTTGCAAACTGGATGGTTAAGAAGATTGAGCCTGAAAACGCATTGTTCTAAGGAGGAGATGAAAAATGGCAAAAAAGAATTTGGACTTGGCTCCTTCAAGAAAAGAACATAATGGTTTTGGTCAGTTTGTTTTAGGCGTATGCCTTGTATTATTTACAATATTCTGTTTTGCACCTGTACTCCTTGTGTTTATAAGTGCATTTACAGATGAAAAATGGCTTACTCAGCATGGATATTCTTTCCTTCCGGGATTGATGATGAGCGAAGATAAGGAATACATTATGTATTACCTTAAAGCTTGGTCAATCAACGGTATGAAAGCTATTCTGAAGTATGGTCAGAAGCTCGGTTATTCATACATCGTTACAATCGGTGTTACGGTAGTGGGTACATTCCTTGGGCTCCTTGTAATGAGTATGTATGCATATGCAATCAGCAGAAAAGACTTCAGATTATCTAAATTCTTTTCAATTTATTTGCTGATTCCCATGTTGTTCAACGGTGGTCAGCTTTCAGGTTACATCATCTTTACCGGCTCATACGGATTAAAGAACAACCTTTTGGCTTTAATTTTACCATTGTGCGTTACGACAATGAATGTTATAATTCTACGAACGTATATAGCGAACAGTATTCCTAATGAGCTTATGGAAGCTGCGAAAATTGACGGTGCCGGTGAGTACAGAACATTCTTCCAGATTACACTTCCGCTTCTTAAGCCTTCACTTGCAGCCGTTGGATTTATGATGGCTACAGGTTACTGGAATGACTGGCAGAACGCATTGCTTTATATCGATGATAACAAGTTACAGCCTTTGCAGTTGCTTCTTATCAACATCCAGAGTAGTATCAGCGTTCTTTTGAATAATGCAAACGTTCCTCAGGCAGCGAGAGATGCGATGGGTGGAAGTATCCCTCAGCAGTCCTCCACAATGGCTACCGTTATCGTAGTTATTGCACCTATTATGGTTATTTATCCTTTCTTCCAGAAATACTTCATCAAGGGACTTACAGTAGGTTCCGTAAAGGGTTGATATTCGAGGCAGAGCATTCCGCTTTTCCTTTAGAATATACATATTAAACATAGGGAGGTTTTTTATGAAAAAACTTAACAAAGTTGCAGCAGTAGTTCTTGCAGCAGCTATGGGTCTTTCACTTGTTGCCTGCGGCGACACAGAAACATCCACAAGCACTTCAACTCCTGCAGCAAGCACAAGCACAGAGACATCTACAGATGCTCCTGTAGCTTCAGGTGACAAAGTTCACATCAATGTAGTAAGAGCATGCTTTAACTTAGGCGCTGTTGATACAGACCAGGTTAAGAAGGTTGAAGATGCTATCAACGCTTACATCGCTGACAAGATTAACGTTGAAATCACTTTAACAGAGTACGGCTCAGGTGACTACACAACAAAGGCTAACCTTGCATTAGCTAACAACGAAATCAATCTTCTTTGGACAGCATCATGGGAATCAACAATCGGAACAAACGATCTTGTTCCTGCTGGTTCTGTATATGACATCACAGACCTTCTTCCCGGTTCAGCTCTTTACGGATCAATGGATGCTGGTCAGTGGGAAGCTTCTAAGTACAACGGAAAGAACTACTTCGTTCCCGTTTACAAGGATAACGTAGAAGGTTATGACTTCATGTTCCGTCAGGATCTTATCGACAAGTTTGGTTGGGATATCTCAACAGTTAAGTCTTTAGCTGACCTTGAGCCCATGCTTGCTGATGCAGCTGCAGATGGTCTTAAGTACCCTCTTCTTCTTCAGAAGACAGCTATGTTCTACAGATGGTACATCAACAGCTTCGATTTCTTCACAGCTGATTCAACAGCTAACTGGGTATCAGTAGATAAGAATACTAACGAAGTTGTAGACACAATTCTTACACCCGAATATCTTGAGTTCTGTACACTTATGGCTAAGTGGGCAGAAGCTGGTTACATCCACCAGGATGACTACACAAAGCAGACAACAGATACAACAACTCAGACACAGGATTGGGCTATCTCATGGTGGACAGACATCCCTGTAAATGAAGAAGCTGACTCTCGTTATGGTCAGGACGTAACAATGACAACAGCTACAGACAGATGGGTACACTCAACATCTAACCTTGGTTCTTGCTACTGCGTAACAGCAAACAGCACAGCAGAAGAAGCTCAGGCTTGCGTAGACTTCCTTGGCCTTCTCTTCACAGATTCTAAGTTAGCTGATATGTACACATTCGGTATCGAAGGCGAAGACTTCGATTACACAGCTGACGGACGTGTTACACAGCACTCTGACAAGTACAACCACGGTATGTGGGAATCTGCAAACGCTACAACAGTTTCTCCTCTTGACAACGAGCCCGTAGACAAGGGTAGCCTTTACGAAGCATTCAATGGCGGCGCTAAGACTTCTCCTGCAGCTGGTTTCCGTTTTGACAAGGCTCCTGTAGAAGCTGAGTTCACAGCATGCCAGAACGTATTCAACGAATATGGCTTTGCTCTTGAAACAGGTGGTGTTGCATCTGCAGACGTTCAGGCTACAATCGATGCTTACCAGGCAGCTCTTGATGCAGCTGGTTACCAGGCAGTTCTTGCTGAGTTCCAGAAGCAGTACAACGAGTGGAAGTAAGATTTACTTCAAATCACTAGTGTGATAAAATTAGGTGCATGTCCAACGGGCATGCACCTTTTATACTTTATAAGAAACATATATCAGGTATAATATGATAACAGTGTGTGAAAACACGCACTTTCTTATTGATAATCGGAGGAAAATGTTTTGCGTAACAGAATTATCAGAGGGATTGCAACTGCATTAAGTGTATTTATGATTGCCGGTGTTCTCGGAGGATGCACAGATACAGCGAGTGTAAGCAATTCGGTCGGCGAACCTAATACTGTACAGGGTAGTTTTGGGATGATTATCGATACATTGGTAGTTGGTTGCGGGAATTTTTCGGGTAATTTTTCTCCGTTTTATGCAACAACCGAAGGCGACGAGGTTGTTCTAAAACTAACAATGCAACCACTTATGGCTAAAGACAGAAACGGGGAAATGGTAAAACTTGGGATTGATGGCCAGGTCGGCAGCTATAAAGGTACCTATTACAAATATTACGGACTTACGGATTGTGTTGTAACAAAAAAAGAAGACGGAACGGTAGATTATGCCTTTACATTGCGCGATGGCGTAAAATGTTCTGACAGCGTTCCACTTACAGTCGATGACATTATTTTTACAATGTACATCCTTTCGGACCCTTTGTATGACGGACCTTCTGAGTTTTCAAAACTTCCGATTGACGGAATGAAAAAGTATCAAAGTGATATGGATACTTTATTCAATTTGCTGGTTAAAGCAGGACGTGACAATGAGGATTTTGCATATTGGGACAAGGATACGCAGGAGAAATTCTGGGAGGATATGGATATTGCCGGCGAAAAGTTTGTTTCGGCAATTGTAGATAAGTTAAAGAATGCGGGGTATAATTCAACAAAAGACTCAGTTGCGGATTGTATGAAAAACTGGGGATTCGATGTATCGGAAAATTCTACCGAGTTGGACGTATTCCATGATCTTGTGGAATATTATAACGGCGATATTGTCGGAATGAGTAAAGTTGAGAATGTCGGATTATCAATCATGGATTTAATGGATAACTATTCCGACTATAATAAGGTGATAAATACCGACGCAAAAATCGACAATATATCAGGCATAAAAAAGATTGATGATAAGAATTTCGTTATTACAATGACAGAATTCGATACCAAATCAATATATGGCTTAGATTTTTATGTGGCACCGTTGCACTATTACGGTGATAAATCATTATATGACTATGAAAATAATAAGTTTGGCTTTGAAAAAGGCAATCTTTTGGGGATAAAACAGAAAAACGAACCGGTAGGTTTCGGTGCATATAAGTTCGCAGGTTATGAAGATGAAAGTGTCCTGCTTGAAGTTAGCGACTATTTCTGGAAGGAGACAGCAAAGATTCCTAAGGTTCAGCTGGTATGTTCAGACAAGGGCTCGAAACTGAACGATCTTGTAATTAAGAAATTTGACATTACGGACATAGAACTTACTCCTACTGTTCTTGGCATGATAAAAGAAATCAATTCAAATGGCGAGATTACGGGAGAAAAAATTTCATCTGTATTGTATGACAAGCCCGGATATGGCTACATAGGTATCTCCGCAGCGAACGTTAAAGTAGGAAAAGACAAGTCAAGCCAGGAATCAAAAGCGCTCAGAAATGCTTTTGCAACTTTATTTGCATTCTACAGGGATGAAGTTATCAAAGACTATTATGATGAAATGGCTTCTGTAATTGAATATCCTGTTTCGGTTACATTCTGGGGGGCTCCTCAGAAGAATGCGGAAGGTTATAAACGTGCATACTCAACGGATATTGATCAAAATGCAATATACACATTGGATATGGACAGGAATGAGAGAGAAAAAGCTGTAATAGGAGCCGCTGTTTCATTTTTTAAAGCAGCCGGTTACACTTATGATGATGGAAAAAAGACATTCACGGATGCCCCAGAAGGTGCAAAAATGAAATATGAGGTTCTTGTCCCTGCGAAAGGAACAGGAGACCATCCGTCATATGCAATATTTACAAAGGCTAAAAGCGTTCTTTCCGATTTGGGAATTGAACTGGTAATTAAGGATATTTCCGATACGAACTATCTTTGGGAAGCTCTTGATATGGATACGGCTGAAATATGGGCGGCTGCATGGGGCGCTGCCGTGGAACCGAATCTGTATCAGAACTATCATTCCGACAATTATTTTTCCGGAAGATATTCAAATTATTACGGAATTCAGGACGATGACCTTGACAGATATATTGAGGAAACTTCAACTATAGTTGAAGAAACTTCTCGAGTGGCATCATTTAAAAACGCATTTGATACAATAATGAGCTGGGGAGTTGAAGTCCCGGTTTATGAAAGAAAAAATGCGTACCTGTATAATACTTCCAAACTGGATTCGGAAACGTTGCCGACTGATATGACGGTATTTTGGGATTGGACTGCCGAAATAGAGAAGTTGGATTTCAAAAGAATAAACGGTCCTGCCGGTATGCTGCCGTGACGACGATAGGGGGATTTTCTTATGACAATGGAAGAATGGAAGGCTCAAAAAAGTGCTGCGGCGACGGCTGAGGCTGAAAAAAAGGATGAAATAAAGACTAAAGAAAAGACTGCATCCGAAATAAAAGTAAAAGAAAAAAATATAGAAGAGGTACCGGAATATATAGCGCCTCAGGGAGATGGGCTTCCTACAGCAATTGCCGGCGAAGACGCGCCTATTCACATAGCGCTTTTTCTTGGTATTCTTTCGGTTATTTTTGGAATTTTCTTCGGTGGAGCACCGTGGATCGGTATTATTACGGGAGTCGGTTCAATTATATTTGGCGCACTTTCAATCAAGAAGAAAGACAAAAATGAAGGCGGTAAACATATCAGTGGACTAGTATGCGGAATTACGGGAGTGGTTACAAGCCTCCTTGTGTGGCTTGGGTGTACGGCACTTGATATTTCTGCCCTTTCTCTTAAATTTATATTCAGCATTTTTTAAAAGATAGCAAATGAAAAAGAAAAGAAGTATATTTCTGACATTAATTGCAATGATAATTATGACGTGTTCGCTCTGCGTTGCAGGATGCGGTAACGATGCGGGAAACGAACTAACCGGTTCGACTGTTTCGGAGGATAAAAATTTCAAAACGGCTCAGCCCCCCGCCGAGAAGGAAGACACGGACAAGAAAGACGATAAGTCAGACAATAAGAAAGATAATGATACATCAGCGCCCGACGAAGAGAATAAAGCAGATGCTTCGGAAAATGAAATAATAACATTTTTTCCTTCGATTTCAGGAAGTTTATGTGTTAAGGGAACCTCAATTGTCGGTGAAAATAATGAGGTTGTTCAGCTAAAAGGTTTGAGTACACACGGCATTGCATGGTATCCGGATTACGTAAATAACAACCTTTTCGGTGAATTCAGAAATAACTGGAACTGCAATGTCATCAGATTGGCACTTTATTCGGACGAATATGGTGGATATGCAAACGGCGGCAATCAGGAAGAACTGAGAAAACTCATTGATGACGGTGTGAAGTATGCTACAGATAATGACATGTACGTCATCATTGACTGGCATATACTTGCCGACGGAAATCCCAATACTCACAAAAGCGAGGCAATGACGTTCTTTAAAGATGTTTCTTCTTCATATGCCGATTACAATAATGTTCTTTATGAAATTTGTAATGAACCGAACGGCGGAACCGAATGGGAGACTGTAAAAGAATATGCGGAAGATGTTATTGCTGTAATCAGAGAAAATGATGAGAAGGCCATAATCATTGTCGGAACACCTACATGGTCGCAGGAGGTTGATAAAGCAGCTGCCGATCCTATTGAGGGGTACGATAATATAATGTACGCACTTCACTTCTATGCAGATACCCATAAGGATGTTTTGCGAAACAGGATGGTTTCTGCAATTGATTCGGGGCTTCCGATATTTGTTACCGAATACGGAATTTGTGATGCATCCGGAAGCGGCGCGGTGAATATTTCTGAGGCAGATAAGTGGATGGAGGTATTGGATAAGTACAATATTTCTTCCTGCGCTTGGAATATTTCAAACAAGAATGAAACCAGCGCAATATTCAAGAACTCTGTTTCGAAGAAAAACGGATTCACGGAAGAGGATTTGTCTGAGTCCGGTAAGTGGATATTTGATATGCTTCACAGAAACGCCGAGAAGGCTGATTCACCAAAAAAAGATGACAATGTGAAAAACGAGGATGATCAAAAAGACGATTCAAAGACCGATGATGAAGGGAAGCATTCAAACGGCAATCTTTCATATACGGTAAAGATGATTAATTCCTGGACCGCCGATGATGGGGTGCATTACCAGTATGATGTTTCTGTTACCAACGATGGCCCGGATGTAACATCCTGGGAAATCAGATTGGATTATTCCGGGAAAATAAACCTCGGAGAAGGTTGGAACGGTAAGTATTCAAGTGACGGAAATACAGTAATAATCAGTAATGAGAGCTATAACGGCAGTATTGTATCGGGCGATACGATTAAGGATATCGGATTTTTTGTAATAGGCGAATCCGGGCTTAAGGTTAAATAATTAACGGGCGGCTTGTTTTTGAAATATATTTCATAAACAAGTTGCCTTTTTTTATTTTTGCTATAAAGTTTGCGGAAAGTTATCCGATAAATTATTCAGATGAAGCGGTCATGGAAGACCGAAAGGAGGAACATCTTATGCGTATAGAAGCATATACACAAGTTCAGCAGATTTATAATTCCTCGAAGGTACAGAAGGGTACAGCAACTGCTAAAAAGAGCGCAACCGATCAGGTTCAGTTCAGCCGTACGGGCATGGATATGCAGGTTGCGACAATGGCGGTTAAGGGTGCTCCCGACATCCGCATGGATAAGGTTGAGTCTTTAAAGAAAGCAATTCAGGACGGAACCTACGAGGTAAGCGGTGAAAGTTTCGCAGAGAAACTTTTACAGAAGTACGATGAAATGAGGTAGTTCAATGGCAAGTCTGGTAGATACTCTAATTGATGTGTTAGACAAAGAGGAGTTACAGTACCGGAAGCTCATTGAACTTTCCTCGGCAAAAACACAGTGTATCGTTACAAACGATATTGAAGGGCTGCAGAAAATCACGGACGAGGAGCAGCTCATCGTAGACAAAATAAATGCCTACGACAAAGACAGAATGTCAACAATGAAAGAAATTGCTAAGATCCTTAACACGGATGTTTCGGGACTTAAGCTGGACAATCTCATTTCTCTTTTGGACAGAACACCCAAAGAACAAAAAGCTTTGGCACAGGTTTATGACAGACTTCGTGATACTCTTCTCCAAGTTAAATATTTAAATGAGAGAAATGAGGAGTTACTCAATAGCGCCAAGGAAATGGTTGAATTTAATTTGAACATTATCCAGGCTATGAGAACTGCGCCGGAAACTGCAAACTACAATCGTGGTGCCTACAATACAGGCAGCACAATGGGCGTGAGCAATAGCGGTTTCGACGCAAAACAGTAGACGAAGCAAGTGAGGATTACAAGTTATGTCATTGATGAGTGGATTATATGTAGGAGTTTCAGGATTGCAGACAAGCCAAAATTCGCTCAATACCACTGCGCATAACTTGTCAAACGAAGGGACTACAGGCTATGTGCGCCAGCAGGTACTGCAGTCCGATACAATCTATAACACTTCTAAGGCAGCTACCCCTAAAACCTCCGCTCAGCAGGTAGGTATCGGTACTGTCTATAAAAAGGTTCGCCAGGTCAGAGACTATTTTCTCGATCAGTCATATCGTCGGGAAAGTGGTCGCAGTGCGTTTTACGAAGCTCAGTATTCGGCTATAAATGAAGTTGAAGATCTTCTTGATGAACTTGATGACGATGCAAGTTTTAACAAGGCTCTTTCGAACTTTTGGTCATCACTTGAAGAACTTCAGAAAACTCCTGACGATACCGTCGTTCAGAGACTTCTTGTTCAGAATGCACAGTCTCTTCTCACAAATGCAAGTCAGGTTTATCAGGGACTTGTAGACTATCAGAATGAATTAAACATCCATGTTAGAGATATGGTTAAAGATATCAATAAACTTGGACATAATATATATGATTTGAATCAGGCGATTCAGAAAATTGAGGCCGGCGGCATTGAAACTGCAAACGATCTTCGCGATCAGCGAAATCAGGCTCTCGATGAACTGTCTCAGCTGGTTAACATTTCCTATGACGAAGACACATTTGGAGCAGTCAGGGTAGCCGTTGAAGGTGTGGATTTTGTTGCCGGTGATACGGTATATGAGATGAGAGCGGCACAGGATACAACAACAGGTTTCTACATCCCTTATTGGGAAGTTACCTCAGCTAAGGTGAACGTTCCCGGTGAAGATGTATATGCAGATGAAGAAGGTGACTTGATTGATATATCAAAAGCGAAGGTATTTAATCTCACCAAGTCAATTGCATCCGAAACCAATACCGATGTGGGGAAATTAAGAGCCTCCTTGTATATCCGAGGCGATAAAAATGCCAATTATACCGATATTCCGGTAAAACCCGTTATCCCTGATAAAAATGATTATGCAACAGATGCGGAATATGCGGCTGCGGTCAGCGAATACAATGTGGCAATGGATAAATACGACAGTGACACTGTTTACTATAATCAGACGGTTGCCCAGTCGATTTGCATGAATACCGAAGCTGAATTCGATCAGCTTATTCATAATATTGTTACAACAGTTAACGGAATCCTTGAAGATATTGCCGATCCCGACACCGGATACATGTGTGACGATGACGGATATCCGCTTCAGATGTTCCAGAAAATTGCTTCTGACGGATATGTAAAGGATCCTGAGACCGGAAAGTTTTATACAACCGATCCCGTTACCGGAGAAAAAACATGGAATTATATGCCGGAAGGCTCGGCGCAGGATAAGAACAAGATTTACTATAAGACCGATGAACTCGGAAATCCTGTTTATGATTCAAACGGTAAGATGACATGGAATAAGAGCGATGATTCTTCTTATTACACTGAGACGCTCTATACAATAACAAACCTTCAAATTAATCCGACACTGATAAGAGAAGCGGGAAAACTTGGATTTGTTCTTCCTGACGGAACAGTTGATTATGATACGGCAAAGGCCTTTGTTGATGCATTTGATGCGGATGTATATTCACTAAATCCCAATGTGACGACAAAGTGCAGTATAAATACATATTATTCGAGCCTTGTTTCACAGGTTTCAAATACCGGTTCCGCTTACAAAAACATATCGGAATCACAGCAGAATACAGTAGATTCGATTGCATATTCCAGGGAGCAGGTTCAGGGTGTTTCTTCAGATGAAGAACTTACAAATATGATTAAATACCAGAATGCTTACAATGCTTCTTCCAGATACATAAATGTACTGAATGAGATGCTTGAACAGCTGTTGTCATCGTTGACGAGAGGATAATTTATGGCTTCAACTTTTTTTGGATTAAATATTTCATATTCAGGACTTACGGCAGCAAATGCATCTTTGAATACAACTGCAAACAACATTTCAAATGTTGAGACGGAAGGCTATTCACGCCAGGAAACGACGCAGGAAGCAAGTAAAGCATTAAGAACATATACAACATACGGTTGCGTAGGTTCGGGTGTTACAACAACTTCAATCGACAGAATCAGAGATGAGTTCTACGATACAAAGTACTGGGACAATCAGGAAAAACTTGGCGAAGAAACCATAAAGTCATATTACATGGAAAGCATCGAAAACTATTTCGTGGACGATGAAAGAACAGCCGGCTTTAATACGACGCTGGATCTTATGTTTAATGCGCTTGAAGAATTGCAGAAGAATGCAGGAAACTCGTCGACAAAAGCTCAGTTTGTAGAATATGCGCAGAGTTTATGTGATTACTTTAATACTATTTCAAATCAGCTTTCCGAACTTCAAAAAGATGTGAATATGGAAATAAAAGATACTACTTCACGTATCAATTCCATTGCCGAACAGATTGCTTCTTTGAATAAGCAGATAAATGTTATCGAACTTTCATCGGGAACTGCAAATGAACTCAGAGACAAGAGAACTCTTTTGATAGATGAGCTTTCACAGTATGTTTCGGTAGAAGTTCGCGAAACACCGATTCAGGATACGGTAAACAATTATGATACCGGCGCGAACAGATATATGGTAAAGATTGCCGGTGGTCAGATTCTTGTTGATACAAACGAATATAATACAATCGAGTGTATTGCCAGGGAAACAAATGAAACCGCTAATCAGTCGGATTGTGTGGGACTTTATGATCTTAAATGGTCAACGGGAACAAATTTTAATCTCTACAGCCCTTCAATCGGCGGAAAACTTCAGGGACTTATTGAACTCAGAGACGGAAATAATACCGAGCATTTTAACGGAAGAGTTTCTGATGTAAATATGCAGGAAAAAACAGTAACGGTTGAAGTTACTGCAGATTACCTTAAGGACCTTGATAAGTGCACACTTTCTTCTTCCGGAGGAAAAATAAGTCTCGGCAACCAGACCTTCTATTATAAGGACTGGAGCTATAAATACAACAAGGAAGAAGATGTATGCAGCTATACCTTTGTTATCGACGAGAATTATGGTGACAATGCACTTACAACGACACGACTCAATCTTGAAGCAAATGTGGGAAAATCACTTGATTATCAGGGAATTCCTTATTACCAGGAACAGTTAAATGAGTTTGTCAGACTTTTTGCAAAGAACTTCAACGAAATTCTTTTACAGGAAGGTTCTGTTGACAGCTACGGTGATCCGGGAAAAATTCTTTTTGCGGGACGGGATGTTCTTGGTGGTCAGTATGACTTTGATGATTACTACGATCCGGCAAAAGGAAAATTTGTATGTTCCACTATAGATGATGATACTACGGACGATGAGGCATATTATGATTCATATTATATGTTGACCGCAGCAAATTTCTGTATCAATAAGGAAATTATTAAGGATCCCAATTTGCTGGCTACCCATACAGGAGCTTCGGACGGTGAATCAAAGAGTGACATCGTAGATCAGCTTCTTGAACTTAAAGCGGATGCTTCAAAACTTGTATCCGACACGGGCAAAAAGGGATTCAGAGGTGGTTCTTCAAACGAATTTTTGCAGAGTCTGCTTTCGGATGTAGCACTGAATGCCTCACGTGCAAAAACAAGCTGCAGGTATTACACAACTATGGAAGGTACCATCCAGAATCAACGACTTTCTGTTTGCGGTGTTGATTCCGACGAGGAAGCTGTAAATCTTGTAAAGTACCAGAATGCATACAATCTTGCATCCAAGATGATTTCGGTATTTCAGGAAATCTATAACAGACTGATTCTTGAAACCGGAGTATAAAATTAATCTGAAGTTTGATACATTTTTCAAACAGCGTTGATGCTTTCCGACCAATTAAACGGCAGAAAACATTTGGAGGAAAAACATGAGAATAACAAATAAGATTATTCAGAACAATTCTCTTTCAAATATTAATTTAAATAAAACACTTCAGGACACTCTTTCCACTCAGATTTCTACAGAGAAGAAGATTGCCCGTCCTTCCGACGATCCTATTATTGCACTTCGTTCACTTCGACTTCGTACAAGTGTCAATCAGACCGAGCAGTACAGAGAAAAGAATGCCGAAGACGCTCAGTCCTGGCTGCAGATTACCGAAGATGCCATAAACACATTGTCAGATATCATTACAGATATCAGAAAACAGTATGTGAAGGGAACAAGTGAAACGCTCACTCCGAAGGACAGAGAAATCATTCTCGAAAATCTTCAGGCGCTTTCGGATGAAATTTACAATACAGGTAATGCCGATTTTGCAGGAAGAAGTGTGTTTACAGGCTACAGAACGGATTCAGACCTTACTTTCCAGAAAAACGAGGATTTAGCCTATTCCATAGAAGAGAGCTGGAATGCCGAGGAAGAAGGTTCGCTTAAAGTAAGCACTGTGAAACATGTTTACTATGAGGACGGTTTGGCAAACAAGGATGAGACGGAAGTCAGCGAAAAAGAAATTATTCGCATTCGTCTTTCATATAACAATATTACGGCCGGCGATTCCATTGAGGTGAACATTAACGGTACGGATTACACAGCTTCTTCGGAATCGGATCCGTATACCTTTATTAAAGATAATCCCGATAAGATTTGTTATGATGCAAAAACCGGTGAAATCTTCGTCGGTAAGAATGCTATTGGCACAGCCGAGGACGCTAAACTTGAAGATATTACTTCGGTTTCGGTTACATACAAAAAGTCGGAGTGGAACAAGGGTGATTTAAGACCAGAGCATTACTTCAACTGTGAAAGCACACAGATGATTAATGGTACCGAGCAGACAATAAAATATGATTTGTCTACAAGTGATGGCGAGATTGAATACAATATAGGCGTTAATCAGTCAATCAGAATCAATACAAAAGCAGATGAGTGCTTTAATCATGACATTACCCGTGATATCGATGATATAATTGAAGCAATCAACAATGTGAACAATATTGAAGCAAAAGTAACCGAGCTAAAGGCTCGTCTTGACGAACTTACCGAAGGCACATCGGACTACGAAGATGTTCAGAAGGAACTTGATGCTGCGAAAAAGGCACAAACATTTATAAACGAAGAGCTTACTTCTTTGTTTTCGAAGGGCATTACAAATGCAGAAGGATACCTGACAAGAACAAACCTTGCTTTGACAAACTGCGGAACAAGAGGAAAGCGTCTGGAACTTATTCAGAATCGTCTTGATACACAACTATCAACCTTGAAAGAACTTAAGTCGGAAAATGAGGATGTTGATATGGCTGAGACTGCGGTAAAATTATCAAGCGCTCAATATGCATATGACGCATCACTTATGGCAACAAGTAAAATACTTCAGCAGAATCTGTTGAATTATTTATAAATAATAAGCCGTTAAGACTCCTGTGCTAATCTTATGGAAAGGCACGGGAAGAGCTTGTTATTTATTGAGATGAAAGTAATCGTGAACAAATACACGAAGGAGGAATAGAAATGACTATAGAAACAAAAGTTTTTGGGGAAGTTACTATTGATGACAGCAAAATTATACATTTCGAAAACGGTATCGTTGGATTTCCTGACCTCACCGATTTTGCTTTGATTTATGATGAAGAAAAAGGAAACGATGCCGGAATTCGCTGGCTTCAGTCTATTCAGGAACCTGCATTTGCAATGCCTGTTATGGATCCGCTTCTTGTTCTTGAATCATACAACCCTGTTGTAGACGAAGAAGTATTAAAACCTATCGGTGATCTTGATGTAAATGAAATGCTTGTTCTTGTAACAGTAACGGTTCCCAAGGATTTGAAACTTATGAGCGTGAATTTAAGAGCTCCGCTTGTTATTAATGTTAAGGAAAGAAAAGCCGTACAGATTATTCTTGACGGTGAAGAATATAAGATTAAGTTCCCTATTTACGATATCGTAAAAGCAGGAAAGAAGGAGGGCACATGTTAGCATTATCCCGTAAGAAGGGCGAAGCCCTCGTAATCAACAATAATGTAGAAATAACCATCCTTGAGATTAAGGGTGAACAGGTTAAAATAGGTATTTCGGCTCCGAAGGAAGTGCCTATTTACAGAAAAGAAGTGTATGTACAGATTCAGGAAGCCAACAAAGAGGCTATGGATACTGATACTGCAATGGAAGGACTTAAAAACCTTTTCAATTGATGATATTGTTTATTCTTGCAGGCCAAAAGAAAAACTTTTGGCCTAAAAGCGTATAAGGCAGTAAATTTTTATTCAAGATACTATTAACTTTTTTCGTGAAGAACCGATATATTTATCAGAGACAGATTCTTCACATGTTTGGCAAGGAGGCATAGACATGGCACTTGAACCAATTAACGCTACAATGACATTACAGGCACAGACAATACAGCCTACCACAAGTAGCAAACCTGCAACAGAATACACGGATGTTTCTATCGCAGACAACGCTCCTAAAGTTGACAGCACCACAAAGGTTGTAGAACCTGCTGAAGAAAAAGGAAATGCAAAAAGTAAATCTTCAGATCAGCAGCCTACTACAAACAGTGAGGCTTTACAGAAGGCAGTTGAAAATCTTAACAAAAAGATGATCAACAACTCTGAAGCTGTCTTTGGAATTCACGAAGGAACAAACCGTATTACAATCAAGATTGTTGACAAGGATACAAAGAAGGTTATTAAAGAACTTCCTGCTGAGAAGACACTTGATATGATTGCCAGAGTTTGGGAAATGGCGGGAATTCTTGTAGACGAACAGAGATAACGACCGAGGAGACGAATATGGCTAACAGAATTACAGGAATGTACTCCGGGCTTGATACCGAGAACTTAATTAAAGACCTGGTAAAAGCAAAGAGCAGCAAAGTAACAAAATATAAAAGCAGCAAAACAAAGGCTGAGTGGAAACAGGATAAGTGGAAAGAACTTAACAAGAAGGTTAAGTCGCTACAGTCTAAGATTACAAGTATGCAGTTTTCTTCTGACTATATGAAGAAGAAAACAACCGTAAGTAATTCATCTGCGGTAAGTGTTATTACCGGAGAGGGCGCAATGAACTCTGTTCAGAGCCTTAAAATTAACAAACTTGCAAAGTCAGGTTATCTTACCGGTGCAAAGCTTGAGGCTGCTACGGAAGGCGAAAAAGTAACTTCAGCAACAAAGATATCAGAACTTGCAGGCGGCAGCGGTGCTACGGGATCTTTCTCCATTACAACAGGCGGAAAGACAACTAACATTGATATTACTGCAGATACAACTATTGATAATGTTGTTAGTAAATTAAAGAGTGCGGGTGTTAGCGCTAACTTTGACGCGACAAACGGACGTATATTTATTGGCGCATCTGCCAGCGGTAAAGACAATGATTTTGCATTAACAGCTAATGATGCGAACGGCCTTGCTGCTATGAATGCACTGGGAATCAATGCCGCTCTTTCAAAGAGCACAGATGATGTTTCTTATGAAATTTACAAGAAATATGCAGATAAACTTGATGATATTACATCTGCAGGCAGCGGAGATGGAATTATTGCACTTGGTCCTGATTCCGATCTTTATAAGATGATGAAGGCTGAAGGCGTAGACATGACAGACACCGATGCTGTGCAGGCCGGATATGAAAGCCTTCTTTCAAAGGCTCAGACTGCAAACGCAGTAATTGCAGGAACTTCTTCTTCTGCAGGAGCAATCAGACTTGAGGGCTCAAATGCTGAGATTACTTTAAACGGAGCAACATTTGAATCCGCTTCAAACAATATCGAGGTTAACGGGCTTACATTTACATGTCTTGCTACAACGGCTGAAGGCGAATCCATTACAGTCACTACTCAGGATGATACCGATGGTATCTATGATATGATTAAGAGCTATATTAAAGAATATAGTGATTTGATCAATGAAATGGATAAGTTATACAATGCCCCGGTAAATAAGAAGGATGTACTTACCGAAGAAGAAAAAGAAGCTTTGTCAGAGTCGGAAGCCAAGAAGTGGGATGATTCGATTAAAGATTCATTACTGAGAGGTGATTCGACTTTGGGAACATTGTTTAACGGACTTCGTGATACAATGGCTAAAGGATATACTGTTGGCGATAAGACAATGCACTTATCGGATTTTGGCATCGGTACATTGAGCTACTTTGAAGCTGCTGATAACGAGAAGAGCGCTTACCATATTGACGGTGACAAGGACGATTCGGCTACATCCGGAAATGCAGATAAGCTTAAGTCCATGATTGCAAGCGATCCCAATACAGTTGTTAGTTTCTTTACAAGCCTTTCAAATGAAATGAACAAAAAGATGTCGGATCTTTCAAAGAGTTCGGATACCACATCCTTTGGGGCATTCTATGAGGACAAAAAGTTAAAAACGGATCTTACTGACTGGGATTCGAAGATTGCTGATGCAGAAGATGAACTTAATGCATATGAAGATAAATGGTATGCTAAGTTCTCGGCAATGGAAGTTGCATTATCAAAGATGGATTCCAAAAATTCATATTTATCAGGATTATTTACAAAATAAGGAGGTATGCTAGATGGCATTGCCTAATGCATATTCACAGTACAACAACTCAAGAATCATGACTGCATCACCTGCAGAACTTACACTTCTTCTTTATGAAGGGGCAATTAAGTTTGGCAACATTGCAATTTTAAAAATGGAGCAGAGAGATATTCAGGGGGCGCATTATAACATAGTTCGTGTTGAGAAAATTATCGATTATTTAAGAGAAACCCTTGACATGCAGTACCCTGTTGCTCAGGATTTTGAAAATATCTACGTCTATCTTTCGGAGAGGCTTGTGATGTGCAATTCTCGTAAGGATCCTGAAATAATGGAAGAAATACTTACTCATCTTCGTATGACAAGAGACACTTGGAAAGAAGTAATGAAGAAAGCTAAGGGACAATAATGGATAAAACCTATGTTGTGGCGATGATTGAGAGTCTTAAGAGCAAGATTGAGATTCTTAAAGAAATCAGGCAAAAGGATGCGGAACAGCTGGAAATAATAAAGGCAGAGCAATTTATTCCGGAACAATTTGATAAGACTGTAGATGAGAAAGATGTTCTGATTTATAAACTTAATAAATTGGATAACGGATTCCAAATAGTTTTTGATAATCTAAGGGATCAAATTGAAAACAATAAGGCAGAGCTTACTGATGAAATACGTGAAATGCAGAGACTTATTTCGGAAATAACTGAGCTTAGTACAACGGTTCAGGCTGAGGAAGCGCGCAACAAGGTTGCGCTTGAAGCGTATTTTAATGGCGAACATAATAAGATTAAAGCAGGAAGATCTGCAGTTAAGGCAATAAAATCGTATAACCAGACCATGATTCAGGGACGAACCGGCTTTTGGGATGATAAAAAATAGTTATCCAAAAATTAACAAAAAAATTTAGTTTCAGGTATTAATTTATCGGTAATGACTCCGATATATTATACAAGTAAAGGAAAACAAATTCCTTTAAACCGAAGCAGAAACAAATCAAAGGAGCGTACGGCCGGAGAGATGGAAATGCTTCATAACATAATCACATTTGCAGCAAGGATGCTGCATCTTATTTCAAGGAGGAAATAATTATGGTAGTACAGCACAACTTAACAGCAATGAATTCAAACAGAATGCTCAACGTTACAACTAGCACACAGGCTAAGTCAACTGAGAAGTTATCTTCCGGTTACAAGATTAACCGTGCAGCTGATGACGCAGCAGGTCTTGCAATCAGTGAAAAGATGAGACGTCAGGTTAGAGGTCTTACACAGGCTTCAGCTAACGCACAGGATGGTATCTCTTGCGTACAGACAGCAGAAGGTGCACTTGCAGAAGTACACGATATGCTTCAGAGAATGAACGAACTTGCAGTTAAAGCTGCTAACGGAACAAACACTTCTAAGGATCGTGATTACATCGATTCAGAAGTACAGGCTCTTAAGTCTGAAATCGACCGTGTAGCTACAACTACAACATTCAACGAGAAGAGCTTACTTAACGGTGAGTTTGACACAGCCCTTCAGGTTGGTGCAGAAAATGATCCTGATCAGACAATCGCTATTAAGATTGAAAGCATGAATTCAGATGATATCGGTCTTGACGATCTTACAGTATCAGGTGAAGACGGTGATAACGCTAAAGCAGCTATCGACAAGATTAAGACTGCACTTGAATCAGTAAGTACTCAGAGATCTGACCTTGGTGCTATCCAGAACAGACTTGAGCACACAATCAAGAACCTTGATAACGTTGTTGAAAACACAACATCAGCTGAATCATCAATTCGTGATACAGATATGGCTTCTGAAATGGTTAAGTTCTCCAACAATAATATCCTTGCTCAGGCAGGTACATCAATGTTGGCTCAGGCTAACCAGTCAAATCAGAACGTTTTATCACTTCTTGGCTAATTCATTCGCTAAAAAGTTTAGTAAAACCATGAGAGGAGGAAGGACATTTGTCCTTCCTCTTTTTTGCGTAAAAATCTATATTTCCAAATAGAATCAAAATACCATGGAGAAATGCAATAATCTGTAGAACAACTATTTTTTAACATAATCTAAATAAATATATATTATTTTCCGATAAACAATATGGAATACATCGTCAGTGGATGTAAATATGTTATGTACACAGTTGTTTTGAAATATTGTTCTGATAAACAGTAGCTGGGAGGTTATTAATGGAGACACTTAGTGGGAAAAAATTGCTTATATTGGGAGCTAATCCCGAAACAGTTCCGCTGGTAGAAACTGCGAATAAATTGGGTATAAAAACTATAGTGACAAGTAATAGGGAAAACGATGCAGCAAAGAAATATGCATGGAAGGCATGTAATGTTGATGGAATGGATGTCCCGGGACTGATTACGCTTGCCAACGAAGAAAAAATTGACGGCGTACTGGTAGGAGTAGCAGATATTTTAGTTCCGGTATATTGCAAGGTGTGCGAAGTGTTGAACCTTCCATGCTATGCATCTCAGGATATAGTTAATATTTTTTCATATAAAGATGTATTTAAAGCTACATTTGAAAGCTATGGTGTACATGGCATTCCGGAGTTTTACCTGGATGAGACACTGGACAGTGAAGATTTGGCCAAAATAGAATATCCGGTTATGGTAAAACCGGTTGACAGCTGTAGTGGAATGGGGATGACTGTATGCTACGAAGAAAGTGAAATAGCGGCTGCAGTTAAGAAGGCATTGGATGCATCCAGAAAAAAACGTTTTATTGTTGAAAAGTATATGCTGTGTGATGATGTAGGAATTTATTACACATTCAAGGATGGTAATTGCAGTCTTTCATGTATTTTCGACAGATATACTTCAGGCGAGCAACCGGGATTAAGCAGAGTGAGCCTTGGTGGAATATATCCTTCACGCCATATCGAGGACTACTTTGAGCGTATGCACGCAAATGCTGTCAGACTTTTTGAAGCAATCGGAATAAAGAATGGTGTCCTTTTACTTCAGGCTTTTTATGAGAATGGTGAGTTTTATGTTTATGATACGGGATTCAGATTTCAGGGTGAGGCTCCGCATTTAATTATGAAAGCAGTAAACGGTTTTGACCAGAGAGAAATGCTTATAAGATTTGCTCTTTCAGGAACTGAGGGGGATGTGGATTTAAAGAGCCAGGACGATCCTTATCTCAGAGGAAAGAGTGCCGCTACAGAATGGTTTTTACTTAAAGAAGGGCGCATTGCAAAAATAGATGGGCTTGACGAAATAGAAAATGATCCTGAAGTAGTTGCAAATGTACAGAGGCTATTTGTAGGCGATGAAGTAGCTAAGGCCTGGGTTGGAACAGAAAAGCAGGTGCTTACCAGACTTTACCTGGTGTGTGACTCACCGGAAAAACTTGCGGATAAGCTTGACTATTATCGTGAAACAATCAGAGTATATGACGAACTTGGAAACGATATGCTGTTAAAAGGATTTGACAATAGAAGAGCAGTGGGAGTGGAATAATGCTTGATAGAAAACTGGAGGGCAAGGTTATTGTAATTTCCGGTGGAACGAAAGGTGTAGGAAAGACAATAGCTGAAGAATGCGGAAGAGCCGGTGCTAAAATAGTAATTGGTGGTCGTGACAGCGTTGCCGGTAAAAAAATTGTACAAATTATTAAAACATACGAAAGCGAAGCTTTATTTGTAAAAACGGATGTCCGTAAAGTATCTGACTGTGCAAATTTATTTCAAAGAGCATATGAGAAATTCGGAAAGATAGACGGTTTTTTTAATTATGCCGGTGTTACGGATGTATCTCCTTTGGACAGTTGCAGTAAAGAAACCTTTGATGCGATTATGGATACTAATTTTCGAGGAGCTTTCTTCTGCTGTCAAAATGCAATCAAATATATGAGACTAAACGGCGGTGGATCAATAGTATTAACAGGATCACCTCATGCATGGGGCGGTGAAAAAGATCGTGCCGCATATGCATGCTCTAAAGGTGTTCTCTATACACTTATGGAGCATATCGCAAAAAACTATGGTGAAGAAGGCATAAGATGTAACTACCTGACGCTTGGATGGACACCTACGGATGGAGAAGTTGCACTTAGAATATCTCAGGGGCAGACAGAGGCCGAATTGAGAAAAGAGGCTGCCAAAGTGATTCCCATGGGGCGTATGAACGAAAAAAGTGATTATGTTGGACTAATGATATACCTTATGTCAGATGAATCAGCAATGATGACTGGAAGTAACCTGATGACTACAGGTGGATGGTGGATAGGCACATCGCTTCAGAATAGAATGAATTCAACAATTCAGGGATAGAGGGGAAATAAAATGAATGATTTTTATAATTTATTAGCATCAATGCGGAATATGACAATTGAAATAATGAATTTAATGAGTTCTTCGACAAATGAATATGAGAAGATTGTTTCAATGTTGCAATCGTATACTAATTGCTTTGCCGCAATTGAAAATTTTGTGCCACGAGAAATCTATTCTGTGTATAAAGAATTTTTCGACGCATTTTCTTC
Organism: Lachnospiraceae bacterium; assembly: GCA_045600725.1. Classification (GTDB taxonomy): domain Bacteria; phylum Bacillota; class Clostridia; order Lachnospirales; family Lachnospiraceae; genus UBA1258. The sequence goes on from JAZRYK010000046.1 coordinate 111,111, forward strand.
TTTTGGCAATGATTGTAGTAATAAAAAAATTTTTGAGGAAAATGTTGATGAACTATCTTCTTCGCTTGAACTTGTGATTGAATGTTTGAATGATTTAGAAGAGAAATGTAAGCGAGCCAGTGGTATATGCAGCTGTTGCGGCAAAGAAGTGTTTTATACAAAACTTCCGGATTATTACCGCGAGCAAGCAGAAAAATACAAATGCAAACCTGCGATTGATGAAACCCTGAATGCTGAGAAGTATCTTTGCCCTAATTGCAGTGCTTCAGACAGAGACAGACTTATTGTCTCATTCTTAAAGAAAATAGGTTTAGATAAAGCGGATGACAATACCAGTGTTCTTCAGGTTGCTCCCGCTGGATCTATCCACTCATATATTAAGAAAGAATGTCCGCAGATATTCTACCGAACCACTGATTTATTTATGGATGGAGTAGACTACAAATCTGATATACAGGACTTGAAAGAAATACCATCAGGAAAATTTGATGTAATAATTTGTTCCCATGTTTTAGAGCATGTTCAAAATGATGACGCTGCTTTGCAAGCAATGAAACGAGTATTAAAGGATGACGGCAGAATCGTATTTCTTGTACCGGTGGACTTATCAATTGATAAAATCGATGAAGAATGGGGATGTTCGGAAGCAGAAAATTGGAGAAGGTTTGGACAAGGAGACCATTGCAGAAAATACTCACGAAATGGACTGATAGAAAGGCTTGAAAAGCATTTTTGTGTTCATAAACTTGGCAAGGGGTATTTTGGAAAAGAAGTATTCGAATCATGTGGTTTATCTGAAACCAGTACATTGTATGTTTTAACTAAGGGGAAAGATATCAATTTAGATATTGTAAACAAACAGTTAATTGACATAGGAAAAGTGCAAAATGGACCGCTGGTATCTGTTGTACTTCCATGCTATAATCACGCCCCTTTTGTCGCAGAAGCAATAGAAAGTGTACTTAATCAAACATATAAAAACATCGAATTTATTATTGGGGATGACGCCTCAACAGATGAAACTCCTGAAATTATTAAAAGGTATTCTTCGAATTATGCTCATGAGATTTATTATACCAATAACTTAGGAGGGAGAGATCGGGAACTGACTCAATTGGCTACAGGTAAATATGTTGCATTAATGCATTCTGATGATGTCTGGGATGTAGATAAGTTGGCAATCCAGGTTTCATATATGGAAAATCATCCCGAATGCGGTGCTTGTTTTACATGGTGCGATTATGTTGATGAGGATTTGAACAGAATTTCCAATAATATCTTTATTCAACCCAATAGATCGAGGGAAGAGTGGATAAAATTCTTTTGGGACAAAGGGAATGCATTGTGTAATCCATCATCATTGATTCGTCGTGAACTATGTCAGAACATTGATTTTTACGGATGTGAGGTTAGACAGGTTCCGGATATGTTTAAGTGGGTGAATATGGTATTAAAGAATGATATTTATATTATTCCTAAATGCCTTACATTTATGAGAAGATATAATAAAAACGGTGTAACGAATACAAGTGCTTTTAATTCGGAAACCGTTTCAAGGACTTTACTTGAGTATGGAATAACATGGTTACCGATAATACGAAATATGAGTTCTGAAATGTTTGTAAAAGCTTTTTTAACAAACGAGAACTACGGCGGAGATTTGGATGATATTGACATATTATGCGAAAAATTCCTTTTGATGTTAAAGAGTACAAATGTTTTTCTTCAGCAGAGCGCATTATATTTTTATATAGAGTTTAATGAAGAGGCGAGAACGAATCTTCAGAATAAGTATAATTATAGTGTAAAAGATTTTCGCGCAGACGAATTGGGAAAAGGATTGGCTTCTTTTGTCAGATTCAATATATAATAATTTGGGAGAAGTTGTATGGAATCTAAAATATATGTTACCAGAGCAGGATTGCCGAATTATGAGGAGTATATAGCTGCAATTAAACCATTATGGGATACTCATTTGATTACTAACATGGGATCTTACCATAATGAGTTGGAAGTACAGTTGAAGGATTATTTGAGTGTTCCATATATTTCCCTAATGGTAAATGGTCACATGGCTCTGGAATTAGCAATACAGGTTTTTGATTTTCCACAGGGAAGTGAGATAATTACCACCCCTTTTACGTTTATTTCAACTACCCATGCTATTGTTCGTAATGGCTTGAAACCGGTTTTTTGCGATGTTAAAGAGGATGGTACAATTGATGAAAGCAAAATAGAATCTCTTATAACAGAAAAAACGGTTGCTATTATGCCGGTTCATGTATACGGTCATGCTTGCGCAGTCGAAAACATTGAGAAGATAGCTTATAAGTACAGCTTAAAAGTCATCTATGATGCAGCCCATGCGTTTGGCGTTAAATACAAAGGCAAAGGAATCGGTAATTTTGGTGACGCGGCTTGTTTTAGCTTTCATGCAACAAAATTATTTAACACAATTGAAGGTGGAGCTGTAACATTTTCTGAACCCAAAATGTATGAGAAGTTATATAACTTAAAGAATTTCGGAATTAGAGGCGAAGAACTGGTTGTCGCGGTTGGGGCAAATGCAAAGATGAATGAATTTGCTGCGATAATGGGTATTTGCAATTTGAAGCGTATAAATGAGACTATAGAGAGAAGAAGAAAAATTTCTGAATGTTATGATGACTGGTTCTCGGATACAAAGGGTATAAAAACCTTTCCTATCCGGGATGATGTAGAATATAACTATGCATACTATCCCATTGTCGTGAATGAAGATTATCGACTAAGCCGCGACGAATTATATGATTTCTTGAAGAACAATAATATATATGCACGAAAATATTTTTATCCACTGACATCTAATCAGGCTTGTTTTAAAAACAAATATCGAGACGTAGATTTGAAAAACGCAAATGATTTGGCAGAACGAATATTGACACTACCACTGTATGAAGACTTAACGGATGACGAAGTTGAGCGCATTGCAAAACTGATACATGGCTGAATTTAAGAACTACTATCATAGGGAAATGGATATGAAAGAGACTATTTGTAATTTTACTGACATTGATAATATAGACATTTATAACATCGGTAAATATATTGGTGAATACCATTTTTTGGAATGTGTAATAAATGAATTGAAATCGGCTCCGTCTGATAATGTTGTTATTTGGGGAACTTATAATAATGCTATCAGATTAAGAGATTATTTAGCTCCAATATTACCTGATTCTTCATTTAGAGCCTGTGTAATCAATCGTGAATATTGTTCAGTGGGAGTTAATGATACTGAGACACGTGGCGATTTTCCAAAATACGCATTAGAAGATTGGCTTGATCAAAATAATAACACCACCATACTGATAGATTTTTCTTTTTATCGTAGTGAAATGCTGGAAAAATATGCTACAGGAATTGACAGAGTGTTTGTTGGGGATTTGATGGGGACTATAATCCTGGAAAAACCGTATTGCATTTCAAAAGAGATGTTTTTTGCGCACCGGCAAGAGATATTATCAACCATGGAATTGTTGGAAGATGAAGAATCTAAGCGCGATTTTGCCTTGTTTATTCTGCAAAAAAATATAGGTTTTTATAATAAACCATACAGCAGGCTGCCACAATACTTTGATAGACAGTATATTAATACCGACGCAAAAACAGTTTTTGTTGACTGTGGTGCATATACAGGAGATACAATTAACAACTTTGTGTCCTTTACAGATAATCAATATAAGCATATTTATGCATTCGAAATGGATGAGGCCAATTTTAATAAATTGCAATGTAATGTTGGTGAGAATGATAGGGTGACATGCATTAACAAAGGAGTTGGCGCCAATAATCTTTTGATGAAGGCAGATACCGGGAAAATGTCTGCATCCAGAATATCAGATAGTGGTGAGAGCATAATAGAGATAGTTGCGTTAGATTCACTGTTTGAATCAGAAAAGGTTACATTTATCAAAATGGATATAGAAGGTTTTGAACTTGATGCATTAAAGGGAGCTAAAGGTATTATCAAAAGAGATATGCCGGATCTTGCGATAAGCCTATATCATAAATTTGAAGATATATATCTTATACCACAATATATCAAAGAGTTGTGTGAGAACTATAAGTTGTATTTTAAAAATTATCATAACAGTGCGAGCGAGTGTGTTTTATATGCTGTGAAAAGTGATATTGAGTGTATATAAATTGAAATATACAAATACATCTAAAAAAAATAAAAAAAATTAAATTTTCCTCTAAAGTAATAAGAAATGCTTCCGATATATGTATTGTAACGAAGGAACGTTACATAATGAATTCATTTCAGAACAACGACTAAAATTATAGGCCACGTGGGTGGCAAGGATGCATATTTCTAATTCAGGGAGGAAATAACAATGGTAGTAAAACATAATTTAACAGCGATGAACTCAAATAGAATGCTCAACGTTACAACTTCTTCACAGGCCAAGTCAACTGAGAAGTTATCATCAGGTTATAAGATTAACCGTGCAGCAGATGATGCGGCAGGACTTGCAATCAGTGAAAAGATGAGACGTCAGGTTAGAGGTCTTACACAGGCTTCAGCTAACGCACAGGATGGTATTTCTTGTGTACAGACAGCAGAAGGTGCTCTTGGTGAAGTGCACGATATGCTTCAGAGAATGAACGAGCTTGCTGTTAAAGCAGCAAACGGAACTAACACTTCCAAGGATCGTGATTACATTGATTCCGAAGTGCAGGCTCTTAAGTCTGAAATCGACCGTGTAGCTACAACTACAACATTCAATGAGCAGAGCTTGCTTAACGGTGAGTTTGATACTTATCTTCAGGTTGGAGCGGAGAATGATGAAAATCAGACAATTGCCATTAAGATTGCAAACATGAATTCTGATGAAATCGGTCTTGCTGATCTTACAGTTTCAGGTGAAGACGGTGATAACGCTAAAGCAGCTATCGACAAGATTAAGACTGCACTTGAATCAGTAAGCACTCAGAGATCTGACCTCGGTGCTATACAGAACAGACTTGAGCACACAATCAAGAACCTTGATAACGTTGTTGAAAATACTACATCAGCTGAATCATCAATTCGTGATACAGATATGGCTACTGAAATGGTTAGATTTTCTAACAATAATATTCTTGCTCAGGCCGGTACTTCAATGCTTGCACAGGCAAATCAGGCTAACCAGAATGTATTATCTCTCATTCAGTAATATATAATAAGAAAACAGAAGGATTTGATGCCTTGGCATCAAATCCTTCAGAGTGTAGACAAAGTCACAGTTCAGTACGGGCTGTGGCTTTTCTTTTTCAAAAAGGAAATTTCTGCTGACGCAGAAATCTTTATTATCCTTACACCGCTTGTTTGCTTTTTATCTGTCTGGATGACGCTGTCAAGG
>JAZRYK010000047.1:0-18522 GCA_045600725.1 Lachnospiraceae bacterium
AGCGATACACTAAAGAAGATTTATTTTGTAGATGATTTAGGTGAGCTTTCACCACTTGCTTGCGCATATGCAAGAGCAAGAGGAGCTGATAGAATGTCTTCATTTGGTGATTTTATTGCTCTATCAGATGTGTGTGACGCATCAACAGCTTCTATTATTAAAAGAGAAGTATCTGATGGTGTTATTGCACCAGGGTATGATGCAGATGCTCTTGAAATATTAAAGGAAAAGAAGAAGGGTAACTACGTAGTTATTCAGATAGATGAGAATTATAAGCCAGCTCCTATTGAGCATAAAGAGGTATTTGGAATTACCTTTGAACAGGGAAGAAATGAGCTAGCTATTGATGATTCTTTATTAGAGAACATTGTTACCAAGAATAAGGATTTACCTAAGGAAGCAAAGGATGACCTTAAGATTGCACTTTTTACACTTAAGTATACACAGTCTAACTCAGTATGCTATGTAAAAGACGGTCAGGCAATCGGTATCGGAGCTGGACAGCAGTCACGTATTCATTGTACACGTCTCGCAGGCTCCAAGGCTGATAACTGGTATCTTCGTCAGAGCCCTCAGGTTATGGGACTTCAGTTCCTTGATACCCTTGGTCGTGCTGACAGAGATAATACAATTGATGTTTATATGGGCGATGAGTGTGAAGATGTTCTTCGTGAAGGAGAATGGCAGAAACGCTTCAAGGTTAAGCCTGAAGAGTTTACAAGAGAAGCAAAGAAGGCATGGCTTGCAGGTAACACAAATGTTACAGTTGGTTCAGATGCGTTCTTCCCCTTCTCTGACAACATCGAGAGAGCTTATAAGAGTGGTGTTAAGTACATTGCACAGCCCGGCGGTTCTGTAAGAGACGATCTTGTAATCGAGTGCTGCGATAAGTACGATATGGTAATGGCATTTACAGGAATTCGTTTGTTCCATCACTAATTACAAATTATTCGGAGGAAAATAAAATGACAGAATTCAAACCCGTTAAAGAGGGAAAGGTTCGTGAGATATATGACATCGGCGATGCACTTGTTCTTGTTGCTACAGACAGAATCAGCTGCTTTGATGTTATCTTAAACAATACAGTTACAAAGAAGGGTACAGTTCTTACACAGATGTCAAAGTTCTGGTTTGAAATGACAGAGGACATTATTAAGAACCACATGATTTCAACAGATGTTAACGATATGCCTGAGTTTTTCAGACAGGATAAGTTTAACGGAAATTCAATGATGGTTAAGAAGCTTGATATGCTTCCCGTTGAATGTATCGTTCGTGGATACATCACAGGTTCAGGCTGGAAGAGTTACTGTGAAAACGGAACAGTTTGCGGAATTAAGCTTCCCGAAGGATTAAAGGAATCAGATAAGCTTCCTGAACCCATTTACACACCTTCAACAAAGGCTGAAATCGGCGATCACGATGAAAACATTTCTTTCGAGCAGTCAGTTGACTACCTTGAGAAGCGTTTCCCCGGAAAGGGAGCTGAGTATGCGGCAAAGCTTCGTGATTATACAATCGCTCTTTATAAGAAGTGCGCTGATTATGCATTAACAAAGGGAATTATCATTGCTGATACAAAGTTTGAATTTGGCCTTGATGAAAACGGTGAAATTGTTATCGGTGATGAAATGCTCACTCCCGACAGCTCACGTTTCTGGCCTTTGGAAGGCTATGAAGCAGGACACGGTCAGCCTTCATTTGACAAGCAGTTCGCACGTGACTGGCTTAAGTCAAACGAGCATGACTGGACTCTTCCTCAGGATGTTGTTGACAAGACAATTTCAATCTATCTTGAAGGATATGAGAAGCTTACAGGAAAACCCTTAGCATAGTTATTAATCAGCCCGCATCGTAAGTAACGGTGCGGGCTTTGTTTATTCAATAGGAAATTGCTTTACTATTGAATAAAAACGCTCCGTGTGGATGCGATAAAGCATATAAACGGCTTGGTGGTGTGGCATTTATATGCTTTTTACAGACAAAATACGCCGAAGATGATATACAGCAAAGTAAATGCCACCGATACGAATATAAAAAGGAGCCTTATGAAGGAACTGAAAGTAATAGCACACATCAGAACTGATTTTCCGGAAAAATTCGGTATCCCCAGACAAAGTGGTTTGGTTGATGGGCTTATGGGAAAAATAGTTTTTGAACCGGAATACAGAACCGCTGATGCGCTGAAAGGAATTGAGGAATATAACTACCTGTGGCTTGTGTGGGAGTTTGAAGATGTTCCTTGCGACAAATTTAATGCGACGGTTCGCCCACCGAGACTCGGCGGAAACGAAAACAGGGGCGTATTTGCCACCAGATCCCCATTCCGACCAAACCCGATAGGTTTATCTTCCGTCAAACTGGAGAAAATTGAGGATACGGCGGAAGGAAAGGTTATTTGGGTCAGCGGAATTGACATGAGAGACAACACGCCGATCTTTGACATTAAACCATATCTTGCATACGTGGATTGCCATGCGGATGCTAAAGACGGCTTCGCGGGTTTTCATAAAGACGAGAAGTTGGATGTAGTATTTGATGGGAAACTACTTGAAAAGTTTGAAGAAGAAAAACGAAAAAGCATAGTAGAGATACTTGCAGAAGATCCTCGTCCTCATTATCAGGACGACCCGGAAAGAGTATACGGTATCAGCTTTGCAGGCAGAAACGTGAAATTTAAAGTAAAAGATAAAGTATTGACTGTTGTTTTGGTGGATTGATAAAGGAAATGGATTATTGTACTATTAATTGTGGGTGAGTGAGATAACGATTAAGAAATGGCAGGCAACTCGCGCCCGGTGAAAAGCGTCCGTTCGCGGAAACTTTATTGCAAACACAGAATGTATAGGGGAGGAATTGGATATATGTTTGATAATTCAGTATTTGTTGTTAACGAAAAAAATTTAGACACCTGCATTATTCAGGCAAATTACTATTTGGAAGAATATGAAAAGGAAGTTGCCAGAGCACAGGGAGCAGCGAACTACAGCTATCGCAGTAAAGAAGACGCATTAGGAAGAATAAAGATTCTTGTTGAATTTGCTCCGGATAATGAAAAAGTTCAAAATCTTTTCAGCAGAGCAAAAGCCTGTGTAAAGGGTGGAGCAGGAAATATCAGTACTGTGGACCCTTCAATGACCGTATACTTGGAAAATGAAGAAAATATTCGTAAGCATTTTGCTGAAGCCGGTGAAAAGGCATGGAATGAACTTATTGCGACTTATGAAGGAGAAAAACTGGATAGAATGTTCCCTACTCCCGATTTTAATAAATTCCTCCTGGAAGATGTGGCCGGAAAGGTTGTTATTCTTGATAATGTAAGATATCCGGATAACCAATTTATGGGAACTACAGGTGAATACGTATGGAACGGAACACGCTCTGACGGTATGTATTTCTTAAGAATCGGTGGACGTGAATGGCTTGGTCCGTATGAGGCTGTAAAAAGATATCGTCGTCAGGTTGATACAACTATGATGGATGTTAAAGAATGGTCTGTAATCGGTAAAATCTGTGATATTGCATATGACAGTCCTGATGCGGGTGAAACAAAACTTTCTCCGGCTATAATGGCTTGGGAAGTTGAGCCAATTGCTTTATATGTTCCCGGCCATGTTATGGCAGTATACGATGCAAACGGTGATCATTCAGGTAAATTTATTGATGAAGAGAAAGTGGCAGAAATAAAGGAATCCTGGTACACAGTTAAGGAAGTTCCGGAAGATGTAACTCCGGAACGTTTGGTGGAAATATTTATGTATGCCATTAAGGAAAAGAATTACGATCTTTATATGGATTGTATAGATCCTTCAAGAAGAGAAACACCTGTTCAGAAGGACCTTCTCAATTACCACTGGGATTTGCATCAGGAACGATTCCATGGTGAATATATTCATGCAAATATTAATGCCGACAAGACTCAAATCAGAACAATAAAGGGTTATGACGATAAGAGTGTTGACACATTCTTCTTAGATGAGGATGAAATTGCTGAAATTAAAGAGGCATATGGTGAAAAGGAAGAAGAAGCTATTGTACAGACAGCTGCTATAGATAAGAACGGAAAACAGCTTGGAACTCCCGCCAGCCATATTCTGAAGCGTGTTGGAGATGGCAGATGGTATATTTACACATATGAAGTAAGATTCTAAAGGAGGGATATTATGGCAGATATTGTGATAGATGAAAATGGAAAGCAAATAGACGGAGAGGGTAAAAGTAAAGAAACAGCATATGCTGCCAATTCAATACCCAAAGGAACAGTTGACGAAATACTCAGCGAATTTTCCATATTGATGAATTATTTTACTAAAAACATATCAAAGGCTACGGACGGCGTTGATTTAAATGCGGGAACCACTTCTTTGGATGATGCCATGACGGTGCTTTACGGCGGCGATTTTGTTGACTTTCACAGGAAAAACAAACAGCTTGCGGACGCGGCTGAGAGAAGCAAATATTTAAAGACTCCGGCCGGTCCTGAATCGGAAGCCCCGGATCTTGTTGTAGCTTTTTGGGACGCACTTGCTCAAACGCTTGATCTCAGACTTGATATATGTAAGTTTTTAAAGGACCTGGATGCCGATGGACTTTGGAGAATCTACCATGCCGTTCACTTCGACAGCAATATGAAGAAGCAGGCGACTCCGGAATTTATGAACTGGATTGACTGGGTTTTTAAAGAATTTGATGAACTGTATACAACTTGTAAAAGTGATAATATTTTCAAGGCTATTGGTGAAGATGTGAGCAAAAAAACATTTTCTGATTATGAGTTGACGGTTTGCGTTCAGATATATATGGATGAAAAGATAGCTGCTCTTTCTGACTTAAAAACAGCTCTTACAAATTCAAAGAGTGTTAATCCTTCGGGCGATAATACTTTATATACTCTTAGCAGAAACACCAGAGAATTCTGGGGATTTGCAAGTCGCCCCGACAGTATAGACGGTCTTTATACCAGATGCTGTGAATTAAGAGCAAGGGTTAACAAAGAGTATGCGTCGATGGACAGCAGAGTTCATGGGGTACTTGATGGTATGCATGATATGTTATACATACTGGAACAGGCTCTTGACGATACGCGAAATATCTTAAGCAACTTCAGAAACAAAGCTAATGATTATCCGTACTGCGTATTGCATGTTTCTTCTGCAGTTGAGAGTGTTGTTTCAAAGTATTCATTGGGTGAGATAAAAGACCCTGTTGTTTACGGAACCGATTATCACAAATTTATCAGGCAGATGCCAATAAAGCTGCAAAGTCTTGTAAAGGAAATTGTTAATAAAGCTCCGTTAGAATAAAAAAAGCTTTCTCCGTGAAACATTCGGAGAAAGCTTTTTTGTTTAATAGGAAAGAGTTTTCCGCAAACGACATGCTTTGCTTTTAATCATCGTCGCCGAGAGCTTCAAGTCCTTTAGCATTCGAAACCTTAACTGCTTTGATGTTCTTAACAAGCAGAGTGAATACAAGACAGCTTATAATTGTAAGAATAAATGCATATACCGGAAGCACGTTCCATGCACCGCTTGTTGTTAAGATGATACCAAGTAAAACGGGAGTAACCGTCTGGGCTGACATACTGGCTGCATAGTAGTAACCGGTGAATTTTCCGATTTTCTTTGAAGAACAAAGTTCGACAACCATAGGGAAGGAACAGTTATGAACAAGTGCCATTCCGTAGCCTTTGATAATCCAAACAACAAAGAGAAGAGCGGGGAATGCAAATTCACCGTTTTCGCCAACTGCATTATTGCTGGGCTTTACAAAAATCATAATGAGGTAAGCCGCAATTGTGAGAATAAGTCCTGAGGATATTGTCCACTTACGACCAACTTTATCTGCAATGTATCCTGCTGTGGCAAAACCGATTACAGAACCAAGTCCGCCAAGGATAATAAGTGTTCCGGTATTTGATGAAGCAGACTTCATATGATAAATAACATAGTTTGCGATATATGTTCCGATTGCATTATCAGCCATGAACCAGAAGAACTCAGCACAGAGAATTGCAAGAAGCATTCGCTTATTGCTTGCGGGCATGGGCTTGTCATCATCAACAGGCTGCTCAACTGCGGCGAGCTTTTCGCCTTCGTCCATTTCTTCTTTCAATTCTACGGCAAGCTTGTTTTCCTTAATTGTAAAGAAAAGAACAAAAGCAGAAATAACCATCAGAACGGAAGCAATCAGGAAAGGTATTTCAATTGTCCAGAGATTTCTTGCTGAGTCCTCTGCTTTAATGTAATTGGACAAAACAAATACGATTCCGAGAACTGTAGCAGCAGCACCGCCGAAGTAACCGATGATATTTATGATACCGTTTGCCTTTGCTCTTAAGGGCTTAGGAGTAATATCGGGCATCAATGAAACGGCGGGGTTACGATACATCATCATAAATATAAGAACGATTGCCATCATGATAATCATTCCGACAATGTTATTCTTGTGGAAGAACAACGGAATAAAGGGGAAAGCGAAGGCAGAAACAAAGGTTCCCACCAAAATATAAGGCATACGTTTTCCGATAGGGCTCGTTGTTTTGTCTGATAAGCTTCCGAATATGGGAAGAAGAATAAGTGCCGCGAGATTGTCGCAGGCCATTACTATTCCCACAAGCCATTGAACGTTAAGAAGCTTTGCGGCTTCTCCTGCGCCGGTTAATTCGGCAGAGGACATACCGTACATTTTTCTGGCAAAAATATCTGTTAAGAATGTAGGACACCAGGAATCATAAACCTGCCAAAGAAGAAGGATTCCGAAGAATGCGAAACCGATTAAGCAGGTTCTTTTGACATTTAGTTTAAGTCCGGACTGTGTACTGCTTTTTTTACTCATACGATTAATCTCCAATATGTTTTTTGTGTACCGATATTAATTATAAATTCTTCTTACTTAATAAACAAGTGCCAAGGGATGAGACAGTATCGGGATTAACGATTTGGGAAGCTTTGCAGGCAGGGAAATATCACTTGCAAAGATTGAGACTTGCAAGTACAATATAGCCTATATCAAAACAATTAAGAGTGAGGCGTGACCTTTTTGCCTCACTTGGAGGAAAGACATGAGCGAAGAAATGCTTAATTCCGGGGCGGAAGAAACCAATAACGCAATTCCGGAAAACACAAACTTTATTTACGATTTTATCAGAAAGGATATCGCGGAAGGCGGACAGTTTGAGGGAATGACCGTGCATACACGTTTTCCTCCCGAACCCAACGGATATCTTCATATAGGTCACTGTAAGGCTCTTTGCATCGACTTTGGTATGGCTGAGAAATTCGGTGGTATCTGCAACCTTCGTATGGATGATACAAACCCTGCCAAGGAAGATACGGAATATGTTGATGCAATACAGCAGGATATTCACTGGCTCGGGTTTGACTGGGATGACAGATTCTTCTACGGTTCCGATTATTTTGAAAAGGACTATGAGTATGCCATTGAGCTTATCAAGAAGGGTCTTGCTTACGTTTGTGAGCTTACTCCCGAAGAGTTTAAGGCAAACAGAGGAGATACACAGACTCCTGCAACATCTCCTTACAGAGACAGACCCATCGAAGAAAACCTTGCTTTGTTTGAAAAGATGAGAAACGGAGAGGTTGAAGAAGGAAAGATGACTCTTCGTGCGAAGATTGATCTTGCCAGCGGTAACTTCAACATGAGAGATCCTGTTATTTACAGAATCAGATATATCAATCACCACCGTCAGGGAACAAAGTGGTGCATCTTCCCTATGTACGACTTTGCACATCCCATTCAGGATGCCCTTGAAGGAATTACCCATTCTCTTTGTTCTTTGGAATATGAAGATCACAGACCTTTGTATGACTGGGTAGTTACAAACGTTTCAATTCCTTACCACAAGCCTCGTCAGATTGAGTTTGCCCGTCTTGGAATTGACCACACTGTAATGAGTAAGAGAAAGCTTCGTCAGCTTGTTGAGGAAAAATATGTTTCAGGCTGGGACGATCCCAGAATGCCTACCCTTTGCGGATTAAGAAGAAGAGGCTATACAGCAGCTTCCATCAGAAATTTCTGCGAAACAATCGGTGTTGCAAAGAGTACAAACATCATTGAATTTGCTGAGCTTGAGCGTTGCTTAAGAGACGACTTAAATCTTACGGCTGAAAGAACAATGGCTGTAATCAATCCTGTAAAGTGTACAATCACAAACTATCCTGAAGGCAAGAGCGAAGTATTCGAGGTTGAGAATAATCCCCTTGATCCTGCAGCAGGAACACATGAAATTACCTTCAGCCGTAACCTTTGGGTTGAAGCTGATGACTTTATGGAGGAGCCTATTCCCAAGTATAAGAGAATGTATCCCGGTAACGAAGTTCGTCTTAAGGGTACATACCTTGTAACATGTACAGGCTGCGTTAAGGATGAAAACGGAAACGTAACCGAAATTCTTTGTGAGTACGATCCCGAGTCAAGAGGCGGTAATCCTGCTGACGGACGTAAGGTTAAGGGTGCAACAATCCACTGGATTGACGCAAACAACTGCATCGATGCCGAAGTTCGTCTTTACGAGAACCTTTTCAGTGATGTTCAGCCCGATGGTCCAGACAAGAACTTCCTTGAGTGCATGAATCCTGACAGCCTTAAGATTATTAACAACTGTAAGGTTGAGCCTGCAATGGTTAAGGTTGCTGAAGAATTTGATAAGCGCGAAAACAGAACAGGAACAAACGCTCCCACATTCCAGTTTATGAGAGTAGGTTTCTTCTGCCTTGATAATAAGGACAGCTCAGCTGAGCACCTTGTATTCAACAGAAGTGTTCTGTTAAAGGACGGATTTAAGAAATAATAAAAAGAAATGGCCGGCGGCTCGTTTGACGAGCTGCCGGTCTCTTAATGTTCTACAAATGCGTTATAGCATTCAACACTCTTTTCTTGTCAGCGCACCACATCGGTGCCACAAGCAATTTCTTATCAGGGTCTCCGGTGACTCTGTGGACAACCATATTCTCAGGAAGAAGAGCAACACAATCTTTCAGAATATCAAGATACTCATCCATTTCAAGGCACTTAAATTTGCCGGCGAGATAATCTTTTTCAAGATCGGTATCCTTCAATACATGCAGCAATTGCAGTTTGATTCCGTCGCTGCCGACCTCACAGACATGTCTAACAGTGTTAAGCATGTCTGTTTTTGTTTCGCCGGGAAGGCCAAGAATAACATGGGTCACTACATTTATTCCCCGTGACTTCAAGGCTGTCACAGCCGTATCGTAGACAGAATTCTCATAACCGCGGCGGATGTATTTTACGGATTCTTCTTTTGTGGTTTGAAGCCCAAGCTCCACCCAGACAGGCTTAATGAGATTCATTTCACTAAGAAGTTCCAAAACGTCACTTCCAAGGCAGTCAGGGCGCGTGGCGATGGAGAGCACCGCCACATCGGGATGCTTGATAGCTTCCAAATATTTATTATGAAGCACATCTACGGGAGCGTAGGTGTTTGTAAAAGCCTGAAAGTATGCAATATATGTAACTTCTCTTGTTTTGGGAAGCTTTGAAGCTACGAGTTCTTTTCCATTTTCAATCTGTTCGGAAACAGAAAGACAGCGACCTGATGCAAATTCTCCGGATCCCCCTTGGGAACAGAAAATGCATCCGCCCATACCGATACTTCCGTCTCGGTTAGGGCAGGTAAAGCCGCCGTCCAATGCTATTTTATAAACCTTACATCCGAAGGTTGTTTTTAAATATTCGTTTAAAGAATAATACTTCATTTTGATTCCGAAACACTACCAGACTATAACAGGCATATCAAAGGTAATATTGTTGTATACAATTGCCGCAGTGTCGAGACGCAAATTTACACAGCCATGCGATCCGTTGCCGTTTCGGTTTTCACCGCCGAATTCTTCTTCACTGCGCCATGTTGCATCATGGAATCCGTTTGCGTGTGAATCGTCAAAACGCACCCAGTAATGAACAAAATCGTACCATGTGGGACCTTTGAGATATGTTTCTGTTTTCTTTTCGGATACATGGAAAAAGCCTTTGAATGTGGCACTTTCGGGAACGGTAATATCGCCTGTTGTACAATCATCGTAAACAATAAGTTCACCGTTTAAATAGAACCAGACCTTCTGATACTCGAGACTAACTTCGAAATATGAATTTCCCTGAAGAGCGTTTGTGGGTCTGGAACAGGTGTTGATATATGCACATTCCAATTCAAAATCACCGCCGTTACGTGTCAGAGCGTCGAGAAGTTTCCGGACGGTTTCTTCTTTGTTGATTGTCCAACCGTAGTTGCCATAATCGAGAGATACGGTTGTTCCCATACTTGTATTAAAAGTGTACAGGCAGTTGTACGAATCGTATTTGTTTGCAAGATAATTGACAAATTCACTAACCGCAGCTGAATCCGGCTGTAAACCTTCTTCCTGAGAGAAAGAGAAAAACGTACGGATTTTTTCGGGCGCAATTGTTTCCGTAAGACCGCAAACACTGAGCGTGATTGTTCGTCCCAGCATATCGAGTTCGCGATGAAGCTCAGCCACCAGCTCAGGGTCATCGGATTGAATTGCAGCCTCGGCATAATCGGAGATATCCAACGAAACATAGTTTTCTTTAGTAGCGATTGCTTCGGCAATCTTGGGAACTACTGTATTCTTGTCGGCAACAGTACCGTTTGTGGCTTCAACGATTTTGCATTCGCCTGTTGCGAGATTTACATCGATATGTGCGTCAATCGGCTTTGTGTACAGATTTTCGTCAAAAAAAGCAACATTTGAGTAATCGGTATTGTTAAAATCCACATCATTAAGGATGTTGTAAGAATAAACTCTTTCGCGCTCATCGACTCTTCCGGCAAATTCGTCGAGGGTTCTTTCCTGATTTTCGAAAGCAGAATTGATATATGACGTCAGATTGGCGGAATTAATCTTCAAATCACCGTATGAGAAAAATTCACTTTTTCCGGATCTTTCGGAATAAATTTCAACCTTTCCGGATGCGAAATCGCCGGTAACGATATCAGCAGCTTCCGAAGGGGTTTTTCCTGAAATATCAATACCGTTAAGTATAGAATTGGGGAAGAAAACGGTATTGGTGTCAATATATTCTTTATAATCCTTATTAAGCTGTTTCTCAGCAATAAAGGATGAAGTTTTTTTGTATGCTATGGGTGTTAAGACCGCAAGAACAGCAACTGTCACAAGTGCGGTAATAATTATCTTTTTCTTGTTGTTTTTTTTCATTTTTTTCATCTCGGTTTGTATATAAATAATATAGTCAGTAGCACTAATTTTATTAAACGGAGCGGCAAAAATCAAGGCATAACACTTTATGGTTTTCTTAAATCTGCGTTATGCACAAAAGATTTGTTGAGAAGGTCTCTTCTTTCTGATAAAATTAAGGCTGTCAGTAAGAAGAGGAACAAAAATGGACATTACCGAAGCTTCATTTTATTTGTTTATAATGGTGAGTCTGGTTATATACTGGCTCATTCCTTCCAAAGGACGCTGGATAGTACTTGGATTAGACAGCGTCGTTTTTTGCGTGCTCAATTGTCAAAGCCCCATTACATTTTTGTACATGGCTGCCGGTATAATGTCTGTTTACTTAGCCACGCTGTTTTTTTACAGGCATCCCGGAGACAAAAAGAACAAACCAATCATGATTTTGGCGCTTCTGTTTAATATCGGTATGCTTGCTGTGCTTAAATATACAAATCTTGTTATCAATACGCGGAATTATTTTGCAAAAAATGATGTTCCGACGGTAGCATGGATTGCTCCCATGGCTATAAGTTTCTATACGCTGACTCTTGTGAGTTTTCTTCTTGATTGCTACTGGGGAGTTGCAAAGTTTGAAAAAAATCCGCTTAAACTCGCATTGTATGTGTTTTATTTTCCTTTAATGGTTTCGGGACCGATTCTCAGGGCAGGCGAAACAAAGGACAAACTTTTTGAAGAAAAAACTTTCGACTATGCAAGAACGGTGCATGGAATGAGACGTGCTGCGTGGGGACTGTTAAAGAAGGTTGTTGTTGCCGACAGACTCGGAATGATTGTGGCTCATTTTTTTCAGGACATTGAGCTTTACTCCGGGCTTTGGACTTTTGTGGCATGTTTTACATTTGTAATTGAACTGTATTTTGATTTTTCGGGATGCATGGATATAGTGATAGGCCTTTCGGCATGCTTCGGAATCGAACTTCCGGAAAACTTTAAAGCACCGTTTCTTTCCAAAACAATTCAGGAATTCTGGTCGCGTTGGCATATTACGCTTGGCGCGTGGCTTAAGGATTATATTATGAATCCCATTCTTAAAACAGACGGAATGGTTAAGCTTGGTTCAAAATGTAAGAAGAAATTCGGAAAGGCCGGCAAAAAGATTCCGTCATATTTTGCTATGTTTTTTGTATGGACAGCAATGGGATTGTGGCACGGAAACAGCTGGAAGTATATAATCGGTGAAGGCTGGTGGTTTTGGCTTATTCTTGTTTTGGGACAGGTTTTGGAACCTCTGTTTAAATCAGTCAAGAAAAAAATGAATATAGCCGAAGACAATAAGGCGTTCAATGCATTCAGGGTTGTAAGAACATTTGTCTTGTACAGTTTTGGCATGTTGTTCTTCAGAGCTCCGGATTTAATGACTTCATTTCGCATGGTAGGCAATATTTTCTCAAAAACTATGATTCATAAACCTCTTGCTAGCCTTTACGATACCGTGTGGGGCAATTTCGGAGGCGCGATAGGGGTACTTGTTGTTGTAATTGTAATGGTGCTTCAGATCATTTGCGATTTCAGAACCTATAAAGGCGAGTCAGTGCAGACTGTTGTTGTCGGGTTCAAAGCACCATTAAGATGGATTCTCTATTTTATTCTTGTTTTTGCAATAATTGAATTTGGCGAATTCGGACAATCCGCATTTATTTACTTCGGATTCTAGGATTTGTTTTTATCATAAATGTGCTCGGTGTTGGTAAAGGGCAATGGAGATAGCAGTGAAAAAGTGGCTTGTTAAATGCATGTGTTTGTTTATACCGGTGGTTTTGACAGTAGTTCTCACGAACTACTTTATTGACCCTGCCAACATTTATCATGCCTCAATGGCCGACGATATTATGGCAGGATTTGAAGTTGCGCCTGCGGTGGAGATTGCCGGCGATTTTGATGAGGGAGCGCTTCTTGAAAAACGTGTAGCTTCAATGACAGAAACACCCGAGACAATTGTGATCGGTTCAAGTCATGTGCTTTATGTGGACTGGCAGTTTGAACAATGGTTTAATGCAGGGATGAGCGGCGAGTTTCTTGATGATTACTATGCTACGGTAGGGCTTCTTGAGGAATATAACCGTCTTCCGGAAAAGCTTGTTATTGCGGTGGATCCTTACATCTTTATGCAGGGGCTGTCATTGCGGCAGGACAGCCTAAAAGCCTATGCCGAGAGAACAAAAGATGAGGCGGCAGGAAAGATTTATAAAGAAAAGCTGACCGATAAAATTTCTTTTGACAAAGCGGGCGAAATTTTTTCTTTTTCGTACTTTCAGTCGTCGGCAAAAGCACTTGTAAACGGTGCGGATAATTCATTTGCGAATCCTACGCAGGATATGGAAATAGGAACAAGGACAAAGCTTTTGGCAAATGGTCGAAGAGTTCCGGGGGAGTCCTCCTTTAAAGGAGCCGATCAGTGCAGATGGGATGCGGAATGGTATGTAAGCTCGGGGACAATACATGTAATGAGCGATTTCCCCAAGCCTGACGATGAAATGATTTCTTCTTTCGAAAAACTTATTGATTATCTTCTGGAAAAAGGTGTTTCGGTAGAGATATATCTTCCCGGCTGGTTTTCGATTTTTTATGATGAATTTGCGGTAAATGAGAAGTTTGCGGGCGTTATAAAAAGTGAGGACTATATAAGACAGATGGCCGTTGAACGTGGTATCATTGTACACGGTTCTTATAATCCTTACGTGGCGGGTATTACCGATGAGGATTTTATAGACTGTCTTCATCTGACTCCCGAAGCTGCCTGGAAAAATTATTCGTTTGTTCTTCAATAGGAAATTGCTTTCCTATTGAAGAAAACGCTCCGCTATGGATGCGCACCTCGCGGAGATGAAATTAATGCTGAAGCATACCGCTCGGGCGCGAAGTGTGTGCAAGCACACACTTTGTTCTTAATAGGGAATTGCTTTCCTATTGAAGAAAACGCTCCGCTATGGATGCGCACCTCGCGGAGATGAAATTAATGCTAAAGCATACCGCTCGGGGTTGAGTGTGTGCAAGCACACACTTTGTTCTTAATAGAAAAATGTATATACGAAGGATAAAGAATATGAAGAAGAAAATATCAATTATTATGCTGGCAGCAATTGCGGCAGTGTCATTACTTGGAAACGGAATCGGAGTTAAGGCCGATAACTATAAAGGACCACTCTATATAGACGTTTTTCATGTGTCATCGGAATGCTGTCCGGATAAAATGGACCTGGCATATTATCCCGGTGAAAATCATCTTTATGAGGCAAAAGTAACGGATGAAAATGGTAATGATGTAACCAACCAGTATACTGTAGAATGGTCACTCAGTATGCCGGAGGGTGTCCCTGCCGATTGTGCCTATATTACAACCGAGGGTAATTCCTGTGTTTTATCGGTAGTAAAAACAACGGGAAGTGACTGGTCTAACAATCTTATTGCTCAGATTCACGAAAATGGCGAAGAAATCGGATTTGGAATGCAATCCTTTGATATTGCTGACGGTGATTCACAGAGTATCGGTAATCCGGAGAGCTTGCTTAATCCTTTGGAGGCTGCACCCACTACAGAAGATTTAACAGAGGAACTCGCCCCTGTTTCAGCCGATAGGCCTTCAGAGACTGCAACGGAGGATGTAACGAGCGCAACAGATACAACAAGCATTTCTGCAGAAAAAATTGAAACAGAAAAAAATTCAAATCATACAAATGTGGCGATCGGAGCTACAACAGCGGCTGCTTTACTATGCTGTGGTTCAGCGGTTTTGGCATCAAAAAGAAAAAAGAAATGATTATAATAAATGGTGACGAAGAATGAAAGAACTTGAATATCCCTTTGATGCGAATTATATTCTCACAAAGAAAAAAAGCATAAAAAGAGAGCTTCTTTCCTCAAACTCTGATTTTTTGAAGAAGAAGGTGGCAATCCTCGGCGGCTATACCACTGCGAACATTAAGCTGATTCTGGAACTTTTTCTTCTTAATTACGGTATTGAACCGGAATTTTATGAAAGCGAATATAATGCGTTTTATGCGGATGCCGTATTTGACAATCCCGAACTTGAGATGTTTAAACCGGACATTATTTATGTATGCACATCAAACAGAAATATTACAAAATATCCTGCTGTTACAGATGACGAGGAAACGGTAAATTTTCTTCTTCAGTCAGAAAAACAAAAATTTGAGACTGTGTGGGAGTCTCTTACAAAACGTTATGGCTGTCCGATTATCCAGAACAATTTTGAAATGCCGTTTTACAGGCTGCTTGGAAATAAGGATGCCAGCGATATTCATGGAAAAGTGAATTTTATAACAAGGCTCAATATGGAATTTTATTCCTACGCACAGACCCATGACAATTTCTTCATCTGTGATATAAACTATATTTCTGCGGATTACGGTCTGAAGGAATGGTCAGATCCATTTTACTACCATATGTACAAGTACGCGGTCAATGTAAATGCGATTCCGTATCTTTCCTTTAATGTGGCAAATATCATTAAGTCTGTTTTCGGTAAGAACAAAAAGGGATTTGTTCTTGATCTTGATAACACCTTATGGGGTGGAATCGTAGGTGATGACGGTGCCGAAAATCTTGTCCTCGGACCCGAAGAATCTGAAGGCCGGGTATACTCGGAATTCCAAAGATACATTCGTGAACACAAGGATTTGGGTCTTGTACTGAATATCGATTCAAAAAACGATGAAGAAAATGCTTTAGCGGGAATAAATCATCCCGACAGCGAATTTACAAAAGACGACTTTATTGTAATAAAAGCAAATTGGGAACCAAAAGACCGAAATTTCAGAGCTATTGCGAATGAACTGAACCTCCTTCCGGAAAGTCTTGTGTTTATAGACGATAATCCCGCCGAAAGACACATTGTAACAGAAGGAATTCCCGGAGTAGTTGCGCCCGAAATCGGTGAGGTTCACAAGTATATCCTGAACATTGACAGGGGAGGATATTTTGAAGTAACTTCAATATCAAAGGATGATTTAAAACGAAACGAGATGTACAGGGAAAATGCTGAGCGTGCAAAGCTTGAGTCTTCCTTTGAAAATTATAAGGATTATCTTCTTTCATTGGAAATGAAAGGAACAATAAAGAATTTTGAGCCTGTTTATATGGCGCGTATTGCTCAGCTTACAAATAAGAGCAATCAGTTCAACTTGACGACAAAAAGATATACGCAGGCCGAAATTGAAGAAATAGCCGGTAATTCGGAGTATATTACTCTTTACGGTAAGCTGGAGGACCGGTTCGGTGATAACGGTGTTGTCTCGGTTGTTATTGCTCATGAAAAAGACAGAATCGCATACATTGATCTGTGGCTTATGAGCTGCCGTGTTCTTAAAAGGGATATGGAATTTGCAATGATGGACGTTCTGGCAGCCAAATGTTTGGAACGAGATATTGAAAAAATAAAGGGCTTTTACTATCCGACCGCGAAAAACGGAATGGTTAAAAACTTCTATGAGCTTCAGGGCTTTTCAAAGGTCAATGAGGACGAAAACGGAAATACGGAGTGGGAGCTTTTAATTGACCGTAAATATAAAAATAAAAACTCTGTGATAGA
This sequence comes from Lachnospiraceae bacterium, assembly GCA_045600725.1. Taxonomy (GTDB): domain Bacteria; phylum Bacillota; class Clostridia; order Lachnospirales; family Lachnospiraceae; genus UBA1258. The sequence continues at coordinate 16,807 of JAZRYK010000047.1, forward strand.
AGTGGCCGAATAGCTTGTTTGTTCAGAGTATCATTTAGAAATCTTTTGGAGGCATATGATGACAAAAGAAGAATTGTTTGAACAGTTAAATGAAGTTTTCAGAGATGTTTTCGACGATGAAGACATTACTGTAACAGAGGCGACGACGGCAGATGACATCGAGGATTGGGATTCTCTCGAATATATTAATCTGATAGTTGCCATTGAAAAGAAATTCTCCATCAAATTCAATATGGGTGAGGTTAACAATTTTAAAAATGTTGGTGAGATGGCTGAAAATATTATGGAGAAAATAAAATAATATTTAGGAGGATGTATGAGTTTCAATAAGCTCGACAAAAAACGAAATGAGTGTATGCTCACCGGTTCCTTCAGAAAAAAGGGATACGACTGGTGGTGGCATTCATTTACCGCTACTTCAGAAGAAACCGGCGAAGAAGTACCGTTCTTCGTTGAATTCTTTGTGATTAATCCTGCACTTGGTGGTAAAGATCCTATTTATGGCCAGCTCCCGGAGAATAAGGAAAGGGGAATCAAACCTTCTTATTTGATGGTTAAGGCCGGTGCATGGGGCAAAGAAAAGGCTCAGCTTCACAGATTTTTTGGCTGGGATGATGTTTCGGTTCACTACAAAGCTCCTTACAGCGTTTCTGCCGACGACTGTTTTGCGAATGATGAAGAACTGAGAGGAAGCATCAGCATTTCAAAGGAAGATTCCGAGGCCCATCCCGAATGGATGTGTGATTACGGTACAATCAGCTTTGATTTGAAACTTGAAAAAATCACTGCCTTTAATGTCGGTTACGGAGCGTGTGGTTTATTCAGAGCACTCAAGGCATTTGAGATGTACTGGCATGCTGAAGGAATGAAGACAGCAGTTTCGGGAACAGTTATTTATAACGGCAAAAAGTATATTGTTAATCCCGAAACTTCTTATGGTTACTCAGATAAAAACTGGGGAAGCAATTTTACTTCACCCTGGGTTTGGCTTTCTTCTTGCAATATGAAGAGCCGTATCACAGGCGAAGTGCTTAAGGACAGTGCGTTTGATATCGGTGGCGGATGCCCCAAGATTTATTTTGTCGCACTTGACAGAAAACTTTTAAGCGCTTTTTGGTATGAAGGAAAACCCTATGAGTTCAATTTCTCTAAGTTTTGGACAAGAACAAAAACAGAGTTTGAATCATCGGAGACAGATGAAGAAATCATTTGGCATGTAAGGCAGGAAAATAACAAAAATGTTATGATTACCGATGTTACATGTAAAAAAGCAGATATGCTTCTTGTAAAGTATGAAGCACCTGACGGACAGAAGAGACATAACCGCTTGTGGAACGGCGGCAACGGCGTGGGTCGTGTTCAGCTGTTCGAGAAAAAAGGAAAAGAACTTGTGCTCATTGATGATGTAGATGCATTCAATATGGGTTGCGAGTACGGTGAATATTGCTGATTAAAATGAAACCCTTTTGCGAAAGTATGGATGGGCTGCAGTAGCAGCCTGTACTTTTGCGGAAGGTTTTTTTTATTTCATAGGATTAGGGTGTCAAAAGGTTATTAACCTTTGATATAAATTTATACCTTGAAAACTTAACACGATGAACTGAAACATAGGAACTTATGATAAAATATAAGTATGATATTTTGAGGTGATACCTATGTCTTTTGTTAAAAATGATAATCAACAACTTACGCTTCTTGATAGCACTTTTAATCTTA
>JAZRYK010000048.1:0-4754 GCA_045600725.1 Lachnospiraceae bacterium
AAAACACCTTTTTTGAAGGCAGGATGGTCTATTCAAAAACAAACTGATGAACAAACAAAAGGAGCAAACACGATGAAAACGAAAGAAGAACTGAATGCCATGAAAGAGGAAGTTGAAAACCTGAACAAGAAGCTCGCGGAGCTGACCGAGGAAGAACTGGAGCAGGTCGTAGGAGGAAGCGAGAACGAGATTCATTTTGTGTTCATTCGGAGCGGAAAAGGGGACATAAGGCGGAATTTAACGCCACACCCGGACTGCTGAAGCAATACGTATAGCATGCCGTTATTTGGCCTTGAAAACACACGAAAAACTGAACATCATCAAAGAGGAAATCGAAACGTTGAATAAAAAGCTCAGTGAGCTGACAACGGAAGACAAAAGAATTTGAACAAATATTTCTGGAGGTATTATCTCATGAAAAAAACAATCTCTTTTTTGCTTGTGGCAATCATGCTTATGTCACTGGTAGGGTGCGCTTCAACTGCAGAAGTGAGCAATGATCCAATCTACCGCAGTCCGGAAGAATGGCAGCAGCGCTTTACATTAACAGAATACGCGGAAAACGAAAAGCTTGATGCCGTTCCCAAAGGAAGGCCGAGCGCCACTTGCGTCAACGGTACATTTGTCGGTAATACAGTTGACGGTGTTGATGTTTATAAGGGAATTCCTTATGCTCAGGCACCTGTCGGTGATCTGCGTTTCCAAATAGCACAGGCGGTTCTGCCATCAGATGAAATATTTGATGCAAGCTACTTTGGAAAGAGCTTTATGCAGCCGGTAGCCAACGGAGAATTGGCATCCCAGTTTGAGATCGGGGAAGATTGTCTTCGGCTGAACATTTGGAGTAATGCGGCTAAGTCTGATACGGCCAAACCCGTTCTGGTCTATATCCACGGCGGCGGATTTGTCAGTGGCGGAACTTCAGATCCTCTTTACGATGGATGGAACTTTGTCCACTACAATCCGGACATTATTCTCGTGACAATTACCTATCGCGGAGGCATGCTCGGTTTCATGAACCTGTCAAGTTTTGAGGGCGGTGAAGAGTATCAGTATGCCATGAACAACGGTTTCTACGATCAAATTGAAGCTTTACGTTGGGTAAAAACGAACATTGCGCAGTTTGGAGGAGATCCGGATAACGTCACTGTCTGCGGTGAATCTGCAGGCGGTTGTGCGGTATCTACACTTTGCGTCATGCCTGAAGCAAAGGGATTATTCCAGAAAGCGATTCCGATGAGCGGGGCAGTCAATCTTTGCGTATCTCCTGATCACACAACACCGCTTTCCGATGCGATTCGCGAAGCGATGAACATTCAATCCGTAGAGGACCTTAAGAAAATTCCGTTCGAGGATCTCAGTACGTGGTGGTATGCCAACATGGGTACGATTTACAATAATCCGTGCATGGACGGCGTAACGCTTGGAAGTGATCTCTTCAAGTGCTACAAGGATGGAGACACAAAGGACCTGATTATTCTGCAGGGACATACAAAGGACGAGTTCCGTTACTACTATACAGTCTTCAATAATTGCCTGCCTTTCTATCAGGCCTGCTGTGATCAAATGCTGAAAGTCTATAAGAACAACAGCAGCGGCGACTTTGATACACTGTATGATCGCTACAGACAGGCTGTACTTGCGCTTGGGTATAAAGAGGAAGATGTAAGCCGCTGCTTCGCAGATGATGTGAGCCTCGCCATCTCCAACACGTATCAGGCCCTCCTGCATGCCAACGCCGGAGGAAAAGGTTATTCCTACACCTTTGCGATTCCTTATGATGAGAAATTCGATGATTTTGAACTCGGCGCGGCGCATGCGGTTGACTGCTGTTACCTGTTTGGCAATTTTGACGGTCACGCCTGTCTGGGAACCAATGAGCAGGTCGATACGTCGATTCTCTTCCAGAAAATGATCTCTAATTTCTGCAAAACCGGTGACCCATCAACACAGGATATCAACTGGCCTGTTTATGAAAATGAACACCGTAATAAGCTGAATATTGAGATAGGTAACTTTACCGTTGTAGAAAATCCGGAAAAAGAACGCGTGGATACTATTCTTGAAATCGTAGAGCAACTTGATTCTCCGTATTCGCCCGGTCTTGCACCGATTCTGACAATCGTATATGCCGAATGCCCTGAAGCTGTGGAAGCCTATATGAAAACGATGCAGTAACCAATAACAGTTTAATGTGGTACCATATGTAATTTAGGGAGGTTCTTTATGTATAAAAAAAGGATTCTTGTGTCCTCATTTTTAATTGTTCTGTGCTCTTGCGTTCTACTTCTCTCATCTTGCGGAAGTGAATCTGCCTCTGCCGCGGATAAGGTTTATAAAAACGCAAAAGTGTATTCCGTTTTACTTGACGGAAGTGAGGTCCATGCTGAAGCGGTTGCGATTAAAGACGGCAAATTTGTTTATGTCGGTGACAATGATCAAGTTAAAAAATATATTGGCAAATCTACAGAAGTTATTGATTGTAAAGGCAACAGTGTTATTCCGGGGTTAACTGATGCGCATTTGCACATTGCTACCGCTGCAACAAAAATGGGGTCCTGTGATCTTGGCACAATCATTCCCGATGAGAACGATACTCCTGATACAGTGGTAACAAAGATACAAAATGAATTAAAATCTTTTGCAGATGCTCATCCAAATGACACCGTTATTCGTGGTTTAGGTTGGGACAGAACATGGTTTATGGGCTCCTTGCAAGGCATTGTCAGACCATTTGTAAAAGAAGATCTTGATGCCGTCATTTCTGATAGACCGGTTGTTTTGACTTCCTATTGCGGGCATGTTGTAATGCTTAATTCAAAAGCTTTGGAAATTGCAGGAATTAATAAAGACACTCCTGATCAAGGGGGGTTGATTGTAAAAGATGAAAAAGGGGATCCAACCGGATACATAAATGAACCTGTTGCTTATGGTCCGATTATTCATAGTATTCCCGGTTTTGAGTTTTCCAAGCAGGAACATCATGATTACATGGCAAAAACAATGAACATGTTTACAAAAATGGGTTATACACTTATGTGTGATGCCCAGCAAAATACCGAAGCCTATGAAGTCCTGTCTCAAATGGCGAAAGACAATGAACTCAATGCCAGAATTACCGGTGTTCATAATATCAACGATGCCACAAGAAATGAAGATTTGCAAAAAGCTATAGATAATCGAACCAGATTTGATGTGGATGACATGTTCAAAGTAGATACTGTGAAGTATTTTGCTGACGGAACATTCTCTATGATTGAGCCTTACGCAGAAACAGCCTCATTGCTGGGGAAAGAGCCGGGAACCAGAGAACCTTTGCTGTGGGATGAAGATCATATGGCAGAATCAATGATTGCCGCAAACGAAGCCGGTTTTAATATTCACACTCATGCAATGGGCAGTTATGCTGTAAAAAAGGTCATAGATTGTTATATTCAAGCTCAGAATGAACATCCGAGCGATACAATCAGAAATATTATTGCTCACTGTACATTTGTTTCTGACGAAGACAGAGTGCGCATGGGACAAAATCATATTATTGCAAGCAATCAGCCGGGCTGGTTTTCCGATCATCCTGCAATCGAACCGATTTACGTGATGGGCTGGGGTGAACCGGCTGTTGAAGAAACATACCCTTGCAAATCGTTAATTGATAACGGTGTCATAAATGCTTTCGGTTCGGATTATGCAGTAAATATTCCTTACGGTTTAGCCGGGCTTCAGGTTGCCATGACAAGAAAAGTAGTCCACAAAGATGCTACTTATGATAAGTTCAAAGACTTGATTCCTACAAGACCTGAAGAATGCATCACTTTAAAGGAAGCTTTGCAGGCTCACACAATCAACGGTGCTTATCAAGCTCATTTAGAGAGTATTACCGGATCAATAGAGGTTGGTAAATCAGCAGAGCTTCTTTTACTGGACAGTGATATTGAATCAACCCCAGCAGATCAAATTGAAAATATTAAAGTATTGGAAACAGTATTAAAAGGAAAAACTGTATATAAAGCTGCCACAGAATACTAAAATGATTCAAGGTTGAAGATGGAGAAAAATCAAGAATTCTTGTTCTATTGGAGGAACATATTATGAAGCAAAATGAAGACAAAGTAGTTGAAATAGTTGATAAGGAATTAGAAGAAGTATCTGGTGGTTTTAAAGAAATAGATATTCCATCTAATACATCAATAGAAAAATTCAAAGATGAACTAATAAAAATACATCATAGTATAAACAAAAATAGAAAAGTAAAAACCAATTAATAATATGCATAGAGTGAGGTATTTATCGTGAAAGCTAAGAGATAAAAGCCGACATCATGGCTTTCATGGATAGAATTGACTGGAAAGAAAAGCAGATTTTATACTATGAAGGAAACGAAATGCCCCTGCGCGAGGCTCGGAGAATCTATACCACCGGCGTTTCCTATACAGTCAACTGTTCACAGAAGACCATGCTCATCAAGTTATGGTATAAGGATGATTTCACGTATGAGATTAAGAAGAGATAATCCCAATTTGTCGATAAGTATCCTCACACGGGCATAGGCGTAAAAATGTTCCCTGTTACGGGCAAAAGCAGGAAAAACATAGCTAAAATGTTTCCGGTGTCGCAGAAAGTTGATAACTCGCACAGGTGACGGGTGGCGCTGTGCATGACTTCAAAGGTGACAGACGAGGCTTTGAGCCCGATCTCAGTGAGGCAACCGTACCGAGTGCAGACCTTCCTTAAGTGAGCACCCAGACTAATAATAA
>JAZRYK010000049.1:0-92122 GCA_045600725.1 Lachnospiraceae bacterium
AGTAGACAGTATACGGTTTTGCGAGCTATAAGCTGTCATCTGGAGGTAGATGCAGCCAAGATAATTTGTGTGTCGTAAAACTCGTTGACATTGTAAAGATTAGCGTTATTATTAGCTATAAAAGGAGGGATACAGTGATGATTAAGATTTATGGAATGGATACTTGTCCGGATTGTGTATATTTGTATGATCAGATTGAGGGTAGAGAGGCAGAGTTTGAATACATCAACATAGGAGAACATGTAAAAAATCTGAAAGAGTTCCTTAGGATTAGAGATAACAGTCCTGTGTTCGATGAATGTAAGGAAAAGGGCTACGCAGGTATACCATGTTTTGTATTTGAAGATGGAAGAGTGAGTATTGTGCCGGAAGATGCAGGTCTTAAGAGTAGGCCTGAAGAAGTTCAGTTAGGTGCTGCCTGCGGTATTGATGGTAAAGGCTGTTAGTAGAATTCACTCTAAATAACAGCATGTTTCGATAGTCTGTTTCCACAATAGCACAGTTGTAAAATCCTCAGCGTAGCTAATTTATATAGTATTGTAAATCAAAGCATTGGGAAGGAAAAAGAGTATGTATCAACACATTGTACAGTATTATGAAACCGATAAGATGGGGATTACACACCATTCAAATTATATACGTTGGATGGAAGAAGCTCGTATTGATTTTCTCAAGCAGATAGGTTGGAGCTATGAGAAGTTGGAAGAAGAGGGTATTGTGTCTCCAGTGGTATCAGTGGATTGCCGATACAAGCAGCCTACGACTTTTATGGACGTTGTTGATATAGAAGTGACTGTGAAGGAATTCATGGGCGTTAAATTGAAGCTTGAGTATATCATGAAAAATGCAGCGGGCAAAGTCGTATGTGAAGCTGCTTCAGAGCACTGTTTTTTGAATACGCAAGGTAGGCCTGTGAGACTGAATAAGGAATATCCTGATTTTTATGACGTACTCATGGAATTGAGAAATTGAAAGTGAACCATATTTTTGATGAGCAGGTAGTAATTGAGATATGTAGAGGGGGTAATAAAGAATGAGCGAGATATTGGCAGTTCTTTTGCCTGCGATAATTACATATCTTGCCGTTGCGGTGCTGTTCTCTGCGGGAGATATGGAAAATGCACTTATTACATTGAATATAACAGAGGAAACTGCTTCCGTTGCACTTCCGTCTATTCAGACCGCAGCAGCATTTGATTACGGAATGATGGCTATGAATGTTATTGAGCGCTTATTTGCGATGCTTGTGCATATCGGACTTACAGTGGTTGTATATTATGGTGTGGTAACCGCTAAGAAGATCTGTCTGCCAGTGGCAATCATTCTGCATATGTTGATGGATACATTCCCTGCGCTATACCAGAGAAGCGTAGTGCCACTTTGGACAGTTGAGCTATGGGCTGGTGTATGGACCGGAGTAGTTGTATTCATTGCAGTAAACCTTTACAGAAAAATGAAAGAGTCATCTTCTAGCGAGAGCATCCAGTAAGAAATTTTAGTTTATTCTCTCAATAGCTTTGAAAATTGAAATCCGTAGACTGGGATTGGCAAGAATCCCAATTTTACGGGCTTCTTCGCACTTATTTAAGTTCGGGGAGCGTTAATTTACCTTCTCAAAGAGATAAGGATTTTCGCAGTAATCCTTATTTACGGAAAAGCGAAGCTTAAGACAGAAGTGAAAATAGGTAAGGATCATATAATTTATTAATGGTGAATTGTAGAGAGTAAGTATACACTCAAAGAGAAAATAAATTTATATTTCGTGGGAAGGATGCTTGGTATGATTGGCAAAATTGTAAAAGTAACTGTTGATAAATGAAAGAAATAGAAAATCATATTGTATATGAACAGCTAAAAACTAAATACGATAGAATTGACTTGGATTATGTGATTATGTCGGTTGATACCGAATATGAAGGAGAAAGAACTCATAAAAACGCAATAATTGAGTCGTTTCAAATTATTGATCTAAGGAACAACGAGTATTACGGCGAGGATCAAAAAATATCGCTTAAAGAAGAGAAGATGGAGGCACACCTAAGTAATATAGAAGAGCTATTACAACTTCCTGAAGATGATTATTATAATAATCGACTAAAGAAAAACAGAGCTTTATCAAAGCCTGATCCTATACCTTACTGGTTTGCATTCCTAGAACCACCACACGGAAATTCATATCTAAAAAGAGATTTTATAGAATTTAATGAGTTACTTTTTACAAATAAGAATCATTGTGAGGTATATCGTTGGAACGATGAGTTCTCTGATTATTTTGATGTAGGAAAAGAATGGTGGGGAACCGGTTTATGGTCAATATATGATTGTATTGATAAAACAATGGTCGTTATTGGGGCATCATTAACAGATTGATATGGTTAGAAATCGAGGAGTATTTTTCACACAAAAGGACAACATATTTTCATGAGGATACGTAAATAGTAAGAAATAGAGGCCTTAATGGGTTATATAAAGACACATTACCAACTTTTCATTGGTTCGGTCGGAGCGAAGTATAGCTCCACCGGACCTTTTTGCATTTAATTGAATATTAATATGATATGTTAAAATATTTTTATAGATTCGAGACTGGAAAGGTATGGTTATTATGGATTTAATACTTTTATATAGAATGGTTATTCTGGATATTATTATAATGTTCTTTCTTCTTGCATACGGTTTGTATTGCAGGAAATACGACGAAGACAGTAAGAAATTTATACCGTTTGCCATTATTTGTCTGATCTATTCTGTATTTGGACTGATTACGGAGATTACTGTTAATTCCACTACCTTACCATCGAAGGTAAATGACATCTGTCATATTCTGTATTTCACATTCGGACTACTGTTCAGCTTTGTATATTTTAAATATGTACTTGGTTTAGTAGTTAAACCAAAGATTTTGAAATGTTTGCTTATTGTGGCCGGTGTTATAAGCGGTATATGCATTGTAGTGATGATGTTTGCTGACATTGATTACATACAGGGGGCCGGAACAAAATACAGTCAGGGTATTGGACCGACTTTGTGCTATGCATTAGGTTTCTTGCTGATAATCATTTCGGATGCAATTATTATAATCAACAAGAAGAACATAGAGAATTCGGTATGGTATGCACTACTTCCGGTTACATTCGTGGCAATTGTTCTTTTAGTTATTCAGATTGTTTATCCAATGTTCTTATTCTCGGAAAGCGCAATTGTGCTGATTTGTTTGGGAACTTTTTTTGCTATCGAGGATCCTGTCGGTCGATTTAAGAAGACATCAGAACTTTATTATAATTATGCATACATCGATGGCCTGACGGGATTGTTAAACCGTCGTGCTTACGGTGAAGAACTTAATAAGTTTAAGGATAATTTTCCTTCAGATATCATATGTGTTTCTATGGATTTGAATGGATTAAAAAATGTGAATGATAATATGGGGCATGAAGCGGGTGATGAACTGATTTCAGAGGCTGCACGCCTTATTAGAGAGTCATTTGGAAAGTATGGAAAAATTTTCCGTACAGGTGGCGACGAGTTTTATGGAATCATCAGAATGACGAAGGAAAAATATAATGAAGCAACAGTCCATTTCACTGAATCATGCGAGAAATGGAGCGGAAAATACAGCGATAAAATGAGAATCTCAGTAGGAGCGGGATTTTTTGAAGATTCTGCTGACAACAATATTATGCAGATTGCTATTGTAGCAGACCAAAGAATGTATACGGATAAAACTGAGTATTATCGTGCCATGGGTATTGATCGCAGAGGACAGGCTGCAGCACACAAAGCATTATGTAATCTCTACACTAAAATTCTTAAAATTAATCTTACAGATGATACTTTTTCAATTATAAATATGGATGTTTCAGAACAAACAAAAGAGAAAGGCTATGCGGACAGTATTTCTGCTTGGCTTAAATCCTTTGGTGAGTCCGGACATGTACATCCTGACGACCTTGCAGAATATCTGAAATATACCGGTCTGGACTATATGAAAGAGTATTTTTCCGGTAATAAATCATCACTCATTGTATTCTACAGAAGACGGATTGGAGACGAATATAAGCGTGTTATGATGGAAATGATTCCGGCAGATGATTACAGTGCGGATCATCAAAGCTTGTTCCTGTATGTAAACAATATAGAAAAGTAAAGGGTTATTATTTCTTGCGATAATGGTTATTTTTCCGAACCGAATATTGCAAAAACTCAAAAAGGGCATGCAAGTTAATATTGCATATTTGTAAAGTCGATTTGGCAGAGCTGAATCGACTATTTTCTTTGCGGTAATCCGGTAGCGTGTCGATTGTGTTCTGAATTATTCTGAAATTAATTCGCCAATGTGATACTATATTTACAGACACGATTGAGTTGCCTGGCTTTATCAGTGGCATGCATGACAAATGGACCATTTTGTTAATCATTTTTTAGCAATAAGCGAGTACTATAAAATAGTATTTTTATTACTGCGGCAATACATAATTCGACGCGGTGGACTACAGCGGAATGTCGGAAGAAATTGTCAAACAGATTTGAAACACAACACAAATATCAGTAAAGGGTTGGAAAATGACTATTTCAATTATTCAAGACTCATACGGGACGTTGCTTTGTTCTGTTATCATATTTTGCTATCTTTTTATAAACCGAAAGAAATACGGGAAAAAATTAATCAGGTTATTTATGATAACAGTGTGCCTTGCACTGATTGAAACGATAGCCGGTTCCGCAGAAAGATATATCGCCAATAGTGCTGTATATCATCCTATGCGTCTTGTTCTTTCCTGGGCGTGTTATTGTGTTGCACCGGGTATTTTGTTATCCGTCGCAGAGACTATTATGAGACGCTCACGCTCGTGGAAACGTTGGTTGGTTGCAGTTCCTGAAATAATAAATATTTTAGTTACTACTTCTGCTTTTTTCGGTCCGTGGTGTTTTTCAATGGAAGCTTCAAAGAACCATTTTGTACCGGGACCGCTGATTTTTGTTCCAAGATATTCAATTATCATATATCTGATAATTGTAATTGCTGTGGCATTTGTCAATGTGCGTAAAAGCAGGTTTGAGTGCATCACTGTATTAATAATTGCTACATTGATCACAATTAATTACGTTGATGAAATTGAATTTGGTCTTTTGGGAAATGTACGGGAACTTACGATAGCTATATCGATTCTTGCATATTTTATGCATTTCTTATCCGAACACCATATTGATGAAGTTAATGAAATTAACGTAGGCTTCGTCAAAAGTGAAGAAAAACGTACAAGAGAAATGCTGGATCAATCAATAGAAACGCTGGCATATACAATAGATGCTAAGGACCGATACACCAAGGGACACTCTTCCAGAGTTGCCAAGTATGCAAGAATGATAGGTAAGATTACTGGGAAAAACGAGGAAGAATGCAGGCAGATCTATTTATGCGGCCTATTGCATGATATAGGTAAGATTTCCGTTAGCAGTTCTATTATTAATAAGCCGGGAAGACTAAGCACAGAAGAATATGAAATTATTAAGAAACACACAACAAACGGTGCCGTTATTCTTGAGAAAATGCGGGACATACCTTATCTTCAGGATGGAGCAAAGTATCACCATGAACGATACGACGGAACAGGGTATCCGAGTGGATTAAAAGGAGAAGAAATTCCGGAAATTGCACGAATAATTGCAGTTGCCGATTCGTATGATGCTATGACTTCCTACAGAAGCTATCGAACATCCATGGCTCAGACTGCGGTAAAAGAGGAAATTTGGAGGGGAATCGGCACGCAGTTTGATCCGCTTTTTGCAAAAATAATGATATCGCTGATAGATGCAGATATTTATTACGATATGCGTGAGAAAACCGGTGAGCAGGACGCAATTGAATTCTATGACAATGAAGAAGAAGTTGTTTGGAATGTTGCACCTAAAGAACAGAATGCTGAAATGGCAATAATGATGGAATCGGGTGAAAATTTGCTGGCCAGATTTATCAGCATAGAGGATAGATGGGCTAACCCCTGCGGAAATATCGAAGTTACTGGTAAAACGGAAACAATCAGATTCCATTCGGTTGCCAAGGCGGAGGCAACACATGTGTGGAATGCTCCTTCCATACTGGTGTATTCTTCAGATGATGGTGTGCTGGTTGGCAAGAATTACGATGAACTTGGCGTATTCAATAGTGCCGGTTACAGTTGGAAGGCAGGTTCTGCCGACTATGAATACTCTTCTTTTGTAAAGAATGATGCCTTTGCCAACTGGGATAATTGGATTGAGCAGAACAAAGCAGGTATGGATTACTTTGTGGATTTCAGTCGTGAAGGCAACGAGATTATTTTGAAAATATATAACGATTTACTGACTATGGACGCACATCTGTTTTTGTTAAGCCATCACAAAGAAAAGGTCTATCTTACAGTTTCAGGCGAATTGTGCGATGTTTCGGACTTGAAAAGATGTTGACAAAGCAGTTGCGGTTAATGTTTCCGAGATAATATCTTTATTGGGAACAGAACAAAAGGAAAATGTCGGAAAAGCGTAGAGAAGACGCAGAAACGTAGCATAAAGCTGTGATAAGGGGAAATGATTTACGGAAGTGATTAACAAATATATGACTGTTTTTGAAAAATACAACAAAATATTGGTTGCGGTTCTTTTTGCACTGACCCTTGTTACGGGGATTTTTTGCGGTAGAACGTACGGGATAGACATCGATCAGATTCCGGAGGAAGATATTCTTTTTATGAATTTGAAACCTTACGCGGAATTAATATTTGGTGCTGACAGTGAATATACAAAAAGGCTGGGTGATGCAGACATTACCACCGATATTGAACGTGACCACGGAACTGCTCCGTTATATATTTCATTTCCGTTTGCAATATCGGGACGTTTCAGAGGAAATCCAATGAACTGGCTTACGGCATACCGAGCATGCATTTTCTTTATTTTCTGGCTTGGACTCATTTGTATGTATCTGCTTGTTTCAAATGTTACAAACAGCAAACTTTGGGGCCTGGCTTCTTTTCTGATGCTGTGGCTGAGTCCACGTTTTTTCGCAGAGAGTACCTATAACAGTATGGACCCTGTGGCAGCGGCATGTGTTGTGATGACTTTGTATTTTGGTTATCACTTATATGCAGGGAAAGACAGGGACTTTTTTAATCCTGTAATGTTTGGCATTGTTTCTGCGTTCAGCTCAAATGTACGACTCACGGGAATTGTTGTTTTTGGCCTCGTGGGAATATTCTATGTCGGAAGAGTTTTCGCATGGGAAAAATGGAATATAAAATATTTTATGCGCGGAATTGCAGCGATTCTTTCGTTTTGCATTGCTACATACCTGATAACCCCCGCGATGTGGCACGGTAATGTTATTTCATTCATCAAATATGTATTTGTGGAGTCGGCATATCATTCAAGATGGAGTGATTATATTTTGGCTGCCGGACAACTGTTTCACCCCGAACTTAATCCCATAAAATGGTGGTATTCACCGGCATATATAAGCGTTACCACACCTCCGGTTTTCCTGATACTTATTTTACTGGGCGCAGTCGTTCTTTTTGTGGCCCTGGTTAAGAACAAAGGGACCGAACTGGAAAAAAATACTGTATTTGTTTTAATACCCTTTGTTTTTGTTGTTATTGTTCTATTGACTGCAGTTGTTCTTAAAACAAATCTTTATAATGGCTGGAGACATTTGTACTCATTGTATGGTCCGTTGCTTGTAATCGGTACATACGGTGCATACAGTCTTCCGAAACTTTTGAAGAACAAAGCGCAGCTTATTGCAAAGGCGATAATCGGTGGGGCTGTTGTTATACAGTTGGTATGCTGCGTAGGATTTATTGCTGTAAATCATCCTTTTGAGTATGCGTATTTCAATATATTTGCCGGAAATGAGATTGAAAAAAACTGGGACGCGGATTACTGGGGGGTGGCTTCAAAACAGATTTTGGAGCGATTAAGCGCCGAATACGAACCGGGGCTTGTATCAAATCGTGAGGCATTTTATCTGCAGTTGGCTGCAAATTACGTGGATGATGAGGTAAAAGGAAACATTATTGTAGAAGGATTTCCGGATACGGATTACATTGCACTTAATATGATATATACAGAGTACGTGCTTCGAAGTGAAACAGAGGACTGGGTAGATGCTGATGAAGAAGTACTTGATTTGTATAAACGTTTACTTGCCACAGAACCTCTTTTTGAAATAAAAAGCGGCAGATGTGTTTTGTGGAAGGTATATGCGAACGAGTAAGGGTGGATAACGTGGCAGGAAGAACAAATATTTTAAAAGACATATCAGCCGGCATAGTAGTGGCGTTGGTGAGCATTCCGATTAGTATGGGATATGCCCAAATAGCGGGACTGCCGGCTGTTTATGGTCTTTACGGTTCACTTCTTCCTATAGTCGTGTTTGCTCTGTTTTCGTCTTCTCCGCAATTCATTGTCGGAGTGGATGCAATGCCCGCTGCGTTGATTGGCGGATTGTTAGCGGAAATGGGTATTATGGGAGAAGCACCCGAGGCAATGCGGCTTATTCCCGTAATCTCGCTGCTGGTGGCTGTATGGTTTGTGATTTTCAGACTGATCAGAGCGGGGCGGATAGTTAAATATATTTCTTCGCCGGTAATGAGTGGATTCATTTCCGGTGTCGGAGCAACAATAATTCTGATGCAGGTACCTAAGCTGTTTGGCGGAAGCGCCGGAACGGGTGAGGTGTTTGTTCTTCTTGACAATATAGTTGACGAACTTCCCAACTTTAACATTCTCGCATGTTGTCTGGGTGTCGGAACGGTTGTCATTATTCTCGTGTTTAAAAAGATTATGCCCAAGGTGCCGATGACGGTAATAATGCTTTTTGTCGGAGCGGCGACAGAGATTGTATTTCATGTGGGTGACAAAGGAGTAAAGCTTTTACCGCAGGTTGCTTCAGGACTTCCCAAACTTATTGTCCCTGATGTGACAATTTTGATGGAAGAAGAAATGGCAATGCACATTCCTGCTATCGCGCTTCAGTCGCTGAGTATTGCTGCGGTTATTATGGCGCAGTCGCTTCTTGCAACCGGCAGTTATGCGTCGAAAAACGGATACAAGGTTGATAACAACAAAGAACTTGTGGCATACAGTGCGATGAATGTTTCGGGTGCTTTTGTGGGAAGCTGTGCTATAAATGGATCGGTCTCCCGAACCGCAATTGCGGATTCATTCGGAATGCGCAGCAAAATAGGATCCTTTGCGGCAGGATTAACGATGCTGTTTGTTCTTTTGTTTGGTACACCATACCTGCGGTATCTTCCGGTACCGATATTGACGGGTATAGTATTGACAGCACTTATCGGTATAATTGACTTCAAAATGATGAAGCGCCTTTGGAAAGACTGTCGAAACGAATGGGTAATATTTATGCTCTCGTTTGTAGGAGTCCTTGTTTTTGGAACGGTTTACGGGGTAATCATAGGATGCATTCTGTCCTTTTGGGAGGTTGCCATCAGAGCGGTTGCTCCGCCGGTGACCTTTGTCGGACGAATTCCCGGAATGGGAAATTTCCATTCGCTTTCACGAAATAAAATGGCTAAGCCTGTGAAGAATACAGTGATATACAGATTTAGCGGCAATTTGTTCTTTGCCAATATAGATAAGTTTGTAAATGACATAGAAGGGGCACTGAAGAAAGATACTTATCAGGTGATTGTGGACGCGCGCGGTATAGGAAATATTGACATTTCGGCGCTGGATAAGGTGATTGCCCTAAACAAATCGCTCAGGGAGAGAGGAATAAAGTTTTACATAACCGAGCACGACGGTTCGCTAAACGATCAGATAAGAAAACTTGGTGGAGAGGATTTGATTAAAAGCGGTGCCGTCAGACGAACAATAACTTTGGCACTTCGTGATGCCGGTGTGGAAAAACCTTATGCTCTGGAAGGCTTGAACGACAATACTGATAATGCTGAAATACTTGAAACAGATGAAAAACTTTCCGAATTTGAATGGGCCTTCGGAGAATACGCCGAAGAATATATGGACCAGCTTGCTGATTCGGCAGCAGAAGAAATGCTGCAAGAGATTCAAAAAGGATCTAATAACTTTGAAACTATTGAGGCACACGGTGCTGTTACAAAATGGGGAATGCTTGGTCTGTTTGATGAAAATGAATTCTTTGACCACCTTGAAGCGAAGATTGAAGAACTTCACAGGAAGGGCAGGATCCTTAAAGAGGATGCAAGATGGCTTGAGGAAAGAATTGAGGAAAGAAAGGCAAAAGGTGAGAAACGTCTTTCCGAACTCAACCCGCATGCTATGCAGCTTCTTCATGAGCACAGAATAAAGATGCTTGATACTCTTAAGAAAAATGATCCTGAGGAATATGAGCATCTGATGAAAATCTATGATAGAATGAGAAAAAACAAAACGGAGCATGACGATACTTCGAGATAACAGGAGGCAAAAAATGGAACTTGCAAAATTACAAAAAGATATGATGGAAGCCATGAAAGCTCATGACAAGGATAGAAAGGAATCCATTTCGGTTCTTTATTCAGCTGCAAAGAAGCTGGGAATTGACGCAGGATGTCGTGAAGATATTCCTGAAGAAATGGTAAATCAGGCTATTTTAAAGGAAATCAAATCTGTTAAAGAGCAGATTGAGACCTGCCCGGCAGACAGAACAGAACTTCTTGAAGAATATAAGAAAAGACTGGCTGTGTTTGAAGAATATGCACCTAAAATGCTTAGTGCAGATGAAGTTGAAGCAATTCTTACCGAGAAATTTGCTGACGTTATTGCTACCAAGAACAAGGGTATGATTATGAAAAACGTAATGGCCGAACTGAAGGGTAAAGCAGATGGCAAAGTGATAAATGAGGTAGTTGCAAAGCTTTGTCAGTAGTTGAGAATGATATGCACTGGTTTAAACGCTTGGGAGAAGTCTCAAGCGTTTTTGTTGCAAATGATTGCGTATTGTTGAGCCTGAGCCGGAACCTGAACCTACACCGAATCCCCCGGAACCGGATCCACCCACACCGGACCCCTGGTAGAAGTACAAGTTTATATATTAGCTGCGGGAAAGATTAGTGCAGTTAACTGTGCATTTTTACAATTTCAAATCTTGACGAAATACCATCAATGTTATATATTTACATGCAAAAGAAAGCAAAGACGCTTCGAGCCCCGCTCGAAGTGTCTTTTCTATTGAATAGGAAAATTTTTCCTATTCAATAGAAAAGCGCTCCGCGAGGATGCGCACTCGCGCGAATGGAAAATAGTTGCAAGCAACCCGCGCTCGGCGCTTAGTGTCCGCAAGCGGACACTATCATATAGCGAGGAAGGAAAACAAGCGGCTCAGCGAGGAGACATAAGGAGAGAACAATGGAAAACTTAAGAAAGCTGATTCTTGAGGACGGAACCGAGTACACGGGCGTGGGCTTTGGTTCGCTCGAGGAGCATAAACTTGAAATTGTTTTTAATACCAGCATGGTGGGATATCAGGAAATTCTTTCCGATCCGTCTTATACAGATCAGGCGGTTGTAATGACGTACCCTTTGATAGGAAATTACGGAATTAATGATGAAGATTTTGAAACAAAAGTTCCCACAATCGGTGCATTGATTGTGCGGGAGTATTGTGACAAACCGTCGAATTTCCGTTGTTCTTCCACATTGGATGAAGTAATGAAGAAATACAATGTGGCCGGTATTTGCGGTTTGGATACCAGAGCGTTAACAAGAAAAATAAGAAATTACGGTAGTTGTAAAGCCCTTATTACGGATGCTTCCCTTTCCCACGACGAGGCATACGCACGCTTGCAGGCTTTTGATTTGGCTCATGATCAAGTGCCCCGTGTAAGTACAAAGGAAATCTGGAAATCGGACGTGAAAAATCCCGTAAAGCACGTGGTTGCCATTGACTGTGGAATGAAACTCAATATTGTTCGCTCACTTAACAAGTGCGGATGCAATGTTACAATCGTTCCCTACAATACTGACGCCGCTGCAATTGAAACACTTAATCCTGACGGAATTTTCTTATCAAACGGTCCCGGCGATCCTACCGACTGTGTAGACACCATTAATACAGTTAAGGCACTTATCGGAAAATATCCTATTTTTGGTATTTGCCTTGGACATCAGATTCTCTCACTGGCGTACGGTGCTTCTACGTATAAACTGAAGTTTGGACACCGCGGAGGAAATCATCCCGTTAAAAATCTTCTTACAGACAAGATAGAAATCACCAGCCAGAACCATTCATATGCAGTTGATGACAAAAGCATAGAAGGACTTGGCCTGGAGGTTACCCATATCAATATGCTTGATAACACCGTAGAAGGCGTGCGCTGCGTAAAGGACAAGGCTTTCAGCATTCAGTATCATCCTGAAAGTGCGCCCGGACCGCAGGACAGCTTCTACCTGTTTAAAGACTTTATGAATCTGATGGGGGTGAACTAAGATGCCGAAGAGAAGTGATATTAAAAGAATAATGGTTATCGGATCCGGCCCCATCGTTATCGGCCAGGCCGCTGAATTTGACTACGCAGGAACGCAGGCATGTCTTGCCCTTAAAGAAGAAGGTTATGAGGTTATTCTTTGTAACTCGAACCCTGCAACAATCATGACAGACCCCTCCATCGCTGACAAAGTTTATATGGAGCCCCTTACTCTTGAATATATTTCAAAGATTATAAGATATGAACGTCCTGATGCCCTCCTTCCCGGAATCGGAGGTCAGACCGGTCTTAATCTTGCAATGCAGCTTGAGAAAAAGGGCATATTGGCCGAGTGCGGAGTTGAACTGCTGGGCACTAAATTTGAAAGTATCGAACAGGCGGAAGACCGCGAGCTTTTTAAAGAATTGTGTATGAATATCGGGGAGCCCATTCTTCCTTCCTTAATTGCAGAGTCACATGAAGAAGGTGTGGATGCAGCATTAAAAATAGGTTTCCCTGTTGTTGTTCGTCCCGCATTCACCCTTGGCGGTACAGGCGGCGGATTTGCCGAAAATATGGAGGAACTTGAGCAGATTCTTAAAAATGCTCTTATTCTTTCTCCTGTACACCAGGTACTTATTGAGAAAAGCGTAAAGGGCTACAAGGAAATCGAGTACGAAGTAATCCGCGATAAAAACGATACTGCTATTGCAATTTGTAATATGGAAAATATGGATCCTGTCGGTGTTCATACAGGAGACTCAGTGGTAGTTTGTCCTTCACAGACACTTACAAATAAGGAATACCACATGCTTCGTGACAGTGCGCTTAAGATTATTCGTGCACTTCAGATTGAAGGTGGCTGTAACGTACAGTTTGCTCTTGACCCCAATTCATTTGATTATTACCTTATCGAAGTAAATCCCAGAGTATCACGTTCATCAGCCCTTGCATCAAAGGCCAGCGGTTATCCTATTGCCAGAGTATCGGCGAAGATTTCTGTAGGTTTGAGACTGGACGAAATCAAGCTTGCAAATACTCTTGCATGCTTTGAGCCGTCACTTGACTACGTAGTAACAAAAATACCCAGATTCCCCTTCGATAAATTTACTGATGCCAACAATAAACTTGGTACCCAGATGAAGGCTACCGGTGAAATCATGAGTGTCGGTCGTTCGCTGGAAGAAAGTTTGTTAAAGGGCATCAGAAGTCTTGAAGTCGGAAAATATCATCTTCACAGTGCACGTTTTGATGACTGGACAGAAGAGGATATGCTTGACTACATCAAGGACGGCACGGATGACAGATTCTTTGCAATTGCTGAGCTTCTTCGTAGAGGAATCTCAACAAAGACCGTTGCGGTTAAATCCCAGGTGGATGTTTTCTTTGTTGATCACATTAAGAATATTATTGATTTGGAAACAGAACTTTCTGAAAATAAAATGGATCTTGATGTTTTGCGTCGTGCAAAGCATGCAGGCTTCTCAGACTTGGAGATTGCAAGAAGATGGGAAATGACGCCTCATGAATTGTTTGATCTTCGTAAGGAAAAAGGCATTATGCCTTCTTACAAGATGATTGACTCATGTGCTTCCGAGTTTGAAAGCTACATCCCTTATTTTTACTCGACCTACGAACCTGAAAACGAATCAATTATTGAGGACAGAAAGAAGATTATTGTTCTTGGTTCAGGTCCTATTCGTATCGGTCAGGGTATTGAATTTGACTATTCAACAGTTCATGCTGTTCAGACAATTCAGGCAGCAGGATATGAAGCCATTATTATAAACAATAACCCGGAAACTGTGTCTACAGACTACACAACTGCGGACAAGCTCTATTTTGAGCCTCTGTGTGTGGAAGATGTAATGAACATTATTGATATGGAGCAGCCTACCGGAGTAATTGTTTCTCTTGGTGGCCAGACTGCAATCAACCTGGCGGAGCCTCTTTTAGAGTATGGCGTAAAGATTGTCGGAACTGACTGTGAAGCCATTGAGAAGGCAGAAAACAGAGATGCCTTCGAGAAAGTGCTTAAAGACCTTGGAATTCCTCAGCCCAAGGGTCAGGCTGTAACAAATATCGAGGCGGGTGTTAAAGCGGCCGAAGAGATAGGCTACCCCGTACTTGTTCGTCCCAGCTTTGTTCTTGGCGGACGTGCAATGCAGATTGTATCAAAAGAAAAAGATTTAAGACATTACTTAAAGACAGCCGTTGAAATTGATGAAGATAAGCCTGTTCTTGTTGACAAATATATTAAGGGTAAGGAAGTCGAAGTTGATGCTATTTGTGATGGCGTGGACGTATTTGTTCCCGGTATTATGGAACTTGTTGAGCGAACCGGTGTACACTCCGGTGACTCCACAAGCGTGTACCCCCCTTACAGCTTGTCTGATAAGGTTAAAGGAACCGTTCTTTCCTACGCAAAGAAGCTTGGCCTCGGAATCGGAATAGTTGGTCTTTTCAATATTCAGTTTATTGTTGACGAGGATGACAATGTATTTATCATCGAGGTAAATCCCAGATCCTCACGTACCGTACCGTTCCTTTCAAAGGCTACAGGCTACCATCTTGCGGATATTGCCACAAAGGTTATTCTTGGTGAAAGTTTGAAAGAGCAGGGAATCTTTTCTTTATATCCCGAGGAAAGAAAGCGTTATTACGTAAAGGCACCGGCTTTCTCATTCTCTAAGTTAAAGGGTATGGACTCATATTTGTCGCCTGAAATGAAGTCTACCGGTGAAGCTATAGGTTACGACGTAAAACTCCACAGAGCAGCATATAAGGCTATGATTGCATCGGGCATCAAGCTTCTTAATTATGGTACGGTTATAGTTACTCTTGCCGATGAAGATAAAGCGGAAGCGCTTCCTCTTGTTCGTCGTTTTTATAATATGGGCTTTAATATCGAGGCTACAATCGGTACTGCTGATTTCCTTAAGCAGAATGGAATCAGAACACGAGTAAGAAGAAAACTCAGTGAAGGCTCGGATGAAATTTTGAAGTCTATTCGCGCCGGATATGTAAGCTATGTAATCAACACCCGTGCGATTCTTTCCGGTGTTCATTATGAAGACGGTGTTGCAATCAGACAGTGTGCAACAGAGAATAATGTTACAATGTTTACATCTCTTGACACGGTAAGTATGCTTCTTGATGTGCTTGAAGAACTTACGATTACAGTTTCAACGATTGATGCGTGATCATAAGCTGGTATTTGTATGGACTAAAAAGTCCCCGCCATTATGGCGGGGGCTCAGAGTGTAGATAAAGTGATGCCGGAAACGATGTTTCCGGCATCTGTTTTGCTTATATCCACGCATATGGTTATGATTTTACGGTTAATATCATGCGCATATACATGCGGATTTTTACGGATTATATGCTATACGTATATACGTTTGTTATTTTGCAGATTAAGAGTCTGTACTTTGCAGATTCATAGGGTTAACATTTATTTTCTGTATGTCAAAAAGGTGCTTGCCAAAATACGGAGGGCATCAAGAATATCTCTAAACTCAATATTTGATGCTTGCCAAATGTAGAGGGCATCAAAAATATTCATAAACTCAATATTTGATGTCTAAGAAAAATGAAGGGAATCAAAATTATCTCTATACTCATTATTTGATGCCTAAAAAGAGGTTTTTTAGCACTATTGGCATCAAATCTCCTTTTTTTCTATAAATTTGATGATGATTATGGCTAGCTTAGTATGAATCTGGCATCAATTCTGTAAATAATCCTTTATTTTGCTTCAGCCACATCCAAAAAGTCTGTTTTTTTCTCATCAAAATAATATAAATTATCAAATTTTGTTTCATACTCATATATTGATAAGCTAATATATTATTATTAATTTCAAAATATGAGTTGATTAGTGTGAAAAATAGAGCATTTTTCACACGGCACTTTTGTGCCGCCCTAGAGGAGCGCCTCTGCAAGTGCCCCCCCGGATTCCGCAGGCGGCATGGAGGTTAGTGTGAAGAATGCAAACTGCTTTTTCACACAACTCTTTGTGCCACTTTGCGGCATTATCAGTTGCAGGTGGCAGCAGCACAGACGGTCATTTGGGGGATGTTTTGAATAGATATTCATGGAGACAAAAGATATTTTACGAAGTTTTTCAGAATAGAATTCCGTGAATCCGCTAAGGGAGTTAAATTTATAAAAACAGATGAGGGAAAGGCAAAACAAATGGGAGTAGTTTACTTTGTGAGACACGGCGAAAGCGAATGGAATGTTGCTGACAGAATCTGCGGACAAACTGACAGTCCATTAACAGAGAAAGGACATGTGCAGGCAATTGAGACCGGAAAGATGATTCTTGAAAAGGGGATTAAAGCAGATGAAATAATATGTTCGCCGCTTCTTCGCGCTGCAGAAACCGCACGTCATATTTCTGAGATGACAGGAATTCCAATGAGGGTTGAACAAAAACTTATTGAACAGAATTTCGGCAAATGGGAAGGTCACTCGCCCAGAAAGGATCCTGTATTTCAGGAAGCAAAAACTCAGTTTGTAACAAATTATGAAGGCGGGGAATCTATGTTGCGTTTAGCACAGCGTATCTACAATGTCCTGGACGAAATAACTTCGAGCGACAAAACATACATTATTGTTGCCCATAACGGAATTGCCAGAGTAGTCAAATCATATTTTTCTGATATGACTAACGAAGAATACAGTAAATTTTCAGTACCGAACTGCAGCATTACGGAATTTGACTTTTAATATATATCTTTTAGTCGGTGAAAAATTTTAAAAAAGTATATTGACAAACTATAATGTGCAGGTATATAGTCTCTTCAAGAAAAGCAAAGGCGCTTTGGTCGCAAGACCAAGGCGCTTTTTCGTTTTCTACCGAAAACAGAAAAAGCGCATAGATGCGCACTCGCAAAAAACGCTCGGCGCGAATTTCATAAAAAGAAATTCATTTTATTTTTTGGCGAAAACAAAAATAATTGAAAGGATGGAAAAAAACATGGAAACAAAAATTCCCGAACTGTACGGAAGCCTGGTGTTCACCGATAAGATTATGCGTGACAAACTTCCCAAGGATGTCTACAAGGCACTTAGAAGAACAATCGACAACGGAACACATTTGGAGCTTGACGTAGCAAATGCTGTTGCAATCGCTATGAAGGAGTGGGCAGTTGAGAATGGAGCTACACATTTCACTCACTGGTTCCAGCCTCTTACAGGTTTTACCGCTGAAAAACATGACAGCTTCATTTCTCCCGTAGGTAATGGCGAAGTAATCATGGAGTTTTCCGGAAAAGAACTTATAAAAGGTGAACCCGATGCATCAAGCTTCCCTTCCGGTGGCTTAAGAGCAACCTTCGAAGCAAGAGGATATACAGCATGGGATCCTACTTCACCCGCATTCATTAAGGACGGAACTCTTTGCATTCCTACAGCATTTTGTTCTTACTCAGGCGAAGCTCTTGATAAGAAAACTCCTCTTTTAAGATCAATGGAAGCTCTTAGCAGAGAGGCTGTAAAGGTTCTTAACATCATCGGAAATGAAGAAGTAACAAGCGTATCAACAACAGTTGGACCTGAGCAGGAATACTTCTTAATCGATAAAGAAGATTTCAAGTTACGTAAAGACTTAATCTTCACAGGCCGTACACTTTTAGGTGCTATGCCTCCTAAAGGACAGGAAATGGAAGATCATTACTTCGGTGTCATCAAGCCTCGTGTTTCAGCTTACATGCATGACCTTGATGAAGAACTTTGGAAGCTTGGCATTCCCGCAAAGACAAAGCATAACGAGGTTGCTCCCTGCCAGCACGAGCTTGCTCCCGTATTTGATACAACAAACGTTGCTGTCGATCACAACCAGTTAACAATGGAAGTTATGAAGAAGGTTGCTGACAAGCACGGATATGTTTGCTTACTTCATGAGAAGCCCTTCGATGGTATCAACGGCTCCGGTAAGCACAACAACTGGTCAATGAGTACAAAC
Organism: Lachnospiraceae bacterium; assembly: GCA_045600725.1. Lineage (GTDB taxonomy): Bacteria > Bacillota > Clostridia > Lachnospirales > Lachnospiraceae > UBA1258. The sequence continues at coordinate 18,394 of JAZRYK010000049.1, forward strand.
ACAGGTGTTAACCTTCTTGATCCCGGTAAGACACCTGCTGAAAATACACAGTTCCTCGTATTCCTTGCAGCTGTTATTAAGGCAGTTGATGAGTATGCAGACTTGTTAAGACTTTCTGTAGCAAGTGCAGGAAACGCTCACAGACTTGGAGCAAACGAAGCTCCTCCCGCTATTATTTCAATCTTCCTTGGTGATGAGCTTACAGCAGTTCTTGATTCAATTGAAAAGGGAACCTTCTTCTCATCAAAGAAAGAAATGATGAGCATCGGTGCATCGGTTCTTCCTCATTTTGCTAAGGATACAACAGACAGAAACAGAACTTCACCCTTCGCATTCACAGGTAACAAGTTTGAATTTAGATCACTTGGTTCTTCAGCATCAGTTGCCGGACCTAATACAATTCTTAACACAGCAGTTGCAGAAGTTCTTTCAAAGTTTGCTGATAAGCTTTCAGGTGTTGCTCCTGAGGCTATGGGTGATGCGGTTCATGAACTTGTTAAGGAAACAATAATTGCTCATAAGAGAGTAATCTTCAACGGCAACGGATATACAGATGAATGGGTTAAGGAAGCAGAAGCAAGAGGACTTGATAACTACAAGTCAACACCCGAAGTTCTTCCTTGTCTCGTTTCTGAAAAGAGCAAGACTCTCTTTACAAAGCATTGTGTATACTCCGAGACAGAGCTTGAATCAAGATACGAAATTCTTCTTGAGAACTATTGCAAGACATTACACATCGAAACACTTACAATGCAGGATATGGTTAACAAGCAGTTCCTTCCTACACTTATGGCTTACACCGATGAAATTTCTTCTTCAGTGATTGCAAAGAAAGAAGTATCCGATGCAATTCCTACAAAGGCAGAAGAAAAACTTCTTGCAAAGCTTGCAGGCTATTACGAAGAAATCTCAGAGAAGGTTGAGAAGCTTAAGGCAGATACGAAGAAAGCAGAAGCAACAGAGGATCTCCAGGCACAAGCATCCTTCTATCACGAAACAGTTATAGAAGATATGGCAGCTTTAAGAGTTGTTGCCGACGAGGCTGAGGAATTGATTCCTGAGGAATTAATGCCTTATCCTACATATGAGCAGATGCTGTTCTATGTATAAGCTGTTGAGTCACTGGCAGAATAAAATGTTAATCAAAGATTTGTTGATGAGACAGAAATAAATAATCAATTAGTTACGCAAAGGCGCGTGTTCCGGAAACCGGGGCAAGCGCCTTTTAGTTTCATACGAAACTAATAAACTAGGAGGATCAAAGTTATGGAAGAATTAAAATTTACGCAAGATATTTATGATACCTTGTCAGGCGCTCCGATAGCCATTTGGTTTTTGATCGGTGCGGCATTGGTATTCTGGATGCAGGCCGGTTTTGCAATGGTTGAAGCAGGTTTCACCAGAGCGAAGAACACAGGTAACATCATCATGAAGAACCTGATGGACTTCTGTATCGGTACTGTAATGTTTATTATTATCGGTGGAGCATTACTTCTCGGTGAGAATGCTCTTTGGGGATTCTGTGGAAAACCCAACTGGCAGATTATTACAAACTATGCTGAGTTTGACTGGTCAAACTGGGTATTCAACCTTGTATTCTGCGCAACAACAGCCACAATCGTTTCCGGTGCTATGGCCGAAAGAACAAAATTCCTTTCATACTGCGTATATTCAGGCGTTATTTCAGCAGTTATCTATCCCATTGAAGCTCACTGGATTTGGGGACCCGATGGAAGCGGATGGCTTACAGCAATGGGCTTCCACGATTACGCAGGATCAACGGCAATCCACATGGTTGGTGGTATTTCAGCTCTTATCGGTGCTGCAATCCTTGGACCTCGTATCGGTAAATTTGTAAAAGATAAAGAAGGTAAGATTACAAAAGTTAACGCTTTCCCCGGTCACAACCTTGCAATCGGTGCACTTGGTGTATTCATTCTCTGGTTTGGCTGGTACGGATTCAACGGTGCAGCAGCACAGTCTCCCGACGAACTTGCATCAATCTTTGTTACAACAACAATTGCTCCTGCAGTTGCTACTGTAGCTTGTATGATTTTTACATGGATTAAATATGGTAAACCCGATGTTTCAATGTGTCTCAACGCTTCCCTTGCAGGCCTTGTAGCTATTACAGCTCCCTGTGATGTAACAGATGCTCTCGGCGCTGCAATTATCGGTCTTGTTTCCGGTTTACTTGTATGCTTCGGTGTATGGTTCCTTGATTACAAGCTTCATATTGACGATCCCGTTGGTGCCGTTGCAGTGCACTGCTTAAACGGTATCTGGGGTACAATCGCAGTTGGTTTATTCGCAACAAGTACATCACCCGCTTTTGAAACAGCAGGTATCGCTGAAGGTCTTTTCTATGGCGGTGGATTCAAACAGTTAGGTTTACAGCTTCTTGGTTTTGCAGCTGTAGCAGGTTGGACAGTAGTTACAATTACAATTACTTTCTTCGTTATTAAGAAGGTATTCGGTCTTCGTGTAACAGAGGAAGAAGAAATAACCGGTCTTGATGCAACAGAACATGGTCTTGCATCTGCTTATTCAGGCTTCGCTATCATGGATATTTCAAACACCATGACAATGGAAGTAAACGCAAATACAAGCCTTGGTGTAGAAGATTACGATGCAGCTTCTGAAACTGCCAAGAAGGCAGCTGTTGAAGTTGTCAGAGTTCCCGATGAAGCTACAGGTATTTACAAAGTTTCAATTATCGCAAAGCTCTCAAGATACGATGCTTTGAAGAAAGCACTGAACGATCTTGGTGTAACAGGCATGACGGTAACACAGGTTATGGGTTGTGGTATCCAGAAGGGTGCCGGCGAGAAATACCGTGGTGTTGAAGTCGATGCAACATTACTTCCTAAAGTTCAGGTTGAGGTTGTAGTAAGTAAGATTCCTGTTGCTGATGTTATAGAAGCTGCTAAAAAAGCTCTTTACACCGGCCACATCGGTGACGGTAAAATCTTCGTATACAATGTTTCAAAGGTTGTTAAGATTCGTACAGGTGAAGAAGACTTTGCCGCATTACAGGACGTAGAATAAATATAAATAATACGGATTTAAATGAAGAAGGATCAACAGTTTGATAACTGTTGGTCCTTTTTAGGTTGAAAATCATAAAATATCCGTTTATGAACCGAACAGAAAAAATATTGCAGTGAAGAGCACATTTTCTTATGATATAAATATGGAAACAATGCTAACAACACGAATTTTATTATTTTGAGATGAAGGGAAAAAGAAATGGCTTTTTGCACAAACTGCGGCGCGCCGGTTGCCGGAAAATTCTGTGGAGAATGCGGGACAAAAGTTGAAACGGGCTCGGTTGAAAAAGAAAATATCAATTTTCAAATAACGCCCCCTGCAAAGAAGAGTTACGAGGGCTTGAAAATAATAGGTTTTAAGTATCATCGGGTCGGTATGAGTATGGGAAAATATTTGACGGCAGTATGTCGAGATGACGGCTTTGACATAGTAGAAAGCTCAAATAATATTCCATGGAAGGAAATTGACATAAAAGCAGGCTTTATGGGTATAGGGATGATGGGAATGATGTCTCCGATGATGGGCATGACACAAATGCCTATGATGGGTATGCAACAGCTGCAGACAAACACTTTGCAGGCAAACACGCCGGAGGCGGCAACGGCGGAAATATCTTTCCCGACAACGGAGGACATATATTCTTTCGGAGGAGTGGCAAGTATTGTCAGAGTAAGTGAAGAAGAAGCAGAACAATTTTTTGATTCATTAAGAACATTGGGAATATATAATTGGGATGGTTTTTCGGCAAGCAATCCGTTACCGCCGGGAATGCATGACGGGCAGGATGTTTTTTCCCTGGCAATATTGTTTGAGGACGGTAGTGTGTTAGACGCGACGGGAAGCAACGCTTATCCTGAAAAATACAGAGAAATCCAGGATGTTATTTACAAATTTTTTGTAAAAAATCAGGATTACAGTAAATACTATCCAAAAGAATTTCCGGAAGAACAACCACAAAATCTGATAATAAAAATCGGCAGTGATTCGCCGAACCGTTTCTGCGCTTCTGTTGATTTGCATAACAATATGAAAAGGTGGAGCATTTCACTGAAGGATAATCAAAAGGCGTTTATTTCCGAAGATATTTTTATTTCGGATGCGGGAAGTGCAGACGAAGAACTGCTTAAGCCACAATACGAGCGATTTGTCAATTTGCTTCGGAAACATGATATGGGCAAATTAAATCAAACAATGGAGGGACCTGTTGTCAGCTCTGATAGTGAAGAAATGTCAATGGCGATATCTTATTCTGAAGAACGTAGCTATCGTGTGATGATGAATGCAAACATTGAACAGTATAAAGCTTTCATTATGGATTTTATCGACGAAGTCAAGCTTTCATATGAAGAACTTAAATCTACCAGCTTTATCAAGTGATTGAAATGTAATTGAAAAGTTCGGATTTGTTGTTGACAAATGCTGTTCACGTGCATACAATTATACAAAGTAATACGACGAAGGCGTCGAGTACCCTGGGTACTCGGCGCCTCTTTTTTTCGCAAGGAAGTAAAAAAGTGCGAAAAAAGCGAGTATTGACTGACGCGAAGCGGCAGGATTTTATGAGTGTCCGACAATTCTACAATTGACACATTATTTTTAGGAGGAAAAAACAATGGTTAAATATGTATTCGTTACCGGCGGCGTGGTTTCCGGACTTGGAAAGGGAATTACGGCAGCTTCGCTGGGACGTCTTCTTAAGGCCAGAGGCTATCATGTTACCATGCAAAAGTTTGATCCTTACATAAACTTAGATCCCGGAACAATGAATCCTATTCAGCATGGAGAGGTTTTTGTTACGGATGACGGTACAGAGACAGACCTTGATCTTGGTCATTACGAGAGATTCATAAACGAAAATCTTGATAAAAATTCAAATGTTACCACCGGTAAGATATACTGGTCGGTTCTGAACAAGGAACGCCACGGTGATTACGGCGGCGGAACGGTTCAGGTTATTCCTCACATAACTAATGAAATTAAGGACAGGATTTACAAAGCCAAAACTCCTGATGAAAATACTATTTCCATTATTGAAATAGGAGGCACGGTCGGTGATATTGAATCACAGCCTTTTCTTGAAGCAATCAGACAGTTCCAGGCAGAAGTCGGTCGTGAAAATGCAATACTTATTGAGGTAACGCTTATTCCTTATATAAAGGCTTCAGGTGAAATGAAGACAAAGCCCACACAGATGAGTGTTAAAAGCCTTCAGTCCATGGGAATATGGCCCGACATTCTCGTATGCCGTTCCGATTATCCCATAGATGAGCATATGAAGGAAAAGATAGCACTTTTCTGTAACGTGAAAAAGGAGCATGTTCTTCAAAATCTTGATGCGCCTTCACTTTATGAAGTTCCTCTGATGATGGAAGAAGAAAATCTTGCCGGTGCGGTTTGCGAATGCCTTAAAATTCCGTGTCCGGAACCTGATTTGACATCCTGGAAGAAGATGGTTGACGATCTTCATAAGTCTGAAAAAAATGCGACTATTGCGCTGGTCGGAAAATATGTCGAGCTGCATGATGCATATCTAAGTGTCGCCGAAGCACTAAAGCATGCAGGAATCGCAAACAGAACAAATATTGATATCCGTTGGATTGATTCCGAAAAGGTTACTCCCGAGACGGTTGACGAATATCTTCACGACGTTGACGGAATTCTTGTCCCGGGTGGCTTTGGACAAAGAGGGATTGAGGGTAAGGTTCTTTCTATTACATATGCAAGAGAGAACAAAATTCCTTTCCTTGGTCTATGCCTTGGAATGCAGCTTTCAATCATTGAATTTGCAAGAAATGTTTTAGGACTTAAGGATGCAGACAGTGTGGAATTTAAGCCTGAAACAACAAATCCTGTAATACATCTTATGCCTGAGCAGGAGGGCGTTGAAATCCTTGGCGGAACTTTACGACTTGGTTCGTACCCTTGTGTTTTGGAGGAAGGAACAAAAGCCTTCAGTCTTTACGGAACGAAGGACATTACAGAAAGGCACAGACACAGATATGAAGTTAACAACGATTACCGTGAAAAGCTTATTGAAGCGGGAATGACACTTTGCGGAAAGTCCCCCGACGGCAGAATCGTTGAAATGATAGAAATAAATGAGCATCCATTTTTCATGGCTACACAGGCTCACCCGGAATTCAAATCACGCCCGGATGTTCCTCATCCGCTTTTCAAAGGATTTGTTGAAGCAGCTGTGAAATATGAAGAAAATCGGAGGTAATAACAATGAACAATCAAAATCAGCAGGGCTTATACAGAAGCGACTTCGAGCATGATAACTGCGGTATCGGTGCGATTGTAAATATAAAAGGAAAAAAGAGCCATCAGATCGTAAATGATGCGCTGAAAATAGTTGAAAACTTAGAGCACAGAGCCGGAAAAGATGCAGATGAGAAAACAGGTGACGGTGTTGGTATTCTTACTCAGGTTCCTCATAAATTCTTAAAAAAGCAGATGAAGAAGTTGGGTGTGGATATAGGCAATGACCGTGAATACGGTGTAGGAATGTTCTTCTTCCCTCAGAACGAACTTAAGAGAGCTCAGGCACAGAAGATGTTTGAGGTAATCGTTGAGAAAGAAGGACTGGTTTTCCTTGGCTGGAGACAGGTTCCCGTATATCCTGAAGTACTTGGCCAAAAGGCAATTGACAGCATGCCGATGATTTGGCAGGGCTTTATCAAGAGACCGGCTGAGGCAGTTACCGATCTTGATTTTGACAGAATGCTTTATATTATCAGACGAGTATTTGAGCAGACCACGGATACAACCTATGTTGCATCCTTAAGCTCCAGAACAATAGTATACAAAGGTATGTTCCTTGTTGGCCAGTTAAGAACATTCTTCGGCGATCTTCAGGACAAGGACTACGAGTCTGCCATTGCAATGGTTCACTCGAGATTTTCTACCAACACAAATCCCAGCTGGGAACGTGCGCATCCCAACAGAATGCTTGTACATAACGGTGAAATTAACACTATTAAAGGAAATGTGGACAAGATGCAGGCCAGAGAAGAGACCATGTATACCGATTCCTTTAATGCTGAGGATATGACAAAGGTTCTTCCTGTTATTTCTTCTTCAGGATCTGATTCCGCAATGCTCGATAACACACTTGAATTTTTAACCATGTGCGGAATGGATCTTCCTTTGGCTGCAATGATTTTGATTCCCGAACCCTGGGCTCACAATGATACTATTTCACAGGATGTCCGCGACTTCTACCAGTACTATGCAACAATGATGGAGCCTTGGGACGGTCCTGCTTCAATTCTTTATTCAAACGGTGACATTATGGGCGCTATCCTTGACAGAAACGGACTTCGCCCGTCGAGATATTACGTAACGGATGATGACAGACTTATCTTAAGCTCCGAAGTCGGTGTGCTTGAGATTGATGAAGCTCATATTCTCAAAAAAGAAAGACTTCATCCCGGTAAGATGCTTCTTGTTGATACTGTTAAAGGACGCATTATACCGGACGAAGAGCTTAAGGCAAAATATGCCGAGCATGAACCCTTTGGTGAATGGCTTGATTCAAATCTGTTGATGCTTAAGGATATCAAAATCCCCAACAGTAAAACTCCAAGCTATTCAAATGAGATGCTTCACAGACTTCTTAAGTCTTTTGGCTACACATATGAAGAATATATGGAAGAAATTGAAAGCATGGCTCTTTCAGGAAATGAGCTTATCGGTGCAATGGGTGTAGATACTCCCATCGCTGCTCTGTCCAAAGAATACCAGCCTCTTTTCAATTACTTTAAGCAGCTCTTTGCGCAGGTTACAAACCCGCCTATTGATGCTATCCGTGAGAAGGTTGTTACTTCAACAACAGTTTATGTCGGTAAAAACGGTAACCTTCTTTCAGAAGAATCCGAGAACTGTCATGTACTTAAAATAGAGAATCCCATTCTTACAGATCTTGACTTATTAAAGATTTCAAAGATGAACAAACCGGGCTTCAAGGTTTCTACGGTTTCAATTCTTTATTACAAATCAACTCCTATGGAAAGAGCTCTGGAGCATCTTTTCGTAGAAGTAGACAGAGCATATAAGGACGGCACAAATGTGCTTATTCTCTCCGACAGAGGAGTGGATGAAAGCCGCGTTGCAATTCCTTCACTTCTGGCTGTTGCAGCGGTTCACAAGCACCTTGTAGATACAAAGAAGTGTACCGCGATGTCACTTGTTCTTGAATCAGGTGAACCCAGAGAAGTGCATCATTTCGCAACACTCCTTGGCTTTGGTGCAAGTGCGGTTAACCCTTATCTTGCTCATGCTTCGATTGCTCGCCTTATCGATGAGGGAATTCTTGATAAGGACTACTATGCAGCGGTTAATGATTATGACCATGCAGTTATTTCGGGAATTGTAAAGATTGCTTCCAAGATGGGTATTTCCACAATTCAGTCCTACCAGGGCTCAAAGATGTTCGAGGCAATCGGTATTTCCGGCGAAGTTATCGATAAATACTTCACAGGCACTGTAAGTCCTGTAGGCGGTATTTCACTTAAGGATATTGCGGAAGCTACAGACAAACAGCACTCAAAAGCATTCGATCCCTTGGGACTTGCAACAGATTTAAGTATTGCATCCGTCGGTGCTCATAAGATGCGTGCACAGGGTGAGCTTCACAGATACAATCCCCAGACAATACATATGCTTCAAAAATCAACAAAGGACGGCAACTACGATGAGTTCAAGCAGTATACCGCCATGGTTGATAAAGAAGAAACAGGCTATTTAAGAAGCTTGCTCGACTTCAATTTCCCTGCAGAAGGAATAGATATTTCCGAAGTAGAGAGTGAAGAAGAAATTGTAAAGCGCTTTAAGACAGGCGCAATGAGTTACGGCTCAATTTCACAGGAAGCACACGAAGCTTTGGCTGTTGCAATGAACCACTTACACGGTAAGTCAAACAGCGGTGAAGGCGGCGAGTCTGATGAAAGACTTGAATCTGCAGGAACAGACTTTGACAGAAGTTCTGCAATTAAGCAGGTTGCTTCGGGGCGTTTCGGTGTAACAAGCAGATACTTAGGTTCCGCTAAGGAAATCCAGATAAAAATGGCACAGGGTGCTAAGCCCGGTGAAGGTGGTCATCTTCCTGCAAAGAAGGTTTATCCTTGGGTTGCCAAAACAAGACACTCAACTCCCGGCGTAAGTCTTATCTCACCTCCGCCTCATCATGATATTTATTCAATCGAAGATTTGGCTCAGCTTATTTATGACTTAAAGAATGCAAATAAGCAGGCTCGTATTTCGGTTAAGCTTGTATCGGAAGCCGGCGTCGGAACAGTCGCTGCCGGTGTTGCCAAGGCAGGCGCGCAGGTTATTCTTATTTCCGGCTATGACGGTGGTACAGGTGCCGCTCCCATAAGCTCAATTCACAACGCAGGTCTTCCCTGGGAACTTGGACTTGCTGAGACGCACCAGTCTCTTGTTCAGAACGGATTAAGAACAAGAGTTGTTATTGAAACAGACGGAAAGCTTATGTCAGGCCGTGACGTTGCGATTGCGGCAATACTCGGTGCCGAAGAATTCGGCTTTGCAACTGCTCCGCTTGTAACTCTTGGATGTGTAATGATGAGAGTATGTAACCTTGACACATGTCCTATGGGTGTTGCAACACAGAACCCCGAACTTAGAAAGAAGTTTATCGGAAAGCCCGAATATGTTGAAAACTTCATGATTTTCATTGCACGTGAACTTCGTGAATATATGGCAAAGCTTGGTGTTAAAACTATAGACGAGCTTGTCGGACGTACAGATCTTCTCAAGAAGAAAGACAATCTTTCAGGAAACGGAAAGGCACTTGATCTTTCGGGAATTCTTATGAAGGCAACAGACAAGGCTTGCACTTTTGATCCCGAACATGTTTATGACTTCAAGCTTGCAAACACAAAGGACGAGTCAGAGCTTCTTGTTAACAAGGATATTATCGAAGCAGTGGCAGGCAAGAAGAAAGCAAGCATCGATGTTAAGGTCGGAAATACAGACAGAACCTTCGGTACATTGCTTGGTGCTGAAATCACAAGACAGAATCATGAAGGACTTCCCGAAGATTCTATTACAATTAACTGTACAGGTGCCGGCGGACAGAGCTTCGGAGCATTTATTCCTGCAGGACTTACAATCAATCTTACAGGTGATGCAAACGACTATCTCGGTAAGGGCTTGTCAGGCGGTAAGATTGTAGTTAAGGCTCCCGAAAATGCAGGCTATGATGCTGAAGATAACATTATTATCGGTAACGTTGCTTTTTACGGTGCAACCTCCGGTGAAGCATACATCGCAGGTATGGCAGGCGAGAGATTCTGCGTAAGAAACTCCGGTGCATACACTGTTGTGGAAGGTGTCGGTGAACACGGCTGTGAATACATGACCGGCGGACGTGCGGTTATTATCGGACCTACAGGAAAGAACTTTGCCGCAGGTATGAGTGGCGGTATCGTATATGTTTACGATGAAAACAATTGCCTGTACCGTAACCTTAACAAAGAAATGGTACTTATGGAAAAGGTTGAGACAAAGACCGATATCGATGAACTCAGGACAATGCTCGAAAAGCATGTGAAATACACAGGCTCAAAGAAAGCAGCGGCAATTCTTGAGAACTTCAAGGACAACCTTTCAAAGTTCAAGAAGATTATTCCTGAAGACTATAAGAAACTTATATCAATGACGGGCATGTTTGAAGAACAGGGTATGAGCAGAGAAGATGCTCAAATCGAAGCATTCTATGCATGCACGGGAAATAAGTAGGAGGCACGCGCAAGATGGGAAAAGCAACAGGTTTTTTAGATTATGAAAGAAAAAACGGAGCAGTGGTACCCCCTGCGGAACGTATAAAGAATTTTGATGAATTTCATAAAGCACTTCCCTTAAAGGAGCAGCAGACCCAGGCCTCAAGATGTATGGCCTGCGGTGTGCCCTTCTGCCAGGCGGGAGCAATGATAGCGGGAATGGCTTCAGGCTGTCCTTTGCATAATCTTGTTCCCGAAACAAACGACCTTGTATACAGAGGCAATATGGAAGCTGCATACAACAGACTTTCAAAAACACACGGCTTACCTGAGTTTACTTCACGAGTATGTCCTGCTCTTTGCGAAAATGCCTGCACATGCGGCCTCAACACAGAGCCTGTCTCAACAAAGGAAAATGAGCGTGCGATTATAGAGTATGCGTACGAGCACGGCCTCGTAAACGAGTGCGCTCCCAAGGTAAGAACAGGTAAGTCGGTTGCTGTTATCGGATCAGGTCCCGCAGGACTTGCTACGGCGCAGCTTCTTAACAAGCGTGGTCACAGTGTAACCGTATTTGAAAGAAGCGATCGTGTCGGCGGTCTTCTTCGTTACGGTATTCCCAACATGAAGCTTGATAAGAGAACCATTGACAGAAGAATAAAACTGATGGAAGAAGCCGGAATTAAATTTAAGACCGGTGTGAACGTTGGCGTAGATATTTCAGGTGATGAAATCTTAAAGGAGTTTGACCGTGTTGTTCTTTGCTGCGGAGCTTCAAACCCCAGAGACATTAATGCACCCGGACGTGATGCAGCAGGGATATATTTTGCTGTATCCTTCCTTTCGGAGGTCAGCAAAAAGCTTATGGACCTTGACTATGATTATGACGAGCTTATGGCATTTGATAAGTTCAGCTTCAAGTCGCTTAACAAGAAGCACGTAATCGTAATTGGTGGCGGTGATACCGGTAATGACTGTGTCGGAACAAGCATACGTCTCGGCGCTGCATCCGTAACACAGCTTGAAATGATGCCTGAGCCCCCCAAGTGCCGTCTTGAGTCGAATCCATGGCCCGAATGGCCCAAGGTTCTTAAAACAGACTACGGCCAAGAGGAAGCAATTGAAGTATACGGTCACGATCCCAGAATTTACCGGACAACAGTACAGGAATTCGTTAAAGACAAACGTGGCCACTTAAAGGCTGTTAAGATTGTAAGTCTTAAACCTGAAAAGGATGAAAAAACAGGAAGAATGAACATGGTACCTGTTGCAGGCACCGAAAAAGAAATAAAAGCAGACATTGTTCTTATTGCAGCAGGATTTTTAGGCTCAGAAGGTTACATCAGAGACTCCTTTGGTGTAGAATGTAACGCAAGAACAAATGTGTCCACAAAGGATGGTTCTTACGAGACAACAAGGGAAAGAGTATTTACCGCCGGCGATATGCACCGCGGCCAGTCACTGGTTGTATGGGCAATTGCAGAGGGACGTGCAGCTGCTAAGGCTGTAGATGAATCTCTTATGGGATACTCAAATTTATAAGCAAAGGAGTTACAGGAATGACCAAGGAAGAGATTTATAGCATTATAGAGGAAGAGGATGTGGAATTCATCCGTCTTCAGTTTACAGACATGTTCGGAAACCTTAAGAATATGGCTGTTACACCGAGCCAGTTAAACAGAGTGTTTGCGGGAAGTTATTCCTTCGCAGGCGCAACAATGTTTGCTGACACTTTCGATTATGAGGATGAGTTGTACCTTGTTCCGGATCCCGATACTTTTGTTATTCTTCCCTGGAGACCTCAGCAGGGTAAAGTTGCAAAGATTATCTGTGACGTTTATACAGAAGATGGAAAACCCTTGGAGGTAAGCCCGAGATTTATTCTTTCAAAGGTTCTTAATGAAGCTAAGAAGAAGGGCTATACATTTATTATCGATCCTGAGTGCGAATTTTTCCTTTTTCATACAGATGAAAACGGACTTCCCACAACGCGGACCCATGAAATGGCAGGCTATATGGACGTAGGTCCCGTGGATTTTGGCGAGAATGCAAGAAGAGACATTGTTCTTATGCTTGAGGATATGGGATATGAGGTTGAAGCTTCATTCCATGAAAAAGCACCTGCGCAGCATGAAATTGACTTTAAGGGTGATGAAGCATTAAAGATTGCCGATTCGATTATGAATTTCAGATTTGCGGTAAGAAGTATTGCAAAGCGCTTCGGTCTTTATGCTACATTTATGCCCAAGCCCAGTACGGACAAAGCAGGTTCCAGCATACATTTCCACATTGCTGCATACAAAGACGGAAAAAATATATTTGCAAAGGAAGAAGGAATCAGCCTTGAAGCAAATTACTTCATGGGTGGTATCTTAAAGCATATTAACGGTCTTTGCTCGGTTTCAAATCCCACGGTTAATTCATACAAACGAATTCTTACAGGCTTTGATGCTCCGAGAACCGTGAGCTGGTCTGAAAAGGGAGAAAGAGCGTCATTAAGACTTAAGAGAAACGGCGAAGATACAAGAATCGAGCTTCGCTATCCCGATGCTGCCTGCAATCCTTATCTTTCAATCGCGCTTGCAATTGCAGCAGGTATTGACGGCATAGAAAATAAGATTGATTCAGGCTGCGACATTTATAAAAAATGTGATAATCCCTGCAAAAATGAAATGCTTCCGGAAAATCTTGAGGAAGCAATGGACGCACTTAGGGCAGACAGCTTTTTATACAACATTCTCGGCGACGAGTTTGTTAATATATATACTGATGCAAAGTATAAGGAATGGCAGGAATACATTATTCAGATTTCTGACTGGGAGATTTCCCGTTATCTTATAAAGATGTAGGAAAGGGGAAGTCTATGGGCAGCATTATCATTGCAATGCCCAAAACCGAAGATGCGGAACGTATAGGTGACATGCTTATACGCTCAGGCATTGGCGACACTATATTTTACGCCAAAACAGGTGCTCAGGTTTTAGCCGATGTGCGCGATAAAGGAATTGATCTTATTATTTGCACACGTAAACTAAGCGATATGGGCTACGAAGAAATCGTAGAATATATGCCTTCTTATGCAAATCTGATTCTGTTAACAAAAGACTCATCACTTTATTCTTATTCAAGTAATGTGGTTAAGCTTCTTATGCCTTTTAGAACCGGCGACTTGTTGAACACCATAGGTATGTTCAGAGGTCCGATTCGACTTAAGAAGAAAAAACCTCCCACAGAAAGGTCTGAAGAAGAAAAAAGTGTTATCGACCGTGCAAAACAGATTTTAATGACACGAAATAATATGAGCGAACCCGAGGCTTTCAGATATATCCAGAAAAACAGTATGGATTCGGGGCGTTCCATGGTTGAATCCGCTCGGATGATTCTGGTGCTTAACAGTGAGTAACAATATAGAATTCGGCCGGCATTGATTATAGAGACATAAAAGTGATATACGGAAGGAAAACAGAAACATGTTAAAAATTAATGATAATTATTTAAAGCTTCCGGGAAGCTATCTTTTTTCCACAATAGGAAAAAAGGTAAATGCATTCCAGGCAGCCAATCCTGATAAAAAGGTTATAAGACTTGGTATCGGCGATGTGACACAGCCACTTTCTTCTTCAGTTATTTCGGCACTTCATGCATCAGTTGACGAAATGGCTCAGGCAGCGACATTTAAGGGATACGCTCCCGACCTTGGATATGATTTTTTAAGAAAAGCAATTGCCGATAATGACTATGTTGCTCTTGGATGTGATATTACAGCAGATGAGATTTTTGTTTCGGACGGTGCAAAATGTGATTCCGGAAACATTCAGGAAATATTTAGTCTCGACAACAAGGTTGCTGTGTGCGACCCGGTATATCCCGTATATGTGGATTCAAATGTTATGGCAGGCCGAGGCGGCGTATTCGACGAAACAAAAGGCGAGTTTACAAATATTATTTATATGCCCTGTACTTCAGAGAACGATTTTGTTCCTGAACTCCCCAGGGAAACTCCGGATATCATTTATCTTTGCTTCCCCAACAATCCCACCGGTGGTGTGATTACAAAGGAAGGACTTCAGAAGTGGGTTGATTATGCGAACTCAAACGGTGCAGTTATTATCTATGATGCAGCGTATGAAGCGTATATCAGAACACCCGGCATTCCTCATTCGATTTATGAGTGCGATGGTGCGAGAACCTGTGCAATCGAGCTTCATTCTTTCTCAAAAAATGCAGGCTTTACGGGTGTGCGTCTTGGATACACTGTAGTTCCCAAAGACCTCGTTCGTGATGGCGTTTCACTTCACAGCCTTTGGGCAAGACGTCACGGAACAAAGTACAACGGAGCTCCTTACATCATTCAGAAGGCCGGTGAGGCAGTTTATTCCGAAGCAGGTAAAGCTGAAGTAAAGAGCCTTGTTGATTACTATATGAAGAATGCCGCTTATATTTTAAACGGATTAAAGGAAGCCGGATACAGTGTATCAGGCGGTGAGAACGCTCCGTACATTTGGTTAAAGACACCGGATAAGATGACAAGCTGGGAATTCTTTGATTATTTGCTTGAAAAGGCAAATGTGGTCGGTACACCCGGCTCGGGATTCGGCCCTCACGGTGAAGGTTACTTCAGACTGACTGCATTCGGTTCATATGAGAATACTGTTGAAGCAGTTGACAGAATAAGAAAGCTTTAAGAATTTATACTACCGAATTATAAGAAGATGGCGCTATTGTTTGCTTTATGCTATAATAAACAATAGCGCTATTATTTTTTGGCATTTACACACTAAGGAGATTAATCTATGTGCGGAATAGTTGGATATACAGGCAGTAAGGAAGCGGCACCTATTCTTCTTGACGGTCTTTCAAAACTTGAATACAGAGGATATGATTCTGCCGGTCTCGTTGTCAGAGACGGTGACAACCTTGCAGATGTTGTAAAGGCTGTTGGAAGACTGAAAAACCTTTCAGATAAAATAGACGGTGGAAAGCTCATTAAAGGCTCCTGCGGTATCGGACATACACGTTGGGCCACACATGGTGTACCCAGCCAGACAAATGCACATCCTCATGTAAGCGGAAATTGCACAGGTTCGGCATCGGGACCTGTTGAATCAGAGGTTGTGGGTGTTCATAACGGTATTATCGAGAATTATCTCGAACTTAAGGAAAAGCTTCTTGGCCATGGATATCAGTTTTATTCCGATACAGATACGGAAGTAGTTATAAAGCTTGTTGATTATTATTACAAGAAATACAAAATCGGACCTATCGATGCAATTGCAAAAACAATGGTTCGTATAAGAGGAACATATGCAATCGAGTTAATGTTCAAGGATCGTCCCGGTGAAATCTGGGTCGCACGTAAAGATGCTCCTATGATTATCGGTGTTAAGGATGGCGAAACATTCGCTGCATCTGACGCTACGGCAATTCTTAAACATACAAAGAGTGTTTACTATATCGGAAATCTTGAGTTTGCCTGCCTTAAGCCGGGCGAAGCTCACTTTTTCGACCTCAATGGTGAAGAAGTAAAGAAGGAGACCGTAGAAATAACATGGGATGCTGAGGCTGCTGAAAAGGGTGGTTACGAGCACTTCATGATGAAGGAAATACACGAACAGCCCAAGGCTATTGCAGACACACTTAACAGTGTTATGAAGGATGGAGCAATCGACCTTTCAAATATGGGTCTTTCGGATGAGGATATTAATGGTATCTCCCAACTCTATATTGTAGCCTGCGGCTCCGCATGGCATGTGGGAATGGCTGCTCAGTACGTTTTGGAGGGTCTTGCAAAAATTCCTGTCAGAGTTGAACTGGCTTCGGAATTCAGATACAGAAATCCTTTACTTGTAAAGAATTCAAGAGTGATTGTAATCAGTCAGTCGGGTGAAACCGCAGATACACTTGCTGCCCTCAGACTTGCAAAAGACCAGGGTATAAAGACGATGGCTATTGTAAATGTTGTAGGAAGCTCAATTGCCAGAGAAGCTGACAATGTGTTCTACACACTTGCAGGACCGGAAATTGCCGTTGCAACGACAAAAGCGTACAGCACACAGCTTGTGGCAATGTATTGCATTGCTGTTCAGTTTGGCAAAGTCCGTGGATTTATTAACGAAGAAAATTATAAATATTATATCTCCGAAATTAATTCAATTCCGGGTAAGATTGAAAAGATTTTGGAAGATACAGAGAGAGTTCAGTGGTTTGCGAGCAAGAATTCCAACGCAAGAGACATATTCTTCATAGGAAGAGGAATCGACTATGCTATTTGTCTCGAGGGAAGTCTGAAACTCAAGGAAATCAGTTATATTCATTCGGAAGCATATGCGGCAGGTGAATTAAAACACGGAACCATCAGCCTTATTGAAGAAGGAACACTTGTTATCGGTGTTTTGACTCAGCAGGAACTTTACGAAAAGACTGTCAGCAATATGGCTGAAGTAAAAAGCCGTGGCGCATTCCTTATGGGACTTACTACAAAAGGCAATTTCGATCTTGAAGATAATTGTAACTTTGTTATTTACCTTCCAAAGATTGAAGAATGGTTTGCGGGAAGCCTGGCAGTTGTTCCGCTTCAGCTTCTTGGCTATTATGTTAGCTGTGCGAAGGGCCTTGATGTGGACAAGCCCAGAAACCTTGCAAAATCCGTAACGGTTGAATAACTTCTAAAT
The DNA here is from genome assembly GCA_045600725.1 of Lachnospiraceae bacterium. Lineage (GTDB taxonomy): Bacteria > Bacillota > Clostridia > Lachnospirales > Lachnospiraceae > UBA1258. Next base: position 35,861 of record JAZRYK010000049.1, read on the forward strand.
GATAGAGCTTCTCTGAGTGTATATTTTCGGAGAAGCATTTTTATTTAATAGGAAATTGTTATGAAAGGATTTGAAATGACGATAAAATCAAAAAGAACGATTATGGGTGTGGCAGCCTTGCTGATTCTGATTTTTCATTTCTATATTCCGATATTCAAGGGAATTCAAATCGGCAGGCAAATAGCATCGCTGGGATTTATTGGCGTGGATTTATTTTTCTTTGTGTCAGGAATTTCCTGCGGTAAGAAGAATGACAATAAATACCTGACCTTTTTGGTCAACAGGCTCATTTCGGTGTGGCTTCCCTTTGCTACATTTTCACTTGTTGCTGCTATATATGCGCATTGGGCAGTGAAGAAGTATTTTCTTACTGTTTTTGGAATCGAGCTTTTTACAAGAGGCGGTTCGTCTTTTTGCTGGTTTTTACCGGGAATAATGCTTTTCTACATTGTTGCGCCGTTTTTTTCTTCGCTAAAAAGAAAATGGGGTATGCCGGCTTTCCTTATTCCACTTGGTATATGGTTGGTTACGGCGGTTGCAATTTATATCGGAAATCAGTTCGGAATAGGGAATGATGCTATATTGATTCTGGTTAACAGATTGCCTATATTCATATTGGGAATGTGGTTTGACAAATTGGATTTCATTCCACGCAAATTATGGATTTTGATAACAGCGATGGGGCTTACGCTTGGCTCGGCTGTCCTTTATTATTGCTGTATAGTGATAAGAACAAACGATTCAAAGTATCTTCTTGCAATTCCCTTTGTTCTTGGCGCGGCGATTGCAATCGATAAGCTTGCACAAAGTTACCGACTTAAAATAAAACCTTTGCAATGGCTGGGGGGATTTACTCTTGAGTTATATGCGTTGCAAATGATTTTCGGTTTTAAATTAATAGGCAAAATTTCAAAAGTAATAGGAACAAATGCAGGGGCATTTTGGATAACTGTGGCGATTTTAGCTGTAGTATCCTTTGGTCTTGCATCGATAAAAAAATACATAACGAGATGGATCGAAAAAAAGAAAAAAATTCGATCCTCGCAAAACTAAGGAGGTTTATTATGAAAAAAAGATTAATTGCTACATTATCGACGATGCTTATTATGGCTATGGTTTTGGGATGCGCGGGCTGCGGAAACAAGGCAAGTGAAGGAACTTTGACTGAAAGCGGTATTCCTGACGGTATGGATAAGTTTTCTGCGAAGCTTGTTAATGAATTTGCGAAAGAAGCTGCAGAGGGAAAGACACCCATGGAAATAGCAGAGAGCCTCGGCGATGAAAACTTCTGTGGATATGCCTGCGCTGTTTCTGAGTTTGAAGAAGGTTATCTTAACGGTTTCGGCGAAGAAATAACCGGATTTAAATCATGTGCAGGATTTATGCCTTGGATAGGAAGCGTTCCTTTTATAGGATATATTTTCGAACTTGAAGCCGGAGAGGATGCAGAAGAATTTGCTGAAAACCTTAAAAGCGTTGCGGATCCCAGATGGAATATCTGCACAACCGCAAAAGAACCGGTAACATATGTTTACGATAACCTTGTATTTTTAACTATGGTTCCGGAAGAAGAATAAAAGACAACTCGTTTTTTCGTTTTAAATTAGTTGAAAAATGAAGCGGATCGATAGTTTTTGGAGGTAAAAATGATTGAAGTCGAAGTGAAGATTAAAGCAGCACACTCTGATTTATTTGATAAACTTGAAAAACTTGGATTTGCAAGAACAACAACAGAATATGAAAAAGACATTTATTACAATGGCATAAAAACTGATTTGAAGTCGGAAGATAAGGCCTTGAGAATCAGAGAATATAGCTGTGGTGATATGACAGAATCTAAGTTTATTCTTAATTTTAAAGGCAACAGACTGGATGAGTCGACAATGACGAGGCCCGAAACCGAGTTTGAAATTCCGGGTTTTGATGAGGGCGATACACTTCTTAGGGGAATCGGATTTATTCCCAAAGGGATGGTAGAGAAAACAAGAATAATTATTATTAAAGATGAAGTAACGGTATGCCTTGATGAGGTCACCGGACTCGGTGAGTTTGTAGAAATTGAAATAATGGAATCGGATGAGGCCGGTTATAATACAGCAATGGAAAAAATACAGGAGCTTATGAAAAAATTGGGCCTGGATATGAGTGAATCTATAAGAACATCATATTTGTCCATGCTGGAGAGCCGGAATGACTAAAGGTTCAAATATAAGGAAGAATCAGATGTTCGTCAGAAGAGCAATTGTATGCTTACTGACAGTTTTGAAAAAATGCAATGTATAATTGTATACAAATTTTTCTTGACAATAGAATCAAACAAGAGTAAATTATTTTCATTGAGACAAAGATGTCGCGTAAAGCGGTCTTTGTCTCTTTTTTTGTGTAACAGGAAATTACACGGATTTTTCAATACAACGTATCGGAGGACTTTTTTTATGTGTTCAATCATGGGATATTGCGGTAAGAACATCGCAATGGAAACTTTTAAGTTTGGTTTTGACAAAACCATCTCACGAGGACCGGACGCATCAGCTGTTGTTGAACTCGAAGGCGGAATATTAGGCTTTCATCGTCTGGCTATCATGGGACTGAATAATGCCGGTATGCAGCCTTTCGAACTTAATGGTAATTACGTTGTATGTAATGGTGAAATATTCGATTTCGAAATTACCAGAATGGAATTAAGAAAAAAAGGTTATAAGTTTAAGTCGGACTCTGACTGTGAAATTCTTCTTCCTATGTATGAAGAATATGGCGTTGAAATGTTCAAAAAACTTGATGCGGAGTTTGCTCTTATTATATATGATGCAAAAACAAAGAGCTTTGTTGTAGCCAGAGATCCTATTGGAATCAGACCTTTGTTCTATGGCCATGATAAAGAAGGAAACATCATGTTTGCCAGTGAGGCAAAGAACCTTGTTTCAATATGCCAGGATATCAAGCCTTTCCCTCCGGGACATTATTATAAGGATGGTGAGTTTGTTTGTTACAACGATATTACAGCGGTTGATGAATATTCAAAGGATGATCTTGAAACAGTTTGTGCAAAGATTCACGACAAGCTTACAGACGGTGTAAGAAAAAGACTTGATGCCGATGCCAAGGTAGGATTTCTTCTTTCAGGCGGTCTTGATTCATCGCTTGTATGTGCAATCGCAGCAAAGGAATCCAGAAAACCTATCAGAACATTTGCAATCGGAATGGACATTGACGCCATCGACTTAAAGTATGCACGTCAGGTTGCCGATTATATCGGATCTGATCATACAGAAGTTATTATGAACAAGGACGACGTAATCAGATCACTTGAACCGGTTATTTCGATTCTTGGAACATATGATATTACAACAATTCGTGCATCAATCGGAATGTATCTTGTATGTAAGGCAATTCATGAAGACACACATACAAGAGTTCTTCTTACCGGTGAAATCTCAGATGAATTGTTTGGATACAAATATACCGACTTTGCTCCTTCTGCGGAAGAATTCCAGAAGGAATCACAGAAGAGAATCAGAGAATTGTACATGTACGATGTTCTTCGTGCAGACAGATGTATTTCCTGCAACTCTCTTGAAGCAAGAGTTCCCTTCGGCGACATTGATTTTGCATCGTATGTAATGTCTGTTGATCCTGAGTTGAAGCTTAATAAATATAACAAGGGTAAATATCTTTTAAGACATGCTTTCGAAAAAGGCGATTATCTTCCGGATGAAATTTTGTGGCGCGAAAAGGCTGCATTCTCAGATGCGGTCGGTCACTCAATGGTTGATGATCTTAAGGAATATGCCGAGGAGTATTACACAGACGAAGAATACGAAGAGAAGAGAAAGAAATATACCTTCTCACAGCCCTTCACAAAGGAATCACTTCTTTACAGAGAAATATTCGAGCGCTATTATCCCGGTCAGGCCGAAATGGTCGATGATTTCTGGATGCCCAACAAAAATTGGGAAGGCTGTAACGTTAACGATCCCTCTGCACGTGTTCTTTCAAACTACGGTGACAGCGGTAAATAAGAATAAATGGCGGAGCTTAGTTTAAGCTCCGCTATTTTTGGGTTTATGAGGCAATTATTTAGTGGAAATTTGAGTTTAAGCCTTTTGTAAAATGTGTTTATGATATATAATGCATTTGTCGTTTTATGACAATATCTCCATTTGGTGAGTGATTTTGAAAGGGGACATGTAAAATGTCAAAAGCAAGTGTAGTATTAGGTTGTTTTTATGGAGACGAAGGTAAAGGACGTACTACCGATTACCTCGCTCAGTTCGCCGATGTATCGGTAAGAGCAACCGGCGGTAACAATGCAGGCCACACAATCTATGTTAACGGTGTGAAATTTGCAATGAGACTGATTCCTTCAGGTATTTTATCAAACAAAACAATTGCTGTTATCGGTAACGGTGTTGTTCTTAATCCTGAAGTCCTTATCGGTGAAATTGAGATGCTCAAGTCTCACGGAATCGATGTTGATAAATATTTAAAGATTAGTGATAAGGCTCATGTCATTATGCCTTACCATCCGAATCTTGATGTGATGCTTGAAAATAAGCGTAAAAACAAGATAGGAACAACTAAGAACGGTATCGGTCCTACATACTGTGATAAATATGAAAGAAGCGGCTTCAGAATTGAAGATCTCTATAAAGATAATTTTGAAGAAAACTTAAGACATCAGATAGATGTTAAGAATGAACTTCTTAAAGCAGCCGGCGAACCTTTATGCGATGCCGATAAGACGGTTGAACTTTACAAGGGCTATGCCGAAACGCTTAAGAAATATGTATGTGACACGGTTACCTTACTTCATAAGTATCTTAAAGAAGATAAGTTTATGGTAGTTGAGGGTGCACAGGCTACACTTCTTGATATTGATTTTGGTTCATATCCTTTTGTTACTTCATCCAATCCTACAATCGGAGGCATTCTGACCGGAACAGGTCTTTCCGCGCGTGATATCGGTGATGTGTACGGTGTTATCAAGGCTTATTCAAGTCGTGTGGGCGAAGGACCTTACGTTACGGAACTTAAAGATGCAACCGGTGACAGAATACGTGAGCTTGGACATGAGTACGGTACAGTTACAAAACGTCCCAGAAGATGCGGATGGCTTGACCTTGTCACACTCAAGTATGCAATTGATTTAAACGGTGTTAACTATATTAACCTTAACCACCTCGATACAATCGGATGCTTTGATACTTTCAAAGCATGTGTAGCGTATAACGTTAATGGTGTGGAGACAACGGATTTCTCTACCAATGAGGACTTCCTTAAGAATGCAATTCCTGTTTACAAAGAGTTTAAGGGTAATTTTGGCGACGTTTCAAAATGCAAGACCTTCGACGAACTTCCCGAGCAGGCAAAGGAATACATTCGTTTTATTGAGGAATATACAGGAACAATGGTAAAGCTCATCGGTACAGGCGCTGACAGAGAGAACATGATTGTCAGATAACTTATTTGATTAAAAGTCGATGATTATTTTATCGGTAATCGTCGACTTTTTATATTAGGAGAAAGTGCATGACAAAATAAGAAGAAATTTGGATACCGGATTTTCTATGTTATTTTTGCATCTTTATCCGGGCTTGCAATTATTCCGTCAACGGTAGCCTACACTGTATAGGTAAAGACAAAAAGGCGTTCGTAAACGCTGACAAAACATTTTAATTTAAGGAGAATGGTATTATGAAGAAAGCAAAGACAAGTATATTAAACTATATTGCCGGCATACTTTTTATTATAATGGTTCTGGCTAAGATTATTGATGTTCCACTTAAAATGATGTCAAGCTCTATGAGAGATCCCTTATATGTCATTATAAGTGAATATCATGTTGTTCTCAGCATCGGTTTCCTGATTATTGCTTTAGGAATGTTTATGGGGCGCTCCAAAGCATCGACAGCATTTGCGATTGCAGGATACGGATGGCTTGCATCACTTCTTTTCAGCATGTTTTACAACGGCGTTTTCACTGCTTTACTATATAACAATCCGGTGCATGGCTTTTATGCAGCAGGAGATATATGTAAGCTTATTGCCGGTTTGGGATTTTTTTCCGCAGTTATTATTAGCGCTGCTTCCCTTAGCGGTAAAACAGTTGAAAAAAGAAGAAAAGCGACAGGTTTCTGGTTTATTCCTGAATTACTGATGGCACCGTACCTTGTTTGGGCAATATATTATTCGGGCAGAAATATAATAGAAGGTATTTTACACAAACATTTTTATTATCAGGTACTTAAAACTCCTACTATGTGGTTGCTTATGATGTTAGCAATTGCACTGGCTTTTATTGCGACAAGAAGAAATCTAACTTTTGAGATGCAAGAAGAAAATGTTTCAAAAGATGGTAATGTAAGCCCTGCTACCGGAGTACAGCTTCAGACTAATCAGAGTGTTAACACACAGCAGGTTCAGTATACACAGAGACCTCAGAATACACAGCAGCCTCAGTATACGCAGAGACCCCAGTACGCACAGCAGCCTCAGAACGCACAGCAGCCTCAGTACACACAGAGACCTCAGTACACACAGCAACCCCAGTATGCACAGCAACCTCAGTACACACAAAGACCTCAGAACACACAGCAGGCCCAGTACACACAGAGACCACAGTACGCTCAGCAGCCTCAGTATACACAGCAGGCAGCACCTCAGGCTAGGACAGAGCAGAACGTGACTCAGAATACATTTGAAAAATAATAAGAATGGAATTGATAGTTAATGAAGAATAAAAAAGAACTTATAATCAACATAGTCGCTGCATTGCTCGCATTGAGTATAATTCCGGTAATTATTGCCGATAACCTTTTTTCAATGGACTCGTTCAATTTGCCGTCAATCATAGCAGCGGTGCTTTCTTGTTTAGGTTTGTTCATAATAGCAGTCGGAATGGTTTTGAAATATTTTTCAAAATATTTTTCGCTGGGTATTGCAGCCGGATATGGAAGTCTTGCGGTAAATTATATTTTCTTTTTGTTTATAATTATATCCGGGATGATAAGAATTATCGGTTCGTACGATTGGTTCCCAATTGTCCTTTTTGTTGTTTATCTTATCCGAGACATTATCGGAGTGATTGGTGCATTGTCTGCTGTTCTTGGCTGCCTGATTGTGGCTCTTTGTGTAATTGTAATTACATTCATAAAGAAAGAAGCAACGCAGAGAAAAATGACATATGCATTTATTTTACCGGTGATATTGTTAATTCCACCGGTATTGTATGAAGCGTTTTCTGTGGTGAATTATATAATGAATATAATGGTAGGATATAGAGGTTTGGCTATTAATATGCTGTTATCTCCGATTCTTGGTGTGATTAGTGCATTGGGACAGTTTTTACTTACCTTGCTTGTCATGTTCTCAATTAAAGCATCAATCCCTTCACAAAAAGAGAATATTCAAAATAACATACAATAAAATATTGTATTGATTATCAAATAGATTTATTATGATATAGAAATAATTTTAGGAGGACTAGTATGAAAAAAACAAAAATTGAACCTGTAGTTATGGCCAGCAGTTGCATTTTTATTGCTATAGTGCTGTTAGAGGCAGTGTATATGCTTTATTGGAACATTCATGATTTGATAAGCTCAATTACACATAATTATATGTCGGCTAAATTCTTTACAAACTTGTTAAAATATGATCTCGACCTTGTTATTCTTTGCATTGGTTATCTTATTATTGCCATTGGCATTATTTTTGCAAAAAAGTTCAATAAATTCCCTATTTATCTTGTTGGATTTGGAATAATTACTGTTAGGGCTTTGTGCATATCTTTTAGTTCGTTTATCGGTATTTTTAAAACTATAATTAACGGTATTAAGTACCATACAGCATTCCTTAAAGTAATTTCAGGTGCCATAAGTTCTATCGGTTGGACAATAAATGATTTGTGCATATTTTTAGCATTTGTTGTAGCAACTGCACTTGTTGCTATTGCAATATATGTGAAGTACGAGGAAAAAAGAGCAAAATTTATGAAAATGTGGTTCGTCCCTGCTGTATTGCTTGTTCCCGACTTACTCCAGAATTTGTTTCATGTTGTTAAAGGAATGGTTGGTTTCTTCAAAAACATTCGTTGGGGACTCTTGGATTCATTAGGATATATTGTACGTCCCACTTATGTTACTATCATTTGCATTCTCCTTGTTATTGGTATGGTTGCTTCAATGATGTTTGTAACAGGTAAGAAGTTCCCCAAAAAAGTAAAGTAAATTAATTATCAATATAAAAATTAAAGGACGCATTAAAATGAATCAATCATCATTTTAATGTGTCCTTTTTGGCTGATAAGTTTATACTGTCGGCGCAACAAAAACAAATTGCACCAAAACCATATAAACAACCGTACCAAGGATGATGCTGAGCAGTGTGTTTTTCTTCCAAATGTAAGAACCAATGGTTATTGCCGAAGCAATTATCTCCGGAACGAAGCCTGATGCCGAAGAGAAGCTCATTCCTCTGAGACAATAGACTACAAGCATTGCCATAACTGCGTAAGGAAGCTTGTTTCCAAGGTATGTAATAAACTCGGGCGTTTTTTTGCCGTTTGAAAAAATAATAAAAGGAAGGGCTCTGGTTGCAAGGGTAACAAGTGATGTAATGCCGATTGCAATTGCGAGAGTAATATCGCTCATTATGCGGCCTCCTTTTCTTCAGGTTTCTTTTCAAATTTCATCATAACGAGAAGACATACCGCTATGCTGATCATGGAAGGAATAAGAAAACTGTCTGTGTTAAAGGCAAGTCTGCAAACAACCAAACAAATTGTTGAAGCAATAAATCCAATGAGAGATGCTACATGACTTTTTGCTTTGAGCCATTGATCTGTAACAATAACAAGGAACAAAGCAGTAAGAACAAAATCCAGTCCCTTGGTATTAAACTTTAATATATATCCTGCGGCGCTTCCCAAAACACTTCCCAAAATCCAGTAACAATGGTCAAAAAGTGAAACAAAGAAATAAAACTGATTTTTTTCTTCTTTGGTTTTGCCGGGTACATCGTTACAAACGAGAGAATATGTTTCGTCGGTGAGTGCACATATCAAGTAGGGTTTCTTCTTGACTCCGCGGTATTTCTCTATCATGGATATACCATAAAACAGATGGCGGGCATTCACCAACAGTGTGGATATTGCGAAAGTTACGAGCGAGGCACCGGATGCAATCAATTCTATGCACAGGTATTGCATTGAGCCTGCATAAATAAACAAGCTCATTGCAAAAGCCCATCCGATACCGTACCCCTTATCCTTAAGGAGTATTCCGAACCCCATTCCGAGAACAACATAGCCTGCCATTACCGGAAGGGAAGCTTTAAAGGCTTCTTTTTTTATATTCATTATTTTGTCTCCGCGTGATTTAAAATATTCAGATTTTATAATAAATCAAAATATCACTCTGTCAAATAAAAATATGCCGCAGTTGGTTTTTTTTCTGAAATTATATATAATAGTGAACTGTCAGAAATATGAATCGCACTGATACAAAATGGAGAAAAATATGATTGGACTTATCGTTGCTTATGCAAATAACCGTGTGATCGGAAATAAGGGTTGCATTCCCTGGCGAATAAAAGGTGAACAGCGTCGCTTTAAGGAACTGACAACAGGCAATGTTGTTATTATGGGACGACGTTCCTACGATGAAATCGGAAAGCCGTTACCAAACCGATATACTGTAGTAGTATCGAAAACCGCAAAATACAGTGTTGATGGTGTGTGTGAAACTGTGGGAAGCCTTTCTGAGGCAATAGAGTATGCAGAAAAGACATGGCCCGGCCTTAACATTTACTTATCGGGAGGCGCCGGAATTTATAAGGAAGGTCTCCCTCTTGCGGATAAACTTTTTGTTACTGAGGTTGACTTGGAGCCGGAAGGAGATACGTTCTTTCCGGAATTTGATGAGTCCCTTTACGACAAAACGACAGATGAAGAAATAGATGGCGAAATTCCTTACAAGTATGTGACGTATACAAGAAAATGAGTGTAGAATTCAGACTTACGGAAATAAATGACTGTCTCAGACTTGAGATAGATGGCGACGAGACTTCTTCGTACGAAGATTATGTACGCGTGGTGGAAGAAGCAAAAAGAGAACTGGCAAAATATGATGAAGAAACGGAACTTCAGACATTTGTAAATGTCAATCATATTGCAGAACTGGAATTTTTTATTTCCTGCGGCTTCTATGTAGCCAACACGATGATTATGATGGAGAAAGGCCTTGCATCGGAGCCCGTGGAAACGAAGAAAAACATGTCTGTTTCTCTTTTAAATGTTGAAGAGGAAGGGCTTGAAAGATACTTAAGGGCAAACAAGGCAGGCTTTGACGGAATTCAGGACCCTGAGTCGCAAATACGATATCAGCTTGGCCTGCAAAACGGAAGAATCTACATTATGGAAGAGAGCGGAGAGATTATTTCTTCCATAACCGTGTGGGACATCGATGAGAGGACTGCGGCAACGGAAAATATATTCACTATCCCGGAGTACAGAGAAAAGCATAAAGCCTCTGAACTGCTTGAATATGTATTGAGCGAATTGGTCAACCGGGGGAAGTCGGTCGCCAGACTCTCTGTTTATGGCGATGATGCTCCGGCTCACGGATTATATTTGAAATACGGATATCACATAGCGGAAGTAAATTATGAACTAAGATTTTAAGAAAGAATCCTGCCTGAAAAAGAAAATGGATTGCTGAGGAAGAATATGCATAACGAACTTACACAAAAAGACATTGAAGATATGGAAGCGGAAATTGAACACAGAAAATTGGTGCTCCGCCCGGAACTCATCGAGCATGTTAAAGAAGCGCGCTCACATGGTGATTTGAGCGAAAACTTTGAATACTACGCCGCGAAAAAAGAAAAGAACCAGAATGAAGGCCGCATCCGCTACCTCGAGAGAATGATCAGAACCGCGAAGGTTGTGGAAGACAATACAAAAGAAGACGAAGTCGGAATAAACAAAACAGTCACCATCTATATCGAAGAGGATGACTGTGAAGAAGTTTATAAGCTTGTTACAACTGTGAGGGAAGATTCACTGCACGGGCTGGTTTCAACGGAATCACCCATGGGAAAAGCTCTTATAGGTCACAAGGTAGGCGACAGGGTAGAAATAACGGTATCAAAGGAATACAGTTATTTTGCTGTAATCAGAAAGATAGACAATTCAACAATAAATGATTCGGACCGGTTGAGAAAGTTCTAAGTTTTGATATGGAATGAAATGGGCTGCTGAATTAAGTCCATCCACCATCAACTGTAATGACCTGCCCGGTCAAATATCCGGATGTATTCACTAAACTTAATACAACATCAGCAATATCCGCAGGCTCGGCAAAACGATCTGCGGGTATTTCATTTTTAAGACAGTCTCTGTCTTCTTGCGATAAATGTTTGTTCATATCGGTATCCACGAATCCGCAGGCAACAGCGTTTACTGAAATGTTACTGGGGGCAAGCTCTTTTGCGAGAGCCTTTGTGAAACTGTTTATTCCTCCCTTGGTGGCAGAATATGCAACCTCTGTCGAAGCTCCGACATTTCCCCAAACGGATGAAATGTTGATTATTTTTCCTGTGTGCTTTTTAAGCATAAGAGGAATAGCCGATTTGCAGGTGTTAAACACCGAGCCAAGATTAACTGCAACGATTCTGTTCCATTCGTCGGGACTCATATCGGTGAGAAGGCCGACATAACTGATTCCGGCATTGTTTACCAACAAATCCAGCTCACAAATTTCATCAAAAATTTTCTTTACGGAAGAATGATCAGCCACATCAGCCTTGTATGTTTTTACGGTAACATGATTTTTTTCTTCCAATTCTGTTTTTAATATATTTAATGTATCAATATTGTTTTCGCATATCAGATATAAATTGTAGCCCGATGCCGCTAATGCTTCAGCGATGGACTTGCCGATTCCGCGTGAAGCGCCTGTTATAAGTGCTGTTTTCATATCCCCTCGTATTTTGACATTCGTCTGATTTTTCGTTTATTATATCTTATACGGAAGTATTTTCAAAGACAATTGCGTAAGGAGTACAGAGAGACAGTTTATGATAAATGCTGATTCGCCTATTAAAATAGGCAAAAGAGAAATGAAAAACAGAATTACAATGGCACCTACGGTAAAGTTTTTTGCCGGAACCGACGGAATTGTAACGGATGATTTTGTTAAACATTATGAACAACGGGCTGCACACGGAGTCGGACTTATTGTTCTTGAAGCAACATGTGTTGCTCCTGACGCGCGCCTTGCCCCTTCACAACTCGGATTGTGGTGTGATGAACAAATTGAGGGGCATAAGAAAATAGTAGATGCGGTTCATAAATATGGCACGCTGATTATTCCTCAGCTTCACCACGGCGGATTGGGCACGCATCCGGAATGCGGACCTTTAACCTCACCGGTAAAAATAAATTGGAATAATTCCGAGGCTGTGGAACTATCCAAAGAAGATATACACAGAATTGTTGATGAATTTACTCAGGCAGCTGTACGTGCCAAGAAGGCGGGGTATGACGGAGTACAGCTTCATGCGTGTCATGCATATCTTATCAATGATTTTGCTTCTTCAATCAATACAAGAGATGACGAATACGGAACGACTACCGAAAACCGGGCTCGTTTCGGATGCGAAATAATAGAATCCATCAGAAGTTCCTGCGGCGAAGATTTTATTATATCCGCGCGAATTTCCGGTGCGGATCCTACGATAGACGAGTCGGTTGAAATTGCAGAGTATTATGTTGCGGCCGGTTGCGATTACTTACAGGTTTCGTGCGGAATTGCGAACTTTGATGATATTGCCGTGCCGGAAGGAGAGCCATATAACAAAATAGCCGCACTGGGTGTTCATATGCATGAGCATTTTAAGGGCCGCGTTCCTGTTTCAACGGTTAACGGTCTCAGAACAGTTGAGAAAGTAAATTACCTTTTTGAAAATGATTTGATCGATACGGTTGATTTGGCATGCGGTCTTCTTGCAGATCCTGCATTTACGGAGGCAATCTTAAATGGGACATCGTATGAGAAATGTTATAACTGTCCCGATTGTGCATATGGTCCCGCACATAAGCACCTTTGCCCTGCTATGATTAAGCGAAAAGACAACGAATTTCATATGGCTGACAAGTAATAATTCAATATAATATAGGCTGAATGCTGCCGATAAATACCGGGGTGTGATGACTGTTTCGTTCCGACGGAACAGTCTTTTTCTTTTTTGGCGAATTGTGATATTATGAAAAAAGATAAATTTGTGATTATAAATCTTATTTTGCGAAAAAGAAAAGATATTGGAGGGGTTGTTTTTGAAACGAGTTGCAGAACTAATTTATGTTGTTGAGGAAGAACGCGAAGAATTTATTAAAGGCGCTGTTTGCCCAAGTGAAGAAGAAAAAGATGTTTTGTGGTCTTTGGGTGTACGTAATCAGATTTATTTTGCCATAAATGAATATATTCTTATGACCTTCGAGTATGCCGGATACAATTTTTCGGAGGATATGAAAAAAATGGCGGCATATCTCGATACTAAAGGACATCTTATCAAGCAAAGAAGAAAAGATGTTCCAGTTGAGGAAAGAAAAAATACAAATTGGTGGGCGCCTATAAAGAAGCTCGGAACGGTATTGGAAAATGCACCGGCTTCGGTTGCTGAGAATGATTATCTTGAGGAAGACTACAATGGTATGTTGGATGGCTTTATGTCGTCAAGTAATCTGAAAACCGATATATCCTACGATGAACAGGATTGGGAAGATTTATTTTAAATATTATAAAGGAGGACGAGTCTATGAAGAATATCATTACTATCAGTCGTGAATACGGAAGCGGCGGATACGAAGTTGGAGAGAAACTTGCCAGGGCATTGGATTTTAAATTTTACGATAAAGAGCTTATTGCGGATCTTGCGGATAAAATCATGGTTTCGGAATCAGTTGTTGAAGCGGCTGATGAAATGCCTGTAAAAAGAAATATTTTCAGAGAACTTTCTCCTATTTTTGCAAACGAGCAGGGCGAGCAGGCTGATTATATTTTTGCCGAACAGGGAAAATTTATCTGTCAGCTTGCCGAAAAAGGAAATTGTATCATCGCAGGACGCAGGGCTGATTACTATCTTCGTGACAATCCGAATGCGCTTCATTTGTTCTTTTATGCAGATATGGAATTCAGGGCTGAGAGAATCAGCAAGATTGAAAATTGTTCCATAGATGAGGCGGTGAAAAAAATTCAGGATATGGATAAACGAAGAAGAACCAGTTATGAATATACAACAGGAAGAAAGTGGGCTGACCGCCATAATTATGACCGAATGATTGATACATCAACTTTCGGTATAAACAGATGCGTTGAAGAGATTGCAGCCCTGGTAAAGGATAGTGTATGGAATTATATCTGATAAAAGAACATTTGACCAAGGCCGACAAGCAGGAATGTCTTAAACATGAATTTCCGTATGTGGCAATAACAACCAAAGAGGAATTTGTTGCCGAAAGCCGTTTTTTTGATATGGGTATAGATATGGATTTGGAGAATGAAGATTTCGGAATGACTCAGATCGAAGTTAACTATGACTCATATACCGGTTTTCTTTCAATCCCTAACAGAAGCAACATTTTTGGAGAACGCAGCGAGTTTCTTTTTGCTCTTGACGAGAAAGGGATCGCTATAATTGACGATAACGGAAATGCGGCAGGAATCATTGATAAAATCATAAAAACAAGAAAGTGGCGAAATCCCTCATTAGAACGATTTATTTACGATTTTCTCGAGAGAATAGTGGAAAATGACCTGAAAATGTTCGAAGAATATGACAAGTGTCTTGATGAGATGGAAAACAGGATTCTTACCGATGAAGATAATGATATTCTGGAGAAACTCGTTGATATACGGGGCGAGATGCTTGAACTTCATGGTCACTACGAGCAGCTTATTGATATAAGCCAGGAACTTGAAGAAAACGAAAATAACTTTTTTAAAGCGGAGAACCTGCGATTTTTCTCAATGTACACTAAGCGCGTAGAACGCTTGAATGATATAACCAATACAATGCGCGATCGTGTAATGCAGATTCGTGACCTTTATGATTCACATCTGGAAATACGGCAGAACAAGATATCGACACTGCTCACAATTGTTGCAACCATTTTTATGCCACTGACATTGATTGTCGGATGGTACGGAATGAATTTCAAGTATATGCCGGAACTTGACGAAACCTGGTCATATCCGATTGTTATAGCAGTTTGCATTATTATTGTAATTGGCAGTATTATATTCTTTAAAAAGAAGAAATGGTTATAAATAAGGCAAAGGGGAGAAATATGAAAAAGAAAATTTTGGCAACATTTGTTGCAGCAGTAATGACAATGTCACTTGCCGCATGCGGACTAAAAATCCCAAATATTCCGGGTGTGAATACCTCGACAGAAACATCGGTTTCAGATTCGGCGACATTGACAGAAGCTTCAACACCTTCTTCAACGGAAACATCTACATCTCAGGAAACTGTTACTGAGTACCAACAGCCCTGGTATGAAGAATATGTTTCGCTGTACTACCCTGTACTTCAGGACTTCTACAATATGGCATATCTTGGAATTGAACCTATGAATGAAAACTTTTACCAGTCTCAGGGCGATACAATGTGGATGTCTGATGATGAGAAGGCTAAGTTTGGTTTCTGGTTTGAAGATATTAATGAAGACGGAACAATGGAAATGCTCATTGGGCGCGAGGACGTAGTTAACGCAGTTTGCGGAATGAGAGGCGATGGTCCTTGTGTTTATATCGGAGCAGGATATCGTTCCATGATGACAATTTATGAAAATGGATTAATTGTGTATGAAGGATCTTCAGGGGCGTCGAGCTACTCATATGATTATTTTTATTTAGATGGTCAGAAATTGGTACTGCAGGAATTCTTCTATACAGACTACGACCTTGAAACCGATTCAGTTCTTTATTACCATAACACTACCGGTGCCTGGGATGATGATCCGGCCGACGTTATTACAGAAGACGAATTCAATGTTATGACGGAAATCGGCCTGGAAGCAAGAAATTATTCCGATAAATGGATTCCAATGTTTGATTATGCAAACGGTCTTCTGTATGTTGCGGTAGATGGTGTTACAATCGATGAACTTACGGAGGAAGGCGTGACCTGGTCGTTACAAAAGAGCAGGGTAGTCGATAATGTAATTTTGGCTGAAGAGAATGACACCATCCAAACTCTTTTCTTTCAGAAGGACGGAAAAGCAACTTTCTTCAAAAATGATTCAAACGGAGAAATTTGGTGTAAGGATGTGGAAGGAGATTTCGGATTCAGCGGAAGAGAGCACATCTATTACGGACTTACAATGCCGGATACCTCATATCAGAGTTTATATATTATCGGATTTGACAGAGACGGCAGCCTCGTTACACAAAGATCATATTACGATTTTCTGACAGGAGAATCGCATGTAATACTTGAGTATTATATCAAGTCATTTGGCTGACAGAAGGCCATGTTTTGAAATCATAGGGACCTCGAATGTATCTGATCGTACATTCGGGGTTCATTTGATTTTGGGAGATGTGACGAATTTAAAACGAAAAATGAAGAAGAGAATTATTCGGGAAAGATTCGTTAATTATTTTTTACTCGATAAGTGATAGGATACACGGGATTGCAGTTTTTATTGCTAACAAAGGGGCACAAATAAAGCGATGATTCATATATTTATTGTTAATCCGTATGCAGGAGGCGGCGAGTTTGCTGTCAAACTCAGAGAACAGATTCCTCAGGATATTGAATATTACATTTTTACAGTTACAAACCGCGGAGGCGAGGCCGGTCTTGTTCGTCAGATAAGACGCATTTATGAGGGCGAGGAGCTTCGAATATATTGTTGCGGCGGTTCGGGAACTTTCAGAAATGCCATGCAGGGAATTGATGATTTTTCAAAGATAGAAATGGCTTTTATTCCTACCGGTATGACAAATGACTTTTTGAAAGTATTTGGTAAAGATGCCGAACAGTTTAAGGATGTAAAGGCTTTGGTGGAAGGACGCATTGTTAAATTGGATTATATAAAAACGAATCATGGCAGTGCGCTGAATTCACTTTCCTGCGGCTTGGATACCAATTTGATGAATGCGGTAGATAAAAATCGTCTTGCTTCTACGTTTGGTAAACAATTGCCTTATATATTGGGGTTGTTCAGTGCGGTATTCTTTTCTTTTCCGCAGGAATATGTATTTACAGCAGACGACACTGAATACAGAGGGAAATTCAGTGAAGTATATGTTGGAAACGGTGGGACGATTGGTGGCTTTATACATTTCACTGCCAATCCGAATGTTACGGATGGCAAGGCACACTTTTTCCTCGTACCAAACCGATGGGGATTTTCTATAGTAAACATTGCCAGACTGTTTAATACGGGGAAAATGGACTGTGAGAAGCAAAAGATTACGCACGATTTTGCGGAAAAATTTACTGTACGACGTGCCGACGGAAAACCATTTGAGATGAATTTTGACGGAGAAATAGAAGGTGCTTTCGAAGAGTGGAACGTGGAAATGGTTAACAAGGGACTAAAGTTTGTTGTTCCCAAGGGGGTAAGTACCGATGGAATATAGTTTTATGCTCGGCAATTTTATGCTGACTGTTCTTTATATTTTTGAAGGATTGTTTTTTGCGGTTTATTCCTTTCTGACCGATGGCGTGGAGAAAAAAATTGCTCTCATGGCTTTAGCAGTCTGGGCTCTGGGACAAATACTTAACATAGTTTTGATACGCGGAAAAAATCCCAAACTGAGGGTGATTCATCGTGTTTTTAAAGTTACTATCATAACTATTGTCGGATGGTCGTCTGCATTTCTTGTTAAGGATATTTATTTTGTCGTAATTTTCTTCCTGTTAGAATGGCTTGGCTGCACAATTATATTTACTTCGGTAGAATGCTTCTGCCTTTGCGCCGAGCAGATTGCGCTTATTGTGGGTTATATTGTCGGAGAAAGAATTGTAACAGGCAATCCGCTCAATTTTCATCTTTTATTGTTTTGCGTGGTAGCGATTTTGCTGAGTACCTGGATATCGAAGAACAATGTCGATAACCGAAACGAAAGTATCACGAGAGGTATGATTCAGAGGCGAAGCCACGAGGATCTTATTAAGGTAGTAGAAGCTAAATGTTACGAAGCAAGAAGTGCAACCAAGAGTAAGTCTGAATTCCTCGCTAATATGTCTCATGAGATAAGAACACCGATTAATGCTGTCCTTGGACTTAATGAGATGATTTTGAGGGAGTCAAAGGAAACCGGTACGCTTGAATATGCGCATGATATTAAATCAGCAGGAACAACTCTGTTAAATATCATTAACGACATTTTGGATTTTTCGAAAATTGAATCGGGTAAGATGAACCTTGTTCCTGTGAGCTATGATATTTCTTCTTTATTGAATGATGTGGTCAATATGATTAACCTTAAAGCGACAGAGAAAGGTATATCATTTAAACTCACTGCAGATGCATCGTTGCCAAGGATTCTTTATGGTGATGAAGTCAGAGTAAAACAGATTATAACCAATATACTTACCAATGCGGTTAAGTATACGGAAAAGGGAAGTGTTGAGCTTCGTATCGGTTATGAGAAGATTGAGGACTTTGCGATTCTTCTTAAGGTTGCTGTCAAAGATACCGGTAAAGGTATGAAAGAAGAAGATATTGAAAAACTTTTTTCACCCTTTGAACGAATTGAAGAGACCAGAAACCGTCATATTGAGGGTACCGGTCTTGGAATGTCAATTACAAAAACATTCCTTAACATGATGGGCTCGGAACTTAAGGTTCAAAGCGTATACGGAACAGGATCTACATTTTCTTTTGCAGTGAGGCAGGAAGTCGACAACTGGGAATGCATGGGTAATTATGAGGAAGCCTTTAAACGACTCAGGAAGGACAGCGATACTTACAGGTCAGTATTTAGGGCACCGGATGCGCATATTCTTGTTGTAGACGATATGCCTATGAACCTTACGGTATTTAAGGGATTATTAAAGGAAACCAAGATATGCATCGATGCGGTTACCTCAGGAAAAGAGGCTATAGAAAAAACGCTTGAAAATAAATATGATGCTATTTTTATGGACCATATGATGCCTGAAATGGATGGTATCGAAACCTTTGAAAAAATCAGAACGGATGCGAACAATCAAAACAAGGATACTGCTACAATTATTCTTACCGCCAATGCGGTATCCGGATCCAGGGACTTATATATGGCTGAAGGATTTGACGACTACCTTTCAAAACCCATCGATCCCGAGCGACTTGAAAAATTACTGATGAATATTCTTCCTAAGGAATATATTCTTCCTATAGACGAAGGATTCATTGATTCTGCAGTAGTCAACAGCACAGAGAATATGCGGGAAGATAATATTCTTTCTAAGCTTAGAAGTATTTCACATATCATTACTGAGGAAGGAATACGTGCTGTAGGGGACGAAGAAACATATCTTTTGGTAACTGAAGAGTTTGCGCGTTCGGCACGAAACAGGTGCAATATGATTACCGAATATTTTGAAGCAGGGGACATACGGAATTACACAATACAGGTCCATGGCTTAAAGAGTACGTCAAGATTAATCGGTGATATTGAACTGTCTGAGATGGCAAGAGAACTTGAGAATGCCGCAAATGAAGAAAAGTATGATTTTGTTACCGAAAAAACTCCGGAGTTAATCAGCCATTATGAGCATTTGATTGAAGAACTTGACAGAATTTACAAGGAAGACGCTCCTGCAGAAGGCAAAGAGCTTATTTCAGATGAAGAGCTGGAAGCTGCAATTGAAATGATAAACGACGCAGTGGCGGCTTTTGATCTTGATACGGTGGAAAATATCGTGAACCAGTTGGGCGAATATCGTTTGCCTGACGATTTTGTTGCAAAATATGATAAATGTAAAGTTTACATTTCAGAAGTTGACTTTGAATCATTAGGTAAACTTTTCGGAGGAGATAATTAATGGCCGGATCAATTTTGTTTATTCAGAAAACAAAAAATTTTCTTATGAGTGCCATCATCAGCACAATAGAAAAGAGTGGAATTGAGGTTTATAATTCCGAATTTGATGTTGATGTGATAAAAAATTATGATGATTGCATGCAAGCGATTTTTGTTTCCTTCGATGATGGCGGGATTGATGCGTATAAGGATGTTATTGAATATGTAAGTCATCTTGCAACCGATAAATCGAAAAAGATTTTTTTGCTTGGCGACGCGGTTTCGATAGAGGCGGCAAATTTGTCAATCGGGGAAGCAAATATCACAAAAAGTTTTTTGCGCCCTGTTAATGCCAAAGAAGTTTCGACGCAGGTGCTTTCGCATATTGCAGGTGAGGAAAAGCAGGATAAGGCAACACTAAAGTCAATTCTGGTCGTTGATGATTCGGGAACATTTCTTCATACTATAAAAAACTGGTTGTCGCCTTTTTATAATGTAACGGTTGTGAATTCGGCTAACATGGGTATGACATTTTTGAGTAAGAACAAACCGGATCTCATTCTTCTTGACTATGAGATGCCTGTTTGCTCAGGACCGCAAATGCTT
Organism: Lachnospiraceae bacterium; assembly: GCA_045600725.1. Lineage (GTDB taxonomy): Bacteria > Bacillota > Clostridia > Lachnospirales > Lachnospiraceae > UBA1258. The sequence goes on from JAZRYK010000049.1 coordinate 56,491, forward strand.
GAAATGCTTCGTGCCGACAACTCCTTAAAGGATATTCCGGTTATGTTTTTAACAGGAAAAGGAGACCGTGAAAGCATTGGTCAGGTTTTGGAACTGCATCCTCAAGGTTATATGCTGAAGACACTTCCCAAAGAAAATATACTTGAAAGTGTTGGGAATTATTTTAAAAGTTTAGAATAATGCAGCGGGAAAAGTGATGAACGATATTATTTTTGGAACAGAAAAAGTCAGGGTATACGAGGATCTTAAATATCTTTGTGAATATACAGGTAAAGATGTTAACTTTGCGGATGAACTATGGTCTGCACTACTAGAGTCTGACGGACTGTATTCTGAATTTGTTTATTATTTGAAGAACCATACTGTCGAAGGCTCATTCAGTTTTGAAGGCTATACAATTCTTGATATGTTTGTTTATCGAATGAACAATTCAAACCTTCGTAACGATACAGGCAAGAATACCGCAGAGTGTAACAAGGACGAAATGCTGATTGAAAGCTTTATGGCAATGGCAAAACTTATTAAGGACCCTGAAGGATATAAGAAAAAACTTTCCGAAGGACGCGGAATGGATAAAATGTAGTACCAATAAATACGGTTGATGTAATGCTAAAACATACCGCTCGGGCGCGAAGTGTGTGCAAGCACACACCTTGCTCTTGCTTTTATCAGAAAAATATGGTAAAAGAAAAAGGCTTAACTATTTAGGCAAGTCAGTTCGAGACCTTCCTGACTAAAAACAAAACTAAAGGAGAAACAAATGAATAACTCAACAAAAAACGGAGCGTATGTTCGTTACATCGTTCAAGGCGGCGTTATTGCGGCCATCTATGTGGTACTTACCGTTTTTATAAGTGCCTTCAATCTTGCAAGCGGAAATATTCAATTCCGCATTTCGGAAGCAATGTGTGTTCTTCCGTTCTTTACACCGGCAGCAGTTCCCGGACTTACAATCGGTTGCCTGATTGCCAATATTATCTTAGGATCCCCGATGCCCGATGTTATCTTCGGAACATTAGCAACACTTATAGGAGCTGTTTTCAGTTATAAGTTACGCAATGTTAAATTCGGCAGATTTCTTGTTACAATTCCACCTGTAGTTGCAAATGCAATTATTATTCCGTTTGTTCTTTATTATGCGTATGTGGGAAATACCGGAATATTTGTGGTTAAAGGAATTGATTTAACAATTCCATTTTTTGCGGTTACCGTAGGCGCAGGAGAAGTTCTTGCAGTATGTGTTCTTGGTAGCATTTTGCTTCATGCGCTTCTTCCTGTAAGAAAATATATATTTAATTAATGTAACTTCATATTAAAACTGATATAATTATGGCAATAGGTTTTACCGAGGAGAAACAAATATGTTTGGAAGACGTATTGCCAATATGATAATGCTCCCTAAAAAGCTGTCCTTTGAAGAAATGGAAGCAGTAGATTCATACTGCGGAATGGGACGAGCATTCTGTGAATATCATGCGCTTTGGAACAGAAAAGCATTTAAGGTTAAATCAGATGATATAACCATAAGTGGTGAGTACTTTGTAAACCCTCTTGATAATGGCGAAAGAAAAAAGGTCGTTATTATATGCCACGGTCAGACGGGTACAAGAGCCGGCGCAATCAAATATGCAAAAGTTTTCTATGATTACGGTTATAGTGTAGTTATATTCGATGAGCGTTTCTTTGGTGAAACCGATGGGGAATGTTGTACGCTAGGCTATAAAGAAGCTGAGGATATAAAGAAAATTATTACAAAAACAAAAGAGATATTCGGCGAGAATTGTTTTTTGGGTATTCACGGAGAATCCATGGGAGCAGCAGCTGCACTCAGGCTTCTCGATACGGAGAAGCCTGATTTTGTTATTGCGGATTGCCCATTTGCAGATCTTGGAGTGTTGATTGATGAGCTTGCTCAAAAGCGCTTAAAGTTTTTTGCAAAGGGTGCTGTTAAGGAAGCGGTGCAAATCGGAATAAAGAAATTCAATTTTGACTTCAGAGACAGTCGACCGATTCGGTCAGTGGAGAAATCGGATGTTCCGATTTGTTTTATGCATGGCAGCAGTGATAAACTGATTGATTGTAAGCACAGCCAAATGATGTTTGCTGTGTGCAAAAATCCATTAAGTGAAATCCATATCTTTGATGACAGCGATCATGCCCAAAGTATGATAAATCACCCCATTGAATACAGAAATACAATGCTTGAATTTGTGAACAGGATTGAGGAAACGGTGGGAATATAAATAAGCAACAAGCTAAAAATGTTCAAAGAAAAGGAGAAAAAATGAAAAAACTTGGTTTTGGATTAATGAGACTTCCGATGACAGCGGAGGGCAAAGTTGATTTCGATGAATTCAACAAGATGGTCGACACATTTATGGAGCGTGGATTTACATATTTTGACACGGCACTTATGTATTGTGACGAACAGAGCGAAGCAGCTGTAAAAAAAGGAATCGTAGAAAGATATCCCAGAGAAAGTTTTACAATTACTACAAAACTTCACGACGCATATTTCAATTCACTTGAAGAACGCGATACGGTATTCGAAGGACAGCTTGAAAGAACCGGTGCAGGCTACTTTGATTACTATCTTGTTCATGATGTAAATGCACACAGTTATCCTAAGTACACTGATCTTAAAGTATTTGAATGGCTCGCAGAAAAGAAAGCACAGGGCATGGTAAAACATATGGGCTTTTCTTTCCATGATAGTCCTGAACTTCTTGACAAAGTACTTACAGAGCATCCCGAAGCAGAGTTTGTTCAGCTTCAGATAAACTATCTTGACTGGAACAGTCTTGGAGTACAGTCCCGCAAATGCTATGAAGTAGCAACAAAGCATGGAAAACCTGTATTTGTTATGGAACCTGTAAAGGGTGGAACACTTGCAAAAGTTCCCGAGAAGATTGAAAAAATGTTTAAGGAAGCCGATGCTGATGCATCAGTTCCTTCATGGGCAATCAGATTTGTAGCTTCACTTGAAAATGTTCAGCTTGTTCTTTCAGGCATGAGCAATATGGAACAGCTTCTTGATAATACAGGCTATATGCAGGATTTCAAGCCCTTGACCGAAGAGGAAACAAAGATGTGTCTTAAGGCTGCGGATATTCTTAATGAGAATATTGCAATTCCTTGTACCGGTTGTTCTTACTGTACAGGAGGATGTCCTATCGGAATGCCTATCCCGCAGTATTTTTCGCTGTATAACGCCGATAAGCAGGAAGGTTCCAAGGGATGGACACCTCAGGTTGAGTATTATAGCAATATGACACTTAGCCATAAGAAGGCTTCTGAATGTATTAAATGCGGAAAATGTGAAACAATTTGTCCTCAGCATCTGAAAATCAGAGATTATCTCGATGATGTTGCAAAGTATTTCGAAAGATAAAAGAGGCAATATATGTTGGAAATATTAAAATCGGTTTTGTTCGGAATCGTTGAAGGAATAACAGAATGGCTTCCTATCAGCAGTACCGGTCATATGATTCTTTTGGATGAGCTGGTAAAACTGGATGTATCCGAAGAATTCTACAGCATGTATGATGTTGTAATTCAACTTGGAGCGATTATGGCGGTGGTTATTCTGTTTTGGAATTCCTTATGGCCGTTCGGAAAGAAGAACAATATACGACCGTTGCGCGAAACGGGAATCTGCTCGTATGTAAAAAAAGATATATTTGATTTATGGCTTCATATTCTCGTTTCCTGCGTTCCGGCTGCAATTGTTGGAGTTTTACTGGATGACTTTTTTGAAGCACTTTTCTTTAACTATGTGACCGTTGCAATAATGCTTATTCTTTTTGGTATTGCATTTATCGTAGTCGAAACAGTCAATAAGGGAAAAAGTCATAAGGTAACGGCAATTACCGAAATTACATATACAACGGCCTTGCTAATCGGAGTATTTCAGCTTATTGCAGCTGTTTTTCCCGGAACATCACGTTCGGGTGCAACTATAGTCGGAGCGCTAATAATAGGTGTGTCTCGTACTGTTGCGGCAGAATATACATTTTATCTGGCAGTACCCGTTATGCTTGGTGCAAGCCTCTTGAAAATGGTTAAATTTCTTTTTTCGGGGGAACCGATTACGGTACTCGGAGTAGCAATTCTCCTTGTAGGAATGCTGGTTGCCTTTGGCGTATCCATGGTAGTTATCAAATTCTTTATGGATTTTATAAAGAAGCACGATTTTAAAGTTTTCGGATGGTATCGGATTGTTCTTGGAATTTTGGTTTTAATCTACTTTATTCTTAATATGAAGAAGTGATATTTCGGTTTTGATGTTTTAATATGTACTCTTTGGAAGATTTTTCGAAAGAGTACATATTTTTTTGTTTGCATTCATATTTTATGTAAGTGGCCGCCGGAATATTACCTGATATATTCTTCAACAGTAATGCCGTTTTTAGAAGGAATTATTGTAATTGCACCTGATTTGTCGCTTCTGAAAATATTGCTTCCGATATTGCTAAGCCGATACAGTGTATCGGGATGCGGATGACCGTAATTGTTGGAAGCACCTACCGATATTACCGAGACAAGCGGCAGCGTGTGACGGAGGAATTCCTCGGAGGTGGAATATCTTGAGCCGTGGTGAGCTACCTTAAGCAATTCAAAGTTTATATTATTGGGAAGAACAAGATTTTCTTCTGTATGAAATGTAGCATCGCCGGTAAGCAGAGCATCAAAACTGTCTTTTTGGAGCCAGAGAACGAGGGAGTCCGTGTTTGAATCTCCCGATAAGGATTTTTCATCGGGGCTGAGGCAGCAGATGTTTATATTTGTATAGTAGATAATATCCCTGCGTGAGATTGCAGCCGTGCCGATCCCGTTTCTTTCTGCTGCTTTTTTAATGGATAAGAGGTTATTGTTCCACATTTTGGCAGGAAGATCGGGGAAAATAATTCTGTTTATTCTTATATGATTCGCTGCGGCATTATCAAGAAACCATTCCAGGCCGTTCATATGGTCATCATCGCCGTGAGAAACGTAGATATCCTCTATGATGGTTATTCCTTGAGACAAAAGATATGGCACGAGGATATTTTCAGATATTTTCGAGCGCCCGGTCGAGCCGCAATCGGAAATTATTGCCGAGTGGGGCCCGTTTTTTATTACTATGCAGTCACCCTGTTCGACATCAAGAACCGTTATATATACTGTTGAACCGTGACTGATCAAAAGGATTTGAACAAGCGCATAGAGCAAAATGAACTTTGCAGCGGTTGGAAGAAATTCCGGCAGAATAAAAAAGAAAATGATAAAAAGCGCGTAATACAAAATAATATGCGGAAAAGACGGCTTATATATTATTTTTGTAAATGAGATATTAGATACTAAAGCAGAGAAAAAATCTATTGTTTTAAAAAGCAAAGCACAGAAAAAATCGCATATTCCCGCCGGGACGGTAAGCCCGAGTAAACCGAAAATAAATCCTGCAATTCCGCAAAAAAGAATTGGAGCGGTCAAAAAGCCGAGTAAAAGATTAAGGGGAATGCTCAAAAGGTTGGAATAACTTTGAAAATAAAGATTTATCGGAAGCAGTCCAAAGTACAGAATTACCAAAGGAGCGACGCTGATTTTTATTTTAGCAAAAATGTATTTTATCCCGTGATTATCATTAAGTGAGAAAAAATATTTTTTTTCGAGGCGCGGACGCATGAAAGTCATGTAGATTCCTACGAAAAAAACGGCTCCGTACGAATATAAAAAGGCGGAATCCCTGATATAAAGAGGATTGATAAACAGTATCGAAACGCAGGAAAGCGAAAGAGCGGTAAGCAAATCGTAACTTCGCTTTAAAACATCTGCGATAAGTCTGATGATATACATTATTACGGCTCGCGACACCGAAATTCCGAATCCGACCATACAACCGTAAAAAAGAATAAAAAGTATACTGATGAATGCGGCAGGATTTCTTTTTATGCCCAATCTTCGGAAGGCCGCGTAAATACCTCCTCCGGCGACACTCACATGCAACCCGGAAATCACCAGAAAGTGAGACAGACCGGCTGTTTTGTAAAGAGCCTTTCGTTCTTCTTCTAAATCAGACTTGTTTCCGAAAAGTATGGTATTTACAGTTCCGTGCTCTATGGGAAAATATGCGTCTACCGTGTCGCAGCTTTTTTTTCGGATGAGAAAAAACAGTTCTTTTATCGAAAACATTTTTCTTTCGATAATTGCCACATTTTCGGCAGACAAAGAAAAAAGATATCCACGCGTTTCATAATATTGTGCTGCATCGAATTCTCCGGGATTCCGAGCTTTTCTGAAGTATTTTACTTTCCCGGATATATTCACACGGTCGCCTATTGCGATTGCATTGTATTCCGGAGAAATTGATGAGACATAGCATTTAAAATTGGGCGAACCTTCAATATATAGGGAATTAATATGCCCGTCCGTCGACAAGTCCTTGCCATTAACCCTTCCGGTCAAAACAACGGATTCTCCGTCGTAGAACGGTATTTCCGGGGGAGAATAGAACCGTGAACAGTAAATGGCAAAGAACGGAAGAAGAAAGACGGAACAGAAGAATAAAGGTCTGCTCAGAAAATTCTTTTTTATTATTCTACGCATATTTCATCCTTGAGCGCTTCGTAAATCCCGGATTTGATGCCGGTAACATTCATAAGATCCTCCGGCTTTTTGAAAACGCCACCGCTGTCACGGTATGCAATTATCGCCTTGGCACGTGTGTCACCTATTCCCGTGAGCGACGTCAGTTCCTGAATCGAGGCTGTGTTGATGTTGACAAGTTTGCGTTTGGAATCTGCAGTATTGCTTTTTGCCGTGAGATCGTCGGATACAACATATGCTTCTTCTTCGGATTGAATCGACGGAATAATAATCTGCATTCCGTCCTGCAAAATGAATACCATATTTATGGACGCGGTGTCTGCATTGTCGGTTACTCCGCCGGCAAGATTAATCAGTTCATAGACACGACTGCCGCCGGGGAGGAGATATACACCGGGATTTGCTATTTCTCCCTGGATTGAAATATAGATTTCTTCTGCGTCTTCAGATTCGTTTACGGACGTACTGAACGAAACAGAGCTGTCCTCTGTTACAATTTCGGCATAAGAAATATTGTTCCTGTGAGTTGTGCATCCCGAAAGGGTGACCGGAAATAAAACAGAAAATAGTAAAATAGAAAAATTGTTCATATAACCCCGTTTCCGGGGAGACGTGTGGTAAGCAAATAATACACTTGCGAAAATCCTTTTGCAATAGAGACTTCTATCTTTTTATGATATAATTTAGAAGATTTTGGAGGTATAAGCGTGGGAAAGGTTAAAGACGATATCAAAAACAAAACATTTTCAAATATGTACCTTCTCTACGGCGAAGAAGCATTCCTTCGCAATTACTATAAGAAAGCGTTGGTTAATGCGCTGGTGGATCCCGGCGACAACTTAAACTATTCCTATTTCGAAGGAAATAAGACTGATATCAATGAAGTGGTTGATTTGATAAATACCATGCCATTTATGAACGATCATCGGGTCATTGTTTGTGAAAACTCGGGATGGTTTATGAAGGACTCGGATGGTGAGAGCGGTAATCTTGCATTACTTATTGAAAGCCTGAAAGCAATCGGTGAGGATGTAGTTTTTATCGTTTGCGAAGAAAAAATTGACAAGAAGTATGCTTTGTACAAGCTTATTAATCAAAACGGTGTTGCCGAGGAATTTGCAAAAGAGAGCGACGAAACGCTTGCCAGATGGGCAGCAGGGTATTGCAACAACGCCGGAAAGAAAATGAGTGCTTCCACGGCAGGATATTTTATCAGCGAGATCGGTAACGATATGACACTGTTAAGCCTTGAACTCGAAAAACTTATCGCCTGGTGTCTGGATCGGCCGGAGATAACCGCGAAAGATATTGATGAAGTGTGTACCCACCAGGTCAACAATAAGATTTTTGATATGATAACCGCTATCTCGGGAGGACGTCAGAAACAGGCACTTAAACTGTATTATGATTTGCTTACGCTGCGTGAGTCGGGATTCCATATTTTAAGCTTATTGGTGCGACAATATAACAATATGCTGATGGTTCGCGATGGGCTTGATAAAGGGTATTCGGTACGTACTATCAGCGAAAAAACAAAAATTCAGGACTGGCTTGTCAGAAAACTGACTGATGCAGTAAGAAATATGACATACGACGAGATCGTTAATTGTCTTGAAGCCTGCGTTTGCGCGGACGAGGATATTAAGTCAGGTCGAATCACAGAAAACATGAGCATCGAATTACTTATTATTTCGTTGTCAAATAAATTAAAAGTACGATAAAGAGTACTCAAAATAGTATATTCTTCTGTCATAAGATGACAGGAGGATAAAAGGATGACGAAGAAAGCAGTAGCATATATTTTAACGGTTTTGATATTTACATTTGGTATCGGAGGCCTTTTTTCAATTAAAACAAGAGGGGCGCAGGATTATTTTTCGGATGATGATATCAATGTTGATAAACAGTATATAAGTGAAATAAAGGATATTCTCGGCGAGTATTATATGAGAGATTCGGGTATTACATTGACAAAAATATCCGAAGACGGATCCTTTACCGAATATAAGGTTGAAATACATACGGGTCGGACAAACAGCGCGGAAATGATTGAAAGAATCCGAGCGCTGTCGCCAAACAAGGCAAATTGTTCCGCCTGCGTTGTTTTTTCAGGAAAGGAATAAAATGAGGGAAACCCCTAAGGAACAGGAAATTTACAGACACTTTAAAGGTAATGATTACCAGATCGTGACTCTTTGCGAGCACAGTGAAACCGGCGAGCAGCTTGTTATTTACAAGGCTCTGTATGGCGAGGGCAAAGTTTATGCCAGACCGCTTGATATGTTTATGAGTGAGGTCGACAAAACGAAATATCCGGATGCTGCGCAGACTTACAGATTTGAAAAAGAAGAATTTGCGGTAGATCCGGGAGTGTCGGAGTTTCTTATGGCAGACACTTTTGATGAAAGATTAAAGATCCTTTCAAAACTGGAACCCAGAATTACGGATTTTATGATTGATACAATGGCGATGTCTCTTGATATAGATGTTAAAGCCGGAGACGTCCATGCAAGATATGAGGATTTTAAGAAGGCCCTTGAGACCTTGGGAAGGTACGAAACAAATCGTCTCCGCTAGGTCAGCTGCCTTCGGAGAGGAGTGAATATGCCTTATAATTTAGAAAACAGACTGGTAATCGGCGTTTCGTCAAGCGCTTTATTCGACTTAACTTATGAAAATGAGATATTTGAGACCGAGGGGCTGGATGCGTATTGCAGATATATGGTCGAACATGAAGAAGAAACATTAAAGCCGGGTCCCGGATTCAGACTGATTAAAGCACTTCTTAATATTAATACTTTAAAAGGGCAGGAAGGACGCGTTGAAGTTATTATTATGTCACGTAACAGCGCAGACACTTCACTTAGAGTATTTCACTCGATTGAGCATTACGGGTTGAACATTACACGCGCTGTCCTTGCAAGCGGAGGAAGCCTTGCTCCGTATCTGAATGCTTTTAAAACAGACTTGTTTTTATCGGCATATGAAGATGATGTGCAGTCGGCAATTAATTCGGGTATAGCGGCCGGCATCATTTGCAATGACGGCAAGAAAGTATACGATATTGACGATGAACTCAGACAGATTCATATTGCATTCGACGGTGATGCCGTTATTTTTGCGGATGAATCCGAAATGATATATCAAAACGAAGGTCTTGAAGCCTTTGAAAACAACGAGAAGGATAATGCGGATGTTCCGCTTCATAAAGGACCGTTTGCAAAATTCCTTAAAACCATTTCAGATTTGCAAAAAGAATTTCCTGCGGAAGAAGTACCTATTCGAACTGCTCTTGTTACTGCCAGAAGCGCTCCGTCTCATGAACGGGTTATTAAGACGCTGCGGGCGTGGAATGTCAGAATCGATGAAGCTTTTTTTCTGGGAGGAGTTTCAAAGAGGGATGTTCTCGAAGCGTTTGGAGCGCATATATTCTTTGATGACCAGGCGATACACACAACGCCGGCCTCTCAGGTTGTTCCGAGCGCAAGGGTTCCGTATATACAAAAAACAAAAAATAAATGAGCTATTTTTGCAGCAGTTGCCATAAACGGCAACTGCTGTTTTTTATTTAAGAGGAAATTCTTTCGGATTTCCTCTTAAATAAAAACGCTCCGGTATGGATGCACACGCTTTTGCAAAGGAATATTGTCGCTTTCAGCGATGCAAATGCGGCGCTGGCATGCCGTAAACGACATGCTTTGTTCGGCTGCTTTCAGCGTGGTAGAGCGGTACCGGCATGCCATAAAGGCACACTTTATTCAATAATACAGGCAGATAATGTTACTTAACAAAACTTAACAAAAAAACACTTGCAAGTGCAGTAAAAAGGTGTATATTTTAAATTAAGAGAAGTTAACAAGAGACATGTAATTACTTAACAAACTACTTAACAAAATATTAGCTTCAAAGAGCAATAATTTATTCAACAAATCACAAGGAGATTACGATGAAGATTACTGAATTAAACGGAAAATGGTCTTTTTCGGAAGTTGGTTCAAAAGAGAAATATGCCGTAACAATTCCCGGATCTGTCCTTTCCGGATTACTTGAGAACAAACTGATTGAGGATCCTTTTTTTAGAGATAATGAATATGCAACACGAGAAATACTGCGCAAGGACTACGAGTTTACCAGAAAATTCAATATTGACGAAAAGGCAGAGGTTTGTGAACTGGTAATGGAAGGTATTGACACGATTGCGACCGTTTATGTCAATGGAGTCAAATTGATTTCAACAGAAAATATGCATCGTACATATATCGTTAAAGTAAATGATTATTTGAAGCCGGGCAGCAATGAGATAAAGATAGTATTTACTTCTCCGCTGTCATACATTGAAAATGCAGCACCTACACCGGGAAAAGAGATCACAATAATTCCCGCAGGCGGAATAAAAGGAAATCAGTATATCAGAAAGGCACATTCCATGTTCGGATGGGACTGGGGCCCTCAGCTTCCCGATATGGGTATTTGGCGAAATATCTACATCAGACAGTACGAGGAAGCAGTTCTTGAACGCTTCTATGTAATTCAGAAAACAGATGTTAAGAAGAAAACATCACAGATTAAGGTTGTTCCCACAGTCAGACTTGCAGACGGAACGGAAAGCACACTTAAAGGAACCGGATTAAAGGCTCTTCTTACGGTATGCGGACCTGACGGAGAGGTTATTTGCGATGAAATTGATGCAGCAAAAACCGTTAAAATTAAAGATGCAAAACTTTGGTGGTGCAATGGTCTCGGAGAACAACCGCTCTATACAGTTATGGTTCGACTGGTTTGTTCTTCAAAAAAGGAAGATGACGAACTTAGGGGAAATACTGTTACAGAACGAATTGGTTTGAGAACGCTCACAGTATCTACAAAGAAAGATGCATGGGGTAAAGAATTTGCATTATGTATTAACGGCCAAAATGTATTTGCCAAGGGTGCGGATTACATTCCGGAAGACTGCGTATATAACAGAATAGGAAAACAGCAGATTGAGTATCTGCTGGGCAGTTCTGCACAAGCCGGATTCAACACAATTCGTGTATGGGGAGGCGGCTATTACCCTTCAAAGGAATTTTACGAACTATGTGATGAAATGGGACTCATAGTTTGGCAGGATTTTATGTATGCCTGCAATATTTATGACCTCACGGATGACTTTAAGAATAATATCGTCGCTGAAACGGAAGACAATATAAGACGCTTGAGAAACCATGCTTCGCTTGCGTTGTGGTGCGGCAACAATGAAATGGAATCCGCATGGCTCAACTGGGGCGGCTGGAAGGAGCATTCAAAGGAACTGAGAAAAGACTATCTGACAATGTTCGAGAGCCTTATTCCTTCCATACTGAAGAAAGAGGATCCCAATCATTTTTATTGGCCCAGTTCACCTTCTTCGGGCGGAAAGTTCAAGGATCCCGATTCGGATAATGAGGGTGATCGTCATTATTGGGATGTTTGGCACGGTGAAAAACCTTTTACGGATTATGAGAATCATTATTTCAGATTTTGCTCCGAATTCGGTTTTCAATCATTCCCGGAACTTGCTACGGTAAAAACATTTGCCGATGACGGGGATTTAAATATTTTTTCAAAGGTTATGGAGTCACATCAGAAGAATGATGCTGCCAATGCCAAGATTCTTAAATATTTGTCTGATAATTTCCTGTATCCGGACAATTTTGAACACCTGCTTTACGTCAGTCAGATTCTTCAGGGTATGGCAATAAAATACGGTGTTGAGCACTGGAGAAGAAATCGCGGACGTTGTATGGGAGCAATATACTGGCAACTTAACGATAACTGGCCGGTAGCTTCATGGGCAAGTATTGACTACTTTGGAAGATGGAAAGCACTTCACTATATGGCGCGAGGTTTCTTTAAGAACATTGCGGGAAGCCTTAAACGTGAGGGCAATGTTTTTATTCCGTATGTACAAAACGAAACATTTTCAACAGACGATTCGACATGCATATTTTACGTAAAGAATGTGCAAAATGAAGTTCTTTTTAAGCATGAAACAGAAATCATAGCTGCTGAGTTTGGCGTTGGATGTGCAGTCGGAATTGATGTTGAACCGATTGTTAATGGCAAAGAGGAACAAACATATGTTGAAGCGGTTTTCACACACTCGGACGGAACCGTTACAAAGCTTGTTGAGCCGATTACTCTTTATAAACATATGCAGCTTCCGAAGACCACTATTGACATTACAAATATCTGCATTGATGGGGAAAACATCAGCATAACTGTTTCGGCAGATGCATTTGCCGCATTTGTGGCACTTACATGTTATGAAGCAAATATTATTTGGGATGACAATTTCTTCTTCCTTACAGATGCTGATGAGGTGACGATAAAAGGAAAGATTGTCGGAGAAATACCTGAAGACGTGAATATATTTGCGATGTCACTTTGCGATTCTTACGAGAATTGATGGGGGTAGTGTGATGATTAATTACAATTCCGAGAAAAAAGTTTTTAAGATCGACACAGAAAATACCAGTTACATTTTCGGTATCAGGGATGATTTTGGATATTTGACGAACTTTTATTACGGACGAAGACTTGATGCGGATGATGTTACATATTTGGCAATTACCGCCGATAAAGATACACCGTCAAACAATACAAAGGACAAACTGTCATTCCTGGATTGTGAAGCTTTTGAATATCCTACGGCAGGCATCGGAGATTTTCGCCCGGCGGCACTTGATATTGAAGATGCAAACGGCGTGAGCGCAACGGAGCTTAGTGTGATTTCATGGGAAATATATAACACTAAAAAAACATTAACCGGTTTGCCTGCAACATTCGGAGATAATGCAGAATGCCTTGATATTATTCTTGAAGACAAGCGCCTTGGCGCGAGAGTGATTCTTACATATTCAATTTTTGAAGACAGCGATGCCATTATTCGAAGTGCAAAGGTTGTAAATGTCGGAACGGCTCCCTTTAAAATAAAGAGAATAATGTCATTAAACCTTGATATGGACGAGCGCGAGTACGAGATGATTACTCTCGCAGGAACATGGGCAAGGGAACGTGCAATTGACAGAAAACCGCTTCGCCATGGTTTTCAGTGTGTTTCTTCTGAAAGAGGTATTACAAGTGCACAGGAGCATCCGTTTATTGCAATGGTTACTCCGGAAACAAATCAGACACTTGGCGAAGTATATGCATTCAATTTTGTGTATTCGGGTAACTTTGAGGCAGGTGCATATGTAAATCAGTTTGGCAACACCAGAATAACAATGGGAATCAATCCGTATCATTTTTCGTGGAAACTCGCGGCTGGCGAGGAATTTACAACGCCTGAAGCGGTTATGGTTTATTCTTCCGAAGGTCTCGGAAAGATGACCCGCGTGTTCCATGATTTATACAGAAATCATATAATCAGAAGCCCTTATAAAAACCAAAAGCGCCCAATTCTTATAAATAACTGGGAAGCAACATATTTTGATTTTACAACCGAAAAACTTCTTGCTATTGCACGTGAAGCATCAAAATCCGGAATTGAAATGCTTGTTATGGATGACGGATGGTTTGGCGACCGCCATGACGACAACAGGGCACTTGGCGACTGGATTGTTAACGAAGAAAAATTGCAGGGCGGTCTTAAGTACCTTGTAGACGAAGTAAATAAACTTGGAATGAAATTCGGAATTTGGTTTGAACCTGAAATGATTTGTCCCGATTCTGATTTATTCCGTGCCCATCCGGATTGGGCACTTTCGGTTGAAGGAAGAACAACCGGTCTTTGCAGAAATCAGATTGTTCTCGACCTTACACGTCCTGAGGTATTGGAACATACCTGGAATTCAATAAAAAGTGTAATGGACAGTGCAAATATAGAATATGTTAAGTGGGACATGAACAGACCTTTGGCTGAAGTTTCCGGAAAACTGCTCACCGGTGAGAAGAACGGTGAATTCTTCCACAGATATATGCTTGCTGTTTATGAACTGCAGGAAAGACTGATAACAACATATCCGAATCTTCTTTTGGAAAATTGTTCATCGGGTGGCGGAAGATTTGACCCCGGAATGTTTTACTACAGTCCTCAGATTTGGTGTTCGGATGATACGGATGCAATTGAGAGACTCTGTATTCAGGAAGGCACGGCGCTTATATATCCTTTATCCACGATGGGAGCTCATGTTTCGGATTGTCCGAATCATGTACTTGGCAGAAGCACTCCCTTTGAGACAAGAGGTCACGTGGCTTTAGCGGGAACTTTCGGATACGAACTTGATATAACACGTATTTCGGAAGAAGACAGAAACCAGATTCGTGGGCAGGTTGATATGTATCACAAATATAATGACCTGGTAAGAGAAGGCGATTATCACAGATTGGCTTCTTTCAGCGAAAACGGAGTTTATGATTCGTGGATGGTTAAAAAGAAAGATTCTTCAGAATGTCTTGTGACTTTTGTAAGTGTTCTTAATCATCCTAATTACAAGCCTTTCAGACTCAGACTTCAGGGACTTGATCCCAAAAAGAAGTATAAAGATGAGGAAACCGGAACGGTTTACGGAGGCGACACCCTTATGTATGCCGGCTTAAAAATTGACCGCATGTGGGGAGATTACAAATCGAAATTAATTCACTTAACGGAGATTTAAGTGAAAAAATAAAAGAGAGGAAGAAGAAAAATGAGCGAAGTAAAAATTTTAAATTGTCCCACAGTTCCCAATGTTCCCTGGCAGGAGAAGCCTGAAGGATTAACAGGAGCTCCTATTTGGAGATACACAGAGAACCCTATTGTCGGAAGAAATCCTGTTGAAGGCGTAGCACGTATTTTCAACAGCGCTGTAATGCCTTTTGAAGATGGTTTTATCGGTGTATTCCGTGGCGAACAGACAAACGGTATTCCCTATGTATATCTCGGAAGAAGTAAGGATGCAATTCATTGGGAGTTTGATAAGGAGAAGGTTCCTTTTGTAAACGAAAAGGGTGAGCCTTTTATGCCTTACTATGCATATGACCCCAGACTTGTAAAGGTTGAAGACACATACTACATAATTTGGTGCGGAGATTTTTACGGTGCTGCTATCGGTGTAGCAAAAACAAAGGATTTTAAAACATTTATCCGCATTGAAAATCCTTTTATTCCTTTCAACAGAAATGCTGTTCTTTTCCCCAGAAAGGTCAATGACAAGTTCTTAATGCTCAGTCGTCCTTCGGATTCTGGACATACTCCTTTCGGTGACATTTTCCTTTCTGAAAGTCCCGATATGACATATTGGGGACGTCATCGTCATGTTATGAGCCCCAACGGAAAGTGGTGGCAGTCAATTAAAATTGGTGCAGGTGCAGCACCAATCGAAACAACTGAAGGCTGGTTGCTTTTCTATCATGGTGTTGCCACAACCTGCAACGGATTTGTTTATTCAATCGGTGGAGCTATTCTTGATATCGACAATCCTTCAATTGTTAAATATCGTTGTGAAAACTATCTTTTAACTCCTGAAGACTGGTATGAGGAAAAGGGATTTGTTCCCAATGTTTGCTTCCCCTGTGCAACTATTCACGATCCTGAATCAGGTAAGATTGCTCTTTATTACGGATGTGCAGACAGCTATGTTGGTCTTGCATTTACTAAGGTTGACGAAATTGTTGATTATATTAAAGCACATAGCGAAGTAAGCGATAACGATAAAGAAATCGGAGTACACTAATATTTACGGGCCGGTTATCTGCCGGCCCGATTATCGAATTTTGGAAGGTGAAAAATGTATTACGACACTAAGCTTGATGTAAATTATGATAACGGACTTATGAATTTTGGGGATTTTTCCCGAATAAAAAAAGCAATGGCAAAGGCAGCTAAAGGCGAAAAGATAACAGTAGGTTTTCTTGGTGGCAGCATCACGCAGGGGTGCCTTTCATCAACACCCGAAACCTGTTACGCATACTTGGTATACAGATGGTGGAAAGAAAACTTCCCTGCAAGCGACGTTCAATATGTGAATGCCGGGATTGGCGGAACACCTTCAAATTTTGGTGTTGCGCGTGTTGATGATGATATTCTTTCGTATAATCCGGATTTTACAGTGGTTGAGTTTAGTGTAAATGATGAAAACAGTCTTCATTATTTTGAAACCTACGAAGGACTTGTGAGACACATTCTTAATTCGTCGGAAACCGGACTGATGTTGATTCATAATGTTCGATATGACAATATGGACAGTGCAGAAGACAAGCATCTTGTTGTAGGAAAGTATTATGAACTTCCCTGTGTTTCTATGAAACATTCTGTTTATCCGGAGGTGGCAAACGGGTCAATTGACAATCGGGTTATTACGCCTGATGATTTACACCCGAATGATAATGGGCACCTGCTTCTGGCTAATCTCGTTATTCATATGCTCGAGATAATTAAATGTGAGGTGGTGAATGAGGATATTGAATATAAAGCAGAAAAAAATCTACCCAAGCCGTTAACAAAAAACGGATTTGAAATATCCAAACGACTTCAGAACACAAATTACAGTGCCAAGATGTATGGATTTGAAGAAGATAAAACTCCTCAGAACCATATTACCGATATTTTCCGTAAAGGATATACCGCTTCAAAAGAGGGAGACAGCATCATTTTTTCGGCTGAATGCAGTTCAATAGCAATCCAGTACAGAAAATCCGTTAATAAACCCACACCGATTGCAGAAGCAATTGTAGATGACGATTCATCCACGAAAGCCATTCTTGACGGAAATTTTGACGAGGACTGGGGTGACTGTCTGTATACACAGACAATTTGCAAGCATATGGAACTTCGTGAGCATAAAATAGAAATAAAGCTTGTGGAAACACATAAAGATGATGCGGTACCTTTTTATCTTGTCAGTGTAATAGTATCAAAGTGATTGAGGAGTAATAAAAGTGAGTAAAGAATTGTTATTTTTCAAGCCGGTGTTCAAAACTATGCTTTGGGGCGGAAATAAGATGCGAGATGAGTTTGGATATGACATTCCTGCAGAAAATACCGGCGAGTGCTGGGCTGTGAGTGCACATCCGAACGGTGATTGTGAATGCATTAACGGAGAAAATAAGGGACGGACATTATCTGAGTTATGGTCAGAAAAACCGGAACTGTTCGGTTGTTTCCCTGCTGACCGTTTTCCGCTGTTACTGAAAGTTATTGATGCTAAGGATGACTTGAGCATACAGGTACATCCCGATGATGAGTATGCCAAAATTCATGAGAATGGGTCTCTGGGAAAAACAGAATGCTGGTATATTCTTGATTGCAAGGAGAATGCAAGTCTTGTTGTAGGGCACAATGCTACATCAAAAGAAGAACTTTGCAGCATGATTGATAATGGTAAATTCCGCGAATTGATTCGAGAAATAAGTATAAAAAAAGGAGACTTTGTTCAAATAAATCCGGGAACGGTACACGCTATAAAAGGCGGCGTTATGATTTTGGAAACACAACAGAATTCCGATATTACATACAGACTGTATGATTATGACAGACTTCAGAACGGAAAGCCCAGAGAGTTACATTTAGAGCAATCCAAAGCGGTTATTACAATACCGGGGGATGCCGTGACAATCATTCATACCGATGAAGAAGGAACGACAGACCTTATTTCATGCGACTATTATTCGGTGAAAAAAATAAATGTTTCGGAAAGTGCTTCTTTGACAGTGAATGACACATTCAGGATAGTATCTTGTATCGAAGGCAGTGGTAAGGTAGATAGCACAGAGCTGAAAAAGGGTGATCATTTTATTATTCCTGCCGGATACGGCGATATTTCCTTTGAAGGGAAGATGACCCTTATTGCTTCAGAACCTGCAAAATAGGGAGGGTAGGATGAGTAAGGAAGTCACAATGCGTGACATAGCAAAGGAACTGAATATTAGTGCTGTATCCGTTTCAAAAGCCATAACGGGAAAAGACGGTGTAAGTGACAGTATACGGGAAAAGATTGTAAAAAAAGCAGAGGAAATGGGGTATATATATACATGCCCCGAGAGATATAAAGACAAACAGTACAACTTCGATGTTGTTGTATCTCAAAGATATATTTCAGATAACGCTTTTTATTCAAAACTTTTTCAGAGTCTCACTGTAGAATTCGGAAAAAGACATCATTCTTGCATGCTTGAGATTGTCTCCGAAAAAGATGAGGATGATGGGGTGCTTCCCGGGAATGTTGCTGCGAAACGCGTTGATGGAGTTATTGTTCTTGGACCGGTATCTGAACCATTTAAGCAAAAGATTCTGATAATAGATATTCCATGTATTTTTGTGGATAATTATGCGCAGGAGGATAATATGGACTGCGTAATGAGTGACAACGTATATGGATCATATATGTTGACAAACTATCTTGTTGAGATGGGCCATAAGGAAATTGCTTTTGTGGGTTCAAAAAAAGCAACAAATTCGATTATGGACAGATACTTGGGATATTTGAAATGTCTTTTGCAAAATGGACTTACGGCATCGGATAAATATGTTTTGGATGATAGAGATTCCAAAGGGAATCTTACTGAAATAGAACTTCCGCCCAGCCTTCCGGATGCCTTTGTATGTAATTGTGACGAGACGGCTTACAGGCTGGTTGAGCAACTTAAATCTAAAAATGTAAGGGTGCCGGAAGACGTTTCGGTTGTTGGATTTGATGATTATATTTTTGCCACTCTTTCAACACCGCAGCTTACAACATATAAGGTGGATATGGAAGAAATGAGTAAAAATGCTGCGGAACTGATGATAATGAAAATGGATAGACCCGGTAAGTCAACGGGACGACATGTTATAAGCGGACAAATCATTATAAGAGATTCGGTGAAGGATCTCAGATAGGAGAGAAAATGGGTATTCATGCAAAATATTACGAACTTCAGGCTAAAGTAGATGCATTGACATCAAGAAAAAACGAGAAAAGTGATTTTTACAACGGCATTTATGACCGCTATAAGAATCCTGTTCTTACAAGAGAAATGATTCCGGTTCACTGGAAATATGATATCAATGAGGAAACAAACCCTTACTTTATGGAACGTCTTGGCGTAAATGCTACAATGAATTCCGGTGCGATTGAACTTAACGGAAAATACTATATTGTATGTCGAATTGAAGGAAATGACAGAAAATCCTTTTTCGGTGTGGCTGAATCCGATTCGCCGATTGATGGATTTAAGTTTTGGGATAAACCGATTCTTCTTCCGGATACTTGTCCGGAGGAAACAAACGTATACGATATGAGATTGACCAAGCATGAAGACGGATGGATTTACGGAGTATTTTGTTCTGAGAGCAAAGATACATCCTCAAATGATTTGAGTGCAGCCGTTGCGGCAGCAGGTATTGTACGAACAAAGGATCTTGTAACATGGGAGCGACTTGACAACCTGAAGACTCTTCATAGTCCGCAGCAGAGAAATGTTGTTCTTCATCCTGAATTTGTAGAAGGTAAATATGCATTTTATACCCGTCCAATGGATGACTTTATTGATACCGGCTCGGGTGGCGGCATAGGATTCGGCCTTTGCGATGATATAGAACATGCGGTTATTGACGAAGAGATAATAACCAGCAAGCGTAAATATCATACCATTACCGAAGTGAAAAACGGTGCCGGCGCGGTACCTATCAAAACAGACAGAGGTTGGATTCACGTGGCTCACGGTGTAAGAAATACCGCAGCAGGGTTAAGATATGTATTGTATGTATTTGCGACAGATATTAATAACCCTGCAAAAGTTATTGCTGAACCCTCAGGATTTTTCCTTGCTCCGCTTGGCGCAGAGCGAGTCGGCGATGTGTCAAATGTTGTATTTACGAACGGATTAATCGAGAAGGACGGAGATGTATATATATATTACGCCTCAAGCGATACAAGAATGCACGTTGCATCGACAACAGTGGACAAACTGATTGACTACTGCTTCAATACTCCTGAGGACCCGCTGCGCAGCGTAGAGTGTGTCGCTCAGAGAATTAAGATGATTGATGCAAATCTTGCACTCTTAAATAAGTAAATGACAGTATGACAGTAAAAAGAACCCCTGTATCCGATATATTTATTTAAGTCCGGTAAACGCCGGTGAATATATCAGATGCAGGGGTGTTTGTTTAGCGAACTAAATGATATACAGCTATTCGGTCTCGGATTTTGACAAATTTTGACTGTCTGTGCTCGCTTTTTCCTGGATTACAGTATCATTTGCGCTTTTTTTCCTGTTCTTTACAACAAAGAAAATGACACCTGCTATAACGAGGACACATCCGATAAGAACAAAAAGAATACCGAGAACAATTAAAGCAATGCCCAGCGCGGAAAGACCGGGTAAACCGAAACCAATATAAGGGTCGGGTAATGCCACATCAAGAAATGAAAACATAATAACCTCCTTGTTGATTAAAAAGTATTGATGTTGTGATGTATTATATAAAACAGATTAGTTCAGAAATCTTAATTTTTTAGGTTCAACACTGACCCTGATATGCGAAGATTTGGTATATACTTCGCCGTCTGTGTGTACCCATAAAGGTATATCTGATATGAACTCCATTTTTTTAACATGATAAAGATGCACATGCTTGTTATTGACATGTTTTCCTTTTGCGGCTTTGGGAATGGTCATTAGTGCTTCGAGAACGGAAATGTTACTGATTTGGCATACATCCAGATAACCGTCGTCGGGAACCGCATTCGGAGCAAACTTAAATCCTCCACCTTCATAACATGTATTCATGGCAACAACAAAACGCAGTTTCTTGATTTTGACAGTATCCTCATTGTCGAGAATAAGTGTTGCATTGGGCTTTTTGCTGGAAAGAAGAAGCTTAACGGCAACCAACGGATATGTCAGACTCCCAAGATGGAACTTATTCAAAATGTTTTTTAACTTTGACTTAAGAACGACTTCACTTATTTCGGCATCAAAACCGATTCCTGCACTTACATCAAACCAGTGTGTTTTCGACACTTTTCCGCTATGCAAGCGGGAACGATCATTGGTGGCGTTTAAATATTCAAGTTTACCGATATCAAGACGTTTAGGTTCTTTAACAGACAGTATTTTTTTTAAGTTATACAGAGCGTCATCGGCGTATTCACAATATCTGGCAAAATCATTTCCTGAACCTGTGGGGATGTATCCGATATTTGTTTTTTCAAAGTTTATTATACCCTGCAAAGCTTCATCCAAAGTGCCGTCACCGCCCATAATAATAATATTGACAGGCTCGCTGATGTTTTCATGTTCCAGACAAATCGAGTGAACAAGTTCTTCTACATGCCCATGTCTCTTGGACATATTGATTTCGTATGAGATTTTATGCTGCTTCAGGTAACTTTCAACATTGTGCCAAACTTCTTTTCCCTTTCCTGAACCGGAAGCCGGATTGCAAATAAAATAGTACTTCGGCATGAAATAATGTCCCCCGTATAATTATGTATACATTTCTTCTTTAATAAAGAATTTTAACAATCATATGACGAAAATACAACAGCAAATACCGGGACAGATATTATTATTTTATGTGTTTTTACGCGCTTTTTGGAGAAAATTTGTTTGTAATTGTCCATACCTATGTTATAATTATTCCGACATTATGCAAAAAATGAATTATTATAAAAGGAGATTTCGAAATGTACTCATTAGACGACATCAAAGCAGTTGATCCTGAAATAGCTCAGGCAATTGTCGACGAGCAGCAGCGCCAGAACGATCACATTGAACTTATCGCATCAGAAAACTGGGTAAGTAAGGCTGTTATGGCTGCAATGGGAAGCCCCCTTACAAATAAATATGCTGAAGGTTATCCCGGAAAGCGTTACTATGGCGGATGTGATTGCGTAGACGTTGTGGAAAATCTTGCTATCGAACGCGCAAAAGAATTGTTTGGATGTGATTATGCAAATGTTCAGCCTCATTCAGGTGCTCAGGCAAACCTTGCTGTTCAGTTTGCAATCTGTAACCCCGGCGATACTATTATGGGAATGAACCTCGATCACGGCGGACACTTAACACACGGTTCACCGGTTAATATTTCGGGTAAGTACTTTAACATCGTTCCTTACGGCGTTAATGATGACGGCGTTATTGATTATGACAGAATGTATGAACTTGCCATGGAATGTAAGCCAAAGATGATTATTGCCGGTGCTTCCGCTTATGCCAGAGCAATTGATTTCAAAAAATTCCGTAAGGCTGCAGATGACTGTGGTGCGGTATTAATGGTTGATATGGCTCATATCGCCGGACTTGTTGCGGCAGGATTACACGAAAACCCTATCGGAATTGCTGATGTAGTTACTACAACAACTCACAAAACTCTCCGCGGACCTCGTGGTGGACTTATTCTTTGCAATCAGGAAGCTGCTGACAAGTACAATTTCAACAAAGCAATTTTCCCCGGAATTCAGGGCGGCCCTCTTATGCATGTTATTGCGGGCAAGGCTGTTTGCTTCAAGGAAGCTCTTACTCCTGAGTTCAAGGCTTATCAGAAGCAGATTATCGACAATGCGCAGGCTCTTTCAAAAGGACTTATGGAAAGAGGTGTAAAGATTGTTTCCGGCGGAACAGATAACCACCTGATGCTCGTAGATCTTACAAACTTTGGTCTTACAGGTAAAGCAATTGAAAAACTTCTTGATGCTGCTCATATTACCGCAAACAAGAATACTATTCCTAATGATCCTCAGAAGCCTTTCGTTACAAGCGGAATTCGACTTGGAACACCTGCTGTTACAAGCCGTGGTATGAATACTGAAGATATGGATATTATTGCTGACTGTATCGCTAATATCATCAAGGAAGGCGAAGCTGCGGTTGAACCTACAAAGGCAAGAATTCTTGAGCTTACAAAGAAATATCCCTTAATTTAATCAACTGATCAAAACTTGAAAATATTACAGAACTATATGGTCTCGGCAGTATATACTGCCGAGATTTTTTTGATTAAAAGGAAATTCTTCTGAACTTCGTATTAATCAAAATGTTAAAGAAGAAAAACACCAAATAAAAATACCTTGCTTATTAATAAGGGCAGCAGTTGTTCAATATATCCAAAAAAAGAGTAACCATATTATAAAAAATGTAAGATTTGGGG
Source organism: Lachnospiraceae bacterium (assembly GCA_045600725.1). GTDB lineage: Bacteria > Bacillota > Clostridia > Lachnospirales > Lachnospiraceae > UBA1258. Next base: position 80,150 of record JAZRYK010000049.1, read on the forward strand.
TTGCTTTAAATATGTATATATGATACTATTCCATAAGCGACGGACAAGTGTACGCGACAGAAAAACAAAACTCAATTAGCGTTCGCGAGAGAAAAACAACTGTATTTTTAACGGCGAACAGGTATGCTAAGAGCGTGGAAAGGAGTATTATGGCTGAGACATCGGAATATTATGTAGTAAAAAGAAAAGCCGTTCCTGAGGTTTTGCTTGGGGTGGTTGAAGCTAAAAAACTTCTTGAAACAAAAAGGGTTGAAACGGTACAGGAAGCTGTGGACGAGGTTGGCATCAGTCGTTCTTCTTTCTATAAATATAAGGACGATATATTTCTTTTTCACGACAATTCTCAGGGGACAACAATTACAATAACATTCCAAATGGATGATGAGCCCGGATTGCTGTCAGATGTGTTAAAGATTATTGCCGATCATGGTGCAAACATACTGACTATTCATCAAAGTATTCCGATTAACGGAACCGCATCATTGTCGTTAAGTATTCAGATACTTGAGACAACGCAGGATGTGGCAACAATGATCAGAATGATGGAAGAACAGCGTGGAGTTCACGGCGTTCAGTTGATCGCAAAAGAGTAATATTAGGAGAGAAAAAATGATAAACGTAGCAGTATTCGGTTACGGTACGGTTGGAAGCGGAACCGTACAGGTAATTATGGACAATAACGATGTTATTTCAAAAAGAGTGGGGGAACAAATTACAGTAAAGGCGATTCTTGATTTGAGAGAATTCCCCGGTGATAAGTATGAATCAAGAGTGGTTCATGACGTTAATACCATTATTGAAGATCCCGAGATTTCAATTGTTTGTGAAACTATGGGAGGAACCGGAGCTGCATATAAATTTACAAAAATGGCACTGGAAGCGGGAAAGAGCGTATGCACATCAAACAAAGAACTTGTTGCGCTTCATGGTCCCGAACTTATAGAACTTGCTAAGACAAACAACTGCAGTTACTTATTTGAAGCCAGCGTAGGAGGCGGTATTCCTATTATTCGTCCTCTTCAGGATGCTCTTACAGCTGAGGTTATTCAGTCGGTATGCGGTATTGTTAACGGAACAACAAACTATATGCTTACAAAAATGGAGCGTGAGGGTGCTGAGTTCGAAGACGTTCTTAAAGAAGCTCAGGCGAACGGATATGCTGAGGCAAATCCTGCAGCTGACATAGAGGGTCATGATGCCTGCAGAAAGATTGCGATTCTTTCTTCGCTTGTTTACGGAAAGACAATTCGTTCTGAAGAAATTCCTACAGAAGGAATAACAGAGATTTCTGCGCGCGATATGAAATATGCAAAACAGCTTGGCAGAAAGATTAAACTTATTGCAAGATATGAAAGTGCAAACGGAAAGCGCTATGCAATGGTTGCTCCTTTCCTGTTAAACGCATCGAATCCTCTTTATTTTGTTGATGACGTATTCAATGCAATTAAGGTTACGGGAAATATGCTCGGTGATGCAATGTTCTACGGCAAAGGAGCCGGAAAACTTGCTACAGCGAGTGCTGTTGTCGGTGACGTTGTTGAGTGTGCAAAAAATATCGGTAAGCATATCAATTGTGACTGGACTGATGAAGTGGTAACATTAACTGACAAAGAACTCTCTGAAAGACGCTTCTTTGTTCGTGTCGGTGCTGAAGTTAAATCAGAAGCCCTTGCAGAGTTTGATGTGACCGAGGAAGTTAATGTTGGATTTTTTGACGAATTTGCTTTTGTTACAAATGTTATGTCGGAAAAATTGTTTGAAGAGAAGAAAAACAAGCTTGGAGAAGGCTTGATAAATTATATCCGTGTGGAGGACTAGGAAAATGGTTAAGGTAGTAAAGTTTGGCGGCAGCTCACTTGCAAGTGCTGAACAGTTTAAGAAGGTTGGAGCAATCATAAACGAGGATGAAAACAGAAAGTATGTTGTTCCTTCAGCTCCAGGTAAAAGATTTTCGAAGGATATAAAGGTTACCGATATGCTTTATTCCTGCTATGAGACAGCAACAGGAAAAAATGGCAAGGATAAAATTGAAAAAGAACTTAATGATATTAAGGAACGTTATCAGGAGATTATAGACGGACTCGGTCTTTCTTTATCACTTGATGAAGATTTTAAAACAATCAGAGAGAATTTCCTTGATAAGGCCGGAAAAGATTATGCTGCTTCGCGTGGTGAATATTTAAACGGAAAAATTATGGCAGCATATCTTGGATATGAATTTATCGATGCTGCAGAAGTAATCAAATTTAAGGAAAGCGGAGAATTCGATGCCGAAACAACAAACGGAATTCTTGCTGCCCGTCTTGCTATGGTTGACAGGGCGGTAATTCCCGGATTTTACGGTTCATTCCCCGACGGAAGCGTAAAGACATTCTCTCGCGGGGGTTCAGACATCACCGGTTCAATAGTTGCCAGAGCGTGCAAAGCTGATGTTTATGAGAACTGGACGGATGTTTCGGGATTCCTTATTGCAGATCCCAGGATTATCAACAATCCTGAAGGAATTGATACCATTACATATAAAGAACTTCGTGAACTTGCCTATATGGGTGCCAGCGTTCTTCACGAAGATGCTATCTTCCCTGTAAGAAGAGAAGGTATTCCCATTAATATCAGAAATACAAATGCTCCCAAGGATGCCGGAACATGGATTGTTGAAAGCACATGCCAGAAATCAAAATACACAATCACCGGTATTGCCGGAAAGAAAGGCTTCTGTTCGATCAATATCGAAAAAGAACTTATGAATTCGGAAATCGGATTTGGAAGAAAAGTTCTTCAGGCCTTTGAGGATCAGGGAATATCCTTCGAGCATATGCCTTCAGGTATTGATACTATGACAATATTTGCTCATCAGGACGAGTTTATAGCAAAAGAGCAGCATGTTGTTTCTGAGATTCACCGTCTTGCCGATCCCGATGCAATTGAAATCGAATCAGATCTTGCACTGATAGCGGTAGTAGGTCGTGGCATGAAATCGACACGCGGTACAGCAGGAAGAATCTTCTCCGCACTTGCCCACGCAAATGTTAATGTTAAGATGATTGACCAGGGTTCTTCGGAACTTAACATTATCATCGGTGTGACAAATGATGATTTTGAAACTGCCATTAAAGCAATTTACGATATTTTCGTAGTGGCAAGAATTTAATTATAAGAATTTTCGAACAGCTGTGAGCAATCACAGCTGTTTTTGTTTTCATAGGAAATTCCTATTGAAGAAAACGCTCCGCTACAGATGCGCACCTGGCGGAGACGAAAATAATGCTAAAGCATACCGCTCGGGTGCGAAGTGTGTGCGAGCACACACTTTGTTCTTCTTGCTACGCATATTATCACTGGAAGAAAAGAGCGATAATTAAAAAACACATGAAATAAAAACGCGCAAATAATCAATTAACAAATAATTATACAGAAAACAATAAAAATATTATGAAATTGTATTGACAATTTACGACTATAAGCATATACTTCAATTATCAAAACAAACAACACATCTCTTTAGAAAGGGAGAGATGAATGATCAATATAAAATATTACGATAAGGGGAACGGTCCGATGCAGTAAAGAAAACCAACAATTGAATATACTAAAACGAAAGGAAAGAAGTCCAATGCAGTAGATAATTTTTTTTAAAATACAAAATCTGATGAAGGGGGTACAGTCCGAAGCAGTATTTAACTGATTAATCAAGCATATAATTTTCAATATAGATATTCTGAATAAAGGAGGTACAGTCCATTGGAGACGATGCAGTAGAGGATCACCGAAGAAATGACGGTGGTCCTCTTTTATGTTGTATTGAGGCAGATGCTTTTTGGTGGAAAAAAGAAACGACTGGGTGTAAAATGATTTTGAATAGTTATTGAAAAGTTTAAGGAGATTTACATGGACGATAATAGATATTCAAAGATTATGGCCAGCTCGCCTGATTCGGAAGAAAGAAGAGCGGCAAGAAAAAAGAGAAGAGTTAGGGCTAGATTGGGATCTTTTCTTATTCTGTTTCTTATTGTTGGCGTAATAATTGCTTCCGGTATTTTGGCAGGAAGGGGAATTGTAAAAGTAATTTCATCAGCAACAAGCACTTCTGTAAGTGAAACCGTTTCGACAGACGAAATGGATGTAACCTCAGCTATTGAAGAAATAATAGGATCGGAAGAGATTGTTTCGATAGATGAGACGGATTTTATAGATGTTCCTACCGAAGAGGAATTATATGATTCGTGGATTGAGGAGAAAATCAACGAACTTACTCTCGAAGAAAAGGTGATGGGGCTGTTTATTGTAACACCGGAACAGCTTATGGGGATTTCAAGAGTCACTGCTGCCGGAGAAAAGACAAAAAATACTCTTGAAAACTATCCTGTGGGAGGAATTATCTACAGCGAGAAAAATATTGACAATGCAGATCAGTTTTCGGAGATGCTGACAAAATCAAAAGAATATGTCAGATACGAGACTTTTTTTATGATCCGTGAAGAGTCGGGAAATACAGTTCTCGGAAAAAAACTTAATCTTCAGGAAACAGAAACCTCTGCTTCACTCGGTGAGACGATGGACCCTTACAAAGCTTACGAAACTCATACTGTAATAGCAAAATATCTCAAAGAAGCGGGAATAAACTTTAACATCGGTCTTGTCGGTGATGTAATTTATTCCGCAAACGAGGATGAAGAAATTGATTCAATTATGAAAGACAGATCCTTCGGAAACGATCCTACCATTGTTTCAAGAATGGTGACCGAATCAGTCAAAGCCTATCGCGAAAACGGTATCGGTATTGCTGCAGGATATTTTCCCGGTGAAGGCAATTTGGATAAAGATCCTTCGGAATCGGTTGTTTCAACGGATGTTACATCAGACCGGATGCTTTCATATATTCAGCCGGTTTACGAGGCGGCTGTTGAAGGTGGTCTGGATGCAATAGTAGTCAGTCATGTTTATGCAGACAGTATTTCTTCCAAAAATGTGCCTTGCTCATTGTCGAAGGAAATATATACAGATATTCTCAGAGGAAAGCTTGGCCTAAGCGATACAATTCTTATAACGGATGCCTTGGACAAACAGTCCGTCAAGGAATATTTTACCTCGCAGGAAGCCTGTATAGACGCTCTTAAGGCCGGTGCGGATATGGTCATGTGCCCTGAAAATTTTGAGGAAGGGTATAATGCGGTTCTCGAAGCAGTTAAATCGGGCGTTATTGATGAAAAGCGTATAAACGATTCCATAAAGCGTGTATGGAAAGTGAAATATCGTGAAATATATCAGGAAGAAATGCTTCTTCTTGACTTGGAAGAAGAAACAGGAACGCAAGAGTAGATAATACTTTGGCATGGGGAAAAGAAATGAGTAAAATGTGTGCACGAAAGTACGTCTCGGATTCGGAGAGAATGTCCTGGCAGGGCTGGGTAGGCGTTTTTTTGGCTATTACAATACTTCTTCTGATGGGAGGAGTTTTGCTGACGATAGAAACAGGTGATTCGGAAGGGGATTTTGCGATACTGAGAAATTGGATCATTGTATCTTCAGCATTATATTGCATTGTTATGGTTACAATGGCGGTTATGGCGGTGAAATACAGGCGCCTGGCGGTCAGAGAGTATATGATGGCTGAACGTGAGAAAAACGAAACCTCCGAACTGATGCGGGCTGTTTGCTCTAATTTTAATGCAGTTTATTTTTGCGATTATCTGAAGAATGAAATTAAAATTATTCAGGTTGCAGACAGAACAAATGACAGTATAACTTATGATGAGTTATATCCGCTTGACCGGTATCTTCAGACATATTGCGAGAAAACAGTTGCCGATAATTACAAGTGTGCATTCATGAAGAATGTCTGCCCGGAGAATATACGTGAAAAACTTAAGGACAGAGATTATTTTACATATATTTATGTTGGAGATGATAACGGTGATGCGCGATACTTTCAGATGAAAGCCGCCAAGGTGAACGGATCGGAAAACTATTTCATCGTCGGATTTGAAGACGTAAACGAGCAGGTGCGTGAAAATGAAGTATCGGCTCAGCTGCTTCGGGATGCAATTGTGCAGACTGAACGTAGCAATAAAACAAAGGCTGATTTTCTTGCAAGAATAACAGCTGATTTTATGAACCCGCTTAATACAATTGTTGTCGCTGCAAAAACGTTGGAAGCCGAAGGTGCTACGTCACTGGAGAAGGAGACGAAGAAAATTCTGGCGGCGGCGGGAAACCTTGATACAATGATTAGCGAAACACTTGACGCCGGATATATAAATTCCGGAAAAAAGTTTATTGACAGCAAGCCGTTTAACCTTTCAAAATTGATCGGTGATGCTTCGGAAATGATTAAATACAAAACTGAGGGAAGCGACGTTTCATTCAGCCTCAACGTCCAGCTTGTGCATGAAATACTTATCGGTGATTCTCATAAGTTGCAAAGTGTAATAAAACATATTGCCTTGTTTGCTATAGAAAATGTCGAAGCGGGAAGAAATATTACAGTTAATATCCTAGAAACGCAGGTGTTGAATCGTAAGGCATATTTTGATGTGTTTTTTGACATGCCGAATGTTTATATTTCGGATGCGGATAAAGAGAAAATTTTGACGGATGACAAATGTAATGATGCAGGCTACATAGGTCTTTCAATTGCCGGTATCATGACAAATATGATGGGCGGAAAGATGGAGATAGATAATAATACGGCGATAGGAACAAGTATTAAACTTCATCTTTCATTTAATTATGAACGATAATAGGAAAAAGGACTTTTTTGCAGATGATAAAATTGATAGCTCTTTCTATTTTGCTTTTTATAGCGGTTATTCCTGTTTTTATAATGTTACTTTATATATATTTTACCGATAAGGTTGACAGGGAACCGCTTTGGTTAATTTTACTGCTTTTATTCTTGGGAGGACTTTCGGTTATATCGGCATTGATTGTAGAAATACTGGGAGGAGCTGTTATTTCCCTGATATTTGATGTGGGATTGGGCGAGCTGCTACCGGGGATGGATTTTTCTGTTATTGTGGCATTTTTGGAATGCTTTTTTGTGGTTGCGATTGCGGAAGAACTTGGCAAATTCGTTATGGTGCTTATTCCGACGTGGAAAAATAAACATTATAATTATCGATTTGATGGTGTTGTGTACTGTGTCAGCGCCGGTCTTGGATTTGCTCTTATCGAAAATATACTTTATATTTTACCGGAACCTGCATTTGCTACGATTCAAGGAGGCCTCGGACTTATGCTTCAGACAGAAGTGTGGGAGAAAATCGGTGCCGGTTTTGGTGTAGGCATAATGCGTGCGATGACATCAATTCCGGGACATACAATGTTTGGTATCTTTATGGGAGTGTTTTACGGATATGCAAAATATTATGCGTCACAGAAAAAGAAAGGAAAAACATTTGTATGCTTTCTTCTGGCGCTGATTGTACCTATAATACTTCACGGCCTATATGATTATTTCCTTACGGTGGGCTCGATACTGACTATTTTATCGTTCCTGGAATTTATAGTTTTGGCGTATATATTGGCATTTGTAATTACACGTGTTGAAGCTAAGCATGACAAAGCGTTCACGGTGCCGTTTACTCCGCTGCAGAAACTTGAAGAGGACATGAATTCATATCAGGCACAAAGAGTTCAAAACTATCAGACTCAGAACGAGCAGAACGGTTCTGAGATGTATGATAATCCGGAGGAATATGATGAAGAAACCTGAGATTACAAGGGAGTGCATTAAGCCTTGCTTTGATTCAAAATATTTAAATGTTGTGGATTTTCAGTATGCGGAAGGACGTCATTACTATGATGCTTCGCGCCACAAAACAGATGATCTTGTTGTATTGAAGTCAGACGAAGAGTTTAAAAATATGCTTCCCGATGCGGTAACCTGCATTGTGATTATACGGCAAAAAGACGGAGATAAGCTTCTTCTGGAAAAAGAATTCAGATATCCTTGCGGAAGATTTCTTTCAGGTCCGCCGGCGGGACTTATGGACCCCGATGATAAGGACGAAATTGTTCCGCAGTTTGCAACTGCAAAAAGGGAAATATTTGAAGAAACCGGTATTGAGATTAACGATGCTGACAAGATCTTTATGGTTAATCCTCTTGCTTTCAGTACTCCCGGAATGACTGACGAGAGCAATGCGCTTGTTTGTGCGGTACTTGAGCGGGACGAAATTCCGGCCTTAACGGATCAGGGAGCAGAGACTACAGAGTGCTTCGAAGGTTTTGTTCTTCTGTCAAAGGATGAAGCGAGAAAGTATCTTAAAGACGGTCGGGATGACAGAGGATTTTTCTATTCAATGTATACTTGGGCGGCGTTAATGTACTTTGTAAGCGGAATGTACGAAGAAAACTAATGATACAAAGCTTATAAAGACGAAATGAGGATGAAATATGAAGAAGAACGTAACATTGGGATGTACGGGTATTACCGTAGACAAGAATGGTTTCGGCGCACTTCCGATTCAGAGAATAAGTGATGACGATGCGGTGTATTTGCTGAGAAAGGCATACAACAGCGGAATAACATATTTTGACACCGCAAGATATTATTCGGACAGTGAGCATAAAATCGGTCTGGCATTTAATGAAAAAGAGAGAGCAAATCTATTTATTGCCACAAAAACAGGTGCAAAGACCGGCGAACAGCTAAGAAAAGAACTTGCTGCAAGTTTGGAAAATTTAAAGACAGATTATATTGATGTTTATCAGTTCCATAATCCCGATTTTGTTCCCAAGCCGGGAGAAGACAATGGTCTTTACGATGCTATGCTTGAGGCAAAAAGAGACGGAAAAATAAAGCATATCGGATTCACCAATCATAGACTTTTGGTTGCTGCCGAAGCAGTTAATTCGGGGTTATATTCACTTTTGCAGTTTCCTTTTTGCTATCTTGCAACTCCTAAGGATATAGAAATTGTTGAACTGTGCAAAAACAAAAATGTCGGCTTCGTTGCAATGAAGTCTCTTTCCGGTGGTTTAATTACAAATGCTGCAGCTGCATATGCTTATGCTGCCGAGTACGATAATGTCCTTCCTATCTGGGGAGTACAGAGAGAAAAAGAACTTGATGAGTTTATCAATTTTATTGATAATCCGCCCACAATGACAGAAGAGATAAGAAATATTATCGAAAAGGACAGAGAAATGCTTGCAGGCGATTTCTGCAGGGGCTGTGGATATTGTATGCCGTGTCCTGTTGGAATTGAAATCAATAATGCTGCACGTATGTCACTCCTTCTCAGAAGATCTCCTTCGGCCGGACATCTTGCCGAGGGCGGCCGGGCTATGATGAAGAAAATAGAAGACTGCCTGCATTGCGGAAAATGTAAGTCAAAATGTCCGTACGGACTTGATACTCCTTCATTGCTGGAGAAAAATTATGAGGATTACAAGCGTGTGCTGGCAGGAGAAATAAGCGTCCAATAAATAATACCCGGTGGCAAATCCACCGGGTAATTTTATTTGTTCAATTCCGCATTATCAAGCCACATTTTTAATGAACTTACAGATAAAGCAATCTGATCAAGCTCTGATTTGATTTTTGTAAAATCGGTTTTTTCATCTTCGGAAATAACTCCGTCTACAGTAATCTCGATGAGACGATTTTTTTCTTTTTCCACGGAATTAAGTGCTGCAAGCATTTCAAGAGTGATTTGCGAGAGCTCTTTCAATTTTATTTCCGGAACATATTTATGACCGATGGGGCATTCATTGGAGCAGTAGTAATTACAAAGCTCAGGGTCTTTGTAACACTCAGACATGGTTATTATTTCTTCGGGACGGGGTTCCAAAACACCGCGCTCAATTTTATCAATTCGGTCTTCTGAAATATATTCCATGGCTTCGGATGCTTTTTCTCTGGTAAAACCGGCAGCCTCACGGCTTAACTGAATTCTGGATTTGTTTTCTTTAATTGATCTTTTGCCCATTCCATTCTCCGTTTCAACACTAAAACACGAAAACTGTCTGCATGCGTATTCCTTAAACAGACTTATGCGAAAAAAATATTCTTCGTATGTTTTTTTGAATATATTATTATTCTATTATACACAAAAAATATCTTTCGCATAGAGCTGCGGATTATGAGCAACAAATCGCACAAATAATTCTTTACCGGGATAATTGAACATATTATGATATATTCATACGGCGGACAGATAAGTCCGTATGGTACATACCAAAAGGAGGAGAGTATGCCAAATATTATTATTTTATTTATCGGAATTGCAATTTTATTTCTTATTGCACTGCTTGCACTTATTGCCAGCGGTTATGTGAAAGCTCCCCCGGATAAAGCATTTATTATATCCGGTTGGAAGAGAGAACCCAAGATTCTGATTGGACGAGCAGGAATCAAATTTCCATTCCTTGAAAGAAAAGATACACTGGTGCTTAAACAAATCAGTATCGATATTAAGACAAACGGTTATGTTCCCACACTCGACTTTATCGGTGTTGATATTGATGCGGTTGCAAAGGTTAGAGTAAAAACAGATCCTGAAGGTATCAAAATCGCAATGAAGAACTTCCTTAATATGGATGAGAAGAGCATTATGACAGCTCTTACAGATTCCTTACAGGGTAACATGCGAGAGATTATCGGTACTGTAAAATTAAAAGAGTTAAATACAGACCGTAAAAAATTCGGTGATGAGGTTCAGGAAAAAGCTCAGAAGGATATGAATGCCTTAGGTATTGAAATTATTTCCTGTAACATTCAGAAGATTGAAGACGAAAAGGGACTTATCATTGCGTTAGGTCAGGACAACATGTCACAGATTCAGAAGGATGCTTCAATCGCAAAGGCTCAGGCTGATAAAGATGTTGCAATCGCAGAAGCCGAAGCAAGAAGAATGGCCAACGAAGCACAGGTTGCTGCCGAAACAGAAATCGCTGCCAAGCAGAACGAGTTGAAAATCAGACAGGCAGAACTTAAGAGAGAATCCGATATTAAGCAAGCTGAAGCCGATGCGGCATATGCTATTCAGCAGCAGGAACAGAGAAAGACAATTGAAATTTCAACTGCAAATGCAAACATCGCTAAGCAGGAACGTGAAATTGAACTTAAGAAGAAAGAAGTAGAAGTTACAGAGCAGACACTTGATGCTCAGATCAGAAAAAAAGCCGAAGCTGAAAAGTTCGCTCGTCAGCAGGCTGCCGAAGCAGAACTAATTGAAAAACAGAGACGTGCCGATGCTGATAAGTATGAGCAGGAAAAAGCTGCTGAAATCAGAAAGATTAAAGCTGAAGCCGAAAAAGAAGCGAAGGCAAAAGAGGCTGAAGGTATCTTGGCGGTTAAGAAGGCTGAAGCAGACGGTATTGCAGCAGTCGGTGCTGCAGAAGCTAAAGCTATTGAAGCAAAAGGTATCGCCGAAGCAGAAGCAATGGAAAAGAAAGCTGAAGCCATGAAGAAATACGGCCAGGCAGCTATGATTGAGATGATTGTTAAAGCATTACCTGAGATGGCAAGTGCCATTGCACAGCCTCTTAACAATATCGATAAGGTTACAATTATTGACAGCGGTAAAGGTTCGACGGGAGTTGACTCGGTTGGCTCTTATGTTCCTACAGTCCTTGCACAGACGATTGAAACCGTTAAGGAAGTAACCGGACTTGACCTTGTTGAAGTTATGAGAGCCGGCACATATGATGCTAAGGTTACCAAGAACATTAACATCACGGGTCTTGATAATGCAGCGGTTGATGAAGCAGTTGTAACCGCAGCAGTAACCGAAGCTGTTACAGAGGCAGCTCAGGATTCTGAAGAATAATTAATTCTGAATAACAAAATGGTACGAAGCCGCAGGTGATGAGCCTGCGGCTTTTGTTGTATCGCAATAAAAATAAACCACCTGCTATGCAGGTGTGTTCCCAGATAGCTTTAGCTTCAAGCAAAAAACCTCCAATGATATAATAAGTGAAGGTTCGCCAACCGCACTAAATTAGATCAAGGAGGTATCCAAATGG
>JAZRYK010000050.1:0-23103 GCA_045600725.1 Lachnospiraceae bacterium
TAGCTGGAATACAGCAAAGATGGGAAGAAAGAATGGCCTAGAAATAGGCTTTTTCTTTTGATTTCGAAGAAAAAAGATAAATAAAAGCAAAAAAGGTGCCGGAAACATCGTTTCCGGCATCACTTTGTCTACAGTCTGAGAGCAGGCTTCGCGGCCTGCTCTTAATTTTTGTTAATGTAATGTTATTGTGCCAAAACTTCAAATAATTTATTTGTCGTTGTCAGCGGGCATTCTTCCGTATGTTTCAGAAAGTCCTCTTATACTTGATGCAAGTTCTGAAGAGAGGAAATTGGGTTTAAGACGCCATTGCCAGTTACCGTCTGCGGTTCCGGGAGAGTTTATTCTTGCTTCACGGCCGAATACGAGATAGTCCTGAAGCGGGACTATTGTAAGGTTTGCAACCGAGCGATAAGCTTCCCTGATAAAATCCCATACAAGACCGCCGTAATCACTGTTGGGAGAATTTAAATATCGACGTGTGAAATTTCTGTCGCCCTCACTTATTTCTTCAATCCATGCACGTGCAGTAGTATTGTCGTGAGTACCTGTATAAACTACACAGTTTTGTTCATGTCTGTGAGTCATATAAATGCTATCCCAGCTTGTAAATGCATATTGCAGAACCTTCATTCCGGGAATCTTACTGTCAGACAAAAGCTGCTGATTTTCTTTTGTAACGGTACCAAGATCCTCTGCAATAAGTTTTGAATAGGTTTCTTCGTCGCCGGTAAGATTTCCGAACTTAGCATATACTGCATTGAAGAAGTCCATTCCGGGACCTTTGTTCGTTTTTCCGTTCTCAGCTGTTTTGTCCTTATACGGAACAGCATAGTATTCCGCAAAACCATGGAAATGGTCTATTCTTACCACGTCATAGAATTCGTAACTCCTTTCAAGGCGTTTAAGCCACCAGGAATAACCGTTTTTCTTTAATGCTTTCCAGTCATAAATAGGATTACCCCAAAGCTGGCCGGTGGAAGAAAAGGCATCGGGAGGACAGCCGGCAACAACTACAGGCTTAATATCTTTGTCCATCATAAATACTTCTGGATGTGACCATGCATCGGCACCGTCCAGAGAAACATAAAACGGTATGTCACCGATAATCTTAATATTCTTTGCAGTTGCATATTCATGAAGTTTATCCCATTGCATCTGAAATTCATACTGCTGGAACATATAGAATTCTACTTCATCTTTGAACTGTATTTTTGCTGCTTCAAGTGCATCCTTGTCTCGAAGCCTAAACTCATCGGGCCATTCAAGCCAAGGGCGTCCTTCATAGGTTTTCTTTAATGCCATAAACAGGCAGTAATCTTCAAGCCAGAAGGCGGATTTTTTGGTAAATGCTTTATATTCTGACGATGCATTTCCTTTTTGTGCCTTAAAACGTTCATAGGCAATTCTGAGTAATAAAAATCTGTTTTCGTACATTGCTCCGTAATCTACACGTTCTTCATTGCTTCCGAAGAAGAAACTGTTTGCCTCATCCCAGGTAAGAAGATTATCCTCAATCAGCTTTTCGGGAGAAATAAAGTAAGGGTTGCCTGCAAAAGCAGAGAACGGCTGATACGGTGAATCACCGAAACCTGTAGGCCCTATGGGAAGAATCTGCCAGAATCCCTGACCTGCGATATGCAGAAAATCCACAAATTCGAAACATTCTTTTGAAAAGCTTCCGATTCCGAATTTTGAAGGAACAGAAGATATTGGGAATAAAATACCGCTTTCTCTCATATGTGCTTCATATATTGCAATTATCCTTTATGGGATAGTTGCGTTTCCTTTCGTTTGTCTTGTTAAATAATTACTGTTCTATATAATAATCCATTTGGTGAATTATTCAAAGTGATACTTGATTTATATCGTAATTCTACTTATGAGTGAAATGATAGGCATGTTACATAAAGACATCATGAAGAAACAAAATGTAAAATATACTTGACACATTGTAAAAAGCATGATAATTTACTCTTGTAAACATAAATATTAATTTTATATTTTCGGAGGCTTGATATGAATTTTTACGGTTTGGGAGTTTTGGCGGGACTGGTGCTTGGTATTTTGATTATTGTTGTTCTTCTTATCTTTACAAAGAAAAATCATTCATTAAGAGGAAAGTATGATGAGAGGCAGTTGATTGCTCAGGGCAAAGGATATAAATATGCTTTTTTTACAATGCTTATATATTTTTCGGGTTTGGTCGTTCTTGATTTAACGGAAACATTTGCTGTTAACGCAATTCTCCTTTTGCCGGGAGTTTTGCTTGGAGTGATTGTCTACGTAAATTACGCAATATTTTCTGATGCGTATTTTGCATTAAACGAGGCTGCCAATCGTTGTTTTGTTATTTTTATTATTGCCGCTGCAATGAATCTATTGTCCGGAATTATTCAGATTGTGGATGATATTAAATTAAATAACCCGATTGATGAAGTTAATCTCTACAGCATTTTTGTAGGAGTTACGGTTTTGGAAGTACTTATTGTTCTTGTCATAAAGAAAGTCATCGACAGAAAGGCGGATAGAGAAGAATGAAAAACTTAAAATTGAAGGCTGCCAGGGCGGGACTTGATATGTCGCAGGAGGATCTTGCAAAAACTGTCGGTGTATCAAGGCAGACCATTAATGCTATAGAGAAAGGCGATTATAATCCGTCAATTAATTTGTGTATTTCAATTTGTAAGGCACTTGGAAAGACACTTGATGAAATATTTTGGGAGGTATAGAAGATGATAGAAATCAACAATCTTACTAAAATTTACAAATTAAATAAGAGAAAAATGAAGGAATTGAAAACCGACAGTTCAACAAAAATTGCAGTAAAAAACGTATCACTTACAGCAAAGCCCGGTGAAATATACGGTCTTTTAGGACCAAACGGTGCAGGAAAAACAACAACATTACGTTGCATTGCAACATTGTTAAAACCCACTGAAGGAAATATATCGGTTTGCGGTTATGATACCGTTAAGGACGGAGAGAAAGTCAGGGATTCAATTTGTTTCCTTACAAATGAGATTAAATTGGACGAGCATTTTACTCCCGATTACATGTTTGATTTCTTCTGCCATCTTCATGGTATGAATGAAGAAGAAATTGCTGCAAGAAAAAAGGAATTGTTTGAAACCTTCGGAATAGAAGCATTTAAAAATAAAAGAATTGAAGAACTTTCAACCGGTATGAAACAAAAAGCTGCAATTGCGGTGAGTCTTTGCCACGATCCGAAGGTTGTTATTTTTGATGAACCTACATCAGGACTGGATATTGTAACGGCCAGAGGAGTACTTGATTATCTTAAAGAATTAAGAAACCGTGGAAAAACAATTATTATCTCAACTCATATTATGAGTGAGGCCGAAAAGCTTTGCGATAATGTGGGAATTATTATCAATGGTAAAAAAGTAATTGAAGGTACGATTTCAGACATTTTGAAGGAAACAGGTACAGAAGATTTAGAGGATGCTTTCTTTGAACTTTACAAGCAGAACAATCCTGAATACAAAGGCGGTGTGTCACATGAATAATATATTAATTATAATCAAGAAAGAACTTAAGAGAGTATTTGGCGACAGAAAGATGATTACAAGTCTTTATGTTACACCTGCGGTTATTGTTATTCTTATCTATTCGCTGATGGGCAATATGATTGGCAATATGGAATCTGACATAATCGAGCATGAGCCTACGGTAACTGTTGTTAACCCTACAGAGGGGCTTAAGCAAGCAATTGAGGCAACCTATGAAGGTAAAGCCAGTGTACAGTACATAACGGAAGAAGAGTACAATTTAAGTAAAGAGTCACTTGATAATAAAATCCTTGAAGGTGAAGAAGATTTGGTAGTTTATCTTTCACCGGAATTTGAAAATCAGGTTGCAGGTTTTGAAAATGCCGGGGCTGAAATTCCTGAGATGGAGATAATTTATAACAGTACAGAAAACTATTCTACACAAGCCTACAGTGTATTTTCACAGTATGTAGCACCTAATTATCAGAATGATATTCTTTCGAAAAGATTTGAAAATATGGGTGTTTTGACTGCTTTCAATCAGAAGCCCCAGACAATTTATAAGGAAGAAAAAGCGAATGCGCAGTTCCTTTCAATGATGCTTCCTTATCTTGTTGTAATGATGCTTTATGCAGGAGTTATGGCAATAGGAGTTGATGCCATTGCAGGTGAAAAAGAAAGAGGAACACTTTCAAGCATGCTCATTTCTCCCGCAAAACGAATCGAAATAGTTGTTGGTAAGCTTGTTTCAATGGCAATTCTGTCAGGGCTTTCGGCAGTAGTATACTGCGTATCAATGATTGTTGCACTGACAATGATGGGAAGCTCAAATGAGGCAGTAGGCATAGAACTTGGTATCGGTGCGGTAAGCTTTAGCCCTGTTCAGATTATTGAACTTCTTCTTACAATGTTTGTTCTTGTATACTTCTATGTTGGAATTGTCGGTTTCCTGGCAACCATCTCAAAGAATACAAAATCAGCTTCATCGCTTGTTTCCCCTGTATATATTGTAGTTGTTGTTCTTGGTGTAATGACAATGTTCACAAGCGGCAAGACAATTCCCGGCTACAGATACTTGATTCCCATTTACGGAAATGCACTTGCAATTAAGGATATTTGCTCAAACGAATTGTTGACCGCTAACTTCTTGCTCTCGATGGTTGGCACACTTGCCTGCGGAATAATTCTGACTCTTGCAATTGCAAAAGCATTTAATTCCGAGAAGATAATGTTTAATGCATAATTAATAGATTTTTGGATGGTTCTGTGATAAGATATCTTTCGCAGTTTGGAAAGAGGTAGGTTATGGCAGAGTTTGACGAAATCGCATTAAAAATGATTGGAAACATAAAGAAAGACTCATACGCCACGTACCTTGGCATTGAGTTTCTGGAGCTTGATAAAGACCATGCGCGTGCGAGGTTTCCTTTCAAGTCAGAACTTAAAAACCCCTATGGAACAACCCATGGGGGAGTTTTGTATTCTGTAGCGGATATAGTTGCCGGTGTTTGTGCCTGCTGTGACGGATATTTTTATACTACAGTATCCGGAACACTGAATTACCTTCTTCCTGCTACAAGCAAGGACTGGTTGTACCTTGAGGCTTGTGTAATCAGAAGAGGAAAACATCTTTGCGTTATGGATGTTAAAGTGACAAATGATGAAGGTAAGCTTCTTGACTGCGGAAGTTTTAACTTCTTTAAATCGGACAAAGCAGTTTAATGGAGAATAAAGCGATGCTTGAACTTAAGAACATTTGTTATATTGTAGAAAATGAAAAAGAAATATTAAAAGACATCAACCTTACAATAGATGATGGATTTACTGCTATTACAGGACCAAACGGAGGCGGAAAGTCCACTTTGGCCAAAATTATTGCGGGAATAATAACGCCTACTTCGGGACAGATTATTCTTGACGGAGAGGACATTACGGGACTCAACATTACCGAAAGAGCAAGAAAAGGCGTAAGCTTTGCTTTTCAGCAGCCAGTAAGATTCAAAGGACTTACCGTTAAAGATTTGCTTACACTTGCTGCAGGAAAAAATACATCAATCAGTGAAGCTTGTGATATTTTATCATCTGTCGGACTTTGCGCGAGAGACTATATTAATCGTGAGGTTAATGCCTCCCTTTCCGGTGGTGAGCTTAAGAGAATCGAAATCGCTATGATTATTGCAAGACAGACGAAGCTTTCTATTTTTGATGAACCTGAAGCAGGAATAGACCTTTGGAGCTTTAACAGCCTTATTAAGGTTTTTGAAAACATGCATGAAAAGGTTCATGGCAGTATTGTTATTATTTCACATCAGGAAAGAATTCTTAAAACAGCAGACAGAATTGTTGTTCTTGGCGGAGGAAAAATCCTTAAAGAAGGATTGAAGGAAGATATTTATCCGGAACTTGTAAACGGCACCGGGGCAGGTGTGTGTGAAAAATTGCAGGAGGAGGTATAAATCATGAATAATTTTGAACTGAACCTTCTTAAAGAAATTGCAGATATTCACGGAACTCCCGAAGGAGCTTATAATATCCGCGCCAACGGAAAGGCTGCGGGTCGTGCCTCAACAGCAAACATTGAAATTGTTTCAAAGGAAGACAAGCCCGGTATTGATATAATTATTAAACCCGGAACAAAGCATGAAAGTGTTCACATTCCGGTTATTGTCAGCGAAAGCGGACTTAAGGACCTTGTTTACAATGATTTTTATATAGGAGAGGATGCCGATGTTGTGATTGTAGCCGGCTGCGGAATCCACAACTGCGGTGATCAGGAAGCAGCGCATGATGGAATTCATACTTTTCATCTTGCAAAGAATTCAAAAGTAAAATATATCGAAAAGCATGTGGGAGATGGCGACGGAAACGGCAAAAACGTTATGAATCCCACTACAATAGTATATCTTGAGGAAGGTGCGTATCTTGAAATGGATACAAGCCAGATAAGAGGAATCGATTCAACAATTCGCGAGACGAAGGGTGAACTTAAAGACAACGCAACCTTTATTGTTCATGAAAAGATTATGACTCATGGAAAGCAGTTTGCAAAAACAAATTTCGAGGTAGCTTTGAACGGAGCCAATTCGTCCACAAATGTCGTTTCACGTTCTGTGGCACGGGACGAATCGCGTCAGGAATTTGTATCCAAAATTGATGGTAACAACATTTGCTCAGGTCATTCAGAATGTGATGCAATTATTATGGATAAGGCAGTTGTTCTTGCAGAGCCTGCACTTACTGCCGCAAACGTTGATGCAAGCCTTATTCATGAAGCGGCAATCGGCAAAATTGCCGGGGAACAGCTTACAAAACTCATGACTTTGGGACTTACCGAAGAAGAGGCTGAGGAACAAATTGTTAACGGATTTTTGAAGTAATATTTGCATGAAATGGATTTGCTGAAAATACGAATGTAAACACGGTTTCAGATGGAAGAATAAAATGATCGGAATAGGAACTATATTAAACGTGGCCCTGATTATCGTAGGTGGTGTTCTGGGCCATTTTTTTGGGAAACTTATAAAAGAAGACTTTCAGACAAGTCTTGAAAGAACTTGCGGTATTGCCACAATGTTTATCGGTATCGGCGGTGCGTTGGAAGGCATTCTTTCGGTTGAAGGAGGCCTTGTTAAAAGCGGAAGAGGAACATTCATTGTTGTTGTTCTTCTTTTGGGAACAGTTCTAGGCGAAATGATCAATATCGAAAAAGGCTTTGAAGGTTTTGGAGAGTGGCTTAAGGTTAAAACAGGTAACAGCAAGGATGCCAAATTTGTCGATGGTTTTTTGACGGCAACATTTACGGTCTGCATAGGAGCGATGGCAATCGTCGGGTCGATTCAGGACGGCATTTACGGAGATTTTTCCACACTTACGATTAAAGGAATTCTTGACTGTATTATTATAATGGTCATGACCAGCTCATTGGGAAAAGGAGCGGTTTTTTCATTCATTCCTGTTGCGGTTTTGCAAGGAACGGTAACTGTTCTTTCAAGATTTATTGAGCCGATACTTACCGATACATCCTTAGCCAATCTTTCAATGATAGGCTCGATACTTATTTTCTGTGTAGGGATAAATCTTGTATTTGGCAAAAAAATAAGGGTCGCAAATATGTTACCTGCAATTATTTTGGCTGTGGCATTTGCATTTATTCCATGGACAATGTGATATGAGATTAATTAACCGGTGCAAAAATGTGCCGGTTATTTCTTCAATAGGAAATAACTTTCCTATTGAAGAAAACGCTCCGCTATGGATGCGCACCTCGAGGAGACGAAATTAATGCTAAAGCATACCGCTCGGGGTTGAGTGTGTGCGAGCACACACTTTGATTACAGATTTGTGTGAGAATGATAATATAAAAGCAAACAAATGTTTGAAAAAGGAAAATGATATGAAAATAATACATTGTGCGGATTTGCATCTTGATTCGAAAATGAAAACAAATCTGTCTTCAGAGAAGGCAAAGGAACGAAAAAACGAACTGTTAAATACATTTTCAAGGCTGGCTGATTACGCATTTGCAAATGATGTCACCGCTATTCTCATTGCAGGTGATTTGTTCGATACAAAAGTGATTTCGGCGCTTACCAGAAATGCCGTCGAAAAAATAATAAGATGCCATCCCGGTATAGACTTTTACTACTTAAAGGGTAATCACGATACGGATAATTTCTTATGCTCGATGGATGAGAAACCGGAAAATTTAAAATTGTTTGGCGATGCATGGACAAAATATATGCTCTCTGAAAATGTCGTTCTTTACGGAGCGGAATTAAGCAAAGACAGTGTGCAGGCATTGCAGGTGAATTTTGTCCCCAATCCCATGCCTATTAATATTGTTATGCTGCACGGGCAGGAAGCCGGCAGTTTATCAAAAGACAAAGCTGAAATTATAAATATCAATTTGTTCAGAAATAAAGGTATAGATTATCTTGCCCTTGGGCATGTACATCAATATAAATGCGAGAGTCTTGACGCACGCGGAAAATATTGTTATCCGGGATGCCTTGAGGGCAGAGGCTTTGATGAATGCGGTGAGCACGGATTTGTTCTTCTTGAGATAGATGAGGAACAAAAAACGGTAAAAGACACATTTGTTCCTTTTTCATTCAGAAATGTATATGAAATAAACTGTGATGTTACCGGGCTGACGAATTCTCCTGAAATTTGTGATGCGGTAAGAGAGGAACTGGCAAAATCAGATGCAGATGCAAAAGATTTCGTAAAGCTTGTTCTGCGCGGAGAAGTTTGCGTTGATTGCGAAAAGGACATCTCCTTCATAGAGAAAAGTTTTGAAAATGATTATTTCTGCATGAAGATCAGTGATGAAACAAAGTTGTCAGTGGATTATTCAAAGTTTCTTCTTGATGAATCATTGAAGGGTGAATTTGTCCGTATGGTAATGGATTCGGGCATGACCGAGGAAGAAAAGGCTGATGTAATTCACATTGGATTACGGGCGTTGAACGGGGAGAATATATTGGATGAGAATTGAATCAATCAGAATTGAAAATTTTGGAAAACTGAAGGATTTTTCTCTTGATTTGAAGAGGAACCTAAATATATTCAAAGAAGACAACGGCTGGGGAAAGAGTACGCTTACCGCATTCTTAAGAGTTATGTTTTACGGCTTTGAGGGTGAAGGAAAGCACAAAGGATATCTCAATGAGCGTATTCGTTTTTCGCCGTGGCAGGGCGGCGTGTACGGGGGCAATATCGTTTTTGAAACGAAGGGCAGACGATACAGAATTACAAGACAGTTCGGAGCGAAAAAGAGTGACGATATTTTTGAATTAAGAGATGCGGATACAAATCTGATTTCAAATGATTTTTCGGATGAGATAGGCAGAGAACTTTTTCATATTAACAGTGATTCATTTATGAAAACTGTATTTATCGGCCAAAATGATTGTTCTTCAGCAGGCTCCACAGATGATATTAATTCCCGCATCGGCAACATTTCAGACAGCACGGATATGAACAAATATCGTAAAGCGGATGATATTTTGACCTCGGCGGTAAATAAATTATCCGACAGAAGAACGGGCGAGCGTGGAAAGCTGAAGGACAACATAACTATGTTTCAAACACAGGTTCATGCGGGAGCGGGTATTGAAGCTTCGCTTGACGAAATAAATGAAAGACTGAACCGGTTGGACGAGGCACTTCAAAATCTTTGTGAAGAACAAAAAGCACTTAATGAAGTAAGGACAAAATCTCAAAATCTTTCCTTACTTATTCGTGATAAGGCTGAATATAACAGCCTTCTTAACGAAGTGTCAGAGAAGAGAAAGGTGTGCGAAAAAGAAAAGGAGTGGTTTCCGCTTGACGTACCGACACGGGACAGACTGGAGGTTTGGGAAAAGTGTCAGGACAATATGAATTCGGCGAAATCTGCTGCACAGAGTGTGGAAATTAAGGATTTTGAGATTGCTGAGCTGGAACAGCTTTCAAAATACTTTATTACCAACTCGCCCGATGAACTTATTAACGCAGCTATGCTTGACAAAGCAGGGGAATTGGCAAAACTTCGTAATGAAAATATTGGCGTCTCATTATCAAAGCCTGAGGCGGACAAACTATCTTTATACAGACGTATGTTTGATGGCTGCAGCGATCCTGTAGGCGATATTAATATTGTTACGAATAATTATAATAAAGCATGCCGATTGAATGAACAGGTCGGCATTATGGAGAACGAACTTTCGACATTGGAAGGAAAAACAAAGTCGGCAAAGATGAAAAGTCGATTGTTTATGATTGCCGAAGTTTTTGTGGGGATTCTGTTCGGTGCGTTGGGACTTACAACATTTGTTCCGATTATCAAAGAAAAGATTTTCACTGATTTTCCTTCGGAAATTGTTTTGATAATAGGCATACTTCTTTTGGCTATAGGATGTTGTACTGTTTTGCTGGCCATCGTCGCCGGATTACTTAACAGTGGCAGAAAAGACGAGGAACTCGTTTCAAATCGCAGGAGAAGTGTCAGCAATACTGTGGCGGAAGCAAATAATCTGTATAAGGGTGTATATTCATATCTGACTTCAAACAGATTCATGAATGAGGGAGGAGATGTTCAGGCAACATTACAAAAACTGTTAAACAATGCAATAGAATACAGGTCATTAAGTGAACGCTATAGCAGATTTAAAGAGCAGGATAATTCACAAAAATGTAATGATATTGCCAAACATATTAAAGAATATCTCAGGGGATACGGTATCACGGCAGAAGAATATGACTATGTTGCAAAAATTTCTTACCTTGGTGCAACAATGAGACGCTTTAAGCAGCTTAGCATAAAAAAGGAGCAGTCCGATCAATACAGACGTAATTCGGCTATGTCAGTGGAGGAATTCAGTGAACAGCTTAAACTGTTTGGCTTTGACACGGAAGGAGATTTGAACATTCTTTTTGCAGACATTCGTAAGCACCTTCAGATGTATGCGGATGCATCAACTTTATTGTCGGATGCCATTACAAGACTTAACAAATTTGAAAATTCCCATGATATGGATGCCGTTAAATCAGATATCGGTGATAATGCATACATTTCGCCTGAAGAAATAGAAGAAAAACAGAAAAATCTGGACGCTCGAAAAGAAGAAATTGAGAACACACGAAAGATTGATCTGGCAAATCTGGATGCAATGGAAGAGCGATACGAGGATTATCTTGAAAATTTGCGTTTGCTGGATGAGAAAAGGGAAGAATATATCGGCTTGACAAAGAAATACGAAACTATAACAAAAGCAAAAGAATATCTATCAAAGGCTCGTGAAAATATGACATCAAGATACGTCACTCCTCTAAAAAACGGATTCGATAAATATTTCTCAATGATAACAAATGAATCACCGGATGAATACAGTCTGGATGCTAATTTGGAATTGACAAAAAATGAAGCAGGAATGTATAGAGATAAAGAATATTTAAGCTATGGATATAGGGATTTATTAGGCTTTTGCATGAGGTTATCTATGGCAGATACAATGTATAAAGGTGAAAAGCCGATGCTTGTTTTGGATGATCCGTTTGTAAATCTGGACGATGAAAAAATGAGAGCTGCAGCCGAAATGATGGCCGGGACATCAGAACATTACCAAATAATTTACATGACATGCAGAGATGATAGACTGGGCATAAAATAATAAGTCATTTATTATGTTCAATATTTATAAACAATTCGTGGGATAATTGTATACAATTATTCATTTTTACATTGACACAGTTCCCTGTCTCCATTAAAATCTTTAGAGTACAAATTATTTGGAGGTCTATATGGCACTTACACTTTCAAAGAAGGCTCAGGCAGTAAAGCCTTCATCAACACTCGCGATTACTGCAAAAGCGAAAGAACTTAAAGCACAGGGCGTTGATATTGTTGGTTTCGGCGCAGGAGAACCTGATTTTAATACTCCCGAGAATATCTGCAAAGCCGGTATCGAAGCTATCGAAACCGGATTTACAAAATATACACCCGCTTCAGGAACTAATGAACTTAAGGCTGCTATAAGCAAGAAGTTTAAAGAATTTAACGGGCTTGATTATGCACCTAACCAAATAGTTGTATCAACGGGCGGAAAGCAGGGACTTACAAATGTATTTGATGCTATTGTTAACCCCGGCGATGAAGTTATTATTCCTGCTCCTTACTGGCTAAGCTATCCTGAAATGGTTAAACTTTCGGATGGTATTCCTGTGTTCGTATACGGAACGAAGGAAAATGGATACAAGATCACTGCTGAACAGCTTGAAGCAGCAATTACAGATAAAACAAAGGCTGTTGTTATTAATTCTCCCTCAAATCCTACAGGAATGATTTATACCAAAGAGGAGCTTGAAAAGATTGCTGATGTAGTTGTAAAGAAAGATATTTATGTTGTTGCTGATGAAATGTACGAATATCTTATCTATGGCGACGAAAAACATGTTAGTATTGCTTCTCTCAATGATGAGATTTATAAGAGAACAATTACTTGTTCCGGCCTCTCAAAAGCATATGCAATGACAGGTTGGAGAGTAGGTTATACAGGTTCAAGCGTAGAAATTGCAAAGCTTATGAGCGCTATGCAGTCCCACGCAACATCCAATCCTAATTCAATTGCGCAGTATGCTTCGGTTGAAGCTCTTAACGGACCTCAGGATACAGTTGAAGTTATGAAGGCAGAATTCAATAAGCGCCGTGAATATATGTATAACAGAATCAAGACATTCCCTAATGCAGATGTTCAGGAGCCACAGGGTGCTTTCTACGTATTTGTTGACTTGAGTGAAGCATGTAAGCTTTCTTACAAGGGACAGAAGATTGAGTCTGCGGCAAAAATAGCAGATATTCTTATTAACGATTATTCGGTAGCTGTTATTCCTTGTACTGACTTTGGATTCCCTGAACACATTCGTCTTTCATATGCAATTTCTATGGAGCAGATTGAAAAGGGACTTGATCGTATTGAAAAGTTCTTATCAGAACTTAATTAGTCAATATATTGCATTGTTAACCTCTGTATCATAACTGATACGGAGGTTTTTTTATGTTAACTTACTGCAGGTTTTCATAACATAACATTTTTTTGGAAAAACTTATATTGTTTTTTTGTAGACATAAATCAATATTTTGTACGTTGACCGATTTGGATTAGCAAGATGTGGCGTTAGGGTCGAATAACCTTAAAATATGCCTAAAACACGGTGAATTTTTTGTTTGCATTGCAGAAAAAAGTCAGTTATAATGGGACTACATTTGACCCGAGGGGTTAACGTAAGTAAATGTAAAGAGGGTTATTTAGGTTATGGAACAGGCAATCGAAGCATTTGTTTCTTATTTACATAATGTCAAAAAAATGTCTTTGAATACCGAAATGAGTTATAAAAGAGACCTGACAAAAGTTGCTGATTATATGCAAAGTCATGGAGTTTCAAATGTTTCAGCAATTACAGAGGCGAATTTGAACGGTTATATAAAATACATGGGGGATAACAATTTTTCCGCCGCTACCGTATCAAGAAATATCGCCTGTATAAAATCCTTTTATCACTTTCTTCTTAAAGAGGGGATGGTTGATAAGGATATATCGGAAGGCTTGAAAGCACCTAAAGTCGAAAAGAAGATTCCGGAGATTTTAACACCGCAGGAAGTTTTCAGACTTTTGGAGCAGCCGACAGGAGATCAGCCTAAGGAAATTCGTGACAAAGCTATGCTTGAGCTGTTATATGCAACAGGCATTAGGGTAACAGAGCTTATTACACTGAAGATTTCTGATGCAAATACGCATCTTGGTTATATCATCTGCAAAGATGCACATAAAGAAAGAACAATTCCCATAGGAAATGCTGCAAGGGATGCGCTGAACAGATATATTTCTGAAGCGAGAGAAGGAATGCTTGCAAGTCCTGATGATGATACACTGTTTGTAAATTGTTCCGGTGAACCTATGAGTCGCCAGGGTTTTTGGAAGCTTATAAAGCATTATGCAAAAAAGGCAGGAATTGAGGCTGATATTACTCCTCATACACTTCGCCACAGTTTTGCGGCGCATCTTGTCGAAAACGGAGCAGATCTTCATTCGGTTCAGGAAATGCTTGGTCACAGTGATATTTCAACAACTCAGATATATGCAAATATGAGTCATTCACGAATTCGTGAAGTATATGCCAAGGCTCATCCCAGAAAATAGTTTATACGAGTGCCATCCGTATCTGCGGATGGCATTTTTTGAATCAGATATTCTTTATGGAGTGTTCGCAATGATATATTTCGATCATGCTGCTACAACACCACTTGATCCCCGGGTGCTGAATAAAATGTCTCCCTATTTAAATGAATCCTTTTTTAATCCTTCGCTCAATTACAGAAAGGCGGTAAGAACAAGGTCGGCAATAAGTGAAGTAAGAGCTGAAATTGCAAGTATTGTGGGAGTGAAGGAAAAAGAGATTATATTTACTTCAGGTGGTACTGAGGGCGATAATATCGCGATAAAAGGTGTTGCTCTTGCAAACAAAAGCAGAGGCAAACATATTATAGTTTCGAAAATTGAGCATGCAGCGGTACTTAATTCCGCACGCTGGCTTCAAAAAATGGGATATGAAGTATCATATCTTGACGTAGATGAAAACGGTCTGGTAAATTTGGACAACTTGCGAAAACTCATTCGCGAGGATACAATTCTTGTTTCTGTAATGTATGCAAACAATGAAACCGGGACCGTTCAGCCGATTAAAGAAATAAGCGAGATTTGCCACGAGAAGAACATTTATTTTCATACTGACGGAGTTCAGGCTTTTGGCCACATTCTTCTGAATTTAAAAGAAATTGATGCCGATATTGTTACTGTGTCCGGCCATAAGATTTATGGCCCAAAAGGAAGCGGATTTATCTATATCAAAGAAGGAATTAAAGTTGACGATATAGTAAGCGGAGGAGAGCAGGAACGCGGAATCAGACCCGGAACGGAAAATGTTGCTGCAATAATAGGTATTGGGGAAGCAGTCAGACTGTTGGCTGCAGAGAGGGTTGAGAGAGTATTTACCGAACAGAAGGTATGCGACAGATTGATTGAAGGAATTACCAAAATTCCGGGAACATATGTTAACGGTGATTTGGAACACAAATTGCCGGGAGTCATAAATTTTTCTTTTGAGGGCATCGAAGGGGAAGCATTAATGATTCTTCTTGATAAGAAAGGAATATGCGTTTCAACAGGGTCCGCCTGTGAAGCGGGCAATGACGCACCATCGCATGTGCTGACCTCGATGGGGCGCACTTCTTTGCTTGCAAAGGGTAGTTTAAGAATCAGCTTAGGATACGAAAATACTATAGAGGAAGCGGACTACGTAACAGAGGCGGTCAAAGAAGCTGTTTCATATTTACGGAGTCTTAGAATGTAATGAAAAAAGTAACTTCACTTAGCATATTACTGTTGCTTGTTTGCGGAAGCATTTTTCTTCAGGCATGCAGCGACAAAACAAAATATGAGTCTGTTGTTCTTGATGATGAGTCATATGAGAGCATTTTGTATAATTCCGAGGTTCTGGAAGAAGATGATGCTGTTGATGTAATTTTTGACGGGCAGACCCTTCTTTACGAAGAAAAAACAGAAACATATTATTATTCATTAAATGAGGACAAGAAAGCGGTTAATCCCTCTGTCATTGCTTATATAAACGGCGAAGAGGCTCAAATTGCTTTCCTGAACGAGACAATAACATACGAATCAATTAGGAATAATGAGAGTATTGCGTTTATTGTTTATAATGATGTTTTTGCAAAGGAGTACCGTCTGGTTTGTTCTACCCTTCCGATTGTGAACTTTACATGTGAAGGATTGGAAGAAACCGATGAAGAAAAGACATCAATGTCTATGATTCTTTACGATAATCGTAAGGGTGTCAAAAATCGTGTGACTGTATCAGACGGAAAAATCGGAATCAGAGGCGCTTCTACAAGAAAATTTCCGAAGAAGTCATTTAAATTTTCACTTCGTACCGTAAATGAAAACGGAAAAAAGAAGAAAAACAATGTTTCTCTTCTCGGTATGCCGGAACAGGATGACTGGATTTTATATGCCGCATACAACGATGGCGAAAAAATCAGAAATGTTTTTTCACAGAATCTGTGGTATGAATCCTGCGCGAGGGACAACAAAAACAAAATTTGTGCCGGACTTAACTATAAATATGTCGAAATGTTCGTTAACAATGAGTATTACGGACTCTATGCTTTGGGGTATCAGCTAAGCGACAAATTAATGAATGTGGACGATAATTCAACTCTTTACAAAAAAGCGGAATGGGATTCTGAGAACAGAGTATATATGTTCCAAAATTATTATCCCGGTTACAAGCTCTGGGATGACGATAATCTTGAAAATGAAGAAATAATAGATTATGCATACTGGGACAGACTTTTAAGTATGTATTATTTTCTTCAGGACGAGAAAAAGGATTCATCAAAGCTTCGTAAGTGCATAGATGAAAACAACGCTATTGATTTTTATTTGTTCCTTAATCTGGTGCAGGGATTTGATAATGTTCTTGATTCAGATATAAAAAACATGTTTTTATATATTGCTGATGACGAAAACGGAAATTATCAGTTGTATGTTCCATGGGATTTGGATTTAACCTGGGGAAATATATTTACCGATGACGAAGAGATTAACAGCTGCTTGCAATACGGCGTAAAAGCAGAAGAAAATGCAGTATGGGAAACAGGATATTTAAATCAGATTATTGTTAACGCCGACACCGATATTAATGAAAAAATTATTTCAAAGTATCGTGTCCTTAGGAAAAAGAAATGGAGCAATGAAAGTATTATCGCAATGCTTGATGAATATGAAGCCGACATTTATTTTTCCGGAGCAATTTTAAGGGAAAAAGAAAAATGGCCGGGAGGTTCGTATTCAGATACAGACATCGGCTTGCAGGAGTTTAAAGATTATGTTCTTTTGAGACTCTCGGAGATGGACAAATATGTGGACCGTCTCGAAAATCTGAAGTCAGGCAACACATATGTAAGAAGAAGCAAAAAGTATCATGACTTTGAGAATAAAATTTTTCTTCTTCAAATAAATGACAAAAAAATGCTTGATGACGAAGAATTCAGGGAATTTACTGAATTAATTGGGATTGAAGCGGATCATATCAAAGATGACGTAAATTATATTTTCGGAAGTACTGATTTAGGATATGATTATCTGGCATTTTCGGATGTTGTGGGTGAACGTGTTGATACAGAACTTGGAACATTGGAGAATGTAAGGCTCACAGAAGAAGAGGGCGGAAAGTACTATACGGAGTTTTCGTATAGCGTTCTTCTTAACAAAATACCTCTGTATGACACATATCCGGGGGAAGTTTCCAACAGATTGTTTATGTTTGATGATTGTTGTGGCGGTTCTATGATGTATTTTGATAAGGATTATGAAATGATTTTGGATATAACCACTTTCAATGATTTTTCCTTATATATGAAGGCAGTAAAATACACGAAGGGAACAACAAATATTGTTATAAACAATCGGAAACTGATGGAGGATCCGCGAATAAACGATTTAATCGGAAGGCTCGCGGTCGGAGATAAGTTTACGGTAAGCTACGGTGAAACAGGTGCAAATTCAATACAGATTTACACTTCACGAAAGGATAATATAATCGACAACGTTTTGTTTACATTCATTATAGATGAAACTGACGGGCAGATTAAAGCAACACAGATAAAATGTGACAGATAAAAAAGAGGGCTTAAATTCAATATCGTTAAGATATTGGGTTAAGCCCCCTTTTAATATTATATAAGCTTGTTATAGTTAGCTACTCTGTTTTCGAAAGTAGTGTAATATTTGAAACCGCAATCTTTAAGGATGGTTTCGGCAACATCGAAGTGAGCGGCAACTCTGTCCGGAGTATGGGCATCACTTCCGATTGTTATTATTTCACCGCCAAGCTCTTTATACCTTTTAACAAGTTCGCGGTGGGGATTAGGATTTGAAAAACCTTTGCAAAGCTGAGAAGTATTTATTTCAATTCCTTTTTCATTTTCTATAAGTGTTTCCAGTATTTCATCGAAAAGATCGGTATAATCCGAAACCTTATATGCTCCCTCGCCTTCGGGGAGAGTTCTGACAATGTAGTCCATATGACCGAGAACATCAAAATTCTGGAATTTTCTGATATTGGTCAAGGTACATTTTAAATATTCGGTAACGGCCTGCTTTGTTGTTTTTCCTTCAAAATAGGAGGGCCAGTATGTATCTAAACCGTTTACAAGATGGATAGAACCAATAATGAAGTCATACTCATGAGATTTTGCGGTGAGGGCGTTTTCACGGAACACACTTTCCTGAAGCCCAAGCTCAACTCCGAAGCCTATCTGAATCTGATCCTCGTATTTTTGTCTGATTGTAAGTAAATCATATAAGTAAGAATCAATATTGCAAACCCAGGAACCTTCGGGGTGCTCGGCAGTAACGGGAAAACCATGGTCAACATGCTCTGTGAAACATATTTTTTCGAGACCGAGACTGATAGCTGCTTTTACTGTTTCTTCGATGGGAGTTTCGGAGTCTTCACTATGAACAGAGTGAAGATGATAATCTGCTTTAATTGCCATTTTTATTCCCTTTCTTTGGAATTTATTTACGCATTGTGCCTTTTAACTATACAATATTAATATTAAAAAATAAACGAATCATAAAAAATTCTATCTTTTTCACATTTTGAAATATAAGTGTTGAATTTTCTTTGAAATTCCTATAAAATAAGAACGCTGATAAAATTTTGACAAAGCCAAGGCAAAGTCAAAGTAAAATATAATATATTTTCAGGAGGATTTGAAAATGTCAGTAAGAGTAGCAATTAATGGTTTCGGCCGTATTGGTCGTCTTGCATTCAGACAGATGTTTGGTGCAGAAGGTTATGAAGTTGTAGCAATCAACGATTTAACATCTCCTAAGATGTTAGCTCACCTTCTTAAGTATGATTCTTCACAGGGTAAGTATGCATTAGCTGATACAGTAACAGCTGGTGAAGATACAATCACTGTTGACGGAAAGACACTTAAGATTTACAAAGAGCCCGATGCAAACAACTGCCCTTGGGGAGAACTTAAGGTAGACGTTGTTCTTGAATGTTCAGGTTTCTACACATCAAAGGAAAAGGCTCAGGCTCACATCAACGCTGGTGCTCGTAAGGTTGTTATTTCTGCTCCTGCAGGAAATGATCTTCCTACTATCGTATACAATGTTAACCATGAGACACTTAAGGCTGAAGACACAATCATTTCAGCAGCTTCCTGTACAACAAACTGCTTAGCTCCTATGGCTAAGGCTCTTAACGATCTCGCTGGTATCAAGTCTGGTATCATGAGCACAATTCACGCTTACACAGGTGACCAGATGATCCTTGACGGACCTCAGAGAAAGGGTGATTTAAGAAGAAGCCGTGCTGGCGCTGTTAACATCGTTCCCAACTCAACAGGTGCTGCAAAGGCTATCGGTCTTGTAATTCCTGAACTTAACGGTAAGCTCATCGGTTCCGCTCAGCGTGTACCTACCCCTACCGGTTCAACAACAATCCTTGTTGCTACAGTTGAAAAGTCTGTAACTAAGGAAGAAATCAATGCAGCAATGAAGGCAGCTGCTACAGAATCATTCGGATACAACGAAGATGAAATCGTATCAAGCGATATCGTTGGATCAACATATGGTTCAATCTTTGATGCAACACAGACAATGGTTGGCGCTGACAACCTTGTTCAGGTTGTTTCATGGTATGACAACGAGAACTCTTACACATCTCAGATGGTTCGTACAATTAAGTACTTCTCAGAGTTAAAGTAATTCGGTTCTTGAATTAGACCTAAGAGGGTCCGGTCTGAATGGACCGGGCCCTTTAATATTTTAAATCATATAAGGAGACTACTAAAATGGCACTTAATAAGAAGTCAGTTGACGATTTTAATGCAGCCGGAAGAAGAGTACTTGTAAGATGTGACTTTAACGTTCCTTTAAAAGCAGGCGTTATCACAGATGACACACGTATCAAGGCAGCTCTTCCCACAATCAACAAGCTTATCAATGATGGAGCAAAGGTTATTCTTTGTTCTCACCTTGGTAAGGTTAAAGAAGGACCTAACGAAAAGGAATCACTTGCTCCCGTAGCTGCAGCTTTAACAGAAAAGCTTGGCAAGGAAGTTAAGTTCATCGCTGATTACAATGTAACAGGCGCTGAGACAACAGCAGCTGTTGAAGCAATGAACGCCGGAGATGTTATTCTTCTTCAGAATACACGTTTCCGTATGGAAGAAGAAACAAAGCCCAACAAGGCCGGCGAAAAGTTCGCTGAAGAACTTGCTGCACTTGCTGATGATTTCGTATGCGATGCATTCGGTTCATCACACAGAGCTCACGCTTCTGTAGCAGTAGTTACAAAGTACATTACCGCTAAGGGTGGTACAAATGCAGTTGGTTACTTAATGCAGAAGGAAATCGACTTCCTTGGCAATGCAGTTGAGAACCCTGTTCGTCCTTTCGTTGCTATTCTTGGTGGCGCAAAGGTTGCTGATAAGCTTAACGTTATTGATAACCTTCTTGAGAAGGCTGATACCCTTATCATCGGTGGTGGTATGGCATTCACATTCTTAAAGGCACAGGGTTACGAAATCGGTAAGTCACTTGTTGATGACGAGAAGATTGATTACTGTAAGGAAATGATGGCTAAGGCTGACAAGCTTGGCAAGAAGCTCCTTCTTCCTATCGATACAACAGTAGCTGCTGGTTTCCCTGATCCTATCGACAATGCAGATATCGCTGTTGAAGTTGTTGCTTCAAACGCTATTCCTGCTGATAAGGAAGGTCTTGATATCGGACCTAAGACAGCTGAACTTTTTGCTGATGCTGTAAAGGCTGCTAAGACAGTTGTTTGGAACGGACCTATGGGCGTATTCGAGAACCCTGTTCTTGCAAAGGGAACACTTTCAGTTGCTCAGGCACTTGCTGATGCAGATGCAACAACAATCATCGGTGGTGGTGATTCAGCTGCAGCTGTTAACCAGATGGGTCTTGCAGACAAGATGAGCCACATCTCAACAGGTGGTGGAGCTTCTCTTGAATTCCTTGAAGGTAAGGAACTTCCCGGCGTATACGCTGCTGACGACAAATAAGAATAAATATAATAAATGGGATGTTGTTTTTTACAGCATCCCTAATTTTAAGGAGAATAGAAAAATGGCAAGAAGAAGAATTATTGCCGGTAACTGGAAGATGAACATGACTCCCAGCCAGGCAGTTGAACTTTGTGCAACACTTAAGGATCTTGTAGTAAATCCCGACGTTGATGTTGTTTACTGTGTACCTGCTATCGATATCGTTCCTGTTGCTGAAGCAATTAAGGGAACAAACGTAAAGCTTGGTGCAGAAAACTTCTATATTGAAGATAAGGGTGCCTTCACAGGCGAAATTTCAGCTCCCATGCTTAAGGAAGCTGGCGTTGAATACATTATTATCGGTCACTCAGAGAGAAGAGATATCTTCGGTGAGAACGATATCCTTATCAATGCTAAGGTTAAGAAGGCATTTGCTTCAGGTCTTAAGCCTATCCTTTGCTGCGGTGAGTCACTTGCTCTTCGTAAGGCAGGTACATACTGCGAATGGATTAAGAGACAGATTAAGTGGGATCTTGAAGGAATCACAGCTGATCAGGTTAAGGAACTTGTTATCGCTTACGAGCCTATCTGGGCTATCGGAACAGGCGAAACAGCTACAGCTGATCAGGCTCAGGAAGTATGCAAGATGATTCGTGAAACAATTTGCGAAATGTATGATGCTCCTACAGCTGAAGCAGTTCGTATTCAGTATGGCGGATCTATGAATGCAGGAAATGCAGCTGAACTCCTTGCTAAGGATGACATCGATGGTGGACTTATCGGTGGTGCAGCTCTTAAGCCTGATTTTGGAAAGATTGTCAATGCGTAATCAGAAAAAATTTGTTGATTATTAACAAATAGAATAAGTTTTATTGCTTATAATAAAGGGCTTTCTTGGCGAATTTTGCTAAGGAAGCCCTTTTTCTATGCTTGCGTACTTTTGTAATTTCTACTTTTTATTACTACTTTGACTATATATAATTACCACTCGGAATGTGGTAGTATAGAAACAAAAAAATTCCAATTTGACTCGCCAAGGAGAAGTGAAAAATGAATGTATTAATGGTTAATTTACCATTTTCGGGTCATACGAATCCGACACTCCCGTTAGCTACTGAGTTAGTGGAGTTTGGACATAAGGTTACTTATGTGAATGCGCCAGAGTTCCGTGAAGAAATTGAACATACTGGAGCAACATTTGTCCCATATAAGAATTATCCTGAAAATGCAAGTGAGAAATACAAGAAAAAGCATTCTTTTGTAGCAGCATATGATACAGCTGTTTCCTTAAAGGAAAAGTTTGACATACTTATTTATGAAATGTTTTTCTATCCAGGTATAGATTTGGCAAAACAACTAGGAATTCCTAGTGTAAGACAGTTTTCGCAGCCAGCATGGAATGAAACTACTTGGATAGAGGCTCCAACAGTGTTTAGAATATCAGCTAAATTAATAGATATGCAAGTACTGCCTAAGAAAGTAGCCTCAAATAAAGGTTTTTCAAATATGAGTCTAAAGGATGGAATTATCAAAAGCAAACCTAATCTTAATGTTGTATATATTCCTAAGCAATTTCAAAATACGAGTGAAGAGTTTGACGATTCCTATTTATATGTAATTCCTAAACCAGAGGTTATATCCGGGAATGTTGTGATTCCGTATGAGAAAATGAAATCGCCAATTGTGTACATTTCTCTTGGCAGCATTCTTAGTGATAAGAGTTTTTATAAAAAATGCATCAAAGCATTTGGTGGTAAGGAAGTATCTGTAATTCTAAATACTGGAAATGTGTCGCCAGATATATTAGGAAAAATTTCAGAGAATATATATGCGTACTCTTTTGTGCCACAGATAGAAGTGCTTTCTCATACAGATGTTTTCCTTACACATTGTGGAATGAACAGTATTAATGAAGCATTATGTTTTGGTGTGCCAATGGTTGCCATG
>JAZRYK010000051.1:0-44359 GCA_045600725.1 Lachnospiraceae bacterium
TGTCGATACAGTAGGTAAAAATGCGAAGAAAATCGAAGAGTATATTCGAAATCAAATGAAAGAAGATGAAGAATACGACCAGATGACATTGAAAGAGTATATAGACCCGTTCACGGGTGAGCCGGTAAAGAAGGCATAATAAAAGGCTCTTTAGAGCCAGCCTGTGGACGCAGTGCGGAAGGCGGATTCTTCAGCGCCTCTTTAGAGGCAAGCAGGTAACCGCGGCTTATAGCCGCAGAACAAACTACCGGCTAAGCCGGTAGTCATGATTGTATTTTCGCGCATATTTTGGTAAAATAGCGGTAGCGTGTGAAAATTAACACGGATGGGGGAGACCCTTTAATGAAAGGAGATTTATTATGGGACTTATTAAAGCTTTTACAGGAGCGGTTGGCGGAGTAGTTGCAGATCAGTGGAAAGAGTATTTTTACTGTGAAGCAATGCCAAAGGATATTATGGTTACAAAAGGAACCAAGAGAGTAGGCGATCGTTCTCAAAACACAAAGGGAAGCGACAATATTATTTCTAACGGTTCTATCATTGCCGTTGCAGACGGACAGTGTATGATTATCGTTGAGCAGGGCAAAATCGTAGAAGTTTGTGCTGAACCCGGTGAGTTCAAATATGACTCATCAACAGAACCCAGTATTTTTGCAGGTAATTTAGGAACAAGCATTGTAGATACGTTCAGGACCATCGGAAAGCGTTTTACAATGGGTGGTGATACAGGCAAGGATCAGCGAGTTTACTATTTCAATACAAAGGAACTTGTTGATAACAAATTCGGTACACCTAATCCTATTCCCTTCAGAGTAGTTGATTCAAAGATTAACCTTGACATCGATGTTTCTCTCCGTTGTTCAGGTGTTTATTCTTATAAAATTGCAGATCCTCTTCTTTTCTACACAAACGTTTGTGGTAATGTAGAAAGAGAGTACTCAAGAAGCGAACTTGATTCAACATTAAAGACAGAGTTCGTATCAAAGTTACAGGAAGCATTTGCTAAGCTTTCTGCTTTGGAAATTCGTCCCAATCAGGTTATCGCTCACAACTCAGATCTTGAAGAAGCTATGAACGAAGCTCTTTCAAAGAAGTGGGGTGAATTAAGAGGACTTAAGGTTGTAAATATTGCACTTGGATCGGTAACTCTTCCCGATGAAGATGCTGAACTTATCAAGAGCGCTCAGCGTGCCGCAATCAACAAGGATCCTAACATGGCAGCAGCTACTACAGTTCAGGCTACAGCAGATGCTATGAAGACTGCAGCAGGCAACTCTGCAGGAGCTATGACAGGATTTATGGGAATGGGCATGGCAATGAACACAATGGGTAATCAGGCGGCTAATCTCTTTGCAGTAGGTCAGCAACAGGCAGCACAGCAGCAGGCACAGCAGCCTGTTCAGCAGCCTCAGATGACTGCTCCTTCTCAGGCAGCAGGATGGACATGTGCATGCGGTGCTGTTAATACCGGTAACTTCTGCCCTAACTGTGGCAGCCAGAAACCTGCAGCAAACTGGACATGTTCATGCGGAACCGTTAATACAGGCAACTTCTGTCCTAACTGTGGAACTCGCAGAGCATAATTATTAAATATATATGCGGGCCGTTAAATGCGGTCCGCATTTCTGTAGAAAGGAATTGAAATGGCAGAGTTACAATATAAATGTCCCTGCTGTGGTGGCGCTCTTGAATTTAATTCGTCTGTGCAGAAGGTAAAGTGTCCTTACTGCGATACCGAATTTGAGATGGAAGCCCTGCAGTCATACGATGCTTCTTTGGATGAGGAACATAAAGAAGATTTCACATGGCAGACAACTCCCGGATCAGAATGGGGAGACGGTGAAGCTGACGGAATGAGAGTTTACGTATGTAAATCCTGTGGCGGTGAAATTGTAGGCGACGAAAATATGGCAGCTACCGCATGTCCGTACTGTGATAATCCAATCGTTATGATGAACCAGTTCTCGGGTATTCTTAAGCCTGATTGTGTCATTCCGTTTAAACTTGATAAAGAGACAGCTAAAAAGAAATTAGCTGAACATTTTAAAGGAAAGAAGCTTTTGCCAAAGGCGTTTACAAAGGACAATCATATTGATGAAATCAAGGGTATCTATGTTCCCTACTGGCTTTTTGATACGGGAGTAGATGCTTCAATGTACTATAAAGCCACTAAAGTAAAAACCTGGGAAGACTCAAAATACAGATACAAGAAGACAGATACATACAGATGCGTCAGAGAAGGTGATATTGCATACGAAAATGTTCCTGTTGACGGCTCCACAAAGATGCCGGACGATCTCATGGAATCACTTGAACCGTATAATATGAAGGATGCGGTGGACTTCCAAACAGCTTACCTCGCCGGATATCTTGCAGACAAGTACGATGTTGACTCTGATACAAGTATTAACAGAGCAAATGAGAGAATAAAAAAGGCTACCGAAGACACATTCAGAAATACTGTTAAAGGCTTTAACACTGTTACCCCTTCAGGAGAGTCGTTGCGCTTTCACGATGGCCACGCGAGATACGCACTTTATCCTGTATGGCTTTTAAACACAACATGGAACGGTGAAAAGTATGTATTTGCAATGAACGGTCAGACAGGAAAATTCGTTGGTAATCTTCCGTGTGATAAAGGCTTATTCTGGAAATCAATGCTTATTACTACAGCAATTACATCAACGCTCGCATTCTTTGGAATGTGCCTGTTTAATTGTATAGGAGGTATATTCTGATGGAAACTGTTATTGAATTAGTAGGTGGCATGATGGGCTCGGTTATTATTGCACTTATAATCGGTGTGATTGTAGGGCTTTTGCGTGCATTGTATTTAAAAGGTCAGCTGACAAGTGTACATCAGAATGACACTGCTGCTGATTACACAAAAACAGGTAGTTTCTCACTTAGAACAAATAAAGATATTTTTATCGGAACAAAGACTGAGAAAACCGCGAAACCGAATGATTAGTAATGAATTGAAAGATTAAGGGCTTCCCAAATGCGGAAGCCTTTTTGTTTGTACATTTTTTTGTTGTTTTTATTGGGCTTAAATAGTAAAATGTTGTGAGATTAGTATAAACAGGAGGGACTTATGATACAGTCTAGAACTCATAATTGTAATGAATTAAGACTCTCGGATGTAGGCAAGAAGGTTACGCTTGTCGGATGGTATGAAAACATCAGACGAGTTAGTAAAAACCTTGGCTTTGTAATCTTAAGAGACTTTTACGGAACTACACAGATTGTTCCCGAAACAGAAGAAATGATGGAGATTTTTCATGATATAAACTGTGAATCAACAATTCTTGTTGAAGGTGTTGTCAGAGAAAGATCCAATAAGAATCCTAAAATCGAAACAGGAGATATTGAGGTTGTCCCGGAGAGGATTGAAGTTCTCGGAAAATGTATATATAATGAGCTTCCTTTTGAAATTAATCGTTCAAAAGAAGCTGACGAGAATACAAGACTTAAATACAGATATCTTGATTTGAGAAACCCTGAAGTTAAAAAGAAAATTGTTATGAGATCCAAAATAGTTGCAGATCTCCGCGCAAGCATGATGGCTCATGATTTCCTTGAAATTACAACACCTATTCTTACCGCTTCGAGCCCTGAAGGAGCCAGAGATTATCTTGTTCCTGCAAGAAATCATCCCGGAAAGTTTTACGCCCTCCCTCAGGCTCCGCAGCAGTTTAAGCAGATACTTATGACATCCGGTTTTGACCGTTACTTCCAGATTGCACCCTGTTTCAGAGATGAGGATGCGCGTGCGGATCGTTCACCCGGTGAATTTTATCAGATGGACATGGAAATGGCATTTGCCACCCAGGAAGATGTATTTGCTGTAATCGAGGATGTTCTCCCTCCTATTTTTGAAAAATACGGAACCTACAGCATCGCTTCAAAAGCTCCGTTTAAGAGAATCGGTTACAACGAAGCAATGGAGACATATGGTTCAGACAAGCCTGACTTAAGAATAAAACTTACTGCTACAGATGTTACAGAACTTCTTGGGAACTGCGGATTTGACGCATTTGCAGGAAATGTCATCAAAGCTGTGAAGATTCCTGAATTTACAAAGACACGTAAGGAAATAGATGCTTTATGTGACAAGGTATTTGTTTCAACCGCAAACAAGTGTTTCTGGTTCAGAATCGATGAAAACGGAGAGATTATCGGCGGTATTGCGAAGTTCCTCCAGGAAAAGAAAGCCGAGATTATTGAAAAACTTGGACTTAAAGCGGGTGATTTTGTTGCTGTTGCTGCGGGAAAGAAACTTGTTGCGCAGAAGACGGCAGGCGCTATTATCAAGACTTTCGGTGTGGCATGTGAAAATTGCATAGATAAAGAAAGATATGAATTTTGCTGGATTGTAGATTTCCCTATGTACGAAATCGGAGAGGAAAGCGGTGCAATCGAATTCTGCCACAATCCGTTCTCAATGCCGCAGGGCGGTATGGATGCACTTGAAAATGAAGATCCTCTTACAATCAATGCATACCAGTATGACCTTGTATGTAACGGCATTGAATTGTCATCAGGTGCCGTTCGTAACCACAATCCTGAGGTAATGGTTAAAGCATTCGAAATCGTTGGTCTTGGTGAAGAGGATGTTAAGGCTAAGTTCCCTGCGATGTATAATGCATTCTGTTACGGCGCTCCTCCTCATGCAGGAATTGCACCGGGCGTGGATCGTATGATTATGCTTCTCACAGGCGATGAAACAATCAGAGAGATTATTCCTTTCCCGATGAACAAAAATGCGCAGGATATTATGATGAGCGCTCCTTCAACTGTAGATCAGAAGCAGCTTGACGATGTTCATATTGCAATCGTTATGCCTAAGGAAGACTAATTTATTTTGATATGAACATATAAAATAAGCTCGTATGTTTGAACTTGTCAGACATACGAGTTTTTTGTTATTAAGAAATATGAAATTAATAAAAAAGAAATTGACTAATTGAAACGAACATTCATATAGGCAATGATTTCTTCTACGCACTTTTCCAGGCCCAGCTTTGATGAATCGAGACACAAATCATAATTGCGGGCATCCATCCACTCGCGGCCTGTATGAGCCTTGTAGTAGTCAGCGCGTTCTTTATCAATCTTTGCAATTTTCTTTTCAAGCTCCTTGCCTGTTTCCGAAAGACGCTTTGAGGCTGATGCAAGGAGATAATCCTGAGGCGCGTGGATAAATACACTGAGAACATTGTCTCTGTCCTTTAGAATATAATCTGCGGCACGTCCGACAATAATGCAGGACTCTTTATCGGCTAAATCACGGATGATTTTTGCCTGATAGTTAAACAGATTCTCTTCAGAAGTATATTCATTGCTGGAGGGATTAAGTACTTCACCACCGTAATTTTTCTTTTTAAGTTTTGAAAGGAGACCGGTGTTTTTTTCATCTGCATTTGCAAAGAGATCAACACTTATTCCGCTTTCATCGCTGGCTTTTCTGATAAGATCTTTGTCGTAGTATTCAACACCAAGCTTTTCAGATAACATTTGACCGATGGTTTTTCCGCCGCTTCCGTACTGTCTGGCTATTGTAATAACAAACTTATCCATTAGAATTCCTCCTAAGATTTTATTCTCCTAAGTAAGCTTTCTTAACGCTTTCGTCATTTAACAAGTCTTTTGCATTGCCTGTAAGTGTTATATTGCCGGTTTCCAATACATAAGCTCTGTCAGCAATAGAGAGAGCTTTTTTTGCATTTTGCTCTACAAGAAGAACAGTAGTACCGGAAGCACTTACTTCTTTTATGATATCGAATATTTCGTTTACGAAGATGGGAGAGAGACCCATGGAAGGCTCGTCCATCAGGATGATTGAAGGATGGCTCATGAGTGCACGTCCCATTGCAAGCATCTGCTGCTCACCGCCTGAAAGAGTTCCGGCAAGCTGATTTTTACGTTCTGCCAGTCTGGGGAAACGCTTATATACCATTTCGAGTGTCGCTGCAATTTCCGAACTGCTTCTTCTGGTATAAGCACCCATCTTCAGATTTTGGAGAACGGTTAACTCCGAGAAAACTCTACGACCTTCGGGAACATGCGCCATACCCATTGAAACAATTTTGTGGCCGGGGGTTTTTGTGATATCTCTTCCCCGAAAAAATACTTTTCCCGATGTGGGAGCAATAAGTCCCGAAACAGTATGAAGAATTGTTGTTTTTCCTGCTCCGTTAGCTCCGATAAGAGCAATAACTTCGCCTTTGTTAACTTCAAAGCTGATTCCTTTTATGGCTTCGATTACACCATAATGAACATGAAGATCTTTAACTTCCAACATTGCCATAATTATTCTCCTAAATATGCGGTAATAACTTCAGGGTTATTGAGAACTTCACTTGTGGGTCCTTCTGCAAGGACGCGACCGAAGTTGAGAACTGTCAATCTTTCACAGATACCTGAAACTAAACGCATATCGTGTTCAATCAGTAATATTGTCATATCAAACTCTTTGCGGACAAATGAAATAGTATCCATAAGTTCCTGAGTTTCATTAGGGTTCATACCGGCGGCAGGCTCGTCCAAAAGAAGAAGTTTCGGTTTTGTTGCCAAGGCTCTGGCAATTTCAAGCTTACGCTGCTTTCCGTAAGGGAGGTTAGAGGCCTTGTAATCTGCTTCTTTGTCAAGATCGAATACCTTCAATAACTTAAGGGCTTCTTCATTCATAATTTTTTCCGTCTTGAAATACTTAGGGAGACGAAGAATGCCTGTAGCGGTTGAATACTCGAATCTGTTATGAAGACCAACCTTTACATTATCGAGAACGCTCAGATCTTTAAACAGACGAATGTTCTGGAAGGTTCTGGCAATGCCGGCTTTGTTGATATCGACGGTGGGTTTTCCTGTTATGTCATTTCCGTCAAGAAGAATTTTTCCCTGATCGGGCTTATATACACCTGTCAACAGGTTGAATGCAGTAGTTTTTCCTGCACCGTTAGGTCCTATAAGTCCGTACAACTCGCCTTTATTAATTGTTAAATTAAAGTCATCAACTGCTCGTAATCCACCGAAGGAAATGGATAAATCCGTAACCTGAAGCATGGGCTTGTTATCTGCGCTCATTATTTGCCCTCCTTCTTGGAAGCTGTTTTTTTGCTTCGTACATCTTTAATTTTGTGTGATACTTTTTCTCTGAGTACTCTGATCTTGGGAGACCAAGTGAAGAGCATTACCACAATCAGAACGATTGAGTAAATAAGCATTCTGTAATTCGAGAAACCTCTCAAAGCTTCAGGAAGAATTGTAAGCACAGTAGCAGCAATAATACATCCGGGGAAACTTCCCATACCACCAAGAACGACGAATACAAGAATCATTATGGACATGTTGTATCCAAAGTTCTGGCTGGTAGCCGTGAGAGTTGAAAGGTTATGCGAATAAAGAACGCCGCCTGCTCCGGCAATTGCTGCAGAAACAGTGAATGCAAGAAGTTTATATCCCGTAATATTTAATCCAACGGATTCAGCTGCAATACGGTTGTCACGGATAGCCATAACAGCGCGTCCTGTACGTGAATTAACAAAATTGTAAACAATAAGCAATGTAATTATGATAAGAACAACACCGATTGTAAAGGATGAAAGCTGAGGGATTTTTGTAAGACCCTGGGGACCATTCAAAATCCATGTGAATCCCTCGGTGGTTATATCAATATTCTGTGAATCTCCAAATGCAAAATGCATTCCGTCAGAATCCTGTGCTACATATATTACGTTTACGATATTCTTGATGATTTCACCGAATGCGAGAGTTACAATGGCAAGATAGTCGCCGCGGAGTCTTAATACGGGGATACCAATAAGGAAGCCAAAGAATCCGGAAAACAGTATTGCCAAAAGAAGAACAATGACAAACAGTAAAATATCATTTGAAATATAAGGTCGTAACAGCTTTGATGAGAATGTGCCAACGAAAGCACCGATACACATAAAACCGGCGTGCCCTAAGCTTAACTCACCAAGATAACCTACACAGAGATTTAATCCGATTGCTACAAGAGCATAAACACAAACGGGAACAAGAATACCCTTCATAAGACTTGACATTGCTCCTGCCGCAATCAGAATCTGTACAAATATATAAACGAGCACAATTACAGAAATGGTAATTAATGGCTCTTTTGTGGTCTTTTTCATATTTT
This sequence comes from Lachnospiraceae bacterium, assembly GCA_045600725.1. Taxonomy (GTDB): domain Bacteria; phylum Bacillota; class Clostridia; order Lachnospirales; family Lachnospiraceae; genus UBA1258. Next base: position 8,165 of record JAZRYK010000051.1, read on the forward strand.
TGAAGGCCTGAGTAATTTTCATGTTTTCTGCCTCCTTTAAACTTTCTCATGAAGCTTCTTGCCAAGAATACCGGTGGGTTTAACAAGAAGAACAATGATTAACACTGAGAATACAATTGCATCACTTAGCTGAGAGGATATATATGCACGTCCCAATATTTCAATGATGCCAAGAAGAATGCCACCAATAAGCGCACCGGGAATAGAACCGATACCACCGAATACGGCAGCGGTAAATGCCTTAATACCGGGCATGGAGCCTGTATAAGGAGTAAGTGTAGGATATGCAGAGCAGAAAAGTACACCTGCGATTGCTGCAAGACCGGAACCGATTGCAAAGGTTAAGGATATGGTAGCATTGACATTAATACCCATAAGTTGCGCCGCACCCTTGTCTTCGGATACTGCAAGCATTGCCTGTCCGGCTTTGGTTTTTTTTATGAAAAGAACAAGACAAATCATAATGAGAATACATACAAGAACCGTTATGATTGTGGTCCAGGAAATAACAAGCTTACCGTCTGCAAGCTTTATAGGATCAAGAGCTATAACTGAATTAAATGACTTTGTATTTGCACCAAAAAGAAGAAGAGCGATGTTCTGCAGGAAATAACTTACACCGATAGCGGTAATAAGTACTGCAAGGGAGGTTGCTCCTCGTAACGGTTTATAAGCAATTTTCTCAATTGACATACCTAACAGGGTACAGACGATGACAGAAACCATTATCGCAAGGTAAGGATTGATTCCCAGCGAATTCATACACAGATATACGATGTATGATCCGATCATAATAACATCGCCATGGGCAAAGTTCAGCATCTTTGCAATACCGTAAACCATCGTGTAGCCGAGGGCTATGATTGCATAAATGCTGCCAAGACTTATGCCATTGATAAGATATGACAGAAAACTCATAACAAATACTCCTTTTAGTAAAATAAATACGTCTAATATTTTACCACATTAATAGATTATTAACAAACAAAAAACTACTTATTGTTGCAGAAATAAACGGGCTGAAGGTATTTTCCCCCAGCCCGTCATTGGACTAAATCTTATTAAAACTCTTATTCTGCTGAAACGTAAGCGCCATCCTTGATGATTACGGCTGCAGGAGCCTTACTAACTTCGCCTGTTGCAAGCCATGTCATGCCAACACCTGTAAGTCCGTCAACTGAAATTTCAGTCATCTTTGCAATAGCAACATCACCGATTGCCTTAGCACTCATATCGGGTGTGCAGTTTGCTGCTTCAAGAGCTGCTTTGATAGCATAGATTGTATCGTAACCATCAGCAGCGAACTGGTTGGGAACTTCGCCGTACTTTGACTGATATGTTGATACAAAGTCCTTAGCAGATTCGGCATCGGCTGCGAAAGGAGTAAGAAGATATACGCCTTCGGCAAGAGCTGTGTCAAAACCTTCAACTTCGAGAATACCGTCCATACCGTCAACACCGAATACTGTTACATCGTAACCCATCTGATTGATTTCGGAAAGAATGATGGAACCTTCTGTGTAGTAGTAAGGATAGAAGAGAAGATCAACGCCTGCATCCTGACACTTCTGAAGCTGTGTTGTGAAGTCTGTAGCAGAGTCAGCTGTGAAAGCTTCATCAGCAACGATGTTAAGACCCTTAACCTTACCTTCGGAAACGAATGTGTCGTGAATACCTGTTGAGTAAACATCTGAAGCATTGTAGATGATACCTACTGTAGCATTTGCAAAGTGCTCTGCGATGTAATCTGCGGAACCAATACCCTGGTTAGGGTCAGTAAAGCAAATCTGGAATACGTTATCGTTTGTGATAACTGCGGTTGAAGAAGCTGAAGGAGTAACCTGAAGCATTCCGTCAGCTGCTGCTTTATCTGCTACAGCTACGCAGGGAGTTGTTGTTACACAACCTGCAAGAACCTGCATGCCCCAGTCCTTTAATGAGTTATAAGCGTTAACAGACTTTTCTGCATCGTGTGCATCGTCCTGTGCGTTGAACTCAATCTGCTTTCCGTTGATACCGCCGGCTGCATTGATTTCGTCAACTGCAATCTGCATACCGTTGATAGCTGCATTACCATATACTGCCGCACCACCTGTAAGGGGGCCGATAGCTCCGATTTTAAATGTATCGGATGATGAAGAAGAGTTGCCACATCCTGCGAAGGAAGCGACAACCATAGCCATTGTAAGAACAAGGGCTGTAAATTTTGTTGCCTTTTTCATAATATTTCCTCCTATAGAAATAAAATTCGCACACAAGATTGTATACGTGTGTACTATAGAAGCAATCATAATTACTGCTTCTTCATTTGTCAATGCAACAATTAACAACAAAAAAATAGGCCGAATGGGCTTTCTTGTGTATATTTCACAAACCTCGCGGACATATGTGCGTCTGACGCGTACTATAATTAAATAAGACCGCAATGCGCGGACTTTATGCACGAAAAATCAGTATACGGAACCGAATTGACACAATAATTTATGCTTTTTATAATAAAATTGTTTGTAATATTTGTTATATATAAATAAGGAACGGATTGAGAAGGATCGGTGTAAAAATGGAAACAAATGACAGAGTTTTTGCTCTTTTAATTGATGCGGACAATGTTTCGCCTAAATACATCAGTGCAATTATAGAAGAAATAACCACAAAATACGGAAGTCTGTCATACAGACGTATATACGGTGATTTTACCGAAACACGAAAAAAATCATGGAAAGATGTTATCAGGGATAACTCGCTTACTCCATTCCAGCAGTTTGAAAATACCGTCGGAAAGAATTCTTCGGATATTGCTTTGGTAATTGATGCCATGGATATTCTCTATACAGGCAAAGTTGACGGCTTCTGCATCGTTTCAAGTGATGCGGACTTTACCAGACTTGCAACAAGGCTGAAAGAATCACGTATGTATGTGGTTGTAATGGGCGAAGAAAAAACCGCAAGGTCGATTCGAATGGCCTGTGATAAGTTTATTTCTCTGGAGAACCTTATTCAGGATGATGTTTCGGATAAGAAGAACAACACTGCAAAGGCTTCGGAGAAGAAGCAGGTTCTTGCAAAAGATGCGGTTGTCAGACTTATGCAGGATATTATTGCAACAAATGACGATAACGGCAGAGCAACGCATCTCGGAGAACTGGGAAGTAAGATTGATGCAAGATATCCGGATTTTGATACCCGTGATTACGGTTACAGCACTCTTTCAAAGATGATTGAAGAACTCAGCGGGTTTGAACTTGTGAAAAAAGGAACGGCTTACTATGTTTCTCTTAAGGAAACAGAGTCTAAAGGCGATGTTTATGCATATGCAAGGACGCTTATTCTCAAAAACGGAAAAGAGGGAATGGATATTGGTGATTTGAGTAATCAGATACATCAGAAGTTTCCTGCGTTTACACCTAAATCGTACGGCTATTCACAGTTTCAGAAATTTGTCAGTTCGATTCCGGGGGCAAAACTTCATTCTGTGGACAACGGGAAGAAAGTGGTTATAGAAGAAAACTAGAGGTGGGATATTAATATTTATATTGCATTTATTGTGTATAGATGATAATATACATTTCGCAAGCGAGCGAAAGTTCTTATGCAAAATCAGACCCATATTTTGTTGGCCCATACGGACAGGCCGGGTCGGTTGCCGAAGTGATTGGAAACAATCACATTATTGATTGAGTTAGAAGCTCAAATTTTATAAGGTTATTATCATCTTGTGAAACGGTCAATAAGAGTACGTAACGTATTTTGCATGGGGCACTCAACGAAGAGTAAGCTTGCATATATAATCGTATAAGACATTTTTAGGCAGATGATAATCGATTTATCATCTGCTTTTTTTGTTGCCTATTATTAAGACAATGTGCGGAAACAATCTGCCGTAAGGCAGAGAAAAGGTGATTTTATGGACATTAACAGACAGAAAAGCGCTCCGATTTACGAAGCATTATTATCATTTAAAAAGAAGAGAGTAGTCCCCTTTGACGTCCCGGGACATAAAAGGGGACGGGGAAATCCGGAACTGGTGGAACTTTTGGGAGAAAAGTGCGTAGGCCTCGATGTCAACTCGATGAAACCGCTCGATAATTTAAGTCATCCCGTTTCGGTTATAAGGGAAGCGGAAGAACTTACCGCAGATGCTTTTGGCGCCGCGCATGCTTTTTTGATGGTAAACGGAACTACAAGTGCCGTACAGACAATGATTTTGTCGGTTTGTAAATCGGGGGATAAGATTATTCTTCCCAGAAACATTCATAAAAGTGTAATCAATGCGCTTGTTATTTGCGGCGGCGTTCCGATTTATGTGGATGTTGAAGTAAATCATCATATCGGAATAGCGTTGGGAGTAACTGTAGATGCGATGAAAAAAGCAATGGACGAGAATCCTGATGCCGTGGCGGTATTTTTGAACAATCCTACATATTACGGAATATGTTCAAATCTTCATGAACTTACAAAGCTTGCGCATGAAAGAGGAATGAAAATGCTGGTGGATGAAGCACACGGAACTCACCAGTACTTCAGCAAGGATTTACCGATGTCCGCGATGGAAGCAGGGGCGGATTTGGCAGCTGTATCAATGCATAAATCAGGTGGTTCACTTACTCAGAGCTCGATTCTTCTTTGCGGAGAAAACTTTGATGCGGAGTATGTTCGTCAGATTATAAATCTTACTCAGACTACATCAGCGTCATACCTTCTTCTTTCCAGTCTTGATATATCGAGAAGAAATCTTGCATTAAGAGGCCAGGAATCATTCGCCAAGGTTGCCAGGATGGCAGAATATGCAAGAAGCGAAATCAATGCTATCGGCGGATATTATGCATACGGAAAAGAACTGATTAACAGTGATTCGGTTTACGATTTTGATATTACAAAGCTTTCCGTATATACGCAGGGCATAGGACTTACGGGAATAGAAGTATACGATCTTTTGAGAGACGATTATGACATACAGATTGAGTTCGGAGATATCGGAAATATTCTTGCTTATATTTCGATAGGTGACCGAATTCAGGATATTGAAAGGCTTGTTGGTGCGCTTGAAGATATAAAGCGTGTATACGGAAAAGAAGATAAAGATCAATTCTGCGGAGATTTTATTCAGCCTGAAGTAATAATGTCACCACAGAAAGCCTTTTATTCGAAGAAAGAACAGGTTGTTCTTGAAAAGACTTCGGGAAAAATATGCGGAGAACTTGTAATGTGTTACCCGCCGGGAATACCGATTTTAACACCCGGAGAAAAAATAACGGATGATATTATTGAATATATCAAATATGCAAAGGAGAAAGGCTGCTCGTTGCAGGGGACTCTTGATCCCAATGTCGAGTATGTCAGTGTAATAGAAGAGTAATGGATATCTGGTTTGAACAAATGGATACGGAAAATGTGAAGACCGGCGTAAGAGTTGAGAAGCAGCTGTTTGGTGGCGAAAGCGATTATCAGAAGATAGCTGTTTTCCAGTCAAGAGAGTTTGGCAAAATGATTGTTCTTGACGGTGAAATCATTTTTTCCGAAGCAGATGAATTTATATATAACGAGATGATAGTTCATGTGCCGATGGCGGTTCACCCAAATGTGAAAAATGTACTTATTATCGGCGGGGGTGACGGCGGTGTAGCCAAAAATCTTATCGAATATAAAGAAATCGAGCATATAGATGTCGTCGAACCCGATGAACTGTTTATTCAGGTCAGCAGAGAATTCTTTCCGGAAACAGCAAAGGGCTTCGACGACCCGAGGGTGGAAATTCATAATATGGACGGCCTCAGATTTTTGAGAAGATGTACGGATAAGTACGATTTGATAATAAATGATTCCACAGACCCATTCGGACATACGGAAGGCCTGTTTACAAAAGAATTCTACGGTATTTGTTTTAGGGCACTCCACGAGGACGGAATCATGGTGTATCAGCACGGCTCACCATTCTATGATGAAGATGAAGCAGCCTTCAGGGCAATGCACAGAAAAGTATATACAAGCTTCCCCATAAGCCGTGTATATCAGGCGTCGATTCCAACCTGTGCCGCAGGTTACTGGATGTTTGGCTTTGCCTCCAAAAAGTATCATCCGCTGATTGATTTTAACGCAGTCAGATGGAAGGCGCGAGGAATTAAAACCTGGTACTATACAACGAATCTTCACCAGGGTGCATTTATGCTTCCGAAGTATGTAGAGGACCTTCTTGAGGAAGAAGAAAAAAGAAAAAAAGACTAAATCCGTTTTATACGGAAAAACTGAATTATAGATAATAAAGAGGAGATTAAAATGAGCAGATTATTAATAATCGGATGTGGTGGTGTTGCAGGAGTAGCTATTAACAAGTGCTGTCAGAACAGCGAAGTATTTGATGAGATTATGATTGCAAGCCGCACTGTTTCAAAGTGTGATGCATTAAAAGCAAAGCTTGAAGAAAAAACAAAAACCAAAATTACAACAGCAAAGGTTGACGCTGACAGTGTTCCCGAACTTGTTTCTCTTATCAAATCATATAACCCTGACGCGGTACTTAATGTTGCACTTCCTTACCAGGATTTGACAATTATGGATGCCTGCCTCGAATGCGGTGTTGATTATATTGATACAGCAAACTACGAGCCCGAAGACACAGACGATCCCGAGTGGAGAAAAATATATGAGGCCAGATGCAAGGAACTTGGCTTCTCGGCATATTTTGATTATTCATGGCAGTGGGCATACCGGGAAAAATTTGAAAAAGCCGGCCTTACAGCACTTCTCGGAACAGGTTTCGACCCCGGTGTAACATCAGTTTTCGCGGCATATGCAAAAAAGCATTATTTTGATGAAATTCATACAATCGATATTCTTGACTGTAACGGCGGTGATCATGGATATCCCTTTGCAACGAACTTCAATCCCGAGATTAACTTAAGAGAGGTATCAGCTCCCGGATCATATATGGAGAACGGAAAGTGGGTTGAAATTCCGGCTATGTCCATTAAGAGAGAATATGATTTTGAAGGTGTCGGCATGAAAGACATGTACCTTCTTCATCATGAAGAAATTGAAGCTCTCGGACGCAATATGCCTGAGGTAAAAAGAATTCGTTTCTTTATGACCTTCGGACAGAGCTATCTTACTCATATGAAGTGTCTTGAAAATGTAGGTATGCTTTCCACAACACCTATTGATTTTGAAGGAACAAAGATTGTACCGATTCAGTTCCTCAAAGCACTTCTCCCCGATCCTGCATCACTTGGTCCCAGAACAGTGGGAAAAACAAATATCGGATGTATTTTTACCGGAATTAAGGACGGTAAAGAAAGAAGTATCTATATTTATAATATTTGCGATCATCAGGAGTGCTATAAGGAAGTTGAATCGCAGGCAATATCTTATACAACAGGTGTTCCTGCAATGATCGGTGCAATGATGGTTGTTAAGGGACTGTGGAAAAAGCCGGGTGTGTTCACTACAGATGAATTCGATCCGGACCCTTATATGGAAGCTCTTAATAAATGGGGACTTCCCTGGAAGGTACAGGAGAATCCTGTACTTGTACCATAATTAATTCTGTAAACAGAGCATTATTTACATGGCACTTTTCTGCCGCCACCTCAGGGGCACCTTTGCAAGTGCCTTACGGATTCCACGGGGCGGAACGGAGATTATTATGAAATTTGATGAGGTATGTACTCCGAGCTATGTCATTGATGAGAAAAAGCTCAGGGAGAATTTGGAGATATTAAAGTACGTTGAAGAGCAGTCCGGAGCAAAGATTTTGCTTGCTCAGAAGGCCTTCTCGGCATACAGTGAGTATCCTTTGATCGGTAAGTATATATCGGGAACAACAGCAAGCGGACTTTTTGAAGCAAAGCTTGGATATGAAGAAATGGGAAAAGAGAACCATTGTTTTTCTCCTGCATATCGTGACAGTGAGTTTGACGAGATTGTTTCAATTTGTGACCATGTTATTTTTAATTCTTTTTCTCAGGTCAGGAAATTTGCACGAGAAGAAGAAAAGACCGGTTTTGGTCTTAGAATTAATCCCGAATATTCAACACAGGAAGGTCATGCGATTTATGACCCTTGCGCACCGGGGTCGCGGCTTGGAGTTACAAAGGCCAATTTCGAATCAGCTTTAAGAGAAGACAAAGATGCGCTTAAATATATTGACGGACTTCATTTTCATACACTCTGCGAGCAGAATTTTGATGATCTTGAAAAGACGTTCTTGGCCTTTGAAGCTAATTTCGGTGAAGTATTAAAGAAGATGAAATGGCTTAATATGGGCGGCGGACATCATATTACCAGAGAAGATTATGATGTTAATGGGCTTATTGAATTAGTGAGGAATATTAAATCAAGATATAATATTGACGTTTATCTCGAGCCCGGAGAAGCAATTGCCTTAAATGCAGGGTACCTCGTAACAGAGGTGATGGATATTGTTGAGAACGGAATAAAAATAGCTGTTCTTGATGCTTCAGCAGCCTGCCATATGCCGGATGTTTTGGAAATGCCATACAGGCCTCCTCTTAAAAATTCCGGTGAAAATGGCGAAAAAACTTTTTCCTACAGGCTTTCTTCCTGTACCTGCCTGGCAGGAGATGTAATCGGAGATTATTCGTTTGATAAGGAATTAAAAATAGGTGACAGGCTTATCTTTGAAGATATGGCTATCTATTCTATGGTTAAAAACAATACTTTCAACGGAATGTGCCTCCCCTCTATTTATGCTATGGACGAAAATAAAGAGTGCAGGCTTATTAAGAAATTTGGATACGAGGATTTTAAATGCAGACTTTAATCGGTTATCCGGCGCAGGACGGATTTCGTATGCCCGGTGAGTTTGAACCACACAGAGGAACTATTCTTATTTGGCCTGTTCGCCCGGGATCTTGGACAAACGGTGGAAAGGAAGCACAGAAAACATTTTCGGAAATTGCGAGAATTATTGCTAAAGAAGAACAGGTATATCTTTTGTGTGACGATAAAGAGCTTGAAAAAGTTAAATCATGTTTTGAGGATGTTCCGAATGTACTTGTGCTGAATATAGCAACAGACGATGCATGGGCAAGAGACATAGGTCCTACATGCGTAGTTGATTCGAAGTGCGGAATAAGGGGAATTGACTGGAAATTCAATGCATGGGGTGGAGATTTTGACGGACTTTACACTGATTATGAGGAAGATGACAAAGCAGCCGCAGAGATATGTGAAAGATTAAATATCGCATGTTATGATGCGCATCCCTTTGTTCTGGAGGGCGGTTCAATACATTCTGACGGAGAAGGAACGGTTCTGGTGACGGAGACCTGTCTACTGAGTAAAGGAAGAAATCCTGATTTAACCAAGTCGGAAATTGAGGAGATATTAAAAAAATATCTGGCTGCCGAAAAAATCATATGGCTTCCCCGCGGAATCGAAGGTGACGAAACAAACGAGCATGTCGACAATGTCTGTGCTTTTGTCAAACCGGGTGAAGTTGTTCTTGCATGGACAGACGATGAGAATGATATTCAATGGAAGCCTTCAAATGAAACTCTAAAGACCTTGGAAGAGGAAACAGATGCGCGGGGACGACATTTTACCGTTCATAAGCTTCCGATTCCGAAACAGCCTGTGTGCATCACAAAAGAAGAACTGGAATCAATGGTATTTGAAGAGGGTGAGGATGTCAGAGAAGAAGGAGAGCGTCTTGCCGCCAGCTATGTGAATTTTTATATCTTCAACAATGGAATAGCTCTTCCGCAGTTTGGGGACGAAAATGATGCGGTTGCGGTTAATACTCTGCAGAAATTGTTTCCCGAAAGAACAATATATCCTGTTGCGGCGAGAAGTATCATTGTCGGAGGCGGAAATATTCACTGCATTACCCAGCAGATACCTTTAGGAATACAAAAAATGTAACTCAAGGTCTTTTACACATAAGGTTTGAACATATACACATATTATTTATTCGGGAAAGGGACGCCAATGAGACAGATTACAGTAGCGGCAGTTCAGATGCGATGTACCAATGATGTTTCGGAAAATATAGAAAAAGCTGACATGATGGTCAGAGAAGCAAAAAAAATGGGAGCTCAGGTTGTTCTTCTTCCGGAACTGTTTGAAAGGCAGTATTTTTGCCAGGAAAGAAGATACGACTACTATGAATTTGCAAAAACCGTGGAGGAGAATGATGCTGTTTGTCATTTTTCAAGGGTTGCAAAGGAACTTGAACTGGTAATGCCGATAAGCTTTTACGAGAAAGACGGAAATGTTTTGTATAACAGTGTTGCTATGCTGGATGCAGACGGTTCTGTTATGGGTATTTACAGAAAAACACATATTCCGGACGATCATTACTATCAGGAAAAATTTTATTTTACGCCCGGGAATACGGGATTTAAGGTATGGAATACAAAATACGGTTGTATCGGTGTAGGTATTTGCTGGGATCAGTGGTTTCCGGAAACTGCCAGGGCAATGGCACTTAAAGGCGCTGAGATTCTTCTTTATCCTACGGCTATCGGCAGTGAACCTATTCTTGAGGTGGACAGTTCAGGACACTGGAGACGCTGTATGCAGGGACATGCCGGATCTAACATTGTGCCGGTTGTCGCCGCTAACAGAGTCGGTGTTGAAAAAGTGGAGCCTTGTACTGAAAACGGCGGCCAGAAATCAGAACTTAAATTTTTCGGATCCTCTTTTATTTGTGACGAGACAGGTGAAGTGCTTGAAAGTGCGAACAAAGAAGAAGAAAAAGTTCTTCTTCACACATTTGGCCTTGATGAAATCAGAACAAACAGAATGAGCTGGGGACTTTTCAGAGACAGACGACCGGAAATTTATGAAAAATCATTTGACTGATTAACCGGAATTCCTCGAAATGCTTGAAATACTAAGGTTTTAAGCCTATAATCATCTCATCTGTAACCTTTGTTTTTGACAATTTGGAGGAAAATGATGGGAACAAATCCGATTGCAATGCCGAATAATACTGAAAAATTATCTATGGACCAGTATCTGGCTAAGAACGAAATGCCGGATATGAAAACTGTTGCAACGATAAAAAGCAGTGTGGCTCAGATAAGTGCCGCCAATGAAAGGAGTGCCAATATGGACATTAATTCAGTAGGAAGCTATGGACAAATAGCCGGTGGTAAGAGAATAAACAGCGCAGCGGACGATGCAAGCGGACTTGCCGTAGCAAATAAGCTCGAATCGCAGGAAAGAGGTATTAACGCAGGTGCCGAGAATATTAAGCAGGCTGATGATGCGCTAAAGATTTCTGACAAGGCAATGGAAGGAATTACCGATTATCTTCAGAGAATACGTGAGTTAAGTGTTAAGGCTTCGAACGGTCTGCTAAATGATAGCGATAAGGCTGCGATTCAGACAGAAGTCAGCCAGCTTTTACAGGGAATTCAGGATATCTCAAAGACAACACATTACAACGAGCAGAATCTTTTGGACGGTTCTATGGCTACATTGGATGTTGCGGCAAATCCTGACGGTAAAGGCATGTCGATTAAGATGACAAACGGAACTTTGGAAACATTGGGTATTGAAGATTACGATGTTACAAAGGATTTTGATATAAGCAGAATTGATGCGGCGCTTGAAAAAGTTTCATCAGACAGAAGCTCTGTCGGTGCTGCGTCCAATGCGCTTGAGTATGCATATAATTCAAACATGAATACAGCCGAGAACGTTCTTGCATCAAGAAGCAGAATTGAGGATCTTGATATTGAAAAGGCTGTTTCCGATCAGAAGAAGAATGAAGTAATCAACGATTATCAGATTCTTTTACAGAGGAAAAAAGAAGAGCAGGACAGTCTTGTTACAAAACTGTTTCAGTAGAAGATATTAATAAAATATGCATTTGCAGTGAAAAAAGAGTTTCGCTTTATCGGCGAAACTCTTTTTTGAGTTCATATTAAGAAATGTATTAATTGTTTTGCTACATAGGGGAGTTTTGTTTCTTAGCAATAATAGTTTTGGGAGACGGAATCCGGGTTTTCCATTTTCCGAAGAAATATCTGAGATTACAGATTATTGCAACGGTGAACCATGTAAGTCCTGCCGCCCACCAGATTCCCCAAACATTAATGAAAGCTATGGCAGTGAGAGCATTTGAAAACACAATACGGCAAGCTACCTCGGAAATACCGTTTATCATTGAGAAACCGGCATCTCCGCAACCGTTTAATACACCACGGGGAACGTAGATGAATCCAAGAGCAAAATACATTATTCCTGTAATTCGAAGTGCAGTGGTGCCTAATTCAATAACGTCCGGATCGGTAACAAAAAATCCGGAAATCTGCTTTGAAAGAATGCAGATAACAGGAACAAGGATGAGATTGTACAAAGCAACAATAATCATTCCGTACTTGTAGCCTTCTTTTATTCTCTTTAAATTTCCGGCTCCATAGTTCTGACCACAGTAGGTTACCAAAGAAAAACTTATGGCGTTATAAAGCTGAGAAATAATTAAATCGACTTTTGATGAAATTGTATATGCTGCCATTACGGTTGAACCGAAGCTGTTAACAACACCCTGAAGAACAATGAGTGAGATTGCAATGAGCGAACTCTGGAAAGCCATGGGGATACCGAGTCTGAATGCATTGAAGATAATATCTTTGTGAGGGGCCATCTCACTTTTTTCAAGTTTATAATACGGAACCTTTTTTATAGCATAGGTCAAACTTACAAAAGCGGAAGTGGCTTGCGCAATAATGGTTGCTGTTGCAGCACCTCTTACGCCCATATGCAATACAAGAACAAACAATAAATCCAGTCCGACATTTAAAAAACTGGACATAATGAGAAAGTAAAGAGGAGTTTTTGAATCACCGAGAGCTCTTAATACTGCCGCAACGGAATTGTACAAAGCTATGAATATGATTCCGCAAACCGTTGTTCTTAAATACAGAACCGCTTCAGGCATAATATTTTCCGGAGTGGACATAAGTGACAGAATCGGGCGAGCGAAAACCAGTCCTATCAATGTAGCTATAAGTGCGGCGGAAACTATAAGATAATAGGCATTTGCAATTGTCTTTTTGATTCCTTTATTGTCTCCTGCTCCGAAATACTGTGCAACGATAATACCTACACCGTTTGCAAGTCCCATACTTAAGGAGACAAAAAGAAAGTGCAGTGAACTGCAGGTTCCTATTGCTGCGAGTGAATCAGCACCGACAAATTTGCCGACAACGAGCGAGTCGACCATATTATAAAATTGTTGAAATATATTTCCTAAAAACAACGGAGCCGCAAAAGTAAGAAGATGTTTTACGGGACTTCCTGTTGTCATATCTATGGAACGTGCCTTTGCCATAAAAAATCCTTTCTGTCATTCAGACTACAATGTAATCTAACACCTGGGCAGAAAGGATAATTGTAAAAATCTATCAAAAATTATTATCAAGGTTCTTATTCTTCCGTTTCACTGACGGCTGTCGGATCATATTCCAAAATATCTCCGGGCTGGCAGTTAAGTACTTCGCAAATCGCTTCCAGAGTAGAGAAGCGGATTGCGCTGATTTTTCCTGTTTTCATTTTGGAAAGATTGACATTTGTTATGCCGACTTTTTCGGCCAGCTCGTTAAGACTGATCTTTCTGTCAGCCATCACGCGGTCAAGACGAAGTATTATTTTTCCCATGCTGAGTACCTCCTATAATGTTTCGTCGCTTTCTTCCTGCAGAACTGCGCCGTATTTGAAGATGTATGAAAGACTAAAGATTATAAGGATTGCAAATACGACTACAAGATTAATGGATACCGCTATGTTGACGTTCCCCGTTGAAATAGCTGACTCAAAGGCGGAGGTTATTGTATCAAAGAATGCAAGAGGAATGAGTGAAAAAGCAACTGATCTTAATCCACCGATAACAGAGGCGTCGAAAGGCGAAGTACAGGTTTTGATATTTTTACATAATTTACATACAAACCACAGCGATACAAAACCGCAAATAAGCTGCAAAAGCACGCTGACAAAAAACGGAATGAGATTTTTTAATTCAAATGTGTTTGTTTTTACTTCTGTAGATACATTCATAACACCGTTTTCGATATCGACATCCGAAACCGCCATGTCATTATTGTTTATTGTAACAGTACCGTTTTTCAATGCTTCCTGAAATACTTCCGGAGTGATTCCGGGAATTTTGTTGAAGTCAATCACAGATTCTACCTGTGTATTTGTTGAAACGGAGAGGAAGTCTTTGGGTAATATCATAAAGAAGATTATGGCAATTATGACCTGGCTCGCGAATACACCGACAAGAATCTCAAGTATGAGAGAAATGATAAATCCGACCTTACCCATTGTGTTGATTTTTGATATTGCTCTTTCTTTGTTCATTTTGTTTTTCTCCTTTAATAATTAGTTTGTTGTTATTTGTTTTGGTGAATCAACCGTAATATGCGATATTTTCACTAAATACTGTTATAAGTCTGCTACGCGTCCGTAACATTTGTATCTGCAGTTAACGATAAACATTTATCGTTTATCGATAATCAAGTTATAACACCACTATTTTCGTTTGTCAACAACAATTTATCGAGAAACGATAAAAATATTTTTGCTTCATTTGGAGCGGAAGGGTAGCTTTATTGAAAACAGCGGCGCAATGTGATAAAATTTCTCATAATTATGCGATATGTGAACTTGTGAAACGGGATAAGGATGAATATTCGAGATATGGACGGCCAGATGGACTTTCTGGGTCTTATAAATGAATATACCGACAGCCAGGGAGCTGTTGTGAGGGTTCGCGAACCGGGCAGGAGTAAACTTCCAAAATCCGCTGTGTCGGATTTTGAACAGCTAAGCTTTGAGTTCGGAACAACCATATCCGATGCGGAACCGATGACGCCCCCGGTGATTACGCCTATTAATGAGGTTGAATTACCTGCTGTGGAAAAAGAAACTGAAAAAGTCACGGAAGAGCCGGATGAAGCGACAGAGGAAAATGCTGAAGAAGCAACTGAAGTAATAACTGAAGTAATAACTGAGGAAGCAGCTAACGAAGTAACTGAGGAAGTGGCTGATGAAGTAGCTGACGAGACTACTGAGAAAATAATTGAGGACGTTTCTTCATACGGGACAGAGGTTCTAAATACAGAGCCTGAAAATGAAAATGTACAGGAATTACTGTTTAAACAATGCAAAAAATGCTGGTGCTTTGATTGTAAACATAATTCACGCAACGGCGGAGTGCCGAGAGAAATCTGCGGAACCATGATGGCATGCCCTGCGTGCAATGATTGTATCAGTGAAGATATGGCAACGATATGTGAGATAGGAAATGCCAAAGAGGGGTGTCGAACAAGAGCACTTGAAGAAGGCATTATCTACGAAGAAGAATTTACGGAAGGATAAGGTTAAATGAAAATACTTATTGTAGGCTGCGGAAATGTCGGATCCAATATCGCAAAGCAGCTTAGTCAGGAAGGTCATGATATTACCATTATCGATAAAGATGAAAAAATGGTTCGTAAAATCTGCGACGGATGGGATGTTATGGGAATTGTGGGCAGTGGTGCCTCACTTTCCGTTCTGAAGGATGCCGGCGTAAAAAGTGCAGATCTTCTTATTGCGGTAACGGATTCTGATGAAAGAAATTTGTTTTGCTGCCTGATGGCAAAAAAGGCCGGAACAAAGAATACAATTGCCAGAGTAAGAAATCCTGAGTATAAAGAAGATATTTCATTTATTAAGGATGATTTGGGCTTATCGCTTTCCGTTAATCCCGAACTTAACGCTGCCGAAGAAATAGCACGTCTGCTTAAGTTTCCTTCCGCTATCGAAATTGATTCCTTCGCAAGAGGAAAAGTTGAACTTATTAAATTTGAAGTTCAAAAAGAAAGTCCAATCTGCGGAATTCCCCTTAAAAACATGCAAAAAACACTTAATACCAATGTTCTTGTCTGCATAGTTGAACGCGGAAGCGAAACATTTATTCCTAACGGTGATTTTACGGTTTGGGAAGGTGATAAGGTTTCTTTTGTTGCTTCAACAAAAAAGGCTTCGCAGTTCTTCAGGGCGATAAAGGGCAATCAGCTTAAAGCGCGCTCCTGTATGATTGTCGGAGGCGGAGATACTTCTTATTATCTTGCAAAGAAGCTTATTGCCACGGGGGTTGAAGTGAAAATTATCGATAAGCTTAAAGCCAGATGCGATGAACTTGCGGAAAAACTTCCGGAAGCTATCATTATTAACGGCGACGGACAGGATAAGGGGCTTCTCGGTGAAGAAGGAATTGAACATACCCAGTCTTTTGTTACACTTACAAATCATGATGAAGTGAATGTTATGATGGCGATTTATGCCCGGAAAGTAAACCCTAAGGTTAAACTTATCACCAGAGTTCATCGAAGCACATATGATGATATTATTGATGATATGAACATTGGCAGCATCATAAATCCCAAAATGCTTGCGGGAGAAGCTGTCGTAAAATATGTCAGAGCGATGCAGAATACATTGCAAAGCAATATGGAAGGCTTGTACAAACTGAATTCAGGCAAAGCCGAAGCATTGGAATTTGTCGTACGTGAAGCCTCACAACTGATAAACGTTCCCCTTATGAATCTGAAACTTAAGAAGAACGTTATTATTTGCTGCATCATTCACGAGGGTCAGATTGAAACTCCCGGCGGTCATTCCGTTATTTCAGTGGGAGATACGGTAATTGTTGTTACCACAAATACCGGATTTGATGATATTACAGATATTTTGGAGTAGGCACGGAGATTAAAGATGAACAAATCGATTATCAGATTTATATTGTGCAGAGTGCTTCAATTTGAAGGAATATTTCTTTTGCTGCCTTGCATTATTTCACTGATATACAGAGAAAAGCAAGGAATTGTATATATAATAACTGCTGTTATTGTTTTCGCATTGGGCACTGTCGGATCTTTTTTTAAGCCTGAAAGCAGAGTGTTTTATGCCAGAGAAGGATTTGTTACGGTTTCTCTTTCCTGGCTTGTTCTTTCATTGGTGGGAGCGATTCCTTTTGTTCTTACAGGTGAAATTCCGTTTTATATTGATGCGGTTTTTGAGACGGTTTCCGGATTTACCACAACCGGAGCAAGCATTTTGACGGATGTAGAGGCAATGAGCAAAACGAGCATGTTCTGGCGTTGCTTTACAAACTGGATCGGTGGAATGGGTGTGCTTGTTTTTATTATGTCCATTCTCCCGTTATCGGGAAGTCATAATATGCATCTTATGCGAGCGGAGAGTACCGGCGCTGATGTGGGAAAACTGGTTCCAAAAGTCAAAGATACCGCAAAGATGCTGTATACAATCTATATTGGGCTTACGATTATTCTTGTGGTTTGCTTCCTCTTCAGCGGAATGAATTTGTACGATGCTACAATTATTTCCTTCTCGAACATGGGAACGGGCGGATTTGCAAATCTGAACAAAAGCCTTGGCGGCTACAGCCACTCCGCACAGGTTATTGCAACAATATTTATGCTTCTTTGTGCAGTAAATTTTAATGTTTATTTCCTTATTCTTTCAAGAAAACCCGGAGAAATTTTAAAGCTTGAGGAAGTTAAGTGGTATCTGGTAATTGTTGTGGCATGTATCGGTGTAATAACATTTCAGGTCAGAGGAATGTATCCAAGCCTTTATGAAGCATTTCACCAGGCGTCATTCCAGGTTGCTACCATTATTTCAACTACCGGTTTTGCCACTGCAGACTTTAATACGTGGCCGATGCTGTCGAAGGCGATTTTGCTTGCTCTTATGTTTGTTGGAGGCTGCGCCGGTTCCACCTGTGGCGGAATAAAAGTTTCGAGACTTATCATTTCACTTCGGACTTTTGCAAGAGAACTTGGTCACCTGACACATCCTAGGAGCGTAAAAAAGATTCAGCTTAACAAATCGCTTGTATCGGAGGAAACGATAAAGTCAGTGGGTTCGTTTATTGTTGCATATGTACTGATTCTTGTGGTTTCCGTGCTTTTGGTAGCTTTGGACGGTTTTGATACGGAAACAACATTTACATCCGTATTAGCTTCACTGGGTAATATCGGGCCGGGCCTTGGAATGGTTGGACCTACGGGCAATTTTGCCGGTTTTTCGGCATTCTCAAAGATTGTTCTTGCTTTTGATATGCTTGCGGGCCGTTTGGAATTGTTCCCCATGCTGGTGCTGATGTATCCGGGAACCTGGAAAAGAAATTAGTAATTCATTGATTTTTTACTGATATAAGAGAGGATGAAATCAAATGGGATTCGTTAAAGAAGATATTAATTTAAGAAAAGTTATTCTTCATGTACTTGATTCTACTTCGGGAAGTGCGCAGTATTCGGATGATGTGCTTGAGTACGGCGCGGAATTTTCGGATTTTGTCAAAGATCATATTGCAAATATTTTTAGCGGTGATGACAGTAAAAAGTGTGAATTTCATAAGCATGAGTCAGAAGTTTATCATGTGCTTGAGACATACGATGACGATGATTTTGTTCCTATAAGCAAGGAACTGGCGGAACAACTTTATTCCATTATGAATGCAAATCTTGATATTCCTCCGGCTGATCTTTTGATTGTACGTTTTTCATGCGATTCGCTGGAATATCTTTCAATATTGAAAATGAATTATAAGCCGATGTATACACATCGTATTATGCCCGTAGAGGCAGGTGTGGTAAACGAAGTGTATCGCTATAAGGAGATTTTGCCCCAGGGAACGCAGAAATTAGCTGAAGCCTGTATAATCAGACTTACGGATTTGGTGGTATGGCTAGTTGAAAAGAAAGCTGAAATAGATGGGAAGAAAGAGGACTATTTCAGCGAATATTTCTTAAAATGCAGTGCGAAAATGTCAGATAAGAAGAAACTGGCAGTTGTTTCAAAGGCAATCGAGACAGTAAATAACGAGGCATATGAGGAAACTTATCGTTACGAACATCAGATGGAAGCAAAAGCAATCATCAACGAGCAACTGGAAAAGAACGGTGGTTTTCAGATTGATGAGCTGGGAGATATGGTATTTAAGGAACGCCCGGATTTAAGAGAATCTTTTCAGGAGAAAATGGAGCGTTACGATCTTGTGAAGGAAGAGGTTCTTCCACAAAGTGAAAAGACCACAAAAAAATATCAGAAACAAAATCTTGTAACCGATAAAGGGATAGAGATTAAGATTCCGATGGACCAGTATGAAGATGGAAATGTTGTTTTTGAAACAAATCCGGACGGAAGCATTTCACTCCATATTAAAGATATCGGGAATATCAATGCCAGATTTTAAAGAGTCGCATCGCATCCTGCGCAGCCGGGCAAATGCCTCAGTGTGAAAGAAATTCGGATGCAGGAGATTATTAAAATGAGCAACATTATAGATTATGTGAGAACACAAGGGGCGCAATCTTTGCAGGATTTGGAATTTTCAAAAGAGGATGCCCTTGTTCTTGCAGAATTCTGCTATTTGAAATTTGAACGAATTCTGGATGAAATGTCCGACCGTCCCGTTTCATTGCAAAAAATCCGAAACAGTGAATTTTACGAGTCGATGTTTACCAATTTCAGCCATGAAAAAGAAAAACGTG
Organism: Lachnospiraceae bacterium; assembly: GCA_045600725.1. Classification (GTDB taxonomy): domain Bacteria; phylum Bacillota; class Clostridia; order Lachnospirales; family Lachnospiraceae; genus UBA1258. The sequence goes on from JAZRYK010000051.1 coordinate 27,697, forward strand.
CATTGCTTGAGGCAATGTCTGAGTCTGTCAGATTCAAGAACCTTAAGGTTTGCATGTATATAAACAGAATAGATGTAAAAGATGAAATGCAGTTTTGCGCTTTGACATTTCTTCTGCCGAACGGCGAAACATATATCGGCTTCAGAGGAACGGACGAGACGATAGTGGGTTGGCAGGAAGATATTAATATGGCGCTTGAAAGGCCTATCAGAGGTCAAAAATTGTCGGCAAAATACGTAAACGACGTTGCAATGAAGATTAGCGGACAATTTATGATTGGCGGTCATTCAAAAGGCGGAAATCTTGCCATGTATTCGGCAATGAACTGCTCGAAAGTTGTTCAGAGAAGAATAAAAGCAATATACAGTTTCGACGGTCCGGGATTCAGAAAGGAATTTCTCGAAAAATATGGCTTTGACAATATCAGAGAAAAACTTGTATCGGTTATTCCGAAATCTTCATATGTCGGACTTTTGCTTTCAACAGACGAAAACAGTATAGTCGTTGCATCAAAGTCGGTGGGTGTAAGGCAACATAATCCTTATAATTGGGTTGTTGCAGATGCAAAATTGGAAGAAACAAGACTTTCGGAGCAGCATCTTCTTCTTTTAGATACTTTTAATGAATGGATGTGCGGGCTTGATGAAGAACATCTTAACGCCTTCGTCAAAATACTCACGGAGGTTTTAAATGCTACCGAAGCTACGGATACCAGGGAATTGTCTGCGGATATTTACGGTCATGCATTGAAGGCTGTTAATGCCGCAAAAGATTTGGACGAAGAGACAAAAGAGTTTCTGAAAGACCTGTTAAAGACATTTGCGGTGCTTATGAAGGACAGAGTAATTTCCGATGTTTCAGGAAAAATTGTAAGTACAAGGGACGATGTATCGTTAAAACTTGAATCCGGGAAAGAAGAAATAACTGTTTTGGTAGCCGAGGCGAGAAAGAAACTTAAAAAAATAAGAAAGAAAAAAGGCAGAAAAAGATAAAAGTAGCGGCAAGACAAAAGACGATGTTTTGCCGCTAAAAACAATAAAAATGTGAAAGCGCTTACAAAATGTTCAAAATTGGCAAGGTTTGAACATAAAAAGGCAAAGAAAATTGCCGATTTTTGCTGTAAGATGATTATGTAAGAAAAATCATATGAACAGTATGACACAAATTATTTGGAGGGTTAACAATGGAATTAAGAACTGCAGCATCTCCCAAGGATGTGAAGAACTACGATACCAAAAGACTTCGTGAAGAGTTTTTGATTGACGATCTTTTTAAGGTTGATGATATCAAACTTGTCTACAGCCATATTGACAGAATCATTACAGGCTCAGCTGTCCCTGTAAATCCGTTAAAGCTTACTGCCGGCGATGAACTTAGGGCAGAGTACTTCTTGCAGAGAAGAGAAATGGGTGTAATCAACATCGGTCCTGCAGGTTATATTACGATTGACGGTAAAAAATATGAAGTCGGTCATAAGGAAGCAATGTATATCGGAATGGGTGCGAGAGATATCATATTTGAATCCGTGGATCCTTCAAATCCGGCAAAATTTTACATTAACTCAGCACCTGCACATATGACATATCCCACAAAGCTTATTAAGCTTGAGGGTGAGCCTTCGGAAGATGTTGTTATTGTAAAGCCTGAGAACAAAAAAGAACTTGGCACATTGGAAGAAGCAAATCACAGAACAATCAATAAGTTTATTCTTCCCGGACAGGTTGAGACCTGTCAGCTCGAAATGGGCATGACACACCTTGAACCCGGTTCGGTATGGAATTCAATGCCTTGCCATACACATGACAGAAGAATGGAAGTATATCTCTACTTTGATATGGATGAGGATCAGATGCTTATGCACTTTATGGGCGAACCTCAGGAAACAAGACATATTTGCATGCACAATGAACAGGCAGTAATTTCTCCCAGCTGGTCAATTCACTGCGGATGTTCAACAAAGAACTACACCTTTATCTGGGGCATGGTTGGCGAAAATCAGGACTTTGATGATATGGATAATATCAATCCTATCGATTTAAGATAAATAAACAAAACACAGGAGGAAAAACAAAATGGGTAACATTCTTGATCAGTTTTCACTTAAGGGTAAGGTGGCATGGATTACGGGTGCTTCTTACGGACTCGGACTTGCTTATGCAGTTGCATATCACGAAGCAGGTGCAAAAATCGTTTTCAACGATATTAAGCAGGAACTTGTTGACAGAGGTATGGAAGAATATAAAAAGCGCGGAATTGATGCTTACGGCGCTGTATGTGACGTAACAAAGGAAGACCAGGTACAGGCTTTTGTTGCAGATGTAAAAGAAAAGGTTGGTTCAATTGATATTCTTGTTAACAACGCAGGTATTATTAAGAGAATCCCCATGACAGAGATGTCTGTCAATGATTGGAACGCAGTTATCAATGTAGACCTTACAGGTCCCTTCATTTGTGCCAAGGCAGTTCTTCCCGATATGATCGAAAAGAGAAGCGGTAAGATTATCAATGCATGCTCCATGATGTCAGAGTTCGGCCGTGAGACAGTTTCTGCTTACGCTGCTGCTAAGGGTGGACTTAAGATGCTTACAAGAAATATCTGTTCTGAATACGGTCAGTATAACGTTCAGTGTAATGCTATCGGACCCGGCTATATTGCAACACCTCAGACAGCACCTCTTCGTGCTAAGGGCGAGGACGGCTCAATGAATCCTTTTGACAGATTCATCCGTTCTAAGACTCCCGCCCAGAGATGGGGACGTACGGAAGACCTTATGGGACTTGCAGTATTCCTTGCTTCCCCCGCATCTGATTTCATCAATGGTCAGGTTGTATATATTGACGGTGGTATTTCAGCATATATCGGTCAGGACCCTAACAACCTTGATGAATCAAAGTTTGCTGATGAAATCGAAGATCAGCCCGATGTAAAGGTTAACGACTAATAAATCAACAGGGCGAACCGCCAAGAGGGAGGTTCGCCTTGAAATATGGAGAGGTATTTGTCATGAAAATAGCATTGATAAATGAAAACAGCCAGGCTGCCAAGAATTCGATTATTGAGGCAGAACTTAAAAAGGTTGCGGAAGCTAAGGGACATACAGTATATAACTACGGTATGTATTCCGCTGAAGATGAAGCGCAACTTACATATGTTCAGATAGGAATTCTAGCCGCTGTATTGTTAAATTCAAAGGCTGCGGATTTTGTTGTTACAGGCTGCGGAACCGGTGCAGGAGCCATGCTTGCATGTAATTCATTTCCGGGTGTTATTTGTGGACATGCTCAGGATCCTTCCGATGCATTCATGTTTACACAGATAAATGACGGAAATGCAATTGCAATGCCTTTTGCAAAGGGCTTTGGCTGGGGCGCAGAACTTAATTTAAGATATGTATTTGAAAGACTTTTTGAAAAAGAAGGTGGCGGCGGCTATCCTCCGGAAAGAGTTGTTCCAGAGCAGAGAAATAAAAAGATTCTCGATGAAGTAAAAACACATACTTACAGAGATCTTTGTGATATATTAAAGGAACTTGACAGAGACCTTGTTAGAGGAGCTTTGTCAACGAAGGGTTTTAAGGATTACTTTGAAGCTAACTGCAAGGATGAGAAGATTCTTACAACAGTAAAAGAAATACTTGCATAATTAAATCTGAATTTAAATTAAGGAGAGAGAAATGAACGCAGTATTAGAAACAATCGCAAAAATCGGTATCGTTCCCGTAGTTGTTCTTGACGATGCAAAGGATGCAGCTCCTTTGGCAGACGCTCTTTGTAAGGGCGGACTTCCCTGCGCGGAGGTAACATTCAGAACTGCCGCAGCAGAGGAATCAATTAAAAACATGGTTGAAGCACATCCTGAAATGATGGTTGGTGCAGGAACTGTTCTTACAACCGAGCAGGTTGACCGTGCAGTAAATGCAGGAGCAAAGTTTATTGTTGCTCCCGGATTTAATCCCACAATCGTAAAGTACTGCCAGGAAAAGGGTGTTCCCATGGTTCCCGGCATTAACAATCCTTCGAATATTGAAGCTGCCATTGAACTTGGACTTGATGTAGTTAAGTTCTTCCCCGCAGAGCAGAGTGGTGGTATTGCAATGATTAAGGCAATGGCTGCACCTTACGTAAACATGAAGTTCATGCCCACCGGCGGAATCAGTGCAAAGAATCTTAATGATTATCTTTCATTTGATAAAATCATTGCTTGCGGTGGTTCATGGATGGTTAAAAAAGATCTTGTTACAGCAGGAAAGTTTGATGAAATTCAGGCTCTTACCGAAGAAGCAGTAAGACTTATGCTCGGCTTTAACTTAAGACATATTGGTGTTAATTGCGAAAATGAAACAGAGGCTGAAAAGGTTGCTGATACATATGATAACTTATTCGGTTTTGCAAAGAAGATTGGAAACAGCTCAATTTTTGCAGGTATTGAAATTGAAGCAATGAAGCAGCCCGGCCGTGGTACAAAGGGCCATATTGCTATCGGAACAAACAGTGTTGCACGTGCTAAAAACTATCTTGAGACAGTTAAGGGTGCCAAGTTTATAGAAGAATCAGCCGTTGTTAAAAACGGTAAGCTTACTGCAATTTATTTGGAAGATGAAATTGGTGGATTTGCTGTGCATCTTGTTCAGAAGTAATTCTGAACAAGATGCTTAGATCGCAGGCCGGGCAAAGGAAGATGTGCTTCGCACAGCCCGGAAAACAAATAAAAACACATGTTATTAAAATAAGGAGACAGAAAAATGGCAAAAGTAGTTACAATGGGTGAAATTATGTTAAGACTTTCTACCCCTAATTTCGAAAAGTTTATCCAGGCAGATGAATTTGATATTAACTATGGTGGCGGTGAGGCAAACGTTGCAGTTTCACTTGCAAACTATGGTCACGATGCAGAGTTTGTTACTGCCGTTCCCAATAATGAAATCGGTGAATGCGCCGTAGCAGCATTAAGAAAGTACAATGTCGGAACAAAGAACATCGCAAGATGCGGTGAAAGACTTGGTATTTATTACCTCGAGAGCGGTTCTTCCGTAAGACCTTCAAAGGTTGTTTATGACAGAGCTCATTCTTCAATTTCAACAGCTACCGAAGCAGATTTTGATTTTGACATGATTTTTGAAGGTGCTGACTGGTTCCACTTTACAGGAATTACTCCCGCTGCATCAGATTCAGCTGCCGAGCTTACAGAGAAGGCTTTGATTGCTGCTAAAAAGCACGGCGTTAAGGTCTCCGTGGACTTAAATTTCCGTAAGAAGCTTTGGTCTTCGGAAAAGGCTCAGAAGGTTATGAAGAACCTTATGAAGTATGTTGATGTCTGCATCGGTAACGAAGAAGATGCAGAGCTTGTTCTTGGTTACAAGCCCGGTAATACAGATGTTACAAGCGGTGAACTCGAGCTTGCGGGATATAAGTCAATTTTCGAACAGATGGTAGCAGATTACAACTTTGAATACTGCGTATCATCTCTTCGTGAAAGTCATTCTGCATCCGACAACGGTTGGTCAGCATGCATCTACAATGGTAAGACAAAAGAATTCTACCACTCAAAGAAGTACAACCTTCATCCCATCGTTGACCGTGTAGGCGGTGGCGATTCATTTGCGGGCGGCGTTATCTGCGGTCTTGTTGACGGTAAGGATTTCAAAGATGCACTTGAGTTTGGTGTTGCCGCTTCAGCACTTAAGCATACAATTCCCGGTGACTTTAACTTTGCTTCTCGCAAGGAAGTTGATACACTTGCCGGCGGTGATGCATCAGGACGAGTTCAGAGATAATTTTTACTTCTGATTTGGTAGACAATCGAACAAAAGTTTGGTATTATTTTAAGCGGGCATCCTTTTAAGGGTGTCCGCTTTTTAAGGAAAAGGTTTTTATTATGCTTTGGATTTCACTGGTACTTATATATGGCATTTTAAAAGGAATACGAGATATTTCCAAAAAGAAAGCGCTGGAGATCAACAATGTTGTCGAAGTGCTTTTTGTATATACGCTGTTATCGTTTTTGTTTGTCGTTCCTACGTTGTTTACGTCGGAAATGCGTGATGTGGACCCTGTAAGCACAAGGGATATGCTGCTTACAATGCTTAAATCCTTTGTCATTTTTATTGCTTTCTTATGCAGCTTTTATGCAATCGAAAAGATGCCGATAAGTCTGTATGGAGTTTTAGACCTGTCAAGAATGATTTTTTCAATGCTTCTTGGAGTTATTATTCTTCATGAGACCTTGGGTGTGTTTCAGTGGGTAGGAATGCTTCTTGTAGGCGGAGGTATTGTTTTTCTTAAGTATAAACCGCCATTTCTCAAGAAGAAGGAAATATCGGGAAACGACAAACAAAGCAAAGCTGTTGCCACTGAAGGCGTTGCGGCGCTTTTTGTAATTCTTGCATTTGTATCGACATTTTTAAACGGTATCTCCGGTACAATGGACAAGATTTTAACAAAAACAATGACTGCGGCACAACTTCAATTCTGGTACACCTTTTTTATGCTGGTTTATTACGCTGCATACGTCGTTATTACAAGGACGAAAATAAGATGGAAAAGTTGCTTAAAAAATTATCACATCTGGATTATTGCCATTCTGTTTATTATTGCCGACAAATGTTTGTTTGTGGCAAATCAGATACCTGAATCCAGTGTAACAATCATGACTCTTTTGAAACAGGTTAGCGTTGTAATAATGATAATTGGCGGACGCATTATATATAAAGAAAAAGATACTGCTTACAGAATGTTCTGCGCAGCAGTGGTTATTGCAGGTATTGTAATTTCGGCATTTTAGTGATGAGGTAGGAATTTTATGAGTATTTACGATCGACTTAACGAACAACAGAAAGAGGCAGTTTTTACGGTTGACGGACCGCTTCTTATTCTCGCCGGAGCCGGTTCCGGAAAGACAAGTGTTCTGACACACAGAATTTCATATCTTATCGATGAAGCCGGTGTAAATCCGTACAATATCCTTGCAATAACATTTACAAATAAGGCTGCCGGAGAAATGCGCGAACGAGTAGACAAGCTCGTTGGCTTTGGATCGGAGCAGATTCACGTATCGACATTCCATTCTATGTGTGTACGCATTTTAAGAAGATATGCGGATTGCATAGGCTACGACAGCAATTTTACGATTTATGATACCGATGATCAGAAGCATGTTATTAAGGAGGCTTGCAAAAAGCTTAATATCGACACAAAGCAGATAAAAGAGCGCGAGATTATGTCGAATATTTCAAAGTGCAAGGACGAATTAATTACGCCGGAAGATTTTCTAATCAGCAGTATGGGAGACATAAGAAGAAAGAAAATTGCGGATGTTTATGTGGAATATCAGTCACAGCTTAAAAAGAACAACGCATTTGACTTTGATGATCTTCTTATGAAAACCGTAGAATTGTTCAAAAATAATCCGGACGTTCTTCTTAATTATCAAAGCAGATGGACATATATTATGGTCGATGAGTATCAGGACACCAATACAGCTCAGTTCGAACTTATCAGACTTTTGGCGGGAACACTGCATAATCTTTGTGTTGTAGGTGATGATGACCAGTCAATTTACCGCTTCCGTGGTGCCAATATTAGGAATATTCTTGACTTTGAAAGATATTATCCCGAGGCAAAGGTTGTAAAGCTTGAGCAAAATTACAGGTCCGTGGGAAATGTTCTGGAAGCAGCAAACAGTGTGATTCGTAACAATTCGTCAAGAAAAGAAAAAAGACTATGGAGCAGCAAGGATTCCGGCTCAAAGATTCACTTCAGAGAATTTGATACCGCTTTCGAAGAGGCGGAATATGTTTCCTCTGATATTCGTCATATTGTCAGAGAAGGTACTTCGGAACTTAAAGATATAGCAATTCTTTACAGAACAAATGCCCAGTCTCGTTCTTTTGAAGAACAGTTTGTCAGGGCAAATCTTCCCTATAGAATTGTTGGTGGAGTTAACTTCTACTCAAGACGCGAAATAAAGGATTTAGTTGCGTATCTAAAGACAATAGACAATGGACGTGATGACCTTGCGGTTAAACGAATTATAAACCTTCCGAAGCGAGGAATTGGTGCTACAACTGTGCAAAAGGTGCAGGATGCGGCTACAGATCATGGAATTTCATTTTTCGATGCGCTGGAGCGCCCGGACCTTACAGGCATTACAGGCGCTACTCAACAGAAGCTTCACAATTTCTATACCTTGATTCGTGTTCTTCGCACCAAGTTGGAATTGTTTGGTGTAGCGAAAATACTTGATGAAGTTCTTGAAGCAACGGATTATATTAATCAAATGGATGTTGAGAGTGAAGAAGAAGCGGAAGAACGAGTTGACAACATCGAAGAATTGCGCAGTAAAATTGCAGTTTACTGTGAAGGCAGCGAGGAACCGACACTGTCGGAACTTCTTGAAGAAATAGCGCTGGTTGCCGATATTGACAGTGTTGATGAGAATGAAGACAGAGTATATCTTATGACTATTCATTCTGCCAAGGGCCTTGAGTTTAAAAATGTTTATCTCGTCGGAATGGAAGACGGCTTGTTCCCCAGTTTTATGTCGATTCAGACAGGAGAGGTGGAGATTGAAGAAGAAAGACGTCTTGCATATGTAGCCATAACCAGAGCAAAAGAAGAGCTTACAATCTCATGCGCGAAAGCAAGAATGAATCATGGTGAGACACAGTACAATCCGGTAAGCCGTTTTGTCCGTGAAATCCCTAGGGAGCTGTTTGACATTCCTCCTCGTACGTCACAAAGACGGGAATCTGACTTTGATGATGGATACGGAATGGAAAGCTTCAGGAGAAAACCTTATTCAGACGATTCTTTCTCCGGCTTTAAAAGAATTCAAAGCTCTGATGATGAAGAATATTCAGGCTTTAAGAGAACTTCAGGCATAAGAGATGATTCTTATTCCGGTTTCAAAAGAACTCCAAGCGTTGAGACCGGTTCCAATGTCGGTTCATTCTCAAGAAAAACAGCTGTTATTATTCCGCATAAAACACCTGAAGATCAGAAACCGTTTATAGCGCGTAAAGATTCATTCGGTGGAGCGGTTAAAGGTGCCGATTTAAGTACAGGTATTGATTACGGAGTTGGCGACAGAATTTCTCATATTAAATTTGGTCAGGGTACTGTTGTAAAAATAGAACCCCAGGGGAAGGACAGTAAGGTAACGGTTTCATTTGACGGTGCCGGTGTCAGAGTAATGTATGCTTCCTTTGCTAAACTTAAAAAATTATAGTTTTTTAATGTGATATTTAGATATTCTATAGAAATGTTTATAAAAAAGTGGTAGTATGATTTAAAGATATTTTTGAATGATGCACAGACTTAATATACGGAGGTATGATTATGTTAAACAAAATTGATGAATTAAAAGACCTCATCAAGGAAAATAATTTCCTTGTAAAGAAAGAGGTTAAGCAGGCTGAAGAAGCAAAGAAAGTTAAACCTTGGGTTATTGCACTTGCAATAATCGGTGGTATCGTTGCAATTGCAGGTATCGCATATGCAGTTTACTATTTCCTCATCCCTGAAGATTCAGAGGATTTCGAAGATCTTGACGATTTCGATGATGACAGCGATGACGATTTAGAGGGCGACGTATAAATTAATGAAAGGTTTGGGAGTGCCTCGCAAGAGACACTCCTTTTTATTTTTATGAAAAAAGGACAGGAATTGGTAGGAACTGTTAAAGAAGTTAATTTTCCTACGAAAGCTATCGTAGAAACAGAAGAGGGACCGGTAACCGCAAAAGGCGGACTTCCGGGGCAGAAAGTTAAAGTTCGAATCCAAAAACTCAGAAAAGGAAAGCCGGAGGCAATAATAATAGAGGTTTTGGAACCGGCAAAGAATGCTGTTGAAAGTCAATGCCCCCATTTTGGTATATGTGGTGGCTGCAGCTTTCTTACGATGAAATACGAGGATGAGCTTCGTTTAAAAGAACAGCAGGTGCGTAAACTTCTTGATACGGTCGTTGAACCGGGATCATATGAATGGGAAAGTATAAAGGGAAGTCCAATCGAAGCAGGATATAGGAATAAAATGGAGTTTTCCTTTGGTGACGAATACAAAGATGGTCCATTATGCTTGGGAATGCACAGAAAAGGCAGCTTTTATGATGTTGTTCTTACCGATTCATGCTACATTGCGGACAAAGATTACGGAATAATCCTGTCAGCAGTTTGCAATTATTGGAAGGAGCGTGGAGAAAAATTCTTTCACAAGATGAGGCATGAAGGCTATTTAAGGCACCTTCTTGTAAGAAAAGCTAAACATACCGGTGAAATAATGGTTGCATTAGTGACCTCAACACAATCAAATCCTGATTTAACTTCATTCAAGGACATGCTGCTTGAGCTTGATTTGGAAGGGAAAATTGTAAGCATTCTCCATACGTTGAATGACTCCACTGCAGATGTCGTAAAAAATGATGCTACAGAGATTCTTTACGGCAGAGATTATATAAATGAAACTCTTTTGGGACTTTCATTTAAAATAAGTGAGTTTTCTTTCTTTCAGACAAATTCTCTTGGAGCAGAGGTGCTTTATTCGACTGTGCGTGATTTCATTGGCGATTTATCGGAAGGCGGAACTCCCGATAAGATTGTTTATGATTTATATTCGGGTACAGGAACAATCACTCAGTTGATGGCCCCTGTATCAAAAAAAGTTATTGGAGTTGAAATAGTTTCGGAAGCAGTTGAGGCTGCCTGGGAAAATGCAAAGTTAAATCATATAGATAATTGTGAATTTATATGTGGAGACGTATTAAAAACAATTGATGATATAACTGAAAAACCGGACTTCATTATTCTTGATCCACCAAGAGATGGTATTCATCCGAAAGCCCTTCCCAAAATTTTGGATTATGGAGTAGAAAGAATTGTTTACATATCCTGTAAGCTGACAAGCTTGGTTCGTGACTTGGAAATTATTCAAAATGCCGGCTATAAGGTAGTGAAGGCAACCTGCGTTGATCAGTTTCCTTGGACAGGAAATATTGAGACGGTGTGCCTTTTGTCCAAACTTCATGAGGCTAAGCATCATGTGAGTGTGAAGCTGGATATGGATGAACTTGATCTTACAAGTGCTGAGGCTAAAGCTACATACAAAGATATTGAAGAATGGGTGCAGGAACACTACGGATTTCATGTAACAAATCTTAATATCGCTCAGGTAAAGCAGAAGCATGGAATTATAGAAAGAGAGAACTACAATAAGCCTAAATCAGAGAACAGCAGACAGCCAGGATGCCCGGAAGAAAAGGTAAAGGCTATAGAAGAGGCTTTGAAATATTTTCATATGATATAAGGCCTGATTTATGGCGCAAGTTCTTTTATAATTATTGTTAAGGTTGAATCGTAAACTGTATTCACGTACAATTTACAAAGATTTTACTTTATTTGATTGGAAAGGAGCATTTTTATGACCAAAAGATATGTTATCGCTCAGTAGTCTGAGCTTAAATAATAAATGAATCGTAAGCTCAGATGAATCCTAAAAGAAATATCAATTTAGGAGGAGCATTATGAGCTATATTAAGGCAGAGAACGTGCTGCCACAGGAACTGATTGAAACGATTCAGCAATATGTAGACGGTAAATTGATCTATATTCCCTGCAAGGAAAAACAGGAGTGGGGAACCACGACTTCTGCCAAGGTCTTCTTTCGTGAAAGAAATGAAGAAATATACGAAAACTACATAGGCGGAATAGGAATACACGAACTTGCACACAGGTTTTCCTTGTCGGAGAAAAGCATTCAGAGAATTCTCAGGAATCAGAGGCTGGCCTTAAGCAAAGGAGCCCCTTCTGTCTGATCATACCAAAACAAGAGTGTTCTTTAGATGTGGAGGTTGTGGGAAGAAACAGGAGTTTATCAATTCCTATAGATTTAGAGTAAATGCTAACGGTAAGAGTGTTGATGTATGGCTGATATATCGATGTAAGAAGTGTAAGCATTCCAAGAACTTCACAATTTATGAAAGGACTCGTCCGGGAAAGATACCTGAAGAATTGTTTGAGAGCTTTATGAATAACGATATGGAAACTGCCATGAAGTATGGTAGCGATATAGACTTTTTAAAAAGAAACAATGCTGAATTAAAATGAATTTCGGCCGGACTATGTGTCCGGCCATTTCAATAAGGAGAATGTAATGGAAGAACAATATTTTTTTCATGTAATATCCGACATTCCCAAGAAGGTCGGTGAACATATCATTCTGGATAACAAGCATCCAAACGGTGTCCACAAGCGTGTATATGAGGAACTCGAAACAGTAAATGATATATATAACAATCCTGAAAAATATAAGGATACAGAACTGACGCACAAGGTGGATGTAGCGCTTCGTGAGCTTGCGTTGGAAAAAGTTAGAAAAGAAAAGTATTCGGAGTACCCTTCGAGAATGGCTTCGATATATGTGTCTAAGTCATACGAGGACGCTGAGAGGTGGGGAGACTATTTTGCTAAGTTAGGAAGACCTACTTTCGGAGTTGCAAAGATAAAAGTGACTGGAAGAGTTTTTGAAGGAGATGCCTACAAGTGTTTTGATGGAGTAACAGACGAACAAGAGAATCTTAGGATGGCTGAAATCTATTGGCAGAATGGAGCTAATGAGGATGGACATGAATCAATCGTGGAGATTCTTGCTGACGGAGATATAGAGATTGTTGAGATGGTAAAAGATATTAATGCGAATACGGAATACAAATATTTTGAGTTGAGAGAAAAACCCGACTTAAAAGATATGGCTGCAGATTGGTTTCACAAAAAGTGGGGAGTCCCCAAGGATGCTTATCTTGAATGTATGACAGCGTATCTTAATAAAGAGACCGAAAATGGTTGGTACCTATGCATGTTAGGAGATCAAATTGTCGGGGGGTTAGGTGTAATCGATAATGATTTTCATGACAGGAAGGACTTAAGCCCTAATGTTTGCGCTGTATATACTGAAGAGGCTCATCGTGGACAGGGGATAGCAGGAAATCTTCTTAATCTTGTTGTGGAGAACATGAATAAAAAAGGAATTTCACCGCTCTATCTTGTTACAGATCATACTGGTTTTTATGAGCGTTATGGATGGGAGTTTTACTGTATGGCTCAAGGGGATGATGAACCGGAGCAGACGAGATTGTACATTCATCGATGATACATTTGAAATAAACAACTAGGAAAACGGAATGTTTTATCTTATGGCAGATCTTCTTGAAATTCAAAGTGTTGCGTTATTGGCAGTTTCAGATAATTCAGCCACCAATACAGCGCTTGTAGGTAGAACAGAAAAGCAACAGCGTAACTATCAAGCTGGTTTTAAAAAACTATGTGAAATGATTTTTGCGATTGCGAAAATGTAAAAATTTTTTATTGACAACAAGGCACTTAAGGAGTATTGTTTGTAACAATTATATCGATATAAGTCTTAGGAAAGGAGCTCGAGAATATGTTCAGTACGTATAGCTTTAATAAACCATATAGCTATTCAGCCACACCCGCGTATTATTGGCACGGGTTTATTGTCGTTGGTGGAATGAATATGGTTAAGAATAATTCTATACGTATATAGTGTACTTCTGGTACTACATATACTTAAGCTTTATAAAAGAAATCATATACATACCATCAAATGATAGAAATATTATTTGGTGGTATTTTTTTATTTCGAAAGGAGAATGGACATGAATTATATTGAAGAATACTACACCAATTATGATGAAGATGGGAGACTTCTCAGTAACCATGGCCAGGTGGAATATCGAACTACAATGAAGTATATTCATGAGGTGGCTGAGAATATCGGTGCGAAAAAGATACTTGAAGTAGGAGCTGGAACAGGCAGATATAGTATTGCACTGGCTAAAGAAGGCTTTGAAGTAGATGCAGTGGAACTTACAGATCACAACCTTCAGATACTGAATTCAAAGCTTGAGGGTATGCAAAATATTCGCACATATCAGGGAAATGCCCTGGATTTATCTTTGTTCAGCGATGAAAGTTTTGACATCACTTTGGTTCTTGGACCTATGTATCATTTATATACAAAAGAAGATAAGCTGCAGGCCTTAAAGGAGGCTGTCAGAGTAACAAGAAAAGGCGGACATATCTTGGTTGCATATTGCATGAACGAAGCTACAATGATTCAGTTTACTTTCAAACAGGGTAACATATGGGACCTAGTGGATAACAACATGTTATCGGACAGTTTCAGATGTTTGTCAGAAGCCAAAGATTTGTTTGAGATGGTAAGACTAGAAGAGATTGACGAACTTGATGCATCCTTTGCAAATATTCAAAGGGAAAAAATCATTGCTGCTGACGGCGCAACGAATTATATGCGGGAATGTGTCGATACGATGGATGAAAAGACCTTTGAAATCTGGATGAAATATCATCTGTCCATTTGTGAAAGAATGGATTTGATTGGTGCTACGAATCACAGCTTAGATATTCTTAGAAAAAATTAGGGGGAAATAGTGATATGAATAAACCTATAGATATTTCAAATGTAATTTTAAGAACTGAAAGACTGATTCTTCGTCCGTGGACTTTAGATGATGTTGCTGATATGTATGAATACGCAAAGGTAGAAGGAGTGGGTATATTGGCAGGCTGGCTTCCACACAAAGATAAGGAAGAGAGCAGGCGTATTGTTGAAAGCTTTATTAAACACAAGAAGGTGCTGGCAATCGAGTACGACGGAAAGGTTATTGGCTCACTTGGAATTGAGTGTTACAAAGAAAGCGATTATCCGGAGCTGGAAAGCTTAAAAGCTCGAGAACTGGGTTATGTCTTATCGAAAGATTATTGGGGAAAAGGTCTTATGACAGAAGCTGTGACAGAGGTAATCAGATATCTTTTTGAGGATGAATTTCTAGATGCTATTACTTGCTGTTACTACATTCAGAATGACCGTTCTGCAAGAGTTCAGAAAAAATGTGGCTTTGAATTTGTACGAGATTCTGTCCATGAAACGACCTTTGGCGAAAAAAGAGATGCTAAATGTAATTTGCTGACCAGAGAGAAATATGTGGGAATAAAATTAGTGCCGGTGAGCTCAGACTATGCAGAGGATTTATGGGCTTTCAGACAGGAAGTAGTAGAACAGGATGCTGATGATGAAAATCAATTTGCAGGATGCATGGGGCTTAGAGAGAGTAGGACGCCTGAGGAATGGATTGAATTATGTGTAAAACGCCAACTGGATGACTGGGGCAAAGAAGATAAGATGAAGGTTCCATCACATTCATATCTTGCTGTCCGTACTGTTGATAATAGAATTGTTGGAATCATTGATCTGCGCCATCATATTAATCACCCGATACTTGGAACCTGGGGCGGTCATAGTGGATATACGGTAAGACCTTCAGAACGCGGACATGGCTATGCAAAGGAAATGCTTCGACAGAACTTAATAAATGCTAGAAAAATAGGAATCAAAGATTTCCTGATAACATGCCACCCTTGGAATGAAGCAAGTGAAAAGACAATTCTTGCAAATGGCGGGGTATTTGAAAAGCTAGTAGATGCAGGTGATGGAGAAATGCTTAAGAGATATTGGATTGATGTCCTGAAATAAATATATAGAACAGTAAAGCGGAGTGAAAACAATGGAAATAAGATTTGCAAAAGAAGATGAATTAGAGAGAGTAAATGTATTAAGAAAGCAGGTAAATGACCTGCATGTCGAAGGGAAACCGGATGTATTCAAGCCTGACTTTAACGATGATTTGCGTGACCATATTTATGATATTTGGAATGATCCGGAGCAGGAAATTGTTGTTGCTGATGTGGACGGAATCATATGTGGGTTTGCAGTGGTTCATCATATTTATAAGGTTGAGAATCCATTCATGTATGAGCGTGATTTCATTGATGTAGACGAGTTTTGCGTTGATGAAAGCTTTCGCAGACAGGGTGTTGCAACTGAGATTATTGCATTTATAAAAGATTACACGAGAGAGAAAGGTTTCAAGCGATTAGAGCTAAATATGTGGGAGTTTAATCGGGGAGCTTTGGAATTTTATGAGGCTGTAGGATTTAAGACATTTCGTAGATACATGGAAGTATTTGTATGACGAGCCATTATTATTTATTCTTCCATTTTTTTCTTTGATAGAATATTATACTACAAGAACGTATATTGGGTTAGGAGCTAGAGAGAATGAGAAGAAGAGATATAATGTCAACCTATTGCACTGTCAGCAGTTCAGATAGGTTTGAATTCCTATATGAGTATTATCATAATTACAAAAATATTTTAAGCTGTGAGAGACACTGCGTTATTTATATGATTGAAAGTTTTATGATGAAGAATCATTGGGAGAAGTATTGTAAGTATTATAATAGTCTAAATAAAAACAGCCTGATAAATCGCATCTCTGAATGCATGAGCAAGGGAGAGGCAATAGATTTTGTATTTGAGGATGAAGAACTCCCAGAATACATTTTATCTGCCTATAAAAACTACATAGCTATGAGAGTAGATTTTCGAATTTTCGCCAACGCGCTTAGTAGCATCGGCGGTAAAGATGAAGAATTGCTTCGAAGGTATATTATGGGAGAAATTGATCTTCAAGGAATTGCTGCAGAGCGAACAATTGCTTATGAGACTGCAAAGGGAAAAATCAGAGATTTAAGGAAACTCTTGAAGGAAAGAACTTTGAGTTTTTTGGAGG
>JAZRYK010000052.1:0-88535 GCA_045600725.1 Lachnospiraceae bacterium
ATGGGCTTGATCGATGGCAAGTTCGTCGTTAACCCTTCACAGGAACAGTGGAAGAACGGTGATCTTCAGATGACCGTTGCTTCAACAAAGGAAAAGGTTATCATGATTGAAGCAGGAGCTAATATTGTTCCTGAAGACAAGATGCTCGAGGCTATTTATAAGTGTCATGATATCAACCGTGTAGGTAAGCAGGCAAACGGCTGTGCTTTATTAAAGTATGGCGACACAACAGTTTTAAGTACCGCAACAGCTTCTGAGAAGCCTCGTGACGGTATCGATTTCTTCCCTCTTTCAGTAGAGTATGAAGAAAAAATGTATGCAGTAGGAAAGATTCCCGGAGGCTTCAACAAGCGTGAAGGTAAGGCTAGCGAAAATGCAATCCTTACAAGCCGTGTAATCGACCGTCCTATGCGTCCCCTTTTCCCTAAGGATTACCGCAACGATGTTACTCTTAACAACATGGTAATGAGCGTTGATCCCGAATGCCGTCCCGAGCTTCTTGCAATGCTTGGTTCTGCAATTGCCACATGCATTTCAGACATCCCCTTTGATGGTCCCTGTGCAATGACTCAGATGGGCTTGATCGATGGCAAGTTCGTCGTTAACCCTTCACAGGAACAGTGGAAGAACGGTGATCTTCAGATGACCGTTGCTTCAACAAAGGAAAAGGTTATCATGATTGAAGCAGGAGCAAAGATTGTTCCTGAAGACAAGATTATCGAAGCTATTTATACAGCTCACGAAGTTAACCAGACAGTAATCGCATTCATCGAAAAGATTGTTGCTGAGGTTGGTAAGAAGAAGCATGAATATACAAGCTGCGCTATCCCTCAGGAAATGTTCGATGAGATGAAGAAGATTGTAACTCCCGAAGAAATGGAAGTTGCGGTATTCACAGATGAGAAGCAGGTTAGAGAAGAAAATATCAGAAATATCACTGCAAAGCTTGAAGAAGCATTCGCAGATAAAGCTGAATGGCTTGCAATTCTTGGTGAAGCTATTTACCAGTATGAAAAGAAGACAGTTCGTAAGATGATCTTAAAGGATCACAAGAGACCTGACGGACGTGAAATCACACAGATCAGACCTCTTGCTGCTGAAGTTGATCTTATTCCCAGAGTTCATGGCTCATCAATGTTTACCCGTGGCCAGACACAGATTTGCGATGTCTGCACACTTGCTCCTTTATCAGAAGCGCAGAAGGTTGACGGACTTGATGCAAACGTAACAGAGAAGAGATACATCCACCACTACAACTTCCCTGCATACTCTGTAGGCGAAACAAAGGTTAGCCGTGGCCCGGGACGTAGAGAAATCGGACACGGAGCACTTGCTGAGAGAGCACTTCTTCCTGTTCTTCCTTCAGCAGAAGAATTCCCTTACGCAATCCGTTGCGTATCCGAAACATTTGAATCAAACGGTTCAACATCAATGGCTTCAACATGTGCAAGCTGTATGTCACTTATGGCTGCAGGTGTTCCCATTAAGGCAATGGTTGCAGGTATTTCCTGTGGTCTTGTAACAGGAGACACAGATGATGACTTTGTTCTTCTTACAGATATCCAGGGTCTTGAAGACTTCTTCGGAGATATGGACTTTAAGGTAACAGGAACAACAGAAGGTATTACAGCAATCCAGATGGATATCAAGATTCACGGATTAACAAGACCTATCGTTGAAGGTGCTATTGCAAGATGTCGTGAAGCGAGACTCTTCATCATGGACAACTGCATGAAGAAAGCAATTGCTGAGCCCAGACCTACAGTTAACGAATATGCTCCCAAGATTATTTCTATCGATATCGATCCTGATAAGATTGGCGATGTTATCGGTAAGTCCGGTAAGGTTATCAACGAAATCGTTGCACGTACAGATGTTAAGATTGATATTACCGATGACGGTAAGGTTTCAATCTGCGGTACTGACAAGGATAAGATGAATGTAGCACTTGAATATGTTAAGACAATTGTTTCCGATTATGAAGAAGGTAAGATTTACACCGGTACAGTTGTAAGTATCAAGGAATTTGGCGCATTTGTAGAGTTCGCACCTGGAAAAGAAGGCATGGTTCACATTTCCAAGATTTCAAAGGAAAGAATCGAGCATGTTGAAGATGTTCTTACATTAGGAGATAAGGTTACTGTTGTTTGCCTTGGAAAAGACAAGATGGGCAGAATCAGCTTCTCAATTAAGGATGTTAAATAATTTGGGTTAATTCGAACGCCATTTGCGATAAATCGTAAATGGCGTTTGTTGTCTTAAGAGGATAAGAAATGAAAAGAAAAATAATATTTGCCGTTGCGTCGATTTTACTTATACTAATCGATCAATTGACTAAATTTTGGATAGAAGCAAATCTTCAGGGAAAACCTAATATTGTATGGATTAAAAATGTTTTTGAACTGGAATATTTAAGAAATGACGGAGCTGCTTTTTCAAGCTTTTCCGGGCAACAGGTTTTTTTGCTTATTCTTACATCGATTATCCTGATTATAGTTATTTTTGAATTCATACGTACGCCCGACTCAAAAAGATATAACTGGCTTTTGTTTGGGTTCACTTTATTGATTTCGGGTGCAATCGGAAATATGATTGACCGCATTTCAAAGCAGTATGTTGTGGATTTTTTCTACTTTGTTCCTATCAATTTTCCGAGATTTAATGTTGCGGATTGTTATATTACGGTTTCAGCTTTTCTTCTTGCAATACTTGTTATTTTTGTATACAAGGATGAAGAAACAGCTTTCCTGATTCCCTTTAAGAAAAAATAATTATATGCTATAATACCTTATTAAATATTTTTTGCTTTTATGGAGTTAAGAGGGGGTTTTTATGAAAAGAAGAGTGTTTCTTATTGTTATTGACAGTTTTGGCTGTGGCGCTATGCCCGATGCCGAGAACTTTGGCGATGACTTAACCGTCAGCACTATAAACAGCGTAGCTTCGAGTGAATATTTTAAGGTACCGAATCTTAAAAAACTGGGTCTTTATAATATCGACGGAGTAACATTGGAACCTAAGGAACAGGAAACGATTGGGGCATACTGCCGTTTGACGGAAGTTTCAAAGGGAAAAGATACTACAATCGGCCACTGGGAAATTGCGGGACTTCAGTCCGAAAATCCGCTGCCTACGTTCCCTGACGGTTTCCCAAAGGAACTCCTTGATGAATTTTCAAAAATAACCGGTCGTGGTGTTCTTTGTAATAAACCGTATTCGGGAACTGTTGTTATTAACGAATTTGGTGACGAGCATGTTAAAACAGGTGACCTGATTGTATATACATCTGCCGACTCGGTATTTCAGATTGCAGCCCATGAGGATGTTGTTCCTATAGAACAACTTTATGAGATATGCCGTCAGGCTCGCAAGTTACTTGTCGGTAAATATGGTGTCGGAAGAGTAATTGCCAGACCGTTTATCGGTGCAGGAAACGGCAATTATACAAGAACCTCAAGACGCCATGATTTCTCACTTGAACCGCCCAAAACAACCATGCTCGATCAGCTTAAGGCTGTCGGCAAAGATGTTTTGGCTATCGGAAAAATAAATGATATTTTTGCAGGTAAGGGAATTACGGAATATACATATACAACCGGAAATCCGGATGGTATTGAAAAAACAATCGAGTGGATGGATAAGGACTTCGATGGTCTATGTTTTGTCAATCTTGTTGACACGGATATGATTTATGGTCACAGACGGGATATCGAGGGCTATGCAAAGGCGGTTTCCTATTTTGATGATAAACTTCCGGAAATCATGGCAAAACTGAAGGATGATGACATCCTGATGGTTACAGCCGATCATGGATGCGATCCCGGATTTACCAAAACAACCGATCACACAAGAGAATACATTCCGCTTGTGATTTACGGAAAAAATGTTGAACCCTGCAATTACGGCACGAGATCAACCTTTGCCGATATAGCAGCTACTGTGCTTGATTACCTGGGCGTTGAGAAAGAAATTCCCGGTGAATCGATTTTGTAAAAGACATAATTATTTTTTGTGATGAACAAGGATAATGATTGCCTATTATAATTTTTTGAAAGGATTTTTGTTCCGTGGGTAATTTTGATAAAGAAATAGACAGAAGAAGAACATTTGCAATTATTTCTCACCCCGATGCGGGTAAAACAACACTTACCGAGAAATTTCTTCTTTACGGAGGTCAGATTAATCTTGCGGGCTCTGTAAAAGGTAAGGCTACGGCAAGACATGCTGTTTCCGACTGGATGGAAATAGAAAAGCAGAGAGGTATTTCGGTTACTTCATCAGTTCTTCAGTTTGAGTATGATGGGTATTGTATCAATATTCTGGATACACCCGGACACCAGGACTTCTCTGAAGATACGTATCGTACTTTGATGGCCGCAGATTCCGCCGTGATGGTAATCGATGCTTCAAAGGGCGTGGAAGCTCAGACAAGAAAACTTTTTAAGGTTTGTGCAATGCGCGGTATCCCCATTTTCACTTTCGTGAATAAACTTGACCGCGATGCAAATGACACATTCGACCTTTTGGATGAAGTTGAAAAGGAACTGGGAATCGCAACCTGTCCCATTAACTGGCCAATCGGTTCGGGTAAGAATTTTAAGGGTGTATATGACAGAAAATCAAAGAGTATCGTGACATATTCAGATACTCAGAAGGGTACTAAAGAAGGCGAAACGAAAATTATACCTATCGATAATGAGAGCGTTGTGAAAACGGAGATAGGAGAGGATGCTTTTGAAAATCTATCTTCTGAGATAGAATTGTTAGATGGCGCAAGTGATGAATTTGATCTTGAACTTGTCAGAGCCGGAAAACTGACTCCCGTATTCTTTGGATCTGCATTAACAAACTTTGGCGTGGAAATATTCCTTCAAAACTTCCTGGAAATGGCTACTACACCACTTCCCAGAACGAGCACTGAAGGAACTGTTGATCCGCATGATGACGATTTTTCGGCTTTTGTATTTAAAATTCAGGCTAATATGAACAAGGCGCATAGGGACAGACTCGCATTTATGAGAATATGTTCCGGTAAATTCGATGCAGATGCCGAAGTTCGTCATGTTCAGGGCGGAAAAACAATGAGACTTTCACAGCCTCAGCAGATTATGGCCGATGAACGAAAAATTCTGAGTGAGGCATATGCAGGAGATATTATCGGTGTATTCGATCCGGGCATTTTCTCAATCGGTGATACTGTTTGTGCACCTAAGAAGAAGGTGCAGTACGAAGGAATTCCTACATTCGCGCCTGAACACTTTGCAAGAGTGCGTCAGGTTGACACGATGAAACGTAAGCAGTTTATTAAGGGTATTTCTCAGATTGCCCAGGAAGGTGCGATTCAGATTTTCCAGGAGCTGAACACCGGAATGGAAGAAATAATTGTCGGAGTTGTAGGTGTTCTTCAGTTTGATGTTTTGAAATTCAGACTGGAAAGTGAATACAATGTAGAAATCAGACTTGAACCGCTTCCGTACGAGTATATCAGATGGATTGAAAGTAAGGACATTGATGTGGCAAAGCTTACGGGAACTTCAGACATGAAGAAGGTAACCGACCTTAAGGGAAGACCGCTTCTTCTTTTTGTCAATTCCTGGAGCATTCAGATGACGATTGACAGAAATAAGGGACTGGAACTTTCTGAGTTCGCCAGAAACTAGGAGGATATACAGATGGAAAAATTAGAAGAATACGGCTGTAACACAACTACAAAGATTGCAAATGACGTTGTTTGCAAAATCGCTGCAATTGCTGCGCTTGAAGTGGAAGGTGTTTCCTCAATGGGAAACAACATTACAACAGAAATTCTTGGCAAAGTCGGAATAAAGAATCTTCTTCGTAATGTCAAAATCGAAGTCCTTGGCAAAGAACTTATTTTAGGAGTTGTTATTACAGTTGAGTATGGCTACAGCATTCCCGCAGTAAGCCAGAAGGTCCAGGCGAGAATTAAGCAGGCAGTGGAAAATATGACCGGATTAACAGTTGCAGATGTTAATGTGCGCGTTTCCGGTATCAGTACAAATAAGGAAGCATAAAACATGAAAAGAAGCGAAATAAGAGAAGCGGTTTTTCTGTTGCTTTTCAGATTAGAATTTAATTCTGTAAAGGAAATGCCCGAGCAGATGGAAATGTTCTTCAACGAAGAAGGTGACGACATTCGTGTGGAGATTTCCGAGAACGACAGAAACTATATTACAGAAAGATGTCAGGCCATCGTTGAAAAAATCCCGGAAATAGATAAGATGATTTCCGAAAAGGCAACAGGCTGGACAACTGAGAGAATGGGTAAGGTAGACCTTGCCATTATCAGACTTGCCGTTTATGAAATTACTTTTGATGATCAGATTCCCTTGGGCGTTAGCATCAATGAAGCGGTAGAACTTGCAAAAAAATACGGACGCGATGAATCGGGTGCGTTTGTAAACGGAGTGTTGGCTAAATTTGGCAAATAATATTTACAGTGTTGCTCAAATAAACAAATATATTGCAGGGATATTTAAAACGGATACGTTTCTTCCGAATATTTCCGTTCAGGGAGAAATAGGTACGTTAAGCTATTCTGCCAGCGGACATATTTATTTTACACTGAAAGATGAAGAATCTACAATCCGCTGTGCCATGTGGAAATCAAAACGTTCGGGACTTAATTTTCAACTAAAGACGGGAATGAAAGTTGTAGTTACGGGTGGCGTTGATGTATATGTTCAATCCGGTTCATACCAGATTACTGCTTCGAAAATAGCTGAAGTCGGTGTTGGAAATATATATGAACAATTTGAACTGCTCAAAAAGAAACTGGAAGCGGAAGGGCTATTTGACCCTCAGTATAAACGTTCGATACCGACACATATAAAGACACTTGGTGTTGTTACTGCCGCAACAGGAGCCGCTGTACGCGACATTATTTCGATTTCAAAGAGGAGAAATCCGGGAATACAGATTATTCTGTATCCTGCACTTGTCCAGGGAAGTGAGGCACCGGCTGATATTATCTCAGGAATAAATGTTTTGGAAGAATACGGTGTTGATTGTATCATTGTCGGACGCGGCGGCGGTTCAATGGAGGATTTGTGGTGCTTTAATGATGAAGGAGTTGCACAAACCATCTTTAATTGTTCTGTTCCTGTTATTTCAGCGGTAGGTCATGAGACAGACTTTACAATTGCCGATTTTGTTTCGGATTTGCGTGCCCCTACACCTTCCGCAGCAGCTGAACTTGCAGTGGTTGACATATCGCATTGGATGTCCGCTTTGGATGAATACAATGTAAGATACGAAAAACTTATGAAAAGCAGGATTTCTGCGGAAAAGGATGATTTACGTCATTATGCAGATAAAATCCGACTCTTAAGTCCTGAAAGTAAATTAAATGAGAACAGAAACAGACTTGTAACCTTCGAAGAAAAACTTGACTCGGAGATGAAAGCAATTCTGACGAAATATAAAAATTTGCTGTCACTGAATGCTCAAAGGCTTCATGGTGTTTCGCCGTTAAACAAGCTTGGCGGCGGATATGCATATGTGGCAGTGAACAGTACTGCGATTCGAAGTATCAGCGATGTAAATACAGGCGATGAGGTAACAATAACGCTGAATGACGGTCGTATAAATGCTTTAGTAACAAACACAGAAAAGGACAATCTGTAAATGAGTGATGAAAAGAAGTTTTCCATAGAAAATGCATTCGAGGAACTCGATGCTGCCATCAAAGAGATGGAAAGTGACGAGATAACTCTTGAGCGTTCTTTTGAATTGTATAAAGACGGCATGGAATTGATAAAAAAGTGTGAAGAAGAAATTGAGTGTGTAGAAAAGAAAGTGCTTGCACTTTCTTCGAATGGAGAATTGCATGAATTTCAATAATGAACTTAATGAGTATGTTGAAAAGATTAATACCATGCTTGACGATATGATGAGTGTGGATACGGGATATGCTGACTATTTAATGGATGCGATGAAATATTCTGTTATGGGGGGCGGAAAAAGACTTCGCCCTGTAATGATGCAGGAATCCTGCAAACTGTTTGGGGAACCAACTCCCGAACTGCCATATTTTATGGCGGCACTTGAGTACATTCATTCATATTCCCTCGTGCATGATGATATGCCCTGCATAGATAATGATGAGTACAGACGCGGACGGAAAACAACCCATGCGGTGTATGGAGAAACAACAGCACTTTTAGCAGGAGACGGATTGCTGAATTATGCTTATGAAACTGCTTCTCGCGCTTTTGCGGTTACCGATGATGCGGCAAAGGTCGGAAAGGCAATGACTGTACTTGCACGAATGGCAGGAATATTCGGTATGGTCGGTGGTCAGGCTGCAGATGTGCAGTCCGAGAAAACAGGTACTCCTCTGACGGAAGACAAGCTGATTTTTATTCACGAGAACAAAACGGCAGCCCTGATTGAAAGTGCTCTTATGATTGGCGCAATTTTAGCGGGAGCATCGGATTCGGATGTAAAAAAACTTATGGAGATCGGTTCGGATATCGGAATCGCATTCCAGATTAGAGACGATATTCTCGACGTGGAAGGAAACTTTGAAGATTTAGGAAAGCCCATAGGCTCAGATGAAGAAAACGGAAAGGTTACTTATGTAACACTTTTTGGTTTGGAAAAGGCAAAGGAAGATGTTGCCGAATATTCAAAGGCGGCTCTTGACGGATTAAAAGAGTTTCCGCAAAGAAATGAATTTCTTGAATGGCTCGTAGAGGGTCTTATAAACAGAAACAAATAGGTGCGAATATGATACTTGATGAGATAAAGTCAGCAAATGACATAAAAAAAATATCGGAAGCAAAACTTCCGATTCTTGCCGATGAAATACGACAGTTTCTTATTGAAAAAATAAGTGAAACCGGTGGCCATTTAGGATCAAACCTGGGTGCAGTGGAACTTACCATGGCACTTCATTTATCACTTAATCTTCCGGAGGACCAGATTGTCTGGGACGTAGGTCACCAGGCATATACACATAAAATTCTCACAGGACGAAAGAATGAATTTGATACTTTAAGAAAATATGGCGGTCTTGCAGGTTTCCCCAAAAGAAATGAAAGCGATTGCGATATTTTTAATACAGGACACAGTTCTACATCGATTTCAGCAGGACTTGGACTTGTCAAAGCAAGAGACATTAAAGGTGAGAACAGAACAGTAGTTGCTGTTATCGGTGACGGTTCACTTACAGGTGGTCTTGCATATGAAGCTTTGAACAATGCTTCAAAGCTTGATACAAACTATATAATTGTTCTAAATGATAACAATATGTCCATTTCCGAGAACGTTGGCGGAGTATCAAAGTATCTTAACGGTATCAGAACAGCGGACGGATATTTGGATTTAAAGGAAAATGTTTTTTCACGACTTATGAATATGCCGGGTGGAGAAGGCGTTGTCAAAGGTATAAGAAAAACAAAGAGTACATTAAAAAGCATTGTCGTGCCA
Source organism: Lachnospiraceae bacterium (assembly GCA_045600725.1). Classification (GTDB taxonomy): domain Bacteria; phylum Bacillota; class Clostridia; order Lachnospirales; family Lachnospiraceae; genus UBA1258. The sequence continues at coordinate 9,454 of JAZRYK010000052.1, forward strand.
GGTATGTTTTTTGAAGATATGGGTATAACATATCTCGGACCTGTTAACGGACATGATATTCATGCGATGCGTGAAGCATTTAAAGATGCAAAACGCTGCAAAGGTGCAGTCCTTGTTCATGTAGTTACGGAAAAAGGTAAAGGATATGCTCCTGCAGAGAGACACCCTGCAAGATTCCACGGAACAGAACCTTTTGTTATTGAAACAGGTATTCCCAAAAAGAAGAAGACAGTATCAAATTATACAGATGTTTTTTCAACCGTTATGATGAAACTCGGTGAAAGACATCCTGATGTGGTTGCAATTACAGCTGCGATGTCTGACGGAACAGGACTTAAGCGATTTAGAAAAACATATCCCGACCGTTTCTTTGATGTGGGAATTGCAGAGGAGCATGCGGTAACATTTGCTGCCGGCCTTGCAGTCGGAGGTTTAAAACCTGTCGTATGTATTTATTCTTCATTCCTTCAAAGAGCATACGATCAGATGATGCATGACGTATGTATTCAGAACCTTCCCGTTGTTTTTGCAATAGACCGCGCGGGAATTGTAGGAAGTGACGGAGAAACTCATCAGGGTGTGTTTGATTTATCGTTCCTTTGTTCTATGCCCAATATGACTGTTATGGCACCGAAGAACAAATGGGAACTTTCTGATATGATGAAGTTTGCGATAGAATATGATGGTCCAATAGCTGTCAGATATCCTAGAGGAACTGCTTATGCAGAACTTAAAGAATTAAGAGAGCCTATTGCCCTCGGCAAATCGGAAATGCTTTACGGTGGCGAGGAGGTCGCACTGGTTGCTATCGGAAGCATGGTAAAAACAGCAGTTGAAGTAAGGGAAAAACTTAAAGAACAGGGAAAAAATATTACTGTTGTTAACGGAAGATTTGTTAAGCCTGTGGACGAAGAAATGCTTGAGACACTTTCCAAAACACACAGTGTTATTATTACAATGGAAGAGAATGTGGCATCGGGAGCCTACGGCGAGAGATGCAGAGCATATCTTGACAGCATCGGTTACACGGGAAAACTTATTAATGTATGTATTCCCGATCGTTTTGTTGTTCATGGTAACGTTGATATTCTTAAGAGAGAACTTGGAATTGATGTTGAAAGAATAACAAAATTAATTTTGGAGAATTGTTAAATGAAGGAAAGACTTGACGTCTTACTGGTTTCACAGGGATTTGTAAATTCAAGAGAGCAGGCAAAGGCCGTTATTATGTGCGGAGATGTTTTTGTAAACGGACAGCGAGAAGATAAGCCCGGCACCTCTTTTGATCCCGAAAAAATTAAAATTGATGTTAAATCCGCAAAATTAAAATATGTTAGTCGCGGTGGGCTTAAGCTGGAAAAAGCACTTGAAGTATTCCCGATTGATTTACAGGATAAAGTCTGTATGGATATTGGGGCATCCACAGGCGGATTTACCGATTGTATGCTGCAAAACGGAGCAAAAAAGGTTTATTCCATCGATGTAGGACACGGACAGCTTGCATGGGCTCTGAGAAACGACGAACGTGTAGTATGTATGGAAAAAACCAATTTTCGTTACTGTACGGCGGCTGATATCCCCGAAACACCGGATTTTGCCAGCGTTGATGTTTCATTTATATCTTTGACTAAGATTTTGGAACCCGCTGTAAATATTATTCGCGATAATGCAGAAATGGTATGTCTTATTAAACCGCAGTTTGAAGCCGGTCGCGAAGAAGTGGGAAAAAAAGGTGTTGTCAGAGACAAAAAAGTACATGAAAAGGTAGTTACAAACATTGTAGACTATGTAAAGACTATTGGATTTGTTGTTCTTGGACTTGATTATTCACCTATAAAAGGTCCGGAAGGTAACATTGAATATCTTCTGTATATTAAAAAGGCAACTGACTTAGACTCTAATGAAATAGACATTACTAAAACCGTCGCTATGGCGCACGGAGAACTGGACGGCTGATGGAACGTTTTGTTATACGTACCAACAAACTGAAAGATGAAGGCTTGGCGATTACCGAAAAGATTAAGTCTTTTCTTGAAAACAAGGGTAAAACAGTGACCCTTGATTTGCTTGATGAGGAAAGGCTTAATAATGAGGAAGCAACAAGAGAAAATTTGGGTGAAAAAGACCCCGATCTTGTTATTGTCTTGGGCGGTGACGGTACTATGCTGCGTGCGGCGCGAGACTATATGGCATTATCCGTTCCGCTATTGGGAGTTAACTTAGGATCCCTTGGATATTTAACCGAAGTAGAAAAAGATAATGTAATTCCAGCTCTCGAAAAAGTTCTTTCCGGTGACTATGAGATTGAAGAAAGAATGATGCTTGAGGGCACATTTATAAAGCAAAAAGAAGAAAAGGGTTACGTTCGGGCTTTAAATGATATAAGTGTCATAAAAAGCAATCCTTTTCAGGCAATAGGGTTGAACATATATGTCAACGGGAAGTTTTTAAAGGATTACAATGCCGACGGTATCATTGTATCTACACCTACCGGATCGACAGGGTACAATTTATCAGCCGGTGGCCCAATTGTAGAGCCGGGAGCAGATTTGCTTCTTCTTACCCCGGTAAGTCCACATACACTTATGGCAAGAAGCATTATTTTGTCAGCGAAAGACGAAATAAAGATAGAACTTAAAGGTGCAAAGGACGGCGTCGCACAAAGAGCCTGTGCTTCGGCAGATTCGGCTACACACTTTGAATTGGAGTCCGGAGACAGTTTTGTATTAAGACGTAGTGATAAACGAACAAAAATTGTAAAAATAAGCAGTCTTAGTTTCCTTGAAGTGCTTCACAGGAAGCTGTCATAGGAGATATTATGAAGAACAAAAGACACGAGGTTATTTTAGATCTTATTTCAAGATATGATATAGATACACAGGAAGAACTGGTATCGAAACTTTCCGAAGCGGGCTATGATGTTACTCAGGCAACCGTCTCGAGAGATATCAGATCACTCCATCTGTTTAAGCAGAATCTTGACGGTGGAAGACAGAAATATGCTGTTGATGTAAGTAAAGATCATACTCTTGATTCAAAATATATGCGAGTTTTAAAAGACGGTTTTGTATCTGTTGATATGGCTCAGAACATTCTTGTGATAAAAACCGTTTCAGGCATGGCAATGGCTGTCGCTGCAGCAGTGGATGCTATGAAATTTTCGGAAATCGTTGGTACGATTGCAGGTGATGATACCATTATGATGGCAGTTCGTACAGTTGAGGATACAAAGATTCTGATGGAAAAAATCAGAAATCTTGTTAATGGTTAACATAAATCCAGGAAAGAGAAAGAGGAATTATGTTAGAAAGTTTACATGTCAAAAATCTGGCCCTTATTGATGAATGCGAGATTGAATTTTCGGAGGGACTCAATATTCTGACCGGTGAAACAGGCGCGGGAAAGTCAATTCTTCTCGGGTCTGTTAATCTTTGTCTTGGACAAAGAGCCGATAAGGATATAATCAGAAGCGGACAGGAAGAAGCAAGTGTTACGCTTGTTTTTTCAACAAACGGGAGAGTTAAAAGGACTCTCAAATCAATGGACCTGCCATGGGATGAAGATGTTGTTATTATTTCCAGAAAAATAACACAGACGAAGAGCACATTCAAAATCAACGGTGAGACCGTGCTTGCCAAGCAGGTAAAAGAAATTGCCGAGGAACTGATTGATATTCATGGTCAGCATGAGCATCAGTCTCTGTTAAATTCTGTCAGACAGCGTGAGATGATTGATGCGTTCGGAGGAGAAGAAATAGAATTACTTCTTTCTGAAGTAAAAAAAGCGGCTTCGGAATATAAAGGTTTGTTAAGTGAGCTTGACGAAGCGAAAAGTCATGCTGTCGGTCGTGAACGGGAAATCGGTCTTTTGGAATATGAGCTTTCGGAAATAGAAAAGGCAGAACTTAAACCCGGCGAAGATGAAGAACTTGAAAATGAATATAATCGGATGAAATCAGCTGAGAAGCTTGCTGAAAGTGTTTCTGAGGCTATGAACCTTATAAGTGGGGGCTCTTCACAGGACGCGGGAAGCCTTATTTCAAAGGCTATTCAGGCTCTTTCAAAAGCTTCGGCAATTGATGACGGAGCAGCAAGGCTTGAGGAAATGCTGAAAGAAGCAGAGAACATTCTTGGCGATTTCTCAATGGATGCAAAGCGTTATTCCGACAGTTTGGAGTATGACGAGGCTTCATTCGCCCAGACGGAAATGCGACTTGATACGGTTAATACTCTGAAAGCGAAATTTGGCGGAACCATTGAAAAGGTCTTGGCGTATTATTACGAAAAAACTTTGGAACTTGAAAAACTTCAAAATCTCGGAGCATTTATAGAAGACCTCGAAAAGAAATGTGAGAGCGCCAGGAAGAAATATATTGAGAAAGCAGGCAGTCTTTCAAAGGCAAGAAAAAAAGCTGCGGACGAATTTGCAAAGTTGCTTACTAAGACGCTTGAAGGCTTAAATTTTCTTGGTGTAAATTTCTACGTGTCATTGTCAAGTGATGAGGAACTTGTCTCCGCAAATGGCATTGATGAAGTTGAATTTATGATATCAACGAATCCGGGTGAACCTGTTAAACCTGTGAAGAGTGTTGCCAGCGGTGGTGAATTATCACGAATTATGCTTGGCATAAAGACGATTCTGGCAGAAAAGGATGATATAGATGCGCTTATTTTTGATGAAATTGATTCGGGAATAAGTGGGCATACCGCGCGAGAGGTTTCAAAGAAACTATCAGGACTTGCCGATAAACATCAGGTAATCTGCATTACACATCTTGCCGAAGTTGCGTCACGCGCAGACAGGCATTTTGTCATTGAAAAAGCTGTGTTCGAGGGAAAAACAAGCACTTCAATCAGAGCGCTTGGTGCTGAAGAGGAAATTTCGGAACTTGCAAGGCTGCTTGGCGGCGATGAGACAAGTGAAGCGGCAATGAATAATGCGCGGGAATTAAAAAAGGCATCCGCTGATTAAATGTTAAATACTATTTGATAAAGAGAAGAATAAATGAGTATTGAAAATAAATCGATACAAAACAGAAAATATTCGATATATATGGCAGCTGTAGTTATCTATGGCTGCCTTTGTGGATTTCTATATTATAAACAGTTGATAAACTACGGAACAGGTTTGTTCGAAGCCGATACTCCGGAACATGTACGAATGGCGGTGGAAGACCATTTTGCCTACAGTATCACGGCGTTTATTTATATGTTTCTTAGCTTATTCAAGTATTCGGAAGTTCTGATTGCTTCATTTCTGGGGACAGCAACTGCATTATCCGTTGTTTTTACAGATAAGCTTATAAGAAAGTGTCTCGAGATTTATTCGGTTAATTGTCCCGGGATACTCGTTTTTGTTGGGTCTTTTGTTGCAAACTTTGTTATGGGATTCTATTTGAAGTTTGCAAATGTTCAGCATTATATCGGATATCAGAATGCGAATATGTGGCATAATTCCACATATATATGTATGAGGCTTGTGGCTGTTTTTGTTCTTATCAAGTATATTGATATATATAAATCACAAAAGCTGAATGTAAAAGACTGGCTGATTTTCGCCGGATTGCTTGCTGTATCCACGGCAGTAAAGCCCAGTTTTCTGGTGGTATTTGCGCCTGCAATGGCGGTAGCACTCGTTATAGACCTTATTAAAAAAGTACCGTTTAAAAAGGTTTTTGTTTTGGGGTGCACTGTTTTTCCTGCTTTGGCGGTAATGGCTCTTCAGAGCATGGTGCTTTTTGGAGGAGATACAGGGAACGGTTATACCATTAAGCCGTTTGCTGCTCTTGCCCAGAGAGGAGATCATCCAAAAGTAACCGTTATTCTTTCAATTTTATTTCCGCTTGTAATCTTTTTTGCTCACATAAAAGACTTTTATAAAGACAGATTATACAGTATGGGGCTTTTGGTCTGGTTGTGGGGATTTTTGGAAGTATTTCTGTTTGCCGAAACCGGCCAAAGAAGCGGAGACGGTAATTTTTTGTGGGGCTATTCGATAGCGTTGTTCGTAATTTTTCTATCTTCAATGATTAAGTTATATAAAGATTTCAACGATATGAAGAAGAACGCATTCAGTACATCATATGTTGTTGTGGCGACCGTTTTGCTTGTTTGGCATACAATCAGCGGAATATGGTATTGGGCATTATTGTTCACAGGCGTGACATATTTTGTATAAAATAGCGAATATGACGTAACGTGTAAACTAAATATAGATTTATCGTCTTTATTGTAGTAAAATAAGGTAATAAAATGCTTCCCGGAGGAAATGGTAAATGAAAAAGATTTTGTTTGCTGCATCAGAGGGTGTTCCTTTTGTTAAGACCGGCGGTCTTGCAGATGTTGTGGGTTCATTGCCCAAGTGCATTGATAAGCGTTATTTTGATGTGAAAGTTATTCTTCCCAAATATGCCTGTATGAAGCAGGAAATGAAGGATAAGATGGAATACGTAAGCCATTTTTATATGGACTTCAATTGGAAAAACGAATATGTTGGAATTCTGAAGGCTGAGGTAGAAGGCATTACATATTATTTTATTGACAGCGAATATTATTTTAGCGGACCTACCTGCTACGGTGACGATCCCTTGTTTGAGATTGAAAGATATGCATATTTTTCAAAGGCAGTTCTTTCGGCTCTTCCTGTTATCGGTTTCCAGCCTGAAGTGATTCATTGTCATGACTGGCAGACAGGACTTATTCCTGTTTATCTTAAGGAGAGATTTGCCGGTGATTTGTTTTACCATGGTATAAAGACGGTTATGACTATTCACAATCTTAAGTTCCAGGGCAAATGGAATGTAAAGGATGTTCAGTCGATTACCGGCCTCTCGGATTACTTCTTTACTCCCGATAAACTTGAATGTAACAAAGATGCAAATCTGTTAAAGGGCGGTCTCGTGTATGCTGATGCCGTTACAACCGTTTCAGATACATATGCACAGGAAATTATGACGGATTTTTACGGAGAAGGCTTAAACGGACTCCTTCGTGCGCGTGCGAATGATGTTCGCGGAATTGTAAACGGTATTGATTATACCGATTTTAATCCTACCAATGATAAGAAGATTACTCATAATTTTGACGCAATCAATTTCAGAAAAGAAAAGGTTAAGAACAAAATTGCACTTCAGAAAAAACTTGGTCTTGCTGAAGATCCCAAGGTAATGATGATAGGACTTATTTCAAGACTAACGGATCAAAAGGGACTTGATCTTGTTGCATATATGATGGATGAGCTCTGTCAGGACAGCGTTCAGATTGTTGTGATTGGTACAGGTGAAGAGCGCTACGAGAATATGTTCCGTCACTTTGACTGGAAATATAATGACAAGGTTTCCGCAAATATTTATTATTCGGATGAACTTGCACATCAGGTATATGCTTCATGTGATGCGTTCCTTATGCCTTCACTGTTCGAACCCTGCGGACTCAGTCAGTTGATTGCATTAAGATACGGTACAATTCCTATTGTTCGTGAAACAGGCGGACTTAAGGATACTGTTGAACCTTACAATGAATATGAGAGCAAGGGAACAGGATTCTCCTTCACAAACTACAATGCTCACGAAATGCTTGCTTGCATCAGAAATGCAGAGAGAATATATTATGATAAAAAGCGCGAATGGAACAAGATGGTTGACAGAGCTATGGCTCAGGATTTCTCATGGAACAAGAGTGCTTTGAAATATCAGGAAATGTACGACTGGTTGATAGGCTAGGCTCTAGACCGCATAAATACTGGACTTGCGAGACCTGTAATATGGTTAGTACCACTACGATACCACTAATTTGATGTATTTTTCAGATGTGGAAGTGGAAACGAATCATAAAGGTATATTTCTCCAAGAAAACTTAATATTGAGTATTGGATGTCAGATGATAACAAGACACTTTTCTAAGGAACATTAATGGTTTCTCAGGAGAGTGTCTTTTTTTCGTTATTGTTTGGCAAAAAAGAAGGAGGAAACAGCGATATGCAAGACGAAAAGCAATTATCTCTAAGTGAGATACAAAGAATGATTCAAACTGATTATTCATCAATTCGAGTCAAGTTTATAAAACCTGACGAAGGAATCAAGATGTATCGAATGAGCAGAAGCACATTACTGAAGCTTTCAAGGGAAGCAGGAGCTTTGTTCAAGATTGGAAGGATGTGTTTGATTGAAAAGAATGATTTTAATGCTTACTTGGAAAAATTTAAGGTTCCAAAAGATGCGGAGGTGAAATGATGAATAAGCAGACAATGAGATCTCTTAACCAGATAAAAGAACTTGTTGACCAGGAAGATAGAGTTAAAAGATACATGCGTTTATATGAGGCTGAACGTAATTATCAGTTGGATAAACGAACAATAATGCGAATAGCGCAGTATGCAGAAGCGTTATATAAAATAAACTCTATAACTTTAATAGATATAGATTTATTTGAAGCCTATTTTGAAGAACATTTCAAAGTTAAGGAGGAAAACTAAATATGAGAAGAACAGCGGGAAGAGCCGATTGGCAGGGATATGAAAAGGAAGCCAATTCGTATGTGAAGGTGAGAGTAATGTCTACACCGGAACAAATTGATGCCTTTCATAAAATGCTTGAGCGGTGTGAAGAACTTGGATTGTGTAGTGTTATGAATTTCTCAGATATTTTTCATAACCGAGGCACAGAAAAATACTATAGAGCATATTCAGAAATTGAAATTGGAGGGCAGAATCATGAGTAAAGTAATATCAATCGTAAATCAAAAAGGCGGAGTAGGAAAATCCGCAGTAGCAGTTAATTTATCAGCTTGTCTTGCAAGTAAAGGCTATAAGGTGCTGATGATTGACATGGACTCTCAGGGATCCGGAACTGCGAGTCTTGGATTTGATGAACCGGATGAAATGGAAAACACGCTTGCAGATGTATTTGCAAAATATATCGAGGATGAAGATATTGAACCCGATTATGGAATATTAAGAACCGGGGAACTGTTTGATCTGATGCCTGGAAATATTGAGTTGGCTGCAATGGAAGCGTCGTTGGTTAATGTGATGAATAGGGAACGAATCCTTAAGGATTATGTTTCAATGGAACGAATTTTTTATGATTTCATAATCATTGACTGTTGCCCATCGTTAGGTATGCTTACGATTAATGCGTTGGCTGCATCGGATAGTGTTATTATTCCGGTGCAACCTGCATACCTTCCGGTTAAGGGATTGCAGCAATTATTTAAGAGTATAGCCAAAGTCAGAAAACAGATTAATCCGGATTTAAGGATTGAAGGTGTTCTGATGAGTATGGTTGATAATAGAACAACATATGCCAAGGAAATCATTACCATGGTTCATGAGGCCTATGATTCCAGTATGAGAGTATTTGATACACAGATTCCTTTTTCTGTTAAGGTTGCGGAATCAACAGCGGAAGGAAAGAGTATCTTTAGACATGATCCAAAAGGCAAGGCAGCGATTGCTTTTGAAGCCTTAACTGAGGAGGTGCTTGCATGAGTAAAAATAGCAGTGCTTCCAAAATAAAAATGCATTCTGTAGATGATTTGTTTTCTGTAACAGATGTAGAAAAGCAAGTAGAAGATGGCCAAGTTATCTATGTTAATCTTGGAGATTTATATTCATTCAAAAATCATCCCTTTAAGGTAAAGGATGATGAAAAAATGGCAGAAACAGTTGAGAGTATCAAAGTAAATGGAATTCTCCATCCGGGGCTAGTTAGAAAGCGTGCTGAAGGTGGTTATGAGCTGATTTCTGGCCATAGAAGAAAACATGCGTGTGAGCTTGCAGGAATAAGTCAGATGCCTGTTATAGTGCGGGAATTAAGTGACGATGAAGCTACTATCATAATGGTAGATGCTAACCTGCAAAGGGAACATCTGGATTTATCGGAGCAAGCCTGGTCTCTTAGAATGAAGCGAGATGCTATGCTTCATAGGGGCTCAAAAGGTGGTTCTTTTACATCAGATGAAATAGGAAAAGATGTTGGTAAAAGTGGAAGAACTGTAGAACGAATTATCAGACTGACAGAATTAATTCCAGAGCTACTAGAACTTGCCGATAATGGAAGATTAGTTTTTTCTGCGGCAGTTGATATTTCATTTTTGAATAAGGACGAGCAGAAACTTTTGTTTGGTAAAATCAGTAATTTCCAAATATATCCAACGCCAAAGCAAGCAGAGGAATTAAAGAAAGCCAGCCAAAGCGGAACACTGAATGACATGATGATGGATTCCATATTAAGTCAGATTGCCAGTAAACAATCCAAATTCACACTGGATGAAGAAAAAATCAGTCCTTATTTCGAGGATGGATTAAGTACCAGTCAGAAGCAGGAAATTATCTATGTAGCATTAAAAGAATATTGGGAAAGGAGGCAGAACTGTGGCTGATAATGCAGGAACATTTAGAAGTCGGGTTAAGGGCTTCACAGTAGTACAAAATAATATAGCAAAGGACAGTAGGATGTCGTTTAAAGCAAAAGGAATGTATCTTGTAATTATGGCCAATATAACGAATCCTAATATCAAGCTTACCAAGAAAATGCTTATGAATGATCTTTGCTGTGAAGGTGAAAAAGCTTTTAATGGAGCTTGGAATGAGCTTAAGGAAGCCGGTTATTTGAAAGTTCATTTGATTCCAAATGGCAATCAATGGACTTCCGAATATGAACTGCTGGAGGAACCAGTAGAAGGTGCTCATACCTTTTATTATAATTCCAAGGGTGAAATCACCATGACAAATATTGACAGGGCTGCTCAAAAAGCTGAAAAGATGGAAGCGGATTCTGATGATGAAGAACCATCAAAACCCACGATTATTCGGCAAGGAAAAGGTGTAACTTCGATAAAAATAGCGATACCCCCTTTAGGTAGTAACGCAAACGGTAGCAACGCTAATGGTAATAATGCTAACGGTACTGACGCAAACGGGGGTAACAATATAAATCCTTTTCTAAGCACTGATAATAAAACAGATAGTTCTACTCCTTCATTCATTCCTAGAAAAGGGGAAAGAAGGAACGAAGCATCAGAACCAGTTCAAACACCTATTATTGTTGATCCTGATAGAGATATCTTGGCAGGTGATGTTAGTGATGTTATGTATGAACTTGAGAAGAATCTGGGTATTCCAGTAGAGATGGCTTTTGAACCAGAAATGATGAAAAAGACTGTTATGGTTCTGATCGATTGGAATAACAGAGAGTGTGATGGAAAATTAAACCCACTTGAAAAAATGGTTTATGCTCAGATTGTAGAATGCATGACAGAAATGGCCACTGCACTAAAGCCCGGAAATTATAAAGGAGCTATCGTATCATATAAAAACATGATCGATATGATGAACCGTTTCTGTGATCAAGAGCATGGGTATGAAGGTGCTATGGTGCTATTTGCTGATGAAGTCAAAAAGAGAGTTGTATATTCCCTAAGACATAATGATGTAAAAGACAGCAAAAAGTATATTAAGTCAATCATATGGGAACAGCTTAGTACTTATCAAATGACACTTAGAGCAAGTTATATGTAGAAGTTTCCGACAGGATGTCGGAAGGTTGGTTTTAAAAGTATCCGACAGAATGTCGGAAAGTCAATTTCATAAAGTATCCGACAAAATGTCGGAAAGTCTTGGCATCTGTGAATGATTATTTCATAGGTGCCTTTTTATGCGCAAAGGAGGTAGCGATGAATAAGAGTGTAGTAAAAATTGTTGTTGGTGTAATAGCACTGGCTGTAGCATCCCTTTTTGCTTATGTATATTGCAAAAAGCAAAAGAAGCATTATGCAGGATATTTCGAGGAAGATGAAGAACTTAGTGATGAAGAAATGGAAAAATGGGTAGGTGATCTTGATTAATGGAAGAACAGGTAAATCAAAAAACAATCTCTATGGCTATCCAGTCAAGCAAGTCTGCAGGTAGAGCACTTGTCACTGTTCTGCAAATGTATGAAAGACATATAAAAGAGGTTGAAAGAGAAAGTATCCAAAAACAGAATCAGAAACAGGCACAGAAACAAGCCAAGAAAGCAGAGAAAGCTAGGAATAAAGTTGGACCGCAGAAGATGAAGATTAAGGAACTTGTCGGTACCGGAAGTGGAATTGGTAAAGTTCAGCTGAAAGATGATGATATCAAAAAGTTCGAACGTGTTGCCAGAAAATATGGTGTTAAGTATTCCATAAATAAAGATAAAACTTCCAAGCCACCAACTTATTATTTTTTCTTTCAGTCGAAGGACACTGAGGTAATAAATAAGGCATTCCAGGATTTTCTTGGAAAACAGCTTAAGAGAGAAAAGAAACCTACAATTGCTCAGACATTGCAGAAATTCAAGGCACTTGTGGCCAAATCAAAAACAGTGGATGACAAAACTAGAAATAAGGAGCATGTGCGATGACCAAAGAGATTGCAGAAAAAATGAAAAAAATTGAAGCATCAAAAGCTTTAGAGTATGCAGATAGTGAAACTGTGACAGCTGCTGTTGCGGCTAGGATGATTATGTGTGATGAATTGATAGGTGGCCATAATAATGGCTATCGCAAATTATATTCAAGGCAGATATGTGACAGGGCTGAATGGCTGGTTGCTTATTATATGTATTCCCATGGAAAAGATGTTATTGATAAAACAGCTCTGTATGAGGAGCTTTACCAGAAATCATTGGAACTTAAGCAGCTACGGGATAAAGAGCATTTGTCATATTTTATTGTAATTCGTGACAAGAAGGGAAAGCCATACATAGTAGACAGTCCATATATGATTGTTAAAATGCATTTTCCGCTTAAAAAGGGAACCATTAATAAATATGGATATGCCACAGCTGAACAGGCCGGATATGCCATGTGGAGGATGCAGGAGAGAATCAGAGTTGGAAAATTGCATAAAATGCTCCCGGAGGTAGCAGAAGGACAAATGGAAATATACCATCTAAAAGATGCTGACAGGAGCGATATTGATTCTAAAAAATAATGTGAAGGAAGGAGTTCTATGAGAAATAATATCATGGCGGTCAGGCCGCCTTAAGTGGAGGAAAAAAGGTTTATGAAGAAGTCGTCAAAAAAGAGTGATGGAATCCAAAAACTATTGAAGGATAAAGCTGACATTGATCTGGAGCGATTAAAAAGCGATAAGGCATATCAAATAAAAATGTTTAAGAGAATGATACCCTACATATTATTCTTTTTTGTTGGTGATAAGCTAGGATTTTTTTATCGTAATAGTCAGGCACCGGATGCTATTGGAAAGCTTATGGATACCATTAATGGTCTTGCAGGAATATTTACAATGCCGATTATAAGTCTTCATCCTAAGGATATGATTACAGGTATTGTTACCGCAGTTGGTATCAAATTGGTAGTTTATTTTAAGGGCAAAAATGCAAAGAAATATAGAAAAGGCAAGGAATATGGTTCAGCAGAATTTGGAACCGAGAAGGATATTGAACCATTTATTAACAGAGAAGATCCAGATTATAATCTAATTTTCTCACAAACAGAGCAAATGTCCTTGGAAGGAAGAATGCCAAATCCGCTTCTTAATCGAAATAAGAATGTGCTAATTGTAGGCGGATCCGGTAGTGGTAAAACAAGATTCTATGCGAAACCCAATATCATGCAGCTTGCCTGTACAGTAGTCGTTACTGATCCAAAAGGAACCATAGCGGAAGAATGTGGAATGATGCTCAAGAACAATGGCTATAAGGTCCGAGTTCTGAATACTATCAATTTCAAAAAGAGTATGCATTATAATCCGTTTGCTTATATCAGATCTGAAAAAGATATTATGAAAGTAGCAGATGCTCTTATAGAAGGTACTACGACTGGAAAGCAGTCCGGTGATCAGTTTTGGACGGATGCAGAAAGACTTCTTTATAATGCACTGATTGGTTATATCATGACCAGGGGCGTTAAGCGGGAACAGAATTTTACAACGCTTCTTAATATGGTAAATGCAATGGAAGTCAGAGAGGATGATGAAAGCTTCAAGAATACAGTGGACTATATGTTTGAGGAGCTTGAGGAAGAAGATCCCAGTAATTATGCCGTGCTGCAATATAAAAAGTTTAAGATGGCGGCTGGCAAAACCATGAAATCTATTCTTATAACGGTAAGTGCAAGGTTATCCAGGTTTGATATCACGGAAGTCAGAGAACTAATGGAAGATGATGACATGGAGCTTGATAAGCTGGGGGATTCGAAATGTGCACTCTTTATTATTACCAGCGATACCACAAAGACATTTAACTTTATAGCAACGATTCTTTATACGCAGTTGTTTAACCTTTTGTGTGAGAAAGCTGATAATGAATACCACGGAAGATTACCGGTACATGTTCACTGCATCATGGATGAGTTTGCAAACCTAGGTAAGATTCCAGATTGGGAAATATTGATTTCCACGATACGAAGCAGGGAAATTTCTGCTTCTATTATTTTGCAGTCATTAGCGCAACTTAAGTCTATATACGACAAAGCTGCAGATATTATTTCAGATAACTGTGATACATTTTTATTCCTTGGTGGTAAAGGTAGAGACACCTTAAAGGAAATCTCTGAGACACTGGGTAAGGAAACAATTGATTTGTACAATACTTCTGATACAAGAGGTAATAATCCGAGTTATGGTACAAATTATCAGAAGACCGGTAGAGATTTATTTACGCCGGATGAACTTGCCAGAATGCCGGGAGATAAATGTATTTTACAGATTAAAGGTGTGAAACCTTTCTATTCCACAAAGTTCGACATAGAGGGCCATAAGCGGTATAAGCAGCTTGCAGATTATGATAAGGCCAATACATGGCATATAGAACAGGAATTATCTACAGAAGCTGTTCTAAAGGCGAGTACCGTAACGGAACACTATGTTTTTTCTGATGATCAGGGTGATGATTCGTCCGAGCAAGAAGCAATTGATGAAAAGGCTTAGAGACGAGTCACTCTGATATCAATGGTTAATGTGATTTTCAATTCTGCCTGAATTCTCAGGAAATACTCAAAAATAAAAAAGGATAACGTGAAGAAATATTTCTAAACCTAATACAATCAAGCAATTTAGTGAAAGTGAGGACATTAGAAATGGCATTTTTTCAGAGTGCAGTACAGACATTACAAACATTGGTAGTAGCAATTGGAGCCGGTCTTGGCGTATGGGGAATCGTAAACCTTTTGGAAGGTTATGGTTCTGATAACCCTGGTGCAAAGTCACAGGGAATCAAGCAGCTTATGGCAGGTGGTGGAATTGTTCTTATCGGTACTCAGCTCGTACCACTTCTTTCAGGATTGTTCTAATAGATGGATGCAATCCTAAATGCGATTGAGGAGTATCTTAAAAATCTTTGCAAATCAGGTATACAGAGTAACTTGAGTCGAATGTTTACGGATGTGAATGACAAAGTAAGTACCATTGCAGGTGAGGTTGGACAGACTCCAGCCGGATGGAATGGTGGTATTAATTCGATGGTTCAGAACCTCAGTAATACCGTAATTCTTCCCATAGCGGGACTAATTATTACATATGTGCTTATTTATGAGTTGATTGTAATGATTAATGAAAAGAATCACGGAAATGATTTGGAATTTTGGGAGTTTTTTAAATATTTTGTAAAGATGTGGATAGCTGTATGGATTCTGTCACATACCTTTGACATCGCGATGGCGGTATTTGATGTGGCGCAATATGCAGTAAATGGTGCTGCAGGTGTGATTGCCGGTGGCACCAATATTGATGCCGCCAGTGTAATAGCACAGATGACCACGCAGATGGATACGATGGAGCTTAGTGAGCTGATACAGCTCCTGGTAGAGACATGGATTGTCAGCTTCGGTATGAAGATACTCAGCGTAATAATAACCGTAATTTTGTATGGAAGAATGATAGAGATTTATCTTTATTGTTCTGTTGCTCCGATTCCTTTTGCAACTATGTCAAACAGGGAATGGGGTGGCATTGGAAATAACTATTTGAAGGGATTGTTTGCACTTGGATTCCAGGGCTTCTTTATTATGATTTGCGTTGGAATATACGCTGTATTAGTAAATAGCATGACCATATCCAGTGACGTACATATGGCACTGTTCTCAATTATGGGATATACAGTAGTGCTTTGTGTTTCCCTATTCCATACAGGATCACTTAGTAAGAGTGTGTTTAACAGTCATTAGTACAGGAGGACAGAAAAGAGGATTTGTAAATGAAACAAAAGGCAAATTTCTATGTGTCTATTCCGAAGGATTTTGGCTCCGTAAAGCAGAAGGTTGCACTTGGACTTACCAGGCGTCAGCTGATTTGTTTTTTAGGTGCCGGAGTTGTAGGAGTACCCACATATTTATTATTAAAAAATGTAGTTGATCCGAATATGGCAATGTTAGTGATGGTGCTTGTAATGGCACCGTTTTTCGCATTTGCATTGTATGAAAAAGATGGATTACCACTGGAAGTTATTTTGAAAATGATTATAGATGAAAGTTTCTTAAGACCTAAGGTTAGACCGGTTATGTATGAACCGGTGCTTGAGGGCGTAGAACAGATTATTGCCTATGACCAGATGATGGAAGAAAAGAAGAATCATAGCTTTTTCTGGAAGAGAAATAAAGATAAGGGCAGTGATGGTAAAAAGCCAGATAGCCCCAAGAAAGCCCCAAAGGGAAACAAGAAAAAGCCTTCTTCGAATGATGATAAAAAAAGAGAGACAGAGGAACAACCTAAAAAGGCATTCTTTCGAAAAACGAAAAGTGGTAAGAAGGGAATCAGTCCCAATGATCCAATGAGTACAGAAATGCTTAGGGATTATGCAGCGGCTATGCATAAAGCGCAAAGAACCGGTAAAAGACCACCGAAATCTGCATCAGAATCTGTTCCCTTTAAAAGTATGTCTGAAGACGGAATTATGCATCAAAGAGGCAATGAATATGCCATTATTTTATCTTTTGATGACATTAATTATGAGCAGGCTAATGTGGGAACTCAGAAGGATATCTGGTCTGACTGGTGCATGCTTCTAAATTCCTTTGATATTGAAGCCAATTATCAGTTTGTATATTACAACAAATATGCGGATGTGGATGAGACTGCCAGACGGTTAAGGCTAGCGGCAACAAATGATGAAACAACCAACCAAATGGTAAAGGAGCTGAATGACTATATCTATGGAATCCTGAAAAAGGGTAACAAGGGTATGGAAAAGCATATGTATATGGTTGTCAGCTTTAAGAGCTCCTACAGGAAATTGAGCATTGTTGCGAGTGAAATCAAGGAACGAATTTCCAATGAGTTTGAAGAGAAGCTGGGAATTAAGAACCGATGGTTAGATGGATATGAGTGGCTGTCAGCATTGTTCTATATGGTAAATCCATATCGTGACGAAAAATTTTTATTCTCCTGGGATGCTAAGAAGAATGGAATGCTTACTGAAAAAGAACAGCTTTGTAATCATGCTTTTACGTTTGGGAGCCAGATTGATACATTTCGAGTTGGCTCAAAAGTTGGATGTGCATCTTACTTGAAGATATCTGCGAATAAGCTATCGGATCGATTTTTAGCTGAGTTTCTGAATCTTGATTCGGAAATCATAGTGTCATTCCATGTGGAAGGTATCCATCAGAATAAAGCAATTAAGATGGTAAAGACGCTTCTTACAAACCTTCAGAAAATGGTTATTGATGAACAAAAGAGTGCGGTTAATAACGGTTATGGAATGAATAACGTATCGCCGGAACTTAAGCGTAATGTAGAAGGTGCGGAGGAACTTCTTGATAATGTATCTATGGATGATGAAAAGCTTTTCTATGTAACCATTACCATGGTTCAGATAGCAGATACACCGACAAAGCTTACAAGAAACTTTAATGCAGCACATTCTATTGCAAGTGCACAGACCTGTGAGCTTATAAGACTGGATCACCAGCAGGAAAACGGATATTTTAGTTCCCTTCCTTTAGGAGTGAATAAACTGGCAATCAAGAGACTGCTTACAACAACCAGTTTGGGTGTATTTTTACCATTCAAAATTAAAGAGCTGTTGCAGTTCGGAGAGAGCCTATGTATCGGATACAACAAGCTTACCGGACACATTATTATGGCAGATATTAAGAAACTGCAGAATCCGAATATGATTGTTCTTGGTAAGCCTGGACGAGGAAAATCTTTCTTCGTAAAAATGATGATGCTTCAAGTATTTTTAAAGACAAAGGATGACATTTTGATATGTGATCCGGAAGGAGAGTATCATCCGCTTGTTCGAGTGATGCAGGGGCAGATGATTAAATTGTGTGCCGGTTCGGCTCACCATATTAATCCGCTTGATATGAGTCCTGATGTAGAAGATTTCGAGGTGGCGTTAGTAGATAAGGCAACCTTTGTTATGTCTATGTTTGAGCAGATATTAAAAGGGAAAAGTGCATCAGATCCTCAGGACAGAAGTATTATCGACAGAGCTCTTCGTAAGATATATGCACCATTCCTTCATTCCAGAGATATAGCGGATCTTCCAACCTTTACGGAATTATATGATGCGCTTATGGAGGATAATAGCAAGCGTGCCATATATTTGACAGATACATTTGAGGTATATGTACACGGTTCTCTTAATTTCTTCAATCACAAGACCAATGTAAATATGGATAATCGAGTGGTCTGTTTTGATATTAGGGATTTGTCCAATGAGCTTAAGGATTTAGGAATGCTATTTGTACAGGAAACTGTATGGAGTAAGGTATCTGCCAACAGAGAACAGAAAAAATATACCAGATATTTTATTGATGAATTCCATGTTTTGTTAAAGGAAGCACAGACAGCGGCCTATTCAAAAGATATATGGAAGCGATTCAGAAAATGGCTTGGAATGCCATGTGGAATCACCCAGAATGTTACAGACCTTATGATGAGTCCGGAGATTAAAACAATTTTCGATAACTCCGACTGCTATGTGATTTTAGGTCAGGATGAGAATGAAGCAGCAATGCTTGCAGAGGAATTAAATCTTACTGCCAAACAGCAAAAATGTATTAGTACAAGAAGCGGTGGTGAAGGCTTATTTATTTATGGCGGTGATGTGATGCCATATGTTGGAAGAATTCCACAGGAAGGAACTATCTACAAAACAATTACTACTAGATTTACTGAAACAGATGCTGATCAGGTAAGTGCTGCACTTATGAAGGCAGAGGTGAAGTAAGTGGATAGAGATGATTACAGGGATAAGCTTTTAGATGAAAATGTCCGCAAGCGTGAGCTTCAAAAAAATATAGGTCAAAGTACAGCACAGGATATGATTTCACGTCAGGTGGATGGTGGCATTGATCAAAGTGAACTTACAAGAACCCTGGTAGATGGAAGAGCAGAAGATGCGACTTTGGTAACTCAGAAAAATACTTCTCCTGATGGACATGAGATGGATTTTGGGACACAGGATGTAGTGACGCCACAAACTGTTATAGATGGAGTAGTTGTACAGGTTTCAGATGAGGAAGAAGGAGAAGAATCTGCGTTATACCAAAAAGGGGGTAACGCTAATTCCTTTGAATCAAATGATCGAGAATATCAGTTAAGCTATCGAGGACCTAGGAGCAGAAGTAAACCTAGTGATGCCACAAAAGATAATAAGGATATTTCGCATGATGAGGAAGTGATTCCTTCAAGGAAAAACGTAGCAGCAAGAGAGCAGGCAAGGCGAAAAGGTAAAAAGGATGCTGGAAAGTTCGAAGGGAAAGCTTCAGCTCGTTCTGAAAGGACAGCTTCCGAAAGGGATAAAGCTGCTACAAGAAAAGGGCGTCCTAAAAAAGAACCAGTAGAGACTGTTGGTGCCGGAACCATAAAGGAGAGGGAACGAAAAAGAAAGCTTGAGGAAAAAACTTCTGATGCCGGATATGATAAATCAAGGCGTGTCAAAAAGGAAGATACCAAATATGCTTCATCCAAGGAGGAAGTTCCAAACAGGTCAAAAGCCAGAGAGGCGGATGAGGAAGATGCTAGGCGATATCAGGAAGTGATTTATAAGAAGCGTAAAACTGGTGATAAAGTAGAACCTGCCTCCAAACGAAAAAGAAATCAGCAAAGAACAGCGGATAGAAAACATAAGTATATTAGTGCTGTTGAAGACGAACCTGCAGGAAAGTTTTCAAAAAAAATAAGTGGTAAAAAAGGTCGTGATAAGTCAAAACGAAGAAAAAAGGTCGGTGATGTTCCGGAAGAACTTGTCATGAAAAAGGTTCGTGAAGGTGCAGATGAAAATTATGGTATTGAAGCTTCGGAAAGAGCAATCTATGCTGCCAGATATGGAAAGAAAGCAGCTTCCGATGGTGGTAAATTCGTAAAATCGGCAACCAGAACCGTTCGTGATGCAGGAGAGAAAGCTGCAAGCGGTATTACTACAAAAGGAGACCTGTTAAGACAGCAGAGGAATATTGAAGCAAAATATAAGGCTGCAAGAAGAAAAGGTCAGACCATAAAGGAAGCAATGGTGGAGGCAAAAGAAGTAACCATCAAAATTGCTCATAAAGCACAGGAGATCATTAGAAAGAATCTTACTTTGATTATTTCGATTGCTTCGGTGCTTATTTTAATTGTGGCAGTATCAGCAACAATCTCAAGCTGTGCCTCAGCATTATCGCAGGGAGCCGGGACTTATATTGGTGGTCTTTGCCCGACAACAGACAGAGAGATGACGGATTGTGATTCCTATATGGATGAGCTGGAAAATGATCTTCAGGAAACCATTGATAACATTGAAACGGATTATCCGGACTATGACGAATATGATTATGATTTGGCTGAAATTGGACATGATTACACAGTACTTATGGCATTTTTATCAGCAGAATATGCGGATTATTCATTGGCAGATATACAGGCAGTTATAGATACACTTTTTGACGAAATGTATACCTTAACCATATGGGAAACGGAAGAACTTAGAACCAAAGAAGAGTTAAATCCGGATACAGGTGATTATGAAGAAGTGGAGTATATGGCGAAGATTCTTCATATAAAACTTGAGAAAAAAGAACTGTCAGAAGTGGTTGAAAATAAATTTTCAGATGATGATTCCAAGAATCGTTATGAGAATTATATCACCACAGGTGGTGCGCATCAGGTATATGCCAATCCGTTTGATTTCAACTGGACAGGTGATGTATCCAGTCCTTTTGGCTGGAGAATTCATCCGATTTCCAAAGAACGAAAATTCCATAATGGTCTAGATATTGCAGAACCAGGAGGAACACCGGTTAGGTCCGTATGTACCGGAACAGTTATTAATAGTTATTTTTCAAGTTCTGCCGGCAACTATATTATTGTGCAGGATGTGACAGGGTATACCGTCCATTACATGCATCTAAATGACAGATATGTAGCGGCAGGAACAGAAATAAAACGTGGTGATCTTATTGGAACAGTAGGTACAACCGGTAATTCCACAGGAAATCATTTGCATATTGGTGTGAAGGATGAAAGTGGTGAGTGGCTTAATCCGAGTTTCTTAGTTTCATCATTTGTAGAACCATAAGGAGGAATAATGGCTAGTTCAAGTAGAGAGGCAAGAATTGAAAAGCTTCTTGCAAAGCAAAAAGAAATTGAAGAAGAACTAAAAAGGGAGCAGAAAGCAAAGGAAGAGGAAATGATGGCCATATGCTGGAAAGGCTTGGAGCCACATGTGATTACCAGACAGGATGCTCTTAATTTTAAGAAAGCAATGGAGGATGATTCCATTATAGAGCTTTTGTTTAAGAAAAGATTGCTGCCTAAACCTATCATGACAGCGATAACGGAAAGTGAGGATAGTAAACGTGAAGAAAATTAGAATGATTAAAAAGCAGGCAGTTCTTGCAATTGTAAGTTTACTGCTGTGTGCAGTTACGATTACAGGATTTGCTTTTAGCGGACCGAGTAAGGAAGCCGCAGCAGCTGAAACGGATGATTTTCAAATCGAACTTATTCCATTAGAGGAAGATGAAGAAGATATTGTTATTGAAAAAGATTCTTCTGATGAGGATAGTTTGGATGAAAACGGGGATGAAGAAGATGCCGATGCAGATACACCGGATGGAGAAGAGCAGGATACAGATGATCCTGAAGGTGATGAACCTGGAAATGAAGATGTAGACCCAGGAGATGAACAGGAACCGGAGGAAGAACCTGTATGTGACTGTACATCCCATTGTAAAAAAGATGATATTGATGATACATGTCCTGTCTGCAGTACAAATTATAAGAACTGCGTTTGGATTGATCCCAAGGTGGCAATTGCCATCGACAATCCGACAGACTGGAAAACAAAGGCCACTAAGATTGGAATCACTGTAGTTGATGAAAATAATAGTGGTCATTTTTTTATTAAAAAAGTAGAAGCAAGAATTGGTTCCACTGGTTCCTATACAGATATTACAGATGATATGTATGTAACGATTTCTGAAAACTGTACCCTTTATATTCAGGTAACAGAAGAAAATGGAACTGTAACAAGTAAGAGCAGGAAGTTTAGCTGCTTTGATACTGATAAGCCAAGTGTTAATGCCGGAATTGAGGGTGAGCTTTTATATGTAGAGGCAGATGATGCCACCAGTGGTATTTATGCCATTTATGTGAATGGAAGTAAATTCACCGACCTTAATGAAGGTAAGCTAACTATCAATCTTAAGGATTATGATTCCGTGTATGAATATGTAACAATTCAGGCTTACGATCATGCTGGAAATAGATCGAACTCTTATAAGATTAAGAATCCATACTATGTGGATCCTGAAAAAAGAGAAAACAAAGATGATCAGTCTGTAAATAATCCAACTTCGATTCAGCCAACCGCTCCAACTTCTTCAAAGGCGACAGTTACAGAACATACAGATAAAGAAGGAAACACAAAGCCTGGAGTAGGAAAAAATCCTGTAAATACAGATGTGGAAGAAGATGAGGATACTGAGGCGGCAGCAACTTCAACATCTAATGATGGTGGCAAGGAGTTTTATACCATTACAACTGCATCAGATAAGATTTTTTATCTGATTATTGATAAGGACAGAAGCCAGGAAAACGTATATCTCTTAACAGAAGTAAATGAAAATGACCTTCTTAATTTTGTGAATTACAACGGTGAGCATGTGACACAGGGAGAACTTCCATTATATACAGTAGATCCAGAGGTGGTAGATGCAAATAAGCCTGATGCAGAGGCAGATGATGTTATCAATGTTCCGGAAGAACCAGAGGTAGAGGAACCGGAAGAACCAAAGAAGACCGGTAATAACAATACGCTTATTTTAATTGCAATTATTGCTGCAATAGGTGGAGTTGTTCTTTATTTCTTCAAGAAAAAAGGTAAGAAATCAGATTATGATTACGAGGCTGATGCAGAGGACATTGATACATTTGAACCGGTAGAAGATTCTTCGGATGATGACGATGAAGATGACATTTTGTTTGACGATGATGACGAAGAGGATGGTATTCCTGCAGATATCGATGAATCGGTAATGGAGGAAGAGGATGAGTAAGATTTTAATTATCGCTGAAAAAAATTCTCTTGCCAAAAACTGTGTAAAAGCCTGTGAACTTCTGGGAGATCATCTTGTTACAAAGAAAGGATATTACGAGGGAAGTAAGTACGTGGTTTCTTATGCAGCTGGACATTTTTTTTCATTACAGAATCTGGAAGACTATTTGGATGTTGAGCCGGGTCCTGGTGGAAAAGTACTTTGGAGAGATACCGAAAGGTATCTCCCATATGTACCGGAATATTTTGTATTTAAGCTTAAACCTGCATGCAAAGAACAGTATGGGATTCTTAAGGAATTAATGAACCGCCCAGATGTGGAGTCCATTGTGAATCTTGGTGATGCAGATCGGGAAGGTGAGATTATTGTACGTTTAATCATTGAAAATGGATTAAAAAAGCCAAAGATGATTTACCGAATCTGGGGTGACGACCAGACAGAAGGTGAGCTTAAGAAATGCATTGAGAATCTGAGGGAAGATGCTGAATTTGATTCCCTGGCAAGGGAAGGATATGCCAGAACCTATATGGACTGGCTATTTGGAATCAATGTCACAAGAATGCTTACTCTTCATATGAATGGAAGAGGACAGCTTAGAGCCGGCAGGGTACTAGTTCCTATTGTGAAAGAAATATATGACAGGGATCAGGCTATTAAGAGTTTTAAACCGGAAACTTATTACCAGGCAGAAAGTCATACAAAGATTGCAGATATTTCGCTTGATTTAATTGTAAAAAACGATGGCGAAGAGCGTAAGTCAAAGGAGGAAATGGAGATTATAGCAGACCAGCTGAATGAAACGGAACTAACAGTAAGGTCTGTTGAAAAAAAGCAAAAGGAAATAAAAGCGCCTAAACTGTTTTCATTAAGTAAATTGCAATCCTTTATGGGCAGCAATCATAAGTGGGGACCGGATGAAACTTTGAATGTATTACAAGATTTGTATTTGGATGGACTTGTTACATATCCAAGAACCAATACGGAGTATCTGTCAGAGGGTGAAATAGATAAAGCAGCTGAAATAGTTATGGCTCATATGGAACGATCGAATGGTGGACTTTTCTCAAAGGTGGGAAAGTCCATTTTTGATAATTCCAAAGTGGAAAGCCATTCTGCTATTACACCGACTGTAAAAATCCCGGATGTATTTAAGTCAGATAAACACGAACTTTTGTATTCCGTGGTATGTAACCGTTTTTATGCAGTATTTTGCAGAGATGCACTTTTGGTAGATGAAACAGTAATGGTGATTGCCGGTGCAGGTATGGAATTTAAGGTCAAGGGTGAGGTGCTTATACAAAAGGGCTGGAGTATTTATGAAACCCGGAAAAGCAATGACAAGGAATTGCCTAAGTTATCAGAAGGAGATGTAGTAGCGGTTAATTTCATGGCAATTGCAAAGCAGACTGCTCCACCGAAAAAGCATACCGTAGACAGCCTTTTATCGTATTTGAACAATCCTTTCCGCAAGGAAAAGCAGACTGAAGAGGATGAATACCGGGATAAGTTTGCCGGTGTGGAAATCGGAACAGAGGCTACCAGAGCCGGGATTATCAAAAATGCTCTCGATTGCGGTTACTTGCTTCATAAGAATGGAGCCTATTCTATTACTCCTCTAGGTGAGTATCTGATTGATGGACTTAATAAGTGCCATATCAACTTATACAAAGATAAAAGCGTGGAATTCTCACAGATGCTTGTACGCGTTCGGAAGAATGAAATGGATGTGGATGAATGCATCCGCAGATGCAAAGAAGAACTTGAAGACATCAAGAAAAATATGACCGACATTGAACTGCCGGCTTCTCCCGTATATGGAGGTTCTAAAAAGGAAGCTGTTTGCAGTTGTCCTTATTGCCGGGATGCGGGAAGAGCAGATGGCCAGATTTTTGAAGGACAGAAGAACTTCTATTGCTCCAACGCTACAAAAACCAAAGGTCAGATTTGTGATTTTTCATTAAGCAAAACTGCACATGAAAGATTAACAGGAAAAAAGGTAACACCTTCACAGGTGAAGATGGTCTGTGAAAAAGGAACGATTTCCGTGCAAGGAATCAAGAAAAACAAAATGGTTTTGTGCTTATCTCAGAACGGTATTTATACCAATTTGAGTTTTGCAGATAAAAAATAGTTTGGCGAAAAGCCGGAAAGGAATGTTATGGAAATTTCAGTAAAAGCAAGTAAGCTTCCGGAAGGAAGCAGCGAAGGTCATCTTAAGGGATTAGCCAATATCAATTTTGGTGATCAGATTAAGGTGCGCAGTGTACAGATTTTGGAGGGAAAAGACGGACAGCTCTTTGTGGCTATGCCATCCTACAAAACAAACAGGACAGATGAACAAGGGAAAGCGGTATTTAATGAAATCTGTAATCCTATTAATGCGGATTTCAGAGCACAGTTATATGCAGCGGTAATTGAATCCTTTGAATCTGGCAATGCGGTAAAAATTGACGATGGCAAGGATATGAAGATGTCTGTCATTGCAAATGCAATGGAGGAGCCAAAAGGTGGTGTACTTGGCAATGCAAAGGTCTATATCAATGATAATTTCGTGATTACAGGAATTGCTATCAGAGAAGGGAAGAATGGACACGCATTTCCGACAATGCCTTCTTTTAAGACTTCAAGAACTGATGAGCAGGGGAAAGCCGTATATCAGGAGGTTGCGTATGCCGCAAATGATACAGCCAGAAGAAACCTAAATGAAGCAGTTATGCAGAAATTTGAAGAAAGTCGCCAGGTACAGTTAGAAGCACCGGATGTAGGGAATCCTTTCTTAGATGATGTATCAAAGGAGGATGCCAGGCAGGAAGTAGCCCCTAAAGAAGAGAAGAAAGCAAAGGAACCAAAGGCTAAGGCAACTAAGGAAAAAGCACAGAAGGAAGAAAAAGGTTCTATTGCTGATTCCATGAAGGCTGGTAAAGAAAAAATGCAGGCTCAGCCAGCTAAGGTTGAACCTGATAAAGCAAAGGGTAAAGATGCCCGTTAGTAAGATTTTTGGAGGATATTAAAGTGAAAAATATATTTAAAAATACGGAAGGAGGTTTGGAGCGTGAGGGCGCAGGTGGAATGCGCCCCGCAAAGAACCTTATTTTAATTGGATTAATCATTATTCTTATTGTTGCAATTATTGCAGCATGCATCATTGGGAAGTCTGGAAATAAAGCTTCCAGTGAACAACAGGAGGCAATTGCACAGCTTAGTGATACAACCGATTCTATGATTTCAGAACTGGATGCCATTAGTGACAGATTGGCAGAAATGGATAGTGCTGTTACGGAGAATATGGAACTTATTGAAAGTCAGAATAGTGATAGCACTTTATCGGTAGAAAAGACACTGGAAGAGATCCAGAAAAATGTAGAAGTTTTGCAAAACACGCTTGAGAAAATCAAGGAAACCAATGTTATTTCTACGAAGGAGACTACCAAGGAATTGGTGTCCATTAAGGAGAATCTTGATTCATTAGAGAAAGAATTATCAGAGTTAATGGAGAAGGATTTCTCTTCCTTATCTGAAACAATGATTGCTAATCATTCAGAACTTGTTGAGAACATGAAAAGTCTTGAAAATCGACTTGATGAAAGCAAACAGAGTATTGAGTCATTAATTGAGCGTATTTCAAAAACAGAACTTAAAAATCAAGAAGAACTTAAGAAGATTCTTGCTGATATGAAGACTGAGCTTGATGCAAATATGACTAGTACCAAGGACGAACTTGCTGCACTTGATACAGAGCATTATAAAGATCTTTCAAAGCAGATGGATTCCTTACATGGACAGATTGATTCTACTCAGAATAAGATAGCTGCTTTGCAGGATAAATTACAGAGTGATTCATCGAAAAATATGGAAGAGATAAAGAAATCTTTCTCTGAGGTAAAAGAAGAGCTGGATGCAATTCAGAATGCATATACAGTATCTCAGAAGAGTATCGAGGATCTAATTAACAAATTTGCGGCGGATGAAGAAAGCCACCATGAAAAGACAATTGCTTCTTTAGAGGAAATGAATGAAAACTTACTTCAGTCCGGGGCAGATAATCTTACCTCTATGATTACCAATCTCTCAGAGTTGGAACAGTCATATCTTACATCCATGGAGGAACTTACACAGTATCTCGGAAATTCCTTTGATACAGTGAACCAGAGCATTGAAAATACAGAAAATAATTTATCCAGTCAGTTTGATGCCAAATACCAGGTGCTTATTGAAGGACAGAACGAAATGAATGAGAATATCTCAAATCAGTTCATGACTATCAACAATAACATGTCAAACAATAATGATGATGTGATTGCAGCTCTTAACAGTGCTCTTGGTGAAATGAAAAGTGAGTTACAATCGGTTTTTACATTTGTGAGTAATGGTAAACGTCTTCTAGCATCCGCATTGCTCACGAAAGGGGTAAGTGTACCCGAGGATGCAAGCTTTGCAGAAATCAGAGATGGAATTCTGGCAATAAAGCAGACTATTTATCTTGGAACAGAAACACAGTATATTCCTGGAACAATTTCTTATGATTATCACCATCATGTAGATGGTAGCGGTGCTGCCACAGGTGGTGCAGCTAACAGAAGCCAGTCCGGTGGTTGTTATACTACACCGGTGTATCATTCACATACGAATTCCTGTTATGAGACCTATACATATACAGCGACCAGATGGGAGCCTATTAGCTGGAACTGGACAAATGACCATTATCATGGAAACAGTTATACAGGCGTTCCGGATAAGTGTAGATCTTGTAGTTATTGTGGTGCTTGTGAAATCGATGGCGGACATAATGATCATGGAAGACAGGTGGAATATACTGCCACAGGTAAACGCCTAAAATGTACGAAAACGCCTGGACAGACTGTAGAATATTATGTTCCTGCTTGTGGCCTTTCTGAAGGTCAGATTATTGGCGCACATATTGTATATGAACAGGGAGCAACTGCCAGTACAGCATCTGTGATGAGCATGATGTATGAAGATGAGCCCGTAGATTTAACAGAAGAAATTATTTCAGAAAGAGTTATCTCAGAGGATCCAACAGGAGATCCTTATATTCCGGAAAATGCAGAAGATGTAGAAGAAACAGGTGGTGATACAAGTGTTGAGGAGCCTGTAAATACAGAGGAAAATGCAGAACCATTGGAAAATATCCAGACAGAAACAGAAGAAAGTGAGGAAACAGAGTCGGAGGATAGCAATGGAGAGTAAGCAGACAGTAGATGATATATTAAAATCCTTGGAGGATGGATTGAAAGCCATGATGGATTCAGAAAAGTATAAAAGATTTCTGACTACCATGTCTAAATTTCATAGTTACAGTCTGAACAATACCCTGTTAATAGCGATGCAAAGACCAGATGCAAGTCTTGTGGCAGGGTACAATGCATGGCAAAGAAACTTCGGAAGACAGGTGAATAAGGGAGAAAAGGGAATAAAGATATTAGCTCCTGCACCTTATAAGAAAAAACTGGAAAGAGAGAAAATAGATCCAGATACGAAGAAACCTATAGTTGGAAGTGATGGTAGAACGCAGAAGGAATATGTGGAAGTCACAATTCCTGCATTTAAACCTGTAACAGTCTTCGATGTGGCACAAACTTCCGGGAAAGAAATCCCTTCACTTGGAATTGATGAACTTGACGGTAGTGTTAAAGGATATCAAGAATTTAGAAAGGCTTTGGAAATAGTAGCTCCGGTTCCTATTGTTGAAATGGAAATTCAATCGGGAGCAAAAGGATATTTTAGTCCTGCAGAACAGAAAATCGCATTACAGAAGGGCATGAGTGAGATCCAGCGTATTAAAACTACGATACATGAAATCGCTCATGCTCTTTTGCATGACAAAGATGGTCCTAAGATTGACGGTATTTCTCAGGATGATAGTAAAGGTAGGAACAATAAAGAGGTTGAAGCGGAATCAGTGGCATATGCGGTATGCCAGCATTTCGGGATAGATACTTCTGAATATTCTTTTGGATATGTTGCCGGATGGTCATCTGGTAAGGAACTAACAGAACTTAAGGAATCTATGGATACCATTAAAAAGACAGCATCTATGTTGATTTCAGGAATAGAAGAACAATTGTTAGAACTTACCAAGGATAAAGAGCATGAGGAAAAGGTAAATACTCTTGCCGAGCATTTAGATATTTTCATGCAGATTTATGATCCTTATGAGTACGAGGATAACAGGGATGAATCAGTAGACTATGTTGGAAATATCGCTATTCAGCTGATGGATCCGGAGAAGAGAGAAGGCATCAGACAATATTTGTTAGATGTCATAGAAGAGAATGCTGCGCCTGAATTCACGGTTAAAGCAGAAGGGTTATTAGAAAGAATAGATGAATTGTTTCCAACAAAGGAGCCGGAAAAGTCGAAAGAGATTCCCAAAGAAGTTGCTCCAGAAAAAGCAAAGAAAACGGAAAAAACGGTAGCTGCTGATAAGAAGGAATCTATTAAAGAGCAAATGACACGACTTAAAGGCAAGGTTGAAGCAGAGAGCAGTAAGAAGGAAAAGGTACCTGTAAAGGGAAAGGAGATTGAAGCAAATGGGAAATAATATAACACCAGAAATTGAACTAAACACAGACTCAGAGGACAGAATGAAGGCTTATGCTGAAAGACTGAAAGAAATGCTAACACAGAAGGAGGATAAGAAATAATGGATTATGAAGCATTTAAGGCAGAGGTAGCTGCCAATATTAAAGATTATCTTCCGGACCAGTATGCAGATAGTACGGTTTCATTGCAGGTTGTTCAAAAGA
Source organism: Lachnospiraceae bacterium (assembly GCA_045600725.1). Lineage (GTDB taxonomy): Bacteria > Bacillota > Clostridia > Lachnospirales > Lachnospiraceae > UBA1258. Next base: position 39,689 of record JAZRYK010000052.1, read on the forward strand.
ATAATGAAGCACTGGATGCAATTACAATTACAAGTCCGGATTCTAATGTGAGTCCGACTATTTATTTGAATAGCTTTTTTAGTGACTACCAAGCAGGTAAATCCATGGAGGATATTCTTTCACAGATTGCAGATATAAGAGTAGAACATGAAGTTTCTAAAGATTTTGATGTATCCCAAATCACAGATTTTGAACAGGTGAAGGGAAAAATTGCTGCACGTGTGGTTGGTGTAGAAGGTAACGAAGAATTATTGTCTCAAAGACCACATCAGATTATGGATGATTTAGCTGTCACATATTGCGTGATGCTTGGTGAAGATGCAAATGGTTCTATGAGTGTACCAATTACTTATCAGCTTATGGAATCCTGGAATATAACACAGCCAGAGTTGCAAGCTCTTGCAAAGGAGAACCTTCCAGAACTTACACCTTCTACATTCAAATCCATGAATGAGGTTATGGCAGAGATGATGCTTCCTCAGATAATGGATGATATGGGTGTAGACCGTGAAACAGCAGAGCAGATGCTTGCAGATATGATGCCGCCAGAGGATAAAATGTTTGTATTATCCAATGAGCAGAAACTAAATGGAGCCGCTGCACTTCTTGATGATAAGATGATGGAACAGATTGCAGAGCGGGTTGGTGGCGATTTTTATATTTTACCATCAAGTATACATGAAACGCTGATAGTACCTGCTGAAGCTGGAATGGAGCTGCGTGATCTGGAAGCTATGGTAAAAGAGGTTAATGAAACGCAGGTGGCACCACAGGATAGACTGTCTGATCATGTATATCAGTATGATGCAGAAACACATGAGGTATTTCGTGCAGATAAGGCCGAAGAACATCAGCAGGCTAAAGAAGTTGCTAAAGCAGAAAAGGAACAGCCGAAGACAGAAAAGGCGCAAAAAGCTAAGTCTGAAAAGGAAGTTACTATTGCTGATCGAATGAAGGCTGGGAAAGAGAAAATGAATGCTCAGGTTCCAAAACCTAAGGACCCGGCAAAAGCAAAGGAGACAGTGATATCATGATGTTAACGGTTGAAGAAGAAAATCTGCTTTCTATGTATGCAGATGAAGATGGTGACCTCAGAAATACAATTTATAATCTGCAGGAAGCCGCTGCGTTGTGTGGTGATTATGAAATGTTTACTCTTATTAGTGCCTTAATCACAAAGATTGAAGGAATGACAGAGGATGAATTTTATAGAATAGTCGAAACCATCACGTTCACAGACGCAGAAGATTAATATACGCTGAGGGTGCATATGCATTTTGTTGTGCATCCTCTTTTTTTTTATGGTAAGGTAAAATTAAAAGGTTGATTGAACGATTAACTTCTTATTTTTCAATCTATCAAATAGCGATCTAAAAGCTTGTAAAAAAGTTGGATTTAGACCACGAATTCTTGACTGGGATTTACTTAGGGAATATAATAAGAATATGAATAATCTAATTGGAAGAAGAAAAGAATGTGAGAGACTTGAAAAATGCATGAAGGCAACAACGGCACAGCTTGTTGTTGTTTATGGCAGAAGAAGAGTTGGAAAAACATTTTTAGTTAATCAATTTTTTAAGAACAAGCTTGAATTTAAAGTCACTGGCGCATTTGGTCAGCCAAAGGAAGTACAGCTACGAAATTTTACTGACGAATTGAACAGACGGTCTAAAAAGGAGTGGACTAATCCAAAAGACTGGATTCAGGCATTTAACTATCTTAGAGAATATGTTGAAGAATTATCAAATGATGAAAAGCATGTATTTTTCATAGATGAGATGCCATGGTTGGATACGCATAAGTCAGGTTTCCTGCCTGCGTTTGAATATTTCTGGAATGATTTTGGGTCAAGTAGAGATAATCTTGTATTTGTTATTTGTGGTTCTGCTACATCCTGGATGGTAGACAATATTGCAAATAATAAGGGTGGTTTGTTTAATAGGCAAACATGCAGATTGTATTTGGAGCCATTTACTTTATCTCAAACAGAAGAATATCTGCGAACACAGGGAATATCATGGTCTGAATATAATATTACAGAATGTTATATGATAATGGGAGGAATACCATATTATTTAAGCTTGATAGATAGCAGCATGTCGTATGTTCAAAATATAGATAACTTATTCTTTAGAAAAAAGGCAGAGCTTTTTGATGAGTTTGAACATCTATATCGCACATTATTTGTTAACAGTGATAAATATGTGATGGTTATGGAATGTCTTGCTGAAAAAAGAAGTGGTTATACAAGAAATGAGATTGCGAATATAACGGGACTTGCAGCTAATGGCAAACTCACGAAAATTCTTGAAAACTTGATTAATTCAGGATTTGTCAGGGCATCGTCGTTTTATGGTAATAAGAAGAAAGAAACTTTATATCAATCTTCTGATTATTATACCAATTTTTATTTCAGATTTCTTAAAAACAATCATGGAAGAGATGAGCATTATTGGAGTAAAGCGCTAGATGTTCCGTCAAGAAGAAGCTGGGCAGGACTAACTTTTGAACAAGTATGCAAAGATCATGTTAATCAGATTAAGAAAAAAATAGGGATTTCTGGTGTATTATCTGAAGAATATATATGGTTCACTAGGGGTGACGAAGACATGGGAACATCAGGTGCTCAGATAGATTTGCTAATTGAAAGAAGAGACCGTGTGATCAATATTTGTGAGATTAAATTTGCCTCTGATGAATACATTATTGACAAAGAGTATGACCTAAAGTTGCGTAATAAAATTGAGGCGTTTAGGAGAAGTACTCGAACTAAGTATGGACTTCAACTTACTATGATTACCACATATGGCGTTAAGGATAACAAATATAGCAGTATAGTGGGAAATCAAGTGTTGTTGGAAGATTTATTTGATGATTAAAATAAGGGTCTAAATGTGCAAAATATAGATACATTTAGACTTTTAATATATGCGATAACACTAAAACTTGAAGTTTACGAATAGACTTATAGTTTGATTAACCCACATTTTGGTATGCAGTTTATCAAAGCAATATTATCGAGAATATTATCAGAACCGGTGGATTCAAAAGCATTGATAGTATCAGTAAATAATTCCGGTGAAGAAGTATATCTGCCGCTTATTCCATCAGGAAGGTTGGAGATAGCAGGATTGTTAATAATATCGTTATCAATCATGTCCATATATGCTTCCGGGATGTAATATATAATAAATTTTTTGCTGATATTTTGATAATAAACCGGAACATCCAATGCCTGTTTTAAGCCGCAATTGGCGCATATGTGTATAGAGATATTACCAGCTAAGGCTTCCTTAGCCAGTTCAGTATCTTTGTCAGCATCAATCTTGAATTGATATTTGAACGAATATTCAGTTTGGCATTTAGGACATATTTTTGTTATTGTTTCCATAAAATATAGTGCGTATAAGGACGGTGTTTATAAGAACGTTGTTAGGATAACATATTTTCAAAGAGGTGAGAATATGGTTTCCTACGGAAAGTTATGGACATTGCTGGAGGAAAGAGGATTATCTCAGAGAATATTATCCGAAAATGGCATTTCAAGTCGTGTAATGGATTCACTTAGACATAATGGTAACCTTGAGGTTATTACATTGGTTAAGATATGCGATATATTAGACTGCCAGTTTGGGGATATTATGGAGAACCTTCCGGCAGATCAAGTAAAAGACAAAGCACCCAATAGAAACAAGGGTGGAAGACCGAGAAAAAAGACTGAGCAGTAGTCATAAGACTTACAGTTCGGTCTTTTATATTGCCATGAAACCTTGTCCGATAAAAGGTACTCTGTTATACTCAAGGCATAGATGTTTTGGAGGGTTGTGGTATGTCAAAGGGCACAAATCAAAAGATGAAGCTGTCTTACTTGGCTGAAATTATGCTTAGAGAGACAGATGATGAGCATTCATTAAATATGCAGCAGATTAAAGAGAAACTTCTTCTAAGAGAAGTATCTGCTGAAAGAAAGAGTATATACAATGATTTGGCGGATCTTGAGAAGCTTGGAATTGAGATAATAGGTGAAGCCAGAGGACGAGATTATTATTATCATGTTGGAAAGAGACAGTTTCAACTTGCAGAACTGAAGCTTCTTGTGGACGCAATTCAGTCATCAAAGTTTATAACCGAAAAGAAGTCCAGAGAACTGATTAAGAAGATTGAAGGATTTGCTAGCCGCTATGATGAAAGTAAATTGCAACGACAGGTGTATGTTCATGGACGTATTAAAACCATGAATGAAAGTATCTATTACACTGTAGATGCGATTCATACTGCCATTGCAAATAATAAGCAGATTACCTTTAAATATTGCGAATGGAATACAGATAAAAAACTCGTTCCCAGAAATGAAGGGAAAACATATAAAATCAGTCCGTGGGCTTTATCCTGGGATGATGAAAATTATTATTTGATTGCCTATGATTCCAGTCCTAAACCGGGGCAGGATCATATTAAACATTACCGTGTTGATAAAATGACAAAGATTGAAATATCTGATGATTCACGTGAAGGAAAAGAAAACTTTGAACATTTCGACATGGCTGCATATGCAAAAATGAGCTTTGGTATGTATGGCGGAACAAAGGAACTTGTAAAGCTTTCTTTCCCTGAATCAAAGGTGGGAATATTCATTGATAGATTTGGTAAGGATATCAGTGTTTATCCTACTGGAAATGGTACTTTTACCACTAATGTAAATGTGGCAGTAAGTACACAGTTCTTTGGCTGGTTATTTGGTCTTGGACCAGATGTAAAAATCGAAGGTCCTACAGAAGTAAAAGAGCAGATGATAGAGTATATTGATACAATATCTAATGCGTACAAATAGAATAGAAAAATGATTGTTGCGAAAGGTTGTCCGAGGTCTTCTTAACGGACAGCCTTTTTTTTATCCTTTAGTTACAGGGCGAGAGTGGAGCCCGAAAGGAGCTTATATGTTTATGATTGCATTGGTATTTATCATATTAAAACTTGTGTTTTGGATTACATCATGGATTATCATTACAAGTCTTCAGCTGTTGATTATTCCATTAAAGGCTATCTGGTTTCTTACATTTGGATGGATTGGCTTATTTAGAAAGAGAAAACAGCGTAGATATTCCGGTTATGATGATGCACTTATGGAGGCCATTATTTGGTCTGAAATTATAAATGACTAGGAGCTGAGGAGTATGAAAAGAATATGGTTCTGGTTGCAGAAAAAGAAGCGAATTGAAAAACGTGGTTGTAGCAGGTGCTGTTTAAATTGTAGACATTACAAGCAGTGTAGGAAGGATGGTGTATTTTAATGTTTGGATTTGGAAAAGGTAAAGATCAAGATGTAAGGCTTACAGAAAGAGAAATTAGAGAACTGAAAAAGAATATGAGCAGAAGCGAACTTAAGGAATTTGAAAAGCGTCAGAAAAGGGCTGAAGCGGATAGAGACTGGGATTTGTTTATGTTGGCAGATGCTCTTGCTGATGAAGATTTTTATTAGAGTTGATATGGGTTATATGATTGAGTATATGCTTAACAATTAGTGGTACAAGCTAATAAAATAAATTGAAAATATAAACGTTTTCGTTTATAATATTTGGCATATGGAGGTAGTCATATGACAGTACAAGAACAAATAAAGGTATTATGTGTTAGATGCGGAGTTAGTGAGGCTGAACTTGCTAGGAGATTAGGCAAATCTCCGCAGGCATTTAATGCGAAAATGAAAAGAGGTAGCTTTTCAATTCCGGAAATTGAAGAAATTGCGGATGCCGTTGGAGTCGAATTCAATAGAGAATTTATTTTAGGGAATGGTGAAAAAGTATGAGTGAAATAAAGACATTTAATTTAGGAGAATTATTTTGTGGTCCAGGTGGATTGGCTCATGCTGCTACGACAGTATCTATTGAGAATCCAGAATATAAAATCGTCCATAAATGGGCTAATGACTATGATGAAGAGACTTGCAGAACATATAGAAGAAATATATGTCCAAATGAACCAGACACAGTTATCTGTGGTGATGTAAGAAAGCTAGATATTGATTCTTTGGGTGCTATAGATGCATTAGCATTTGGATTTCCATGCAATGATTTTTCCGTTGTAGGAGAACAAAAAGGCTTTAATGGTACATTTGGTCCATTATATACGTATGGTGTAAAAGTATTAAAAAAATATCAACCTCTATGGTTCTTGGCGGAAAATGTAGGTGGATTGAAAAGCGCGAACGAAGGAAAAGCATTTAAGAAAATTCAAGAAGATCTTATTGCGGCAGGATATCGTATTTACCCTAATTTATATAAATTTGAGCAATATGGGGTACCACAAGCGAGACATAGAATGATAATAGTTGGAATACGAGAAGACCTGCCATACGAATTCAAAATACCTAGTCCAAAGATGTTTGAGACTGTAGATGTTTCTTGTAAAACTGCATTAGAAGTGCCTCCAATACCTGAAGATGCAGCTAATAATGAGCTTACAAAACAGTCGCCGATTGTTGTAGAACGATTAAAACATATTAAACCTGGTGAAAATGCATTTACAGCAAATTTACCGGAAGAACTGCAATTGAATGTAAAAGGTGCAAAAATCAGTCAAATATATAAAAGATTAGATCCAAGTAAGCCTGCATATACAGTAACTGGTTCAGGTGGTGGTGGAACACACATATATCATTATTCCGAACCACGAGCACTTACAAATCGTGAGAGGGCTAGATTACAGACTTTTCCAGATGATTATATATTTGAAGGTTCAAAGGAGTCCGTTAGAAAACAGATAGGGATGGCGGTTCCTTCAAAGGGGGCTCGGGTGATATTCGAAGCGATATTAAAAACATTTGCAGGTATTCCTTATGAATATGTTGAACCATATGTGGGAAAGGATGATTAAATGCTAAATTATTGGTGGGTGACGAGACCAAAAAGAAAATTGAATTCGATTCCTGAGGTTTTAGCAGCATTTGCGGATTTGTCATTGAATGAAGAATGGGAAGGACAACGAAATTCGCATTTGGCATATGAAGAAGCTTTAGAAGCTGCAGGATTAAAACGTGTTGGAGAAAGACGCGATCAGACTGGTGGAGGAGCAAGAACATATAAAGCTTGGCTTCAAAGCTTGGGCTTAATATTTACACAGGAATCATCAGGAAAAATAAAGCTGACATTAGCTGGTGAAGCAATAATGAACGGTGAATCTCCGGTTGCTGTATTAACAAATCAAATTTTGAAATATCAGTTTCCGTCGTCATTTTCTATGGGGAGAGGGGTACAAGTTGCGCAGAGATTTAAGATTAGACCTTTCAGATTTTTACTTAAGCTATTGTTGGATAATCGTATCGGCTACTTGACCGAAGAAGAAATAGGTAAGCTTATTGTTACAGAGGCAGAGAACGAAACTGATAAATGTTTTGAATATATAGTTGATAGAATAACTCAGTTTAGAAATTTTAATGATTCAATCTTAGATGAAGATTTCTTTACGAAGTATCAATCTTCAAAAGGTGAGGTGAATTATAATCATCCGTATAGCCATTTATTAGATTTAGCAAATACTCTGGTTAATTGGCTTGAATATACACAATTAGTAAAGAGAGAGGATGGTAGGGTTAAAATCCTTGAGGAAAAACGTTTAGAAGTCACAGATATAATTTCGAACAATCCTCCTTTTATCGACAGACCAGAACAACAGGAATATTTTCAAAGAAAATATGGGGTTGATTTAAAACATAAAAAAGACAGTAGAGATTTAACAAAGTCTATAACAATTACTCCGAGAGTTATAGCAAGGCAGAAGGTAATGCAGGCGTATATTGCAGAATCCTTAAATAGACCTATTACAAAAATTACGTCTGGTTTAGTTGATTATATCGTTGAATATACGGGAATAGATGGAAAGACAGTAGAAGAAATACTTGTAGAAACCTATCCACATGGTTCAGTAAATTCCTTTATGACAAAGTACTTTGAAATGGCATTCAAAGGAAGAGATGAGGCAACCGAATTTGAAAAGGCTACAGTTGAATTGTTTAAAGATGTGTTTGGATTTGATACAAAACATGTTGGCCCTATAGGTTTAACACCAGATGTTTTGCTTATGTCTGATGAGGAAGGATATCAGGCAATAATCGATAATAAAGCATATCATCGTTATTCAATTAATAATGATCATCATAATAGAATGGTTCATAATTATATCGCAAATGTCACAAATTATGGTTCGGATAATAAGCCATTAGCATTTTTCTCATATATTGCAGGTGGTTTTGGACCTAATATAGACTCTCAAATTTCTTCGATATTTGATGAAACAGGTGTGAGAGGTTCGGCAATTACTGTAACCAATATTATTAAAATGGTCGAACGAAGTGAAACAGAAAAATATACACATAAGAACATCAAAGATTTGTTTAGTATGAATAGGCAAATATTGTTGAGAGATATTGTTTAGGAGGGATTCTTTTGAAACCTATTGATTTGCCACCTTATGCTCCAATACTTATGGAGTCAACAAGAGCTATAGGATATTCGTTAGAGGCAGCTATAGCAGATGTAATTGATAATAGTATAGCTGCAGAGGCGTCCAATATCAGAATAAATTTTTTCCCGGTCGATGAGGAATACGTATATATTCTTGATGATGGATTGGGGATGAATTATGAAGAAATAACTACTGCAATGCAGTACGGAAGTAAAAATCCAAAAGAAGTCAGAGAAGTTAATGATTTAGGACGATTTGGATTAGGATTAAAAACGGCATCTTTATCTCAATGCAGGTTGTTAACAGTTGTAAGTAAAAGATATGAAAAAATAGAATGCAGACAATGGGATTTAGATTATATAGCATCAACGGAACAGTGGACATTAAAGGAATTAACAGAGGATGAATTTGCGGAAATTCCAGGAGTATCAGCATTAAAAGAATATGAAACAGGAACGTTGGTTGTTTGGCAGAATCTGGACAGAATGAGACTGGGCGAGGTGGATTTTTCTTCTGCAATGGGAAGAAAAATGGATGAGGTCAGGAAACATTTAGCGTTAGTGTATCATAGATATTTATCCGGTGAGCCTGGTACAAAGAAGATAACTATGATGTTAAATAATCTTAAAATAGTTCCAGTGGATCCTTTTTTGGAAAACAAGAGTGAAATACCAATGGCGGATGAGACAATGCTTGTTGGTAGTAGTAGGGTTGCGATTAGAACATATATACTTCCACATCCATCTAAACTTTCGAAGGAAGAAATAGATGTGCTTGGTGGAAAAGAAGGGTTAAGAAAGCATCAAGGATTTTATATATACAGGAACAAGCGCTTATTAGTATGGGGAACCTGGTTCAGAATGATGAGACAGGCGGAACTTTCAAAATTAGTAAGAATAAGAGTTGATATTCCTAATGATTTAGATGATCTTTGGACATTAGATATAAAGAAATCAACGGCGATACCGCCAGATGTTGTTAGAAATAATTTGAAGGCGTTAGTTGAAAGAATGGCCGAAAAAAGTAAAAGGACATGGACTTTCAGAGGGAAGAAGGAAGTAAGTGATCAGATAGAGCATGTCTGGAATCGTTTGAAAACAAACAACGGTGGATATTTATACGAAATAAATAAAGAGTATACCTTGATAAAAAACTTAGTAGATGAGTATCCAGAAATAAAAGGTAGATTATTTACAATTATTGAGCAGATTGAGGCTAACATTCCGCTAAATGCGTTATATGTAGATCTTACTGCTGATGAAAAAATTGAAAATGAAATGCTGAATAAAGAAAAAGATGTTATTGAAATGATGAGAAGTATATTGAATGGAAATGGAGTTAATATGAAAAAAACTCTGTTTGATAGTTTACTTTCAACCGAACCATTTTGTAATTTTGAGGAAGAACTACTTAAAGTGTGGAGCGAGGGGGGATTCGATGACTAGTAATATGGAAATTGTGTTTCAACAAATCGTGAATATAGTTAATACAAAATATTCTGATAAGTTGCCAACAGAAGATCAAATATATGCGGAGGCAGATGCACTTAGAGTTGCCTTTTCTTCATTATATCCATTAACAGATGCTGAATATGAAAACCTTAGGAAAAGATTGCCTGAACAAATCATACATAGTATTGGGTATGCAGTGAGCTTACATTATAACGATGATGATCACCAGGCTGGATGGTACGATTTAATAAGTCCTGATGATTATTTTTGGAATCGTTACAAGACATATTTGTCTAGAAAATGGAGTGAAGAAGTTGTTACTCGTCTTCATCAGACAACCAATGGTGTAATGAATGATATTGGAGATCCCAAATCCGGGAAACCTTTTCAACGTCGTGGGTTGCTTTTGGGGGATGTTCAATCTGGTAAAACAGCAACATATACTGCAATATGTAACAAAGCCGCTGATTGTGGTTATAGAGTAATAATTGTTTTAGCGGGTACGATGGAAAATTTGAGAATCCAGACGCAGGAGAGATTGGATGCCGAATTTGTTGGATTGGATAGTAAATATTCTTTGGATAAAAAAGCTGATACTTCAATGAAAAATATACCGGTCGGAGTGGGATTAATTGGAAAGGCGGTTCAGGAGAAAAGAATTACAAGATTTACATCAGTAAGCACTGATTTTAAGAAATCAGTAGTCAAGGCTAATGGTTTAAATTTGCAAGACTTAAATAGTACAGCGCTGTTTGTTGTAAAAAAGAATAAAAGTGTATTAACAAATCTTCATGAATGGTTAACAAAGGATGAAGACAAGATTAATTTACCTTTGCTATTAATCGATGACGAGGCAGATAATGCATCAGTAAATACAAATTCGGAAGATAAGAATAGAACTGCAATTAATGAAGCAATAAATTTGATATTGCATGACTTTGTGCAAGCAACATATTTAGGTATTACAGCTACACCGTTTGCTAATATTTTTATCGATCCAGAGATGGATGAGGATGGTTCAGCGAAAGATTTATTTCCAAGACATTTTTTGACTTTATTGCCTACTCCAGAGAAATATATTGGTGCGGATAGAATATTTGGTACTAGTGCGGAATTTGATTCGAAACATAGAGTTAAGGGAGAATTTAATGATGCCTTAATTCCTATTAAAAATAAGGAACAGGATTGTTATTTTGTATTTGGACATAAAAAAGATCTGGCTGATAGATTATATGACCTGCCAGAGTCACTGTATGAAGCTATTCGTTATTTTGTTTTATGCACTGCTATTAGTGATATAAGATACGATAATACAGAACATCGCACCATGATGGTAAATGTTAGTAGATTTACAGATGTTCAAAATACAATAGCGGATATTGTTGATGTCTATGTAAAAAAGGTTATTTCCGATATTGAAAACTATGCTCAGCTTTCTATGAATGAAGCCTTACGTATACATAACATTAAACAGTTGAAAGATGTGTGGGATAAATATTCCATGAATGAAATGGCCGGTATTGAGTGGGAAGATTTTCAAAAAAATTATCTACTCAAGGCAGCAAAAAGAATTGTTGTAAGAGCAGTCAATCAAAAAACAGGTGCGCAAAGTCTAGATTATTTTAACTATAAGAAAATTGGGATGCGAGTGATTGCAATTGGAGGTAACAGTTTATCAAGAGGACTTACGTTAGAGGGCTTATGTGTTAGCTATTTCTACAGAAACACAATGATGTATGACACATTACTGCAGATGGGAAGATGGTTCGGATATCGTAATAATTACGATGATTTATTCAAAATATGGATGGGAGAGGATGCAATAGATTGGTATGGTTATATAACTGATGCTTTTAATGATTTGAAGATGCAGTTAAAAACTATGGCCAAACAGAATTCTACACCAAGAGATTTTGGATTAAAGGTTAGACAGGATCCGGGTGCATTAATAGTTACGGCAAGAAATAAGATGCGTTCTGGAACAATTGTTAAGGTTCCAATCACTGTTTCGGGCAGAATGATAGAATCTCCAAGACTATGGAATAATCCGGACATAATCAATGAGAATAATAGAATTTGCATAGAAACGATAAATGCCATTGATCAACAATATAATGTTGAAAAAGATGATTATGTTAAAGCGTATATATGGAGAAATGTTGATGCCAAATATGTATGTGAGATTGTCTCACAGTATAAATCCCATCCTTGGAGCTTGAATTTTCAATCTGTTGCACTCGCGAATTTGATTGAGGATGATACAGACCTTTCAGAATGGGATGTAGCGATTGCAATAGGGTCTAGTCCAGAAGAAAAATCAATATTTGATAATTCTGAAATCGTTGTCAATCCAGAGCCTCGAAAACTTGTTATTGATAAATCAATTTCTAGAATGGTTAGAGTAAATGGTCATCATGTTCGTATAGGACAGGGTGGTTGCGCAAAGATTGGGCTAACAAAAGATATTATTAAAAGAATCAAAGAGAATAATGATACAGTGACAGATAAGTCTTATTTAACTGCCGATATACAGCGAAGACCTTTGCTGTTGTTGCATATTATTACAAATAGTGACAGTCCTATAAATGGCTTCCCTGAATATGTTTTTGGTTTAGGTATTGGTTTTCCGGGAGGAAAGAAGGAAAAAACCGCATATTACATGGTAAATACAACAGAGCTTAGAAATTACATTGATATGGATGAAATGGAAGAGGATGAGGATGAACTTTCAACAGTTTAAAGATAAATGGAAAGAATTTAAAAAATCTGGATATGGGTTTCTCAAATTGCCAATAGAGCATCCATTGGAATTTCAGGTTGGATACTGTGGAAGTGCGAGAAAGGCATTGATCGTGATGAATGTTGGTAAGCTTAATGATATTCCTTGTTCAAACGCTATAAAGGCTGAAAATAAAGAATTAGCAAATGGGACAAGGTCATTAGAATTACAACTAATTCAAGAAGAATATGAAGAAGAATTTTTGTGCCTTGGTTGGGATATTATTTCTTGTTCTAAGAATGCCAGTAATCCTTTAGAAGCATTAATAGAAAGATACCTTAGTTGGCAAAAGTTATTACAATATGCAAATAAGGGTATATTATCCTTTTCGAGACAAAAAGGATTAATTGGTGAATTGCTTTTCCTGGAAGAATGTATGAAGACTATTTCTCCAGAGGTAGCACTGTCATCATGGACAGGACCAGACGGTTCTGACCAAGATTTTGTGTTCTCTGATACTTGGTATGAAATAAAGACAGTTTCTTTAGCTTCAGAAACAGTAAAAATTTCTTCGTTTGAACAACTAAATCAAGAGATTGATGGAACATTAACTGTTTTTGTCCTTGAAAAGACTACACCTGGAAACGATAGGGTTGCTTTATCATATATGGTCAAGAAAATACAAGATGTGTTAGCAGATAATGTTCGTTTATTAGATTTATTCAATATGAAAGTTTTCAAGTATGGCTATAGAAAAAAAGACGAAAGCGAATATGAGAAGAATCAATTTAGGTATGTTGAAAGAATGGATTATCTAGTTGATTCGACTTTTCCTAAACTGACAAAAAAGAATGTGCTACCGGAAATTGTGGCTGGAGAGTATGCATTATCTCTTTCGGCAATTGACAAATACAGGAGGGATTAGCATGGAATATTCAGAATTCCGAGAAGAATTTTTAGAAGATATACGGTCTGATGCGGCAGTTACAGGAGAAGGAACCTGCGCTGCATTTGTAAATGGTATGGCTAATTATTTAATTGAATCAGAGGTCCTTCCAGACTTCACCCCTGCGTATAAAAGTGGTACCGGAAAGGGAAATAAAAAATATCGAGTTGATGGTTATGTTCTTGATGAAATTGATAATACATTAAATCTGATTATAGCTGAATTCGATGGAATAGACATTAAGACATTCGCAAAAACAGAGCTAAAAAACACTTTATCACGAATTACATATTTTGTTGATTTAGCGTTGAACACTTCCTTATACAAGGAGGTTGAGGTAAGTACTCCTTGTTCAGACCTTATAGATTTACTACGAGTTAATCGGTCAAAAATAAGAAAATATAGAATTTTGCTTTTTACAGACTCTGAAATGAGTACAAGCATTAAAAATATTGAAGAATTTGAAATCGATGAAAAGCCAGCAGAGTGCCAAATATGGGATATAGAGCGTTTGTTTAGAGTATGCTGCTCGGAAACTGGCAGACAAGTTATAGAGATTAATTTTAAAGATTATATGCAGTATGGAATTCCTTGTTTAGAAACTACAGGTATGGATTCTAACATCTATACCAGTTATTTGTGTATTATTCCGGGAGTGGTATTAGCAGATATATATGATAAATATGGTAGTGCTCTGCTTGAAGGTAATGTTAGATCCTTTTTATCTACAAAAGTAGCTGTAAATAAAAAAATACGAGAGACAATTCTGAAGTGTCCTAACATGTTTTTTGCATTTAATAATGGAGTTTCGGCGACAGCATTAGATGTAACTATAGAAGATTCTCCGCAGGGAAAAGTGATTACATCTGCGAAGGATTTCCAAATCATTAATGGCGGACAGACCACAGCATCATTATCTAATACACGTCATAAAGATAAAAGTCCTTTAGATGGAATTCTGGTACAGATGAAGTTGACTAAAATGGGAGATATGGATGAGTCAGAAGCAAGCGATTTGGTCAGAAATATATCCAGATCTTCAAATAGTCAGAATAAGGTTAGTGATGCTGACTTCTTTGCAACTCATCCATTCCATATTAGAATAGAGCAATTTTCAAGAAGGATATTTGCTCCTGCTGTATATGGAGTACAGTATGAGACAAAATGGTTTTATGAGAGAGCTAGAGGTCAGTATTTACAGGCTCAAATGAGAATGACTCCGGCAAAGAAAAAGCAATTTCAACTTCAGAATCCAAAAGATAAAGTTATATCTAAGACAGATTTGGCTAAGTTTAGGAATTCATGGTCTGGTTTACCTCAGGTGGTAAGTAAAGGTGCTCAGACCAACTTTATGAAATATGCAGAACTTATTGATGAAAAATGGCAAGAGAATGATCTTAGATTTAATGAAAAATATTTTACCGATTCGGTAGCATTAGCTATTTTATTTAAGCATCTTGAGGCGTTAATCCCTAAGCAAAGCTGGTACGAGCAAGGATATAGAGCCAATATTGTTACATATACAATTGCATTTTTCCATAAATGTATTCTGGAACAGTTTGTAGGTTATGATTTGGATTTGCAATTGATATGGAATAAGCAGGCGGTTCCAGAAGTGTTAGATAAACCATTAGCAGAAATTGCCAAAATGGTTTATGAGAAGATTACTGCCGATGATAGATTGACTGTCAATGTTACTCAATGGTGTAAGAGAGAAGAATGTTGGAAACGTGTTAAGACAATGGAGTATAAATTACCGGATGATATTTCAAAAGCATTGATTGATAAAGCTTCTGAAAAGAAGGAAGAGCAGAAAGCAAAATCTGATCAAAAATTAATTTCAGGAGCAGAAGCACAGACCAAGGTTGTGTCTTATACTGCAGAACAATGGACTAAGGCATCAAGGTTTGCAAAAGAAAAACTATTAATTGGTCCAGTGGAAGAAACTGCGTTAGCTATAGCATGTAAGATTCCAATGAAAATACCGAATTCATTTCAGGCAGAGAAACTAGTAGAGCTACTTTCTAAACTTGAAAATGAAGGATTTAAAATGTAAGGAGCATTTATTGTGAATAAGTATACGTTCTCATCTCAAAGTGGAAAAGCGTACTATTGTAATTCGATACCAGGGTTTATTATGGATCGTTCAGACTCAATTATAGGACAACTTGTTAGACATTCATTTGAATTAAATGTTGAACAAAGAGATGCTTGGCAGAATCAGATATCGGAGTTACAAAATAAATTGGAAGAGTGCGGTATGGAAGGAGACATTATTTTTGAATACGATATTGTACGCATGGGAAAAAGAATAGATGTAATTCTATTAATCCGACATATGGTTTTTTCGTTAGAATTCAAAAATGGAAAAAATGTTTTTACTGCTCAAGACGCACAACAAGCGGAAGATTATGCTATTGATATAAAAAATTTTCACAAAGAATCAGAGGATTTATACGTTTGTCCTATATTAATCGCTACAGATGACCCGCGTTATAAAAAAGTTCAAACAATTGGAAGTTATCCGGATAAACAAATTTTTCTTCAGCGAGAGAATATGGAGACATTGACGCCTAAATTGTCTCAGATAGTTGAAAAATATGGTGACGATAGCGAACTGGATTTCGATAGATGGTTTAATTCGCCATATCATCCTACGCCAACAATAATAGCAGCTGCAGTAGAAGCATATACTTCTCATGATATAAGTGAAATTGCTAATTCTGAAGCAGGACAGGAAGATATTGATAAATGTGAAGAAGAAATTGGGAAGATTATCGATTATGCGCGTGAAAATCATAAAAAGTGCGTCTGTTTTGTGACAGGAGTCCCCGGTGCAGGGAAAACATTAGTAGGCTTGGATGTAGTTGCAAAAAATCTTAAAAGAGGGAAAGAAAATCTTAGTGTTTACTTGTCCGGCAATGGACCGCTTGTCGAAGTGTTAAGAGAGGCGCTAAAGAAGAGCGTAAAAGATAAGAAGCAAGATAGGCGAGAGACTGAAGCGGCTATTAATGCGCTTATTCAAAGTAGCTATTCCTTTAAAAAGGATAATGCAAGATTATCTGAACCGACCCCGGAACATATTATGATATTTGATGAGGCTCAAAGAGTTTGGAATATGGAAAAAATGTCTCGTAAGCATGAGAAAGATCCAGAAATGTCTGTTAGCGAACCTCATTTATTGTTTAGAATAATGGATAGACACCAAGACTGGGCAGTGATGATATGTTTAGTTGGTTTAGGTCAAGATATCTACGATGGTGAAGTTGGAATAAATGAATGGTTTAGATGTGGGATAGAGGAATTTCCAAATTGGGAATTGTTTTATTCACCTGCTATTTTTACACAAGTAGAGGATAAAGATATTGACAGAGATTTAATTCAGAGTTGTGACAGGTGTCATGATGTTGTTGAATTGCATCTAAAAACCTCTGTAAGATCTTTTAGGGCGGATAAGCAATGTCAGTTTGTTGATAGTTTATTAGACAACAATCCAGAAAAAGCAAAGAGTGTTTATGAAGAAATTGCTAATAAATATCCGGTATTTATAACAAGAGACATTAATAAAGCAAAAAGATGGGCAAAGGAAAAGGTGAGAGGTTCTCAGAGATGTGGTGTTCTTGCGTGTAGTAGTGCACAAAGATTAAAACCAGAAGGCGTTTATGTTCCAACAGATATTGATGTTAAAAACTGGTTTCTGGCTCCAAGTGAAGATTTACGTTCATCCAATATGATGGAAGTTGTAGCTAGTGAATTTAAAGTTCAAGGGTTGGAAATAGATTGGGCTGTTGTTTGTTGGGATGCGGATTTAAGAAGAAAAAATGACAGGGAATGGGACCATTATAGTTTTAGGGGAACCCGATGGAATAAACGAAATAAAGTTGAACAAAAGAGATACTTGGTCAATTCCTATAGAGTTCTTTTGACAAGAGCTAGGCAGGGGATGATAATATTTGTTCCTATTGGTGTTGATGAGGAAGAAGATCCTACAAGGTGTTCAAAATATTATGATGATATTTATCAATATTTATTATCGTGTGGAATAAAGGAATTGTAATTTAGTAGGTTAAGGAGAATCATGGCTAACAACAATGTTTTTTGCAAATTAGATAATGTGTATGAGCGTGACATTGATTTTATGCTGATGAGTGCATTTATGATTACGCCAGGATTTATAGAAGTATTTGCGGGTAAAGTTGGAATGACAGATAAAGCTATATCTGTACTAAATGTTGAACTTTCTAAGATGGATGCTAATCTTGGTGAATCGGATGTTACGGTGATAGTAGATGTAGAAGGCGTGAAGCATGGATTCTTGATAGAAGATAAGATAGATGCAATTGCTATGCCAGAGCAGCATGGAAGGTATGTGAAACGGGCTGAAAAAAGGTATTATGGCTGGGGATTATGATGCCTATGATATCTTTATATTCTGTCCACAGAAATATTTAGAAGGAAATACAGAAGCTAAGAAATATGAGAATTGTGTGACTTATGAAGAGGCACGTGACTTCTTTGCAGGTAGTGAAGAAGCATCTGCAAAAGTATGGTCTGATATGCTTGAACAAGCACTTGATAAGGCTAAGAAGCCTTCTGATGTAACGCTTAATGAAAAGGCTAATGCCTTTACCATCGAATACAAGAAATATATTAAGGAATATTATCCGGAGATAAACGTAAGAACCAGTGATAATGCCAATGGATACTGGTTACATATAGGAACTATTTTTGGTGAAGCATATATTTATCATAAGATTCCTCAAGGTTTTGTAGATCTGACTATACCTAGTAGAGCAGATATGATTGAGAAAGCAAAAGGCATGGCAAGCTGGCTTCGCGATAATACCAATCAAAGAATTACAGCTGAAATAACCGGTAAATCGTGCGCATTTAGAATTGAGGTTCCGATTTTGGATATCAATAGACCATTTTCAGAATCCGTTCAGGATGATATTAAGAAGTGTTGTGATGCCATTAGGATGCTTGTAGGCGTAGCAAATTTTATGGAGGATTCTACGGATATTAGAAAGTAGTTTAGGGGATAAAGGGATGCAATGATGAATAAAAAGTGGTTATTATTGCTGCTCATACCTGTTGTAATTGTATTTATAATTGCACTTATTTTTATGACAGAACGTTCTAAAGTTGAATTCCATGAAACAGAAAATGGAACGTCTATAAGTATCATAGGTGGAGCCGATGGACCGACTTCTGTTTTTATAGCAGGTAAAGTTGGTGGGAATGACTCTAAAGAAGAAAGTAAAGCAGAGCAGGAGATAAGAAAAATGCAGATTGAAATTCAGATAGGCAATAAATGTATGACGGCTGAGCTTGAGAGTAATGCTACCACAGAGGAACTGATAGGACTTCTAGAAGAGGATGAAATTGTGATGTCTGCTTCTAATTATGGTGGCTTTGAGAAAGTCTGCAGTATAGGACTTAGTATCGCTAGAGATGACGAGCAAATTACAACTGAACCTGGAGATATTATGTTATATAGTGGGAACCAGATTGTTATTTTCTATGATTCCAATTCTTGGTCTTATACACCAATTGGACATATAGATGCATCTGCAGACGAACTGGAAGAGTTCCTTAGCGGTGATGAAGATGAAGTGATTATTCGATTGGTGGATTGAGAAGTTAAAATGGGACTATTAGGAAAAAAGAAAGAATCAATACCAGTAATTGAATACAATCCGGAAAAACAAAGAGCGGTTCTTAAATGCTCAATTTGTAATGGCGAGCAGGTTGCCGGCTTTAAGGATAAACAGACCGGACATTTTACAGAAGTTATGCTGATAAAAAATGACAGAGATTTGGACCAGTTTATGGAACTGTACAATGTGGCCGCAATTACGAAGGAATATTAAAAATATAAAAAGAAATAATAAGAGTGGATGAATGCTGTCCGAGGGCTTCTTATCGGACAGTATTTTTTTTACAATTTTATTGTAAGGTAACAGAAAGAGGTCATTACACTATGTATACCAAGATAAAATATGTAAGAAAATGTTACGATTATCATGTTGGCAGTTATGGAAAAAAGATAGTAATACTCATTAAACCCAATGGAACGATTGATGTTCAGATAAGCTATAAAGGGGCTCATAAAAGTACAAAGACAGCAGAGTTTAATCCTGATGAGTATGCAAAATTATGCGACAAACTTAATGTGTGCATAGATAATGCTTGCCAGGTGAGTAGTTATAAAGATGATGGAAAAGACTGGGTGTATCTTTACAATAAGATTGGATGTCATAAGTATCCACGCGGGTTAGGTACGGAGCAGTTGTTTGACAACGTAGGTCACATTGTAAGAGGTTTTGTTGAAGATTACATCGCTGAATGGTGGCTAGAGGAAGAGGTTTAGTTCATGAATCGATATTCACACTGTGATTTTTATCCGGATTTTCATGTCAACTTCATAAAGAAAGGTTCTGTAAATGATGTTCCGCCTGTGACACTTAAGGATATGGGATTTTCTGAGGATACTGATTATCGAGATCAGACATTGGAAGAACTTCCAAAAGATAGAAGAGAAGCGATAATTGCTGAATTCATCTTTCTGATAGACAGGGTTCTGCCGAGGAACATTCAGGATTTGTTTTATCGTATAGCATTGGATCCGAGGCGTGCATATTGGAGAGCATTTGATGAAGCGTCAAATAGAATGCAGCTCGTAAGATATACTGACCATAAGGAAAATAATTATGGCCAATTTGTAGACCATGTTCAGCTTGGTATTTTGGACATGATCGAAGAAGGAATGTCTTTACTTGATATTTATGATTCCACCTGTGTAACAAAAAAGATGCTTACAGAAACTGCTGATGGTGGATTTGTAGGTCCGGAACTAAATCAGAATTATGACAGATGGAAACTGGTGCCTATGGAAATCGCACTGATGGGTGTTTCGGATATTACTTATTCCCTTAATGAAAGAAAGGCAGATTTGCTTGTAAAACAGGGCGATAAGGATGTTCTTGCAATTCTCACTGTAAAAAAAGCTTACTATGTTTCAACACCTTATTCTGTTGAGATAGAAGATGATTTCTTTGATATTGAATATGATGAGGAAATGTACAGGGATGGTATTGATCAGATTAAATCTGAGTATGAAAAACGAAATGTTCCGGTTCTGCTGATAGATTCAGAATATTACGAATGGGAAGAATCATATTTACTGCGCAAGGTTATTAAAAATGCCATTGGAAATATGGAATTTGCCATAAAACATAACGAAGAACGGAAACAGTATTATATTGATTTGTTAGATGAGGAAGATGATTGCTTTTCTGAAGAAGAAAAATTATTTGAGAAATTAGTCAAAAAAGGTTATGAAAACCTGACTGATGAAGAAAAGGATTTGTATCAGCAACTGGAGGTTATGATGGATGCAGAAGACGGCTATGATTATTATGAGGATGAGCAAGAAGATGGAGATGTGTAATTAATATTATCGGTACTTACAGCTTTGCTGTTTGTATATATGAGGAGAACTTTACTATTTCATGTGTGGGTTTAGATATCTCCTCAGAAGGAATCAGATGGCGCTGGTTCTTTCACAAAGCGGAGAGGTTTTATCTGATGCACCTCTCCGTTTTGTCTTGTGTTTACTACTGGTATTCCAACATATGGGAGTAATACTATTCCCATAAAGCGAACTATTTCTTGTAAATCAATGATGTTATCCTTCCTCTATACCGGATGGTATAGAAGGAGGATTATTTTATGTCAGAGGAACAATTTATTCAGGATCTTGCCGCAGAGAGAATACGGGCTGCAGAAGAAAAAATCGAAAAAGAAAATGAAGTGTGGAGGGAGCATCATAAAAAGGAAGATGAACTGTATGAGAAACTAAGTAGGATACTGCCAGAAGAATTCCAACAGGACTTTCAGGATTACTGTGAGGCCACTTACTGCGCCTGGTGCGAGAAAACTAATGATGTTTATAGGGAGGGAGTTAAGGACGGAATTCGTCTTATGAAGACTATAAATAAGCTGTAAATCTGTAACTATTTATGAATCCGAGAAAGCCTGTAGACCCTTGAAAAACCTTGATTTTTCGGGGGGGGTATGATAGCATACTTGTGTTGCATATGCAATAGAAAATGCAAAGAAGCGGGTCTTAAGTGGAAAGAAGATATTATGAACGCGCCACCATTGGCGTGATGAGTAATTTCATAATACAGGATAATCCATCCGGCTACAGGGAGTTTAATGGTGTAATTGAAAACATCAGTGAAGGTGGAGTATTAATCCGTGCAGATATGAGTCAGTTTGGACATGTGATTGAAACCATTAAGGAAGGAACGGAAGTTGTATTCCAGACCTATGACGAATATGAACTCCTTGGAGAACCAAAATCAGAAGTTGTCAGTGGAGAAGTGATTGTACTCCGTGTAGATGAAGATGAGGATGGTATACTTCTTGGATGTAAATTCAAGAAATTCACGAAAGATCTAAATGAATATGTGCAAAACAAGAAACTTTCCATTTATGTGAAAGGCTTGAGAAGAGGAAACTAAAATGGCACTGGGGTTAATCTCCAGTGCCATTCTTTGTGAGAATTATGTGTGTGTATTTATGAAGGCCTTGCCAGATAATATCCCTGGAAATAATCAATTCCGAGGGAGACAAGGTAATCAAATTCTTCCTTTGTTTCCACGCCTTCAGCAACAATCTTTTTTTCTTTTAAATGAAGAGCTTTGACAGCATCTGTAACAACACTTTGTTTGTCTTTTGATTTGTCAATGTCACTGATTAAAGAGCGGTCAAGCTTAACAATATCAGGATTTATAAAATCCACCTTCTCCATGTCATTGATGCCGGAACCATAATCATCAAGAGAGACGAAGATGTTGTTCTTTTGACAGGCTTCTTTTTTCTGAAGCCATTTGGAAATGGAAAGAGAAGGGTACTCTAACATTTCCACTATGGTTCGTCCATTTATATCCCCGTAGAAAGCCTCAAAGACCTGTCCTTCTTCTTCGGTGAAAGCTTCAGAAGGGAAGGAGTTAATGGAGACTCTTTCTGTATAGCCACGTAAGAGGTATGCCTGCATGGCACCAAAGAAAGTTGCAACTTCCAATATATGTAATTTGTTTTCTTCCGTATATCGTTCAATAAGTTCTGTAACAGTAGTTTTGTGAGGACGCATAAGCGCTTCCCAGGAGAACACTGTCTTTCCATCAGGATAAAAAATCGGCTGGAATACATAGTCGATTTCAAGTTCAGATAAAGCCTTTAAGATGTCACTTGATAACGGCAGTTGATCATAATAAATCATAAGCAGATATCCTTTATATTCATCGTAAAATTTATGATAACAAAGTGGCTCTTTTAATACAATTTCTATTGCAGAATTAGCCCAGAATTATCAAAAAAATCAGCATTTTGCCTAAATTTTTCGGGGGGGGTATTGTATACAATTCACATATAAAATGATACATATTACTCCATCTAAATGGAAAAACTATTCCCTTATTTAGGAATAGTAACAGTCTCTTTTCCTATGAGAAAATAAGTTACCGGAATGCTTTGAAAGGAGAAAATAAATGGATCATTTTAATGAGGTGTATAAGCTTCAGGCTGTGGGAGCAATTTTAAGCGCTCTTGGCCTTGGAGAGAAAAGTATCTGTGAAGTGGACAGACTGAATATGGGTCTGTACCTTTTAGGAGATATTGTTACCAAGGCAGCAAATAAGATTGAAGCTGATGAAAGAGACGGAAATAATAAATAGAAATTTCCGGTGCTAAACCTACTCAACCCTGGGGAGCTCGGGCAGGGCTGGGTAGGAATGGTACACGAATAAGTAACCAGTATATTCATCTGATCATTCATCTAATCGATCATCTAATCAATCATCTTTTTATGGTCCTTGTCTGAAGGCTCATCCTTTGCATCATCCTTAGTTTTTTCACCAGATGGCTCTTTTTTCTCATGTTTTGAAAAGGCATCACTTCCAAGAATTCCTTCCATATTTTTCTTTACTTTGGAAAGCTGTTTTTCTGAATCTTTTAAGACCTTAAGTTGTTCGTAGGAAGAATCAATTTCTGCCTTTAACTGTTCATATTCTTTCTTAATTTTGGATAAACGAACTACAGACTTACCCTGTAGCGGAGAATGTTTAAGATATGAGGCAGCCAGTTCAAAGAGCATGATTTCACGCCTGTGGGAAGCCTCAAATTCTTTGGAATACCCAGACTTTTTGTAAAGATCATAAACACCCTTAAGCTCAGAATAAGTGGAAGCATATTTTAAGTACTCCTCGTAAGGCTCTATTTTACTTTCTAAGGAACGGATTTTAGAGCGAAGAGCAGAAGAATCAGTGGCATTTTTCTGTAATGCAGAAGATAGTTCTTCCAGGGAATCAATCCCTGCATCTTTTAAAAACAGATAGGTGGCATTTAACTTTCTAAGGTCACTTGTAGCAGTAGCGCGTGATGAGCGCGCATCTGCAATCATCCCTTCCACGGAAGATATTAAACCGATGGAAGGAGCGGAAGAGGATGAGGGAGATACTTCTTTTATGACTTTGCCGGATGCCTTTTCCAGAATCCTTTCTTTTATTTTTTCTTCCGTATAAAGAGAACCAAGACTTTTGGCACGGGTAAATTTTTCCTGCCCGGGAGCCTTAAAGGAAATGTACTTTCCAAACTTTATTTCATATCCAAGTTTTCCCATCTGAAGAAGTAAATCATCGAAAGAAAGAGAAGAAGCAATGCAGGAATCTAGGTCTTTTCTAAGAGATTCCTTGTAGCTTTTTCCCTCGTTTGCCATCATCCATTCAAAATAGGATTTTCCTTTCTCTTTTGGCTCAGTAATAACGGATAAACCATGCTCTGCACACAGCCTGTCGGAACAGGCACGAACTTCTTTGTAGGAACGGTAGTTGGAGTGGTATTTCTTACCAGATTTAAAGTCCACGGCATTAAAGATGATGTGGTTGTGGATGTGGTGTTTGTCTACATGGGTGGAGACAATAAACTCATGCTTTTTTCCGGTAATGGTGCGGGCAAATTCTAGACCGATTTCATGGGCAACCTCTTTTGTAACCTCATCCGGCTTAAAGGACTGAATCACATGATAGGCTAACACGGAGCGTTTTTCCTTCTTTCCTTCCTTCCCGTTTTCTTTTGGTGAACCGTCATCAAAAGGAGCAGTAGAAGCAGAGGAAGAGCCAAAGCTGTCGGCTGTAAAGGCAAATTCTAAGTGGGCAGTTTCAGGTACACAGCCATAAGAATCCACCAGGGCAAAATCATCCGTCTTTTTGGGATTAGTAATGTATTTAATTGCCGCTCTTAAAGTTGAATGTATTGGCTTGATTTTTGTAACTGCCATATGGTATTCATCATCTCCTGAAGTTCTTTTACCTGCATTTCCGTAACAGTACCTGTACCATTCACGTGGTGCGCAATCTGGTTAATATTGTTCCCGATTCTGTTCAGTTCATAGTTGTATTTTCTGATATCGGAATGATCTACAACCAGTATGCAGCCATCCACTGACATACGCCTTATGTAATCGGAAATAGAATCAATTTTGCAATATCGCATCCGTTCTTCTATAAGCTCTTTCTCAACCACGGAAAGCCTTAAATGGATGCTGATATCACGAAGTCTTTTTGCCATAAATGAACCTACCTTTCTGTAAATGATTGCAAAATTGGGAGAGTCCAGGGAGAGTCACTCCCTGGCAAGCTTTATTTAGGAGGGCCCCTTTGGGAGGTACCAAAATAAATGTAAGTGGGCGCCCACTTGCTATGCTTGCTATTTTCTAAAAACGGAACCGATTCTTCTAAGAGAAAACCAGCTTTTTAAACAAAACCAGTTTCTTATGGGAAAACTTCCTTCCCTGAATAAACCATTTCTTAAATAAAAAAGCTGCCATGGTAAAAACCATAACAGCAACACACTTCACATTAACCACCGGGAATATGTTTCCCGGACAAACTCTGTTTTATTTCCTGTAAAAAACATTATGAATAAATCCGTATGCCATGTCAAGACCGAGGATATCTTATGGGACAAGAAAATCCTTAAACTACCATAAAATGGGGATACTTTGCCCAAAGGAAGGAAATAAAAATATTCAAATAGAAGAAGCCGGCTTTAAGGGGAATTGCTGCTAAGAGGGGGCAGTATGTATTTTTCTCAAAAAAGACCGGCATTTTTTCAATTTTCCTCAAGAAAACCTATGAAGAAATATTTTTGAGAGGAAGAAATATGGCAACATATTCGGAAATGCAGAAGGCAAGCCGTAACTTTTTTCGGGCGTGTATGAAGCATGCGGCTGATGAATTTGTAAGGGAAGTAAAACAACATGAGTATGTGGAAATGACAGACTTCATGGAAGAAATAGAAGATATAGTAGCAGAGGAACCGACAAGGGAAGATACCATAAAGGTGGTTGGGAAACACCGTATTTTTGAAGTAGAAAAAGAAGATTATGTAGCAGCCTTTGATACCTTAAATGAAACAGAGAAGACAATCATACATAGCTATTATTATGGGAAGGCTACGGATAAGGAAATCGGTGAGGCACTTGGGAAATCCAGATCCACCATATGGGAGCAGAGAAAAGGAGCCCTCGAAAAAATGAGGAGGTACTTAAGTGAAAAAGAAGCTTATTGAAAAGTACATCCTAAACCCGGAAGGGAAACTCACGGATTTTGGTCTGATGCTACTTGCAAGAAAGGAAGAGGAAGCACTGATTGGACTGCAGATTGATATGGGAAATGAAGTAGAAAATCTGGTGAGAAATACGGTGGAGCGGTGCGGCTTTTCTTATTATAAAAATTCCATTCATGCGGATGAAGTCAGACAAAGACTTTATGTGCGAATGTTCGGAGTATACTGCGAGAAATTTAAGATAGAAAGATATATCGGATCGGATGGCTTCTATGTAGAAAACTGGAGGACCATGGACAGGGAGAAGTTATTACTTGAGTATGTAAAATACTTAAAAGAAAGACCGGAAAGGATGTAAGTATGGGAGACGGTAAAAACTTAAAAAGAATCATTGCTGAAAAAGGAACCAATATAAGACAGCTTGCATTTGCTACAGGAATCTGTCCAACAACACTGTATTCCATCGTAAGTAAGGATAGTGAAATCAGACTGGATTTTGCGGTACTTATTGCAGATGAACTGGATATAAGAGTGGAAGAGATCTGCCATTATCATGGCTATCCCATACCGGACAGCTTTGATAAAAGAAACATCGGTCCGGAGGCATACAGACAGATGATTTTGAGATATTATAGCAATATTATTGGACCTATGATTGAACTGTACGGTCTGGACAGAATGTGGGAGATAGATGAACTGCTAAGATATTTCTATCAGTTAGATGATATCGCCAGAAAGGATACCATAAAAATGGTAAAAGGCATGCTTGAATACCATACAGATCCGGAGCGGAAAATGGAGCTTGAGGCATTTAAGAAAAGAAGCTACAGATGGAAAGAAATTAAGGGAGGACTTTGATTTTTTGAAACTAAATATGGAATAAAAGGGTTCTATGGCAGTGGAGTTATGTACGCCGGTATATGCTCGAATGTATGTTCGAAAAACATCTTGAGAGGCGTATAAAACTGTGATAGAATCTTTTTATGGGTGCTGCCATGGAGACAAATCTCCATTAAAAAGATGGTAGGCGGGATTAGCCCTCTTTTCAGGGGGATTGATGCCCTCTGAGTACATAGAAATCCGTAAGGAAATCGCGTAGAAAGGAGGGGATGCAATGATGGTATTAGAGATTATTGGAGCAGTAGCTGCTGTTATCACAATCTTTTCTGCTGGAGTTGCAGTGGGAAAGTTTCTTTCTTGCAATCAAAAAGACCGCCACTAGCCTGGAAACTTTGGCGATCTCTTGATCAACATTTTATCTAAGGGCTAAACCGTCTATCGGCAGCACCTTTTTTATAAGAGTATATTATCACGAAGGGGGAAAAATTACAATCTGATTTTGGTAGCCTTCGGGATTCACATGCTTTATGATAATCTATGAACGAAGAAATGTCGAGGTGAGAAAAAATGTTATCGGAAAAAGATAAGGCAGTGGTAGCATCCATGGTAAGGACAGGAATGAGCCTTGATACCTTAAAAAGAAGCTTTCCACAGTTTGATAAAGCTGATGTAGAAAGCGTGTATATGGAAGAAAAGAAGATGAATGCAGACGAACTGGCTGAGGAGATAAAAATCAGCTGTAACTGTTCGTAAGAAGCATATGTATTCCATATTATGAAAGAAGGAGCTGTAAGATAATGGATATACTTATGACAATAGATGAGTTTATAGTCATCGGTAGCTTAATACTACTATTTATATTTAGTTTTTTGCGTCCTAAAACAAATGTCGCAAAGTATCTGTATGTAATATTTGCAATATCAATATGTATATTCGGAGTGCATGAAGTACTAAGGGGTAAAAACTGGTATGAATTCATTTGGTATTTCATTTTTGGAATTGTAGCTGCCGGCGTTGGAATTATATTGTTTATAACAAATAAAAATGTGCAGACAAAGGAAGAGCAGGATGCATTAGACGAAGCCTTTGGAAAGGCTGCCGGTCGTAGAAAAGACTAATGAATTTGAATTGACCGAGCTCTTTAGAGCGAGGGATGACAATTGAACGCAAGTTCAATTGTATGGAGATAGAGACAACTTTGAATTTGTAGAGATGGTTAGTTCGGTATTATTTGATAATACTGTCTAGGAAGGGGGTGACTATAGATGGATATAACGATAACCTGTAGTGATATAGACAGAGAAAACATAATAAAAGATGTCATACATAGGATTAATCTTACTGCTGATTGTATGTTGGATTGGAAGATTGAAAGATTTGGTGAAGCAATATCTGCAAAGGCAGATTGTAATAGTCATATAGGAATGGTAGAGGATAGTTTTGATAAGTTACTCGAATTATATCCAATGCTTGATATAAGTGCATCGTATACTCTTACTGTTAGGGAAGATGACAGTAGTGCTCAGTGGTGGGAATCTGTTAATATTTCCACAGAAAAGAAAAGTGATGGCACCAGATATCTTAAGAAAAGCTCTGGTACATACTGGAATTAAGATAAAAAGAGTATAATTATAGGCGTAAGAATACATTACCGATTGGAGAACACATTATGGGATTAAAAGAAAGATTAAAGAAATTTGATAAAGATAAATTTAGACCACAAATTTTAGATGAATCAACAGTACAAACTTATTTTAATAATTGCTTAGCTACAGCTGAAACAACAAGAGAAGATACGTTTATTTATTCATTATTTACTCAAAAAAACGGTTTTGATTCTGATACAAAACCAATATCATATAGTAAATCGAATATTGCTAAACATAAAAAATCAATTAGATATTTATTAGGTCAAGTTGAAAATACTCATACAAGAGAATTAAATATAAAAATAACTGATTTAGCTAAATTATACACAGGAAAACAATGGACTGACAATTCTGGAATATTAACTGAATTTGCTATATTATGCGCAATATCAGGAAGTGTATATTCATTTGAAAGAGAAGGAAATGACGCTTGTTCTATTATTCAACAAATAGTAAAACCAGCATTATCCCCAGAAGATCCAAACTTTGAATCCTGGTGGGAAGAGCATAAGTCTGAATGGGAAGATTAAATTACTGACAGGAGAGTATATTATGGGATTAAGAGAAAAATTAGAAAAAGCAGCAAATAAATTCAGCCCACATGACTTAAATGATTCAAATGTGCAGACTTTATTTAACAGAGTTTTAGCTACAGAAAAATCTGAAAATCCAATAGGTTTGGGACTGTATACTGATGATATTTCGTCAAATATTCCGTTTGATGCAGATATGCTGAAAAAGAATTATAAAACAATTCAATATATATTTGGACAAGTAAAAGCAGTTCATGAGCAGAAAAGAGTAATGGACATTACTGAGTTAGTAATAAAATATGATGATACAGTCTGGACTACAAATAAAGAAACACTGATGAAATTTATGTATTTAATCATTAGCAGTCGCTTTATTACAGCCCTAGATAAAGGTGACAACAGGGTCGCGTTATTACCAACTGCAAAAATGACATTATCCCCATCAGATTCAAACTTTGAATCCTGGTGGGAAGAGCATAAGTCTGAATGGGAAGACTAAATTACTGAATGGAGAATAAGCATATGGCATTTACACCAATTGAATTAACAGATGAAAATGTACAGAAAATATTTGATGAATCCTTAGTTGATGAAAAAAATGAGAATAGAATGATTGTCTTATTATATGGGGAATCTATTCATGATAAATTATACTTTGATTTTGATAGGATAAAGGCTTATAAGAAGAATATTGCTTATATGTATGGACAACTAAAGTTTGCTCACTTAAGTGAGCAAAAAATACAATTACCTAATTTAGCAATTAAGTATAACGAGAAAAGTTGGGTAAAGAATAAAGCATCTTTAATGAAATTTATTTATTTGGGAATTGCTGCTAGTCAGATTTCTAAAGTTAGTAAAGCATATCAGAATGTCTTAAATTTTCATATTAAACCAACATTATCCCCATCAGATCCAAACTTTGAAGCATGGTGGGAAGAACATAAAAATGAATGGGAAGATTAAATTACTGAATGGAGAATAAGCATATGGCATTTACACCAATTGAATTAACAGATGAAAATGTGCAGAAAATATTTGATGAATCCTTAGTTGATGAAAAAAATGAGAATAGAATGATTGTCTTATTATATGAGGAATCTACTCATGATAATTTATACTTTGATTTTGATAGGATAAAGGCTTATAAGAAAAATATTGCTTATATGTATGGACAACTAAAGTTTGCTCACTTAAGTGAGCAAAAAATACAATTACCTAATTTAGCAATTAAGTATAACGAGAAAAGTTGGGTAAAGAATAAAGCAAGTTTTATGAAATTTATTTATTTGGGAATTGCTGCTAGTCAGATTTCTGAAGTTAGTAAAGCATATCAGAATGTCTTAAATTTACATATTAAACCAACATTATCACCATCAGATACAAACTTTGAATCCTGGTGGGCTGAACATAAGGCAGAGTGGGAAGATTAAGGAGATAAAACAATATGGGATTCAAAGAAAGATTAAAGAAATTTGATAAAGATAAGTTTGTTGCTTCTTCATTGAATGAATCAACAGTGAAAACTATATTTTATAACTGTATGGTAAAACCAGATACTAAAGAAGAAAATATGATTGATATTTTTTTGTTTGACGAAGCTGCTGGATTTGAAGAGAATAACCAAGTATTTACATTCGATGAATTAGCTGTGCAAAAGAATTCCAAAATCATTAATTATATTATTGGACAATTAAAAAATGTTCATGATAAAAATCGAATGCCTAAAGTAGATGAACTGTTTCTAACATATCAAAACAAAGCATGGACAGCATCAACATCACCTGTTATGGAACTATTATATTTACTTACTGTAAATAGTAATATTTTGAAATTAAACAAACAGATAGAACACATTACCTTTATGAATGAAGAAAAACCAACATTATCTCCTGAAGATCCAAACTTTCCTGCTTGGTGGGAAGAGCATAAGTCAGAGTGGGAAGATTAAATTACTGAACGGAGAAGTACATTATGGGATTCAAAGATAGAATGAATAGTTACGATGACTATAAATTTAGAACAAATGGATTGAATGAAAAGACAGTTCAAGTATTTTTTGAAAGATGTCTGGTTACCGAAAATACCGCGGAATCTGATATTCTGCCTTGCTACTTATTTAGAAAAGAAAATGGTTTTGAAGAAAATTCAGATCCAGTATATTTAGATAAGCAGGCACTGCGGAAAATGGATAAAAATATAAGATATATTTTGGGACAGACAATGGCGGTTCATAATGGCTTGAGTAGAATAATATCAATACAGGAACTTCTGATTAAATATACTGGGACACCTTGGACGACCAATACTGGCATTTTTACTGAGTTATTAATATTAGGATATCTTAATGGTTGTGTAAATGAGATTAGGAAAACTGATGATTCAATATCAACTATTTTAGGTCCTGTTCTTAAACCAACATTATCCCCGGATGACCCAAATTTTGAAGCCTGGTGGGAAGATCATAAGGCTAAGTGGGAAGATTAATTTTACAGGTTAGATTATAAACTTGAAGTTTAGGATTTAGACACACTCTGGTAAATAACAGTTGAATATTTTGTGAAAATTGAATTATGATGTGAATGAGGAAAGGAGGTACATGCTTATGAAAAATACCTCAATAGTCCAGGAGATGGGCTACTAACCTCTATTCGCGTATACCCATAATTGGTCAATGCGCATCTTATATATGTTCCCTGGCAGAAATGTCAGGGACTTTTTTTGTTCCAAGGACTTTTTAAGGGACAGGTTAAATTTTAGGATAAGGTTACAAGGCAGAGATATAAGCTTTATTTTTAACCAATTGATTGGAGGAAAATGGTATGGCAAAGGATAAGAAAAAAGAGAAAATCTATTTCACAATTGCAGGAATGCAGCATTATTACGGAATGGATTTTGTGAAGAAAAATATGGAAGTCAGATTAGTAAAGGAACCGGATAACGAATATGATTCGGAAGCAATAAGAGTAGAGTTTGAAGGACTTGGCAAAGCTGGTTATGTGGCGAACAGTCCTTATACAGTTCTTGGTGAGAGCCTGAGTGCCGGAAGACTTTATGACAGGATTGGAAAGAAATCAAAAGGAAGAGTAAAGATGATTCTTCCTAAAGGTGTTCTTTGCGTAATTGATTAAAAACAATCAAGGTGGAGCAAATGGGAATATTCAAACAACTTGTTAGCAATTTCATAAACAGAAATAACAAACAGTATGGTAATCCATATGAGTTTTGTCCTCGCTGTGATGCAAATCTTACGCTTCAAAAGGGTTATTCCAATGAGTATCCATATTGGATATGTAAAGGCTGTGGGGAAATGCTTATCAATCCAGCTGTAGATGCTGAAGATGATATTGCTTGGATCTGCGATGAGTGTAGCGCAATGCTAAATATTCAGGAAGGGTTTTCGAATGACTGTGGATGTTGGAAATGTACGGAATGCGGATTTGAGAACAAAATTGATAGCAGTGAAATATATGTGACGGAAGATGAATATCAGGCAGCATTACGTAATCCTTATAGAGGAATGAAGGACGAAGATGTTATTTCTATACAGAAATATGAAGAAATAGGCCGCATTAACGACAGACCGGATATTGTCCTTGTTTCAGATGAAGATGACAAAATGATGTTTGTGAAAAAGATTCGAAGGGTAAATGATGTCACCTTATATAAGTATCTGAGAGACAATCCTATTTCTAATATGCCAAAGATTATTGAAGTTTTTGAAGGAGAACGGAATCTGGTTGTAATTGAAGACTACATAATGGGAAAAACATTAGCAGAGGTTCTTAAGGGTGGAGTGCTAGAGATGCCTCAAGCTGTTGAAATAGCAATTCAGATTTGTGAGACACTTAAGGAATTACATCATTTGGATAAGCCTATTGTTCATCGTGATATTAAACCTTCTAACATTATTATATCTGAAACCGGAGAAGCCTATCTGTTAGATATGGATGTTGCGAAATGGATTAAACCGGAAGAAACAGAGGATACGAAGCTTTTGGGTACATTATATTTCGCAGCACCGGAGCAGTTTGGTTATGGTTTTTCATCTTCTTCTGATAAATCTGATGTATATGCCATGGGTATTCTCTTGAACGTAATGATTACTGGAAAAATGCCTAAAGAGCAGAAAGCAGATGGCTCTGTCTGGGCTGTGATAGAAAAGTGCATATGCCTTGAACCGGAACAAAGATATACGGATACAGAATTAATTGATGCTTTAGAAAATCTTGTGAGGTAGGTGGATGAAAGAAAAATCTACAGATGAACTGAATGCCCAGCTTCAAGATGTTAAGCCGGAACAGATTGATAAATATTTAAAAACAAATAGTGAGTATTTGGCGCAAGGTGAAAAGGCTTTCTATTATTACATGAAAGATGTTCTGGAAGAGAAGAATATACTGCTCAAGGACGTTTATTCTTTTGCAGGAGTTACTGAATCCTGGGGCGGAAAGATCATTACCATGGAGAAGCATACCAAGAACCGTGATTTAATCATCCGTTTTTGTATTGCCGGGCACTTTTCACTGGATGAAACCAACAGAGCACTTAAGCTATATGGAATGAATCCTTTATATGCCAAAGATAAAAGAGATGTATGTATCATTGTAGCAATTAACAATCGAAAATATAACTTTATAGAGATTGATGACATTCTTATGGGGCAAGGATTATCAAAACTTTCTGTTGAAGAATAAGCAGATTCCCACCATTTTGGTGGGGATGAGGGAAAGAATAAACTGGTATTTTTTATATGAATTCAATCAATGTTTACGTGGCGTAATCAAAAAGTGATTTGAATAAAACGGCATGTATTAATACGATTAAAGGAGTATGAAAAAATGGGGGATAGAATGAGCCTAGGACAGTTTATATCACAGAGAAGAAAGCGTATGTACCTCACGCAAGAGGAACTTGCGAGTCGGCTGAATGTATCAAAATCAGCCATAGCAAAATGGGAAACAGATGGTGGATTACCTGACCGAGATAATCTACGTAAACTTTCTGAAGTAATGGGTGTTTCAGTAGATGATTTGCATCGTGTTATTGACAGCGCAAATTATCAAGACATTGATTTTGAAGTAAATATAACACCGGAAGTGATTGCAACGTTAGAAGCGTATGGATATATCGTAATCCGTCCGGGAGAAAAGAGGGATGAAAATGGCGATTAATCTAATATCTGTTAAGTGCCCACAATGTGGAGCAGATTTATCAGTAGAAAATGGAAGAGAGTTTTCCTTTTGTTCATATTGCGGAACGAAAGTGATGATTAGCAATGAGAACGAACATATTTACAGGAATATCGATGAGGCCAGAATTAAGGAAGCGGAGACAGAGCGTATGGTGCTGATGAGACAGCTAGACATGGAAGAGAAGTCTTCAGTTTCTAAGAAATTGTTAGTTGCCATATGGATCCTTGGAACTGCAATCCTTATTATTTTAGGAATCATTGGTCTATCAATAGACAATGAAGGCTTGGGAATGTGTATGATGCTTGGTATGTGCGTTGGTATGTGGGGTGGCCTTGGATTGTTTGGAACAAGCAGTAAAAAGAAGCCTAGAAGATATGCCGGTAGTAATGAAGTAGTTATTACCGAAGCTATGGAATACTGCAGCGAGAAAAATTACAATGCCATAGTTGCCTTGTTCAAAGGTGCTGGATTTACGAATGTGACAGCAATTCCATTAAATGACTTAAACATGTTTAACCAGAAAAAGAATGGCCAGGTTGAGTCTGTAACAATCAATGGTAATGATGAATTTGAAGAAGGGGATGTATTTCCTAAAGATTCAAATGTCTTGATTACATATCACAGTAAATAAGGGAGGAAAACGTGAGATGAAAAAATTATGCAGTATGTTATTAACAGGTATCTTGATGATTACACTGCTTGCCGGATGTGGAAGTACCACAGAGACCACTAAAGAGGAGGCAAAAGTTCCTGATTTGAAGGGTGCATATAAGCAGACAAATTCAAATAGTGAAGATTCTTATCAGGTGGCAGCCATTGATGATGATACCATTACTATTTACTGGTTTACAGCAAGTGATCAGACTACAGCTTTATATTGGACTGGAACATATGAGGCTCCAACAGAAGCAGGAAAGTACAGCTGGGATTCAAAGAATTATCATGATCTGACAGATTATGCACTGCTTGCATCCGGTGATGATTCAAAAACCATTAATTATGATAACGGTGAAATCAGTTATGAAGTTTCTATGATGGGAGTAACGACTACTGTTACATTAAAGAAATCCGAAGATGTAAAAGTATCAACCCAGAAGCCTACTGCAAAGACTGAAACCGGTAATGAAGCTGGTATTACGGAAGGCAATGCAGATGCAAGTACAGGTATTTCTTCATCCACATATGACGAACCGACTTCAGCAGGTGAATCAGCAGAAGAAGTATCAAAACAGCTTGAAATCACAGCAAAACCAACACAGGATGGACAGGTTGCCGTATTTATTACAAACAACAGCCAGACTATTATTGATGAATTGGAAGTAAAGATAAATTATCTTGATTCAAATAATATGGTTATTGATCAGGATACAGATGGCCATGACATGGTACTTCCAGGATATACAGTAGTATCCAAAATGGATGTTCCATCAGTGGAATTTGCAGATGCACAGATTGAATACAATATTGAACTGAATGCTCATAGGAGCTATGTAAATCATTCAGAGGATGTGGTTATTGCATCTAATCCGGGCGATGGTTGTGTAATGGTTCAGATTACCAATAATTCTGATGTGAACATTGATGAGATTGAAATAGATGTTGTTCTTTTCAAAGGAGACGATGTTGTAACAATAACATACCCTCAGGATATTTATGATTTGGGCGCAGGACAAAGTACAACAGAAAAGGTTGATGTTTATAGCTTAAAGACCTTTAGCAATTTGGTATATGGAACTGATTATGATCGCATAGAAGTATATCTTAATCAGGCACATACATTTGGATTTTAGGGAGGATGAGTAGAATGAAGGTTATTGGAATTTTAGAGATTATTTTAGGAATTATTGGAATTCTTATGGGATTTGGCATGATAAAAACGTTAGTTATCCATAATACGTATGCAAAGGAAAAATAAAATGAAAAGAACAACGTTTGCAAAAATAATAATGGGAATTTCAACAATAGCAATTGTTTCAACCTTGTTTGCCGGAATGAAAGTGTATGCTGCTGATACTTCTGAGAAAATAGAGGCGGTATCTTATGAGTTTGAAAAAGATAGTAAATATGAAATTACAGGAGCAACTGCAAATGGCGCAACGGTTGCTGGAGCTTTAGAGATTTCTGGTAATTATAAATCGCTTGGTAACAATAATGGAATATATCAAATAGATGTTAAAGAGGGGCAAGTAAAGATTTCGTATTCAGTAGATAGTGCGATACTTACTGAAGATGAGACAAAATGGCATCTAATCGAAGATAGTACAAAGCAGATTGATGGCATTAATGTTGCTGAGAAAATAAAACGTGGAGCAATGATTATTCAAACTTCACTTGACGGAGAAAAATGGGTAACAGATAGTATAAAAACTAATATTTTTTCTGCAGAATCAACCATTGATAATCCTATTTATGAAACGAAAGATATTCAGCTAGTGAATGGATGCTTTTACAAGGTTATTATCTGTTATGAGCAGGAAATAGTTAATGGAACCTCAAAAAAATTATTCATTAATGTTGATGATAAATCCTATAGAAAATGTGCAAATGTTTATGAATTTTATGCCATTAATAGTAAAGAAAATTCTATGAGTAATCAGAATTCTTCACCAAGAAAAGAACTTGGTGAGAAAGAAGAGATGAAGAAAGATACTGGATACTCAGAAAAAATGACTATATCAAACAAAGATCCTCACTACGGATGGAATTTAGGAACTTTTTCTGTAAATGGCTATACGAGAGAAGTAGTTGGAGCAGATG
Organism: Lachnospiraceae bacterium; assembly: GCA_045600725.1. Taxonomy (GTDB): domain Bacteria; phylum Bacillota; class Clostridia; order Lachnospirales; family Lachnospiraceae; genus UBA1258. The sequence goes on from JAZRYK010000052.1 coordinate 76,875, forward strand.
GAAATAGTATGTTCCTAAAAAATGCCGGAGATAAGGTTACCTTATGGTTCAAACTTGCAAAGGATATCAATAATCTTGATGGAACAGGAAAATATGTTATAGCTGAGGATAAAAATGGTTATGATCAAGCATTTGAAGTGCCAAAGACTAATTTTAAACATGGAGCCTTGATTATCAGATATACAGATTTTGAAGGCGTAAAACATGATCCAGTTATATACACGGATTTCCTTGCAGCCAATGCTACAACCGGTGCAGATACCCAAGCTGTTTTGTTTGAAGAAGGTGATTATGAAGTAGCACTGGATTATTCTATCGAAGATACAAAGATTATGGGAACGGAAACGGATTATAGGATTGCCTTTAAGTTTTCTATAAGAAACGGTAATACGATGTTCTTCCCATTCGATTTGGGAACAGGGGCTGAACTTAGAGATAATGCCGTTACAACTGATGGGTTCACAATTGATATGGCCAAGTCCAGATATCTTAATATAGATGTTGAAAGAAGTGTTTTAGTTGAAAATTCTACTGGTCATACAAAAGATGTTAGATTTAATAGACCGGCTAAAGATGGAGATAAATATACTGAAGAAGGTATATATGTTGTCAATGTTACAAATCAGTACACCAATGAACATACAACAAAAACATTCTATGTAAGTAACGACCCATTTATTATAGCGCTTTCTAAATCAGGAATGGATATTAAAGGACTGGATGATTTATTGAATCAAGGATATACCATTTCAGAAGATGGGTCATTAATTGCACCTCCAGAACCAGAACCTATTGTTGAAGAAGTTGAGGAAACGATAGATGAAATTGAAGAGGCATCGGAGACAGAAATAAATACTGAAATTAATGAGGATAAGCAAGTAGAGGTAACAGAAACAAAGGTTTCTGAGGCTAATAATAGTATAGCAGAAGATAATTCTTCGACGGATAGTGCCAATTTAGATGAGAATATAGATGAGAACACAGGTGAAGCATCCGCTAAAGAAACTAAGCTGCCAATTGTACCAATTAGTATAATTGTTGTGCTATTAGTTGTTATTGTTTTCATGATGAAAAATAATCAGAAAAAGAAAACACCTTCCATAAATGTAGATATTGATGATGAATCTGGAGAAAGCAAATAATATGATAAAAAGAATAATTGCAATACTATTGGTGTGTGCAATAACGTTATGTGGGTGTGCACAAAATACACCAGAACAGATACAGCCTGAATCAAAAGAAGAGACTATTCAAGATACGGTTTCAGATGAAGAAGTTGTAGAAGAAGAGGCAATCATTGAAGAGTCTGCGGATACTGTTGATGAAGCAATAGTGATTCCAGAAGATGAGATGGGTGATTTGACTGAATATGAGTATGAGGTTCAGTTTGATGATTTAGATGATGAAGAACTTCTAAAATATGTAGAAGATAGTATGTATGCTGATATAGTTGCTCAATTAGATAGCAGCGAGTATTATGTTGAAAACGTAAGTGCAGTATATGTTTCAAAAGAGTATTTAGAGGAAGTCGCTTATAATTCTCAATCAAATATTTTCTTTGGATATACATTAGAAGATATTGAGGAAGTTTATACAGATTCTAAGTATGTTTTCACATTAAGTGATCAAGGCGATACAATAGTTGTTCCATTTGAGGATTACGATGATACATATGAGCAGATTATTAAGAATGTTGCCATTGGCACAGGAGTTATTCTTGTATGTGTAACTGTTTCAGTTGTTACTCTAGGAGCCGGAGCTCCAGCTGTAAGTTTGATATTTGCAGCATCCGCAAAAACGGCAACTGTTATGGCTTTGTCTTCAGGTACTCTTAGTGGAGTAGTGGCAGGTACTGTTAAAGGGTACGAAACGGGAGATATGAATGAAGCACTTAAAGCAGGAGCCTTGGCTGCGAGTGATAGTTTTAAATGGGGAGCTGTTACTGGTGCAATTACTGGAGGAGCATCAGAATCTGTCAAATATGCCAAAGCTATGAAGGCATTAAAGGGCGTTGATATAAATCTTACTGCCCAAGAAGCAGCTGCTATTCAAATGCAAACAGGATACCCTGTTGATGTGATTCAGCAGTTCCATTCAATGGAAGAATTTAAGGTATTTCAGGATGCTGGATTAAAATCTGTTTTGGTTAATGGAAAACCTGCATTGGTGAGAAAAGATATTGATTTGAATCTCGTAGATGAATATGGAAGAACAAATTTAATGAGAATGAAAGCAGGTTTATCGCCACTTGATTCTGCCGGTAACTCCTTTGAGTTACATCATATAGGGCAAAATTCAGATGCGGCATTAGCTATACTAACTCAGAGTGAGCATGATAGCGCTGCGCTTCATGGATTTAAGGCTATTTCTGAAATTGACAGGACAGCTTTTGCGACACAGAGAAGCAGATTTTGGAAAACCATGGCAAAAATGTTAGAAAGTGGGGCAATTAAATGATAAAAGTTCTGAAGAAAAAAGAGGATTTAGTTTATGTTGGAAGTGCCACAGATGAACAGATTAAATTGGCAGAAAAAGAGTTAGGTCTTTCTTTTTCGAAAGAGTATATCGAATATCTTTCTACATATGGTGTTGCATCAGCAAATGGGCATGAATTTACCGGAATCGTAAAATCAAAAAGGCTGAATGTAATAGACGTAACGGTAAGTGAGAGAGATAAAAATCCATACATATCAGAAGATTTATATGTACTAGAGAAAATGGATATTGATAAGATTGTTATATGGCAAAATGCAAAAGGCGAATTATTTCAAACTGTTGGGAATGGTGAGCCACAAAAAATGGGTATGTCTTTTGCAGAATTCTTAGGATGATTTTATAAATATGTCGAGAGACCAGTTGGGAGATAAACTGACTGGTCTTTTCAATTCGTTATTTCTATGAGAGCAATGATAAAATATGAGGAGGATTCCATGAGCGATATACAACTGTTAATCGATAAAGATCAGTACCTAGATTGCGAATACAATTATTTTTTGCCTAAAGGTTCATATTCTAAGATTGGTAATCAAGAATCTTTAAAACTTGATGATATTGAGGAAATCGATGAGGATATTCCGGGACTTGAAGAGGAAATATTAGATATTCAGTTTGAAGATGGGGTATCAAAAGCTGATAAAGTAGATTATATTATGGCGGCATCGTGTGGTGTGTTATCTGGAACCTTGAGTATTCTTTGGGGAAAGAAGTTTTCACTTGATGAAGCACATAAGTGGGGGAATGACAAAGCTGATTCAATCGTAAAGAGTGTTGCAAAATCTCAGGGATATAAGAAAGATGATTTGGAAGGGGCAATTCGCTTCCTTGAAGAGAAATATCCTATGGCAGGAGACGCACTCACTAATATGTTTGGTGGAGGCAGACAACATCATCTTCGTGATTTTTCGCACCATCCAACGCCAATAGGTCTTATTTGTTCAATTGGTATGCAGTTTACAGGAACCGGTCTAGGAACAGATACACAAGGTAACATTATCCATGTGAAAATCACAGAGGAAGGTGATTTTATAGGTGGAACATTTACTGAAAAGATTATGTTCGGTACTATCAACTGGTTTATGCATCTTATCAGTGATTTTGATGGATCTAGTGGATCGGTATTAGATGGGACAGGAAGAGGAACAGGAATACCAGGTCCTTTGCTTGCAACATTAAAAGAAATTGCATCTTTACCTATTTTTAGAAAAGTAGATGAGAGTAATATTAATAAGCCAAAAGTGTTCTCTCAGTATGTATCCAAACTCTTTAATGGTACATTGATTAAGAATGAGGATGGTTCGCCAATTCCATTTGATTTAAGAACTGAAATGGGTATTTTTCATTTTTTGGCAGAACAGTCTAAACCTGTGATTATCAACGAATGTCTTGTTAGAACTTGTTATATGACAAGACGGTTTATTGATGAGATTAAGGAAAAGAATATAGAATCCATTACCGATTTGGATAAGTTGGAACCAAAGAATTTCTTGCCGTATAATAGTCGTGCGCTTACTAGAATGGTAACAGTATCAAGTGGAACTTTTGTTGCCATGAATACGGCAGGAACAGCAGTTAAAGCAGCGAAGAAGACTAAAGGAACAGAAGCTTTTTGGCCTGAGTTTCTTCTTTCTATTAATTATGTCGGAATTGGTAGATTTGCTTTTGCTTGTGCAACTGATGCTGAATATATAAAAGAAGATGTCAAAAGTGCATATGATAAATATGTAAAGGACAGACAGAATACTTTTATATTTGATTATAAATTCTTGTCTTTGACACCGGAACAGTTACAAGTACTGTATTCTCTTAAGCTTTTGGCTATTGAGTATGATATTAAAAATACTAAAGATCAAAAAGTACAATTTATAAAAAAGGAATGGTTGAAGCAATGGAAAACCGCAACTATTGAAAGTATGAAGAGCGGAGAAGACTATTTTCTTGATGAGGCAAAAACATACATATTATTGGAGAATATGCCTAATGACGAAGGTAGCCATGGGTGGAGACATTTATTGACTCTGGAATTGAGTCTTTTTACACCATATTATGTTTTGAATTCTGAGCAGACAGAGTTGTTTAAGGGCTTAAAGTATAGTAACAAATATCTTAAGGATGTATATGTTAAGCATCAAAGCAAGATAAAAAAAGAAGATTTTGATGAGATAATAAAGACCTATAAGAATTATGTTTCAAGGATAAAAGAAAGTGGTAAAAAAGCAGCAATCGGAGTAGGAGTAACTGCGGTTGCAGCTGTAGCAACAGGAGGATTTGCACTTGCATTTGCACCTGAGATTGCAGTAGTTATTGCGGGAGAGAGTTTTGCTGGATTGTATGGAGCAGCATTGACAAATGCCGCACTTGCTTCTATTGGGGGTGGTTCATTAGCCGCAGGTGGTCTTGGAATGGCTGGTGGTACGGCTATACTCACTGGTGGAGGAGCCTTACTTGGAATGGCTGGAACAGGTACAGCATCTTTGGCTGCAGTTCTTGGAGCAACTTCAGAATTACTTACGTTGAACGAATGTGCAAAGCTTCTAACTTTCAGTAAAATGGTTATTGTTGATGAATTGCACAAGCCTGAATTATTACATGTAGTTGGTACTGGTGTAGATAAATGCATAACAGATCTTGAAATCGAACTTGGAACCAAGGAGCGCACAAAGGAAAATAAAAAGACTATTAAGCATATGGAAGTAAGTATCAAATATCTTGAAAACTGTCTTAAGGAATTAGATAGATTAAAGCAGGAACCAAAGCAAAGGAAAACACTTATTTCTTCTGGAACACAGAAATTAATAGGAGCAAAATCAGAGTAGTAGAAGATTGGAGGAGTGATCAATGGCGATTGCTCCTCTTTATTTTTCATAAATTTTTCCGGCAAATTTTCAATGGTTGTCAAGAAAACTAATGAAAGGTAATTAACCATTCCTTTCCTGAACCTTGACAACTGAATGAGATTCCCCGGGAAGTATATTTGAAGGTGTGGTAGATAGTGTGCATTCGGCATGCCTGTTACTTAAATCATGCATAGCAAGCCTCCAGACGCGAAAGCAGGAATCAGCCTGGGACCAAGAATACAACACAGGAGATCAATTTTATAAAATGACTATATGGGCGGCCGGGTAATCCGGTCGCCTGATTTATTCATGATAATAGAAAACTCGCGAAATGTGTTTTCTATAGTAGGAGGAGACAGCGGTATGAGCATGAAAAATATAGACTATATAAGTTCTGCTGAATTTAGCAGAGATATGAAAACTGATGGTAGCAAAAAATGGATTAGAAGCAACGAAGCAGTAAAGCGATACAGTGTGAGTAGACCAACAATTGTTTCCATTGCAAGAAATGCAGGAGCAGTGTACAAGGTTAATGGTGCTTTACTTATCAATACGGAGATACTGGATTACTATTTGGAATCGTTTCGTCTTCCGGGAGTTGTCAGATAATCCTGAATATAGATTTGATAGTTCTTGTTATTATGTCCGACATAATGTATAATAGATTTAGTGGAGGTGCTTGAAAATGGGTAAGGCAGGAAGGCCAGCAGGAGAACATCCTAAAACAAATAAGGTTACTATTAGGATAAGTGCTGAAGATTATGCCAAACTTATTGATTACAATGAAAAGCACAACCAAACAATAACGGATACTATGTCGGAGGCATTTCATTTCTTTATGGAGATGAAAGAGAAGGCATAGAACGAGGCTCTCCTGGATACGTTAATCGTAGAAAGGAGATAAGATGGCATCACGCAAAGATTCAAAGGGCAGGGTGCTTCAAAAAGGTGAGTATCAGCGAGCCAATGGAAGCTATCAATTTTCCTATTATGATATAACTGGGAAACGAAGGTATATGTATTCCAGTGATCTTGTGGAACTTCGAAAGAAGGAGAAGGAATATATGATGGCAAGCTGGCAAGGAGCTGATGCATTCGGCTCATCTGTTACGCTTAACAGCATGTATGATAGATATATGGCTACGAAATATGGCCTAAGAGAATCATCATATTGCAGTTATTTACAGATGTATGACCGCTATGTTCGAGATGAATTCGGACAGCAGCTTGTGAAGAATATTAAATATTCAGATGTCACAGCATTTTATACTTATTTGTTGAAAGACAAAGAGCTCAGTGTTAGAAGTGTTGAGTATGTACATGATCAAATCCGACCAGCGTTGGAATTGGCTGTGCAGGATGGTGTAATAACCAGAAATCCCTCATCGAAAGCATTTGGTAATTTCAAAAAGAACAACGGGCTAGAAAATAACAAAAGAAAAGCATTAACCATTGAACAACAGAAAATATTCCTTGGGTATATAGAGACTCATCCAACATGGGGGAGATATCACAGTATATTTCAAGTGATGCTAGGAACAGGTCTCCGGGTAGGAGAACTTGTTGGACTTAGATGGCAAGATGTTGATTTTGAGAAGAGGCAGATAAGTGTTAATCATTCTGTAGTATCAATAAAAGCAAGACGAGGCGGTAGGAAGGAACACCTAAAAATTAACTTGCCCAAATCAGATGCAGGTATCAGAAGAGTACCTGTGATGGAACCCGTAATGGAAGGCTTTAAGAAGGAATATAGATATGCCAGCTTAAGAGGCTTTCCAAATTGTACTATAGATGGATATACAGATTTTATATTTACCAAGAAAAATGGTAATGTATATACATCGATGAGACTTGATAAGGCATTATCGGATATAGTAAAATCATATAATAAGCAAGAGGAAATGCTTGCTGAAATTGAGGAACGAGAGCCGATATTGTTACCCCATATTTCGAATCATACTTTGAGACATACATTCTGTACTAGGTTATGTGAAAGGGATGTTAACATTAAAGTGATTCAGACGGTAATGGGACATGCCAGTATAAAGATAACAATGGATATATATGCTGAGGTTTCAGAACTGAAGCAGAAAGAAGAAATTGATCGACTGGCGCAAGAACTGGATGTTTTTTAGAAGAGTATTCTGAAATAACATTCAGTACTCAAGAAAGGCATTTCTTGAGAAAATACCACTGCGATACCACTAATTTCTTTACGGTATATGCAGTATTTACAGATTTTGAGCAAAACGGTATTTACATGAATTACGGTATTTACGGAGCTTTACAATATTTACCGTATTTTCAGGATTACTTTATGCGATGTACGACTGGTTGATAGGCTAGCCTGAAAGCATTGATTTTACTGGGTTTGTAAGAGGTCGACATACAGTTTGACCACACGCTGACCACAAAATCGTTGTAAAAACTATATATTGTTAGGATTAAGAAGACACTTTTCTAAGAAACAAAAATCTTAGGAGAGTGTCTTTTTTGCGTTTATACGCAAGTTTATGGTCTGGTCAGCAAAATACAACGATAGGAGGTGCTTATGACAGCGGAAAGTATGAAATCCATACAGTAGTTAAAGGAATTAACTAAAGATGGAAAAGTTACAAACAAAAGATTTATCAGGACAAAGGAAGGAGTCGAACTTTATCAGATGGGCAAAACTAAATTTCTTCAGATGGCAAGAGAATCAGATGCACTTTATAAAATTGATGGTGTTTGTCTAATCGAGGTAGAAATATTTGAAACTTATTTGGATATGTAAATACCGATGAATCAGTGCATACTGCACGGTCATCGGGTGCACGCTTTCCGCTCCTTCAGTGCATGCTTTCCGCTTCATAGTGCATATATAGATTTAGTAAATGTGATTTATCTGGGTTGATTACCAGGTGACATGTGCTGCATTACAGGAAGCAGAGGAACTGTGTTCCAGCAACTGGAAAGAAATCAGTTATCTGCTTGACCGGGTAAAATTTCTTGAATCCTTGCTAAAAACATTTCAAGACAGTCTGTTGAGTATTACGGCTAAAAATGCTACAATATCCTTAACTAAGAAGGATTTCTCTTTTAGAGATAAATAGAGAAGTCCTTCAAGGACTTTCTCTAATATAATTTTAGATGAAAGGAGCTTGACATGAATATTGAACAAATACGTAATGCATTTGTGTCAGGAGCGTCTATTGAATATAGAGCTCATTGCTTAAAAAGAATGATGGAAAGAGATATTTCCCGAAAAGATGTAGAAAACTGTATTATGAAAGGTGAAATTATTGAAGATTACCCTTTAGATGAGTTTAATACTTCTCTTGATTCTTACCCATCATGTTTGATTCTAGGTATTACGGTGATTGAACAAGACGCTCTTCACGTTGTTATTGGATACAGAGAAATGACAATAATAATTATTACAGCGTACAAACCGAGTGCTGAACATTGGATGCCAGACAATAAAACAAGGAGGAAATAATTATGTGTAATGCGTGTCTTAATGGAAATAAGTTAAAAACAAAAACAACTTTCACAGTTGAATACAAGGATTGCATTATAGTAATAAAAAATGTTCCTTGTTTAGAATGTGAAATCTGTGGAGAACTTACATTTACAGATGAAGTGTCTGAAAAGTTGGAATTATTGGTTAATGCAGCAAAGAAGCTTATGCAAGATATTTCAGTTATTGACTATTGCAAAGCGGCTTAATCATTGATATTCAGTAATCACAAAGGGATGGCTCACAGCCACCACATTAACTTAATGACATTGACCCTGGACCAGAGTCTTTTATTACCTTCATCACCCTGATACAGGCCACCAAAGTAGTACTTATTTACAAGTTCATAACGGCCCTCAGCGACAGTTGATTCCTGCTTATACTCATAGATATATATGAGTTTTGAAATAAAACTGCCATTTTCTTCCCCATGTCGACCATGTTGCTCGGCTACATGATCCTCATCAACCTCAATATACAGATATGGTACTGATTTGGGTTCATCATATATAGTATCAGGTATTTCCTCTGCTATGGAATGTACCTTGTTCATTACCGTAGTTTTAGTGATTTCCTGCTTTGATGGAAGCACTTTTGCTGCCTCAGCATAGCTGATCTTAAGAGCTTCTCTAAGCATCACTGCTTCAGCAAGTTCGGTGAAACGTTCATTTTTTCTCAAGGCCAATCAAATCTTCCAGAAGATGGGTAAACTTATTCTTCTATGACTTGGATTTATAGTAGGTACAGTTAAATGAGATATCGCCTACGGAACTAACCAGTGTTCTGGTATCGTTTCGTTGTATTGTATACCGACCATCACGCCAGGAACTGTCACGTATTGCCTGATCCATTTCTGACAGAATGGCTCCTAGAAATCCTGCAGCAAAAGCATCTGTTGATGACTTAACAGATGCCTCAAGTTCGCTGAATTCTTTTGGATTTTCAAAGAATTTTCGTTCTGCATCAAATACAGATGTTAAAAGTGTGTCTAAAAGTGATACAATGTCCATGTGAGAGTGCGCCTCCTTTTAATGATTTCCGCAAAAATCATTGTATCAAAGAATGTGTGTACTCTCACTTTTTTTTATTTTATCAACCAACTAAATCTTTACTCTATATATGAGCACAATAAAAGGAATCAGGATTGCCGCTGATTATTCAGATGAAGTTTTTAGGGTCATGAAAAAACAGGTAGAAAGAGTACTTGAGGAATGTGGACTGGTGGCAGAGGGATATGCGCAGGTTGACCTGAATGACCCACCCAAAATGGTGCATCGTTCAACTAATGAAATAATGTTTATTCATCTAAACTTAGATAGTTCAACGTTAAAGCTTGATTCTAATGGTTATTATTATGATAGTACAAATATTTTTTTCAAGAAATATGAGGTGACAAACTATAAACAGTCAAGGGATTTTTGAAAGATTTTTTGATTTGTAAAAACGGGTAACCTTAATAAACCATCTGAATACATCGTATTTCAGATGGAAGCAATCAACTTAGAAAGTTGAGATTTGATGAAGCTTTTGAGTATTAAAGTCGATGTCTTGCCTCTCCAATGCATAGATGACTCTAATAAGCTTCTTTGCAACATGAGTAATGGCTACTCGATGAGGTTTGCCTTCTCCGCGTTTCTTGGCATAGTAAGTTGCAAATGTCATATCAAAACGGATTAAAGGAAGGCAACAATTAATTAGTGTATAACGGAGTTGAGATGATCCACGCTTAACCATCCTACCTCCGTGAGATTCCGTACCGGATTCATTGATACCAGGTTCTATTCCGGCAAATGCAAGCATTTGTCCGGGATTAGAGAAGTTAGATATATCCCCGTATTCAGAATAGATTACAGCGGCTGATAATGAGCCTATTCCCGGAATAGACATGTAATGGGGATGAACTTCTTCAATTAGCTTGTTAATCTCTTTTTCAATGGAATCAATCTCTTTCACGAGAGATTTGTATAAAGATAAAAGGCTGTTAAGTTCTACATCGAAAATAGAGTTGTTAACACCTACAGTATTAGCTGCGAGTTCTTTCAATTGCAGAAACTGCTGAGGAGAAAACTTGCCTCGAGATAGAGAACGCAGTTTTTCATAAGATGCTGAATTCATATGAGCCATTTTTTCTGCAGAACCATAGTTTTCAAGTAGATACAGAGCTGTTTTAGATAATCTCTCGTTAAAGAATGGTTTAAATTCAGGGAATGTGTGATCTAACACATTTGTGATTCTAACAAGATAAAAAGAACGCTGGCGAATAAGCCTATCGCGTAAACGTGTTAATGACTTGAGAGAATAAGCGTGATAAAATCCCTTTGAATGGGGTTTGTACTCAACAGTCATTAACCAACGAGCTATTGATTCGCAGTCAACAGAGTCGGTTTTTGTACGCCTAAGAGTCTTCGATTTCTTGTATTCACTGATAAGCACAGGATTTACTTCCATGAAGGTTAGGAGAGAATATTCAAGGAAGAGTTCAAGATTGAGAGCATAATGGGCAGTTGATTCAAATCCTATTCTTATGTCCTCGGGATTGGATAGAGAGTTGATGATAGTAAGTAGTTCATCAAAGCCAGATTTATTGTTTTTAATAGTGACTTTAGAAACTACTTTTTGATCAGCTGCCGAAATAATGCAGCAATCATGTTTGTACTTGGAAATATCAATTCCGATAAAGTACATTGCCATAGGTTTATACCTCCTGATAAATATTTTGAGCACTGCTGTCTTCCACAGAGAATTCGGCTGTGTAATCACGTAAATAAAAACGTCGATGCGTTAACAAACTGATTAACAGTAATAGACGAAAAGCTGTGGTCTGAGTCA
>JAZRYK010000053.1:0-3401 GCA_045600725.1 Lachnospiraceae bacterium
ATTTTATTTTAATCCTGCAAATGAAACAGGGCAATGATCAAGCCTTTGAAAAGTTTGTACGGAAATATTATACAGATATTCTGTCTTATTGCAGATACCACTGTTTGAATCAGACAGAAGCGGAAGATCTGACTCAGGAAACCTTTCTTCGCTTTATAAATAACATACAATCCTATCAGCATATTGGAAAAGCAAAGAATTATCTTTATGTGATAGCTGGTAATCTCTGTAAGAATAGTGCAAAGAAATGGAAGGCAGAGAACATAGAAACGGAAGTATTGGAAAGAGAGTTAGTTTCTGATGGCGATATCCCCAAAAAGGAAAATCAAATGTATGTGGAACATGCACTTGAACAGATGCAGCCGGAATTAAGAGAAATTATTATAATGATCTATTTTCAAGAGCTAAAGCTAAGAGAAATTGCTGACATAATGCAGATTGGATTACCGTTGGTAAAGTATAGGCACAAGAGAGCAAAAGAAGAATTAAAAAGATTATTGGGAGAGGAGGATTCTCATGAACCTTGAGAAGATGATGGAAAAATATAAAAGAGAAAATAGTGTTACTCCAAGAGAAGAAAAAATTTTGGAAACTATACAGAAGTCAAAGAATGTCATGATGGAAGTACAGTCTGAAAATACGATGAGTTATACAGAATTCCTTTTTTCACAGTTTCGCTTGATTCGAAAGAGATGGTGGATATTGCAGGCAATGTTGCTTGCTTTGGTATTTCTGATCATGCCATTGTTGAAGGATTCGATTTGTCTTATGAGAACATTGGGAGTTGCTTCTGTATTTTTTGTAGTGATGATTATTCCAGAATTCTGGAGGAATAAGGAGTGTAATTCCCGTCAAATAGAGGTGACATGTTTGTTCTCACTCAGACAGATTTATTCAGCAAGAATATTTCTAATTGGAATGGTTGATGTATTCATGCTAACGGTATTTTTAACAGTGGTATGTATCGGCATGAAAATGCAGTTTATGGATTTGCTGGTTCAGTTCTTGTTCCCTATGGTTATTACAGCGGCAATCTGTTTTGCAATGTTAAATTGTAGCTTTCTGAATGAGGCTACTTCTATATTAGGCTGCTTTATATGGGGCGTGATATGGTGGGGCGTTGCAATGAATAATGCTATTTATGAACGTATTGCTATGCCTATATGGATTATCCTGTTCGTATTTGCAATATGTTTTTTGATTGGTGCAGTCTATAAGACGATTCATGAGTGTAATCGTTTTTTGGAGGTGAATTTATATGGAATTACAAATGGTTAATGTTACAAGAAAGTTTGGTGAGTTTTGTGCTGTAGATGACCTGAATTTAACAATAGATAGTGGCGTATATGGATTGTTGGGTGTGAATGGTGCAGGTAAGACAACGCTTATGAGAATGATCTGTACCTTATTGCCACCAACAAGTGGACAGATTTTATGTGATGGAAAAGACATTTTCCAAATGGATGGAGAATACAGAAATTTGCTTGGATACTTACCACAGGAATTTGGATTTTATCCAGATTTTACGGTAAAGGATTATCTGATGTATATTGCCAGCTTAAAGGGAATCCGTCCTATGGTGGCAGGAAAACGAGTAAAAGAATTATTAGAGCAGGTAGGGCTTACAAAGGCTGCCAATAAGAAGATGAAGAAGCTATCAGGAGGTATGAAGCGTAGAGCTGGAATTGCCCAGGCTATGTTAAATAATCCAAAGATTCTTATTTTGGATGAGCCTACAGCCGGTCTTGATCCAACGGAAAGAGTTCGTTTTCGTAATCTGATTAGTGAACTGTCAGAGGAACGAATTGTTATTTTGTCAACGCATATTGTTTCAGACATAGAGTATATTGCGAATGAGATCTGGCTGATGAAAGAAGGTCAGATTGTTCAACAGGGTAATCTGGATGATATGCTTGCTTCTATGCAGGAAAATGTTTATGCGTGTGAAGTATCACAGGCAGACGCAACGAAAATGATGAAACAATTCAAGGTGTCAAATATGAAGTCTGAGAGAGGAATGGTGGAACTGCGTATTATTGCTGATAGACCGCCACTTCCTGAAGCCCGTGTGGTGGAGCCAACACTAGAAGATGTGTTCCTGTATTATTTTGGAGAAAAGGGTGGTGGCATGGAATGATTCGATTTGAAATAAAAAAGATATTTTCAAAAACTGCAAATAAAATCGGTCTGATCGTATTGCTGGCAGCCATCGCTGTTACTTGCTATTTTGCAATATCTTCCATGGGCTATGTGGATGAGGAGGGGGATACACACACAGGAATTGCGGCAGCAAGGTACTTGCGTGATACAAAAGCGGAATGGGAAGGCCTGATCACAGAAGATGTGCTTCGAGAGGTCATTCGGCAAAATCGGCTAATCAACGAAACCTATCCTGACAGCCCGACAGATATTAAAACCAGCAACATTGGCTATTCCAAAAAACAGGGATTTTCTGATATTAGGGATTTAATTAACTCTGGATTTTCCGAGTTCCGAGAACATAATTACTATCGGGCAGACAGCTTATCAGAGGATGAGGTTGGAAAGCTTTATGATAACCGCATCTTAAATCTGGAGAAATGGCTTAATTCTGATGAAGCAAAAGACCAATTCAGTGAAAAGGAAAAAGCATTTCTGGTTAGTCAATATCAAAAACTGGAGACTCCTTTTTATTATGAATATGCAGGCGGTTTTACTGCTGCTTTGGAATATGCACCCACAATCATTATGCTGACCGTTTTGATTATGAGTTTCTTTGTAGCAGGTATCTTTTCAAACGAATTTGGGTGGAAAGCGGATTCTGTTTTCTTTTCCGCAAGGTATGGCAGAAATAGGGGGACTTTTTCTAAAATAGCGGCTGGGTTGATTGTTATTACCGGAGTTTACTGGTTGGTAATTCTGATATATTCCGCAGTAGTATTTAGTGTTGCAGGTATTGGCGGTGCAAATTGTGTTATTCAGACAAGTTGGGCTTTCTGGAAAAGTTTTTACAATATTACCTATTTGCAGGCATACCTCTTAACCGTGATTGGTGGATATGTGGGAGCATTATTCATTTTAGCTGTTTCCATGCTGGTATCTGCCAAGACACATACAACTGTTTTAGCTGTTACAATTCCATTTGTACTGTTATTCATTCAATCCTTTTTGGGTGGATTTTCAGTATTATCAGATGTATTAGGACTTTTGCCAGACCAGCTCTTGCAGATAAATATGGCAATTAAAACCTTTACTCTTTATGAAATTGGTGGGAAAGTTGTTGGTTCGATTCCGATTATGATGGTAATATATCCTATTTTAAGCGTGGTGCTATTGCTGATTATTTACCTTGTCTATCATAGAACGGAGATCAAATAGATGAAACGTAAAAAGAGAAGTCTTCTAAAAAAGATGGCTCTATT
>JAZRYK010000054.1:0-51487 GCA_045600725.1 Lachnospiraceae bacterium
TCTAAAGCAAAGGCTTTGTATTGTTCCTAAATCATCTGATATCACATCATAAAATCTTTTTATTTACCAATTCGTGTTAAATTTTCAAGGTACAAAAATAAATACAATATTAGAAAGTGTCTTTTGACACCCTAATCCTATCTTCTAATCCATCTTTCAAAGTAGGGAATCAAAGTAAAATGTAAGGACATCCTTTTGTAAAATCTGTGTAAAGTTTTCGACGTATGGTCTCCTGAAAACCAAGGCATAGTTCGACTTATAGTGCCTTGTTTCCGTTGACCATAAGCCTGAAGGTAACCCCAAGAAGTTCTGAAGCTTTTCTGCACATCATCATTCTTCCGAGGAAAATATCAAAATATTCATACATCGTGCAGATTTTTTCGTCGATCTCAAGGTCTAATGTAATCTGCTTTTTATCCTTATCTACGTTCAGCTCTGTTTTGGTAACTGCATAGTTTACCCTGTCATGAATATCAAAGCTGGCTTTGGTTTTTTCACGGACTCTGTTTCTTCTCACATCAGACTTATCCGCAATTATCAATGCTGCAGAAATAACATCTGTTGCTCCTCCGGTAGACTCATCATGATTCGCAATAGCTGAAACAATTGTAAGTCGGTCCTCAATGCTTAAATCGCTTTCCTTCAATATGGCATTTGCAAGAAGTGCACCATATTCAGCGTGTCTGCTCCTGTTGATGGCATTCCCTATATCATGCATAAAAGCTGCAATTTGAACCAGTACGATTTCTTTCTTCTTATATCCCAGGGCGCTTAATATTTCGGCTGCATGTTCTGCTACTAAAGCAGTATGCGCCTCAGAATGATCGGTATATCCCAGGCATCCCAGGTTATCATTTCCTTTCTTGATGAATGCCAATACTTCTTTATTTTCTTTGATATCCTTATATTTCATCTGAATCCTCCGTCTGCTTAATGGAATAAATAACCCATTCCGCTATGTTAGTGGCATGATCTCCGATTCTCTCGAAGTATTTGGCTATCATCAATATATCGGTGGCCTCTTCTCCTTCACTCGGATTTGTCAATATAAGCTCTATAACATCCTTCTTGGCTTCCAGGAACAAATCATCCACAACATCGTCGTGTAATATGACTTCATTCGCCTTTTTAACATCCTTTTCAACATATGCCTCGATGCTGTGATTAAGCATTATCATTGTTTCGGTAGCCATTTTTGAAATATGTGGGAAATCGTTAATCCTGCTGTTTTTCCCCATCAGAATTGTCATTTCGGAAATATCGGCCGCATGGTCTCCGATTCTTTCCATGTCCGTTACCATTTTCATGGCTGCGGTAACAGTACGAAGGTCCTTTGCCACCGGCTGCTGCTGAATCAGAAGATTAAAGCATATGCTCTCGATTTTCTTCTGAAGTCTGTCCACTTCCGTATCGCTTTTCATTATGTCCCTGGCCATTTTTTCATCCTGCGCGACCAAGGCTTCAATAGCGTTCTTGATGGAACTGATAATTTTGTTTCCCATCTCAATCATTTCTTTATTCAGTTCCATAAGCTGTTCATCAAATTTACCACGCATATTCTATTCTTTCCCCCATCAGCCAAATCTTCCTGTTATATAGTCCTCTGTCCGTTTATCTCTCGGATATGAGAAAATCTGCTTTGTCCCGCCAAATTCCACCATATTGCCTACTAAGAAAAACGCTGTGTAATCTGAAACCCTAACCGCCTGCTGCATATTATGGGTTACAACTACCACTGTATATTTTTTCTTCAACTCTTCCATCAAATCCTCAATCTTGGTAGTTGATATTGGATCAAGAGCAGAGGTAGGTTCATCCATTAACAGAATTACAGGCTCAACAGCCAAAGCTCTTGCAATACAGATTCTTTGCTGCTGACCACCGGAAAGAGAGAGAGCAGATTTCTTAAGCCTGTCCTTTACTTCATCCCATATGGCTGCACCCCTCAAGCTGTCCTCCACAAGCTTATCCAGTTTCTTTTTATCCCTGATTCCATGAACTCTCGGACCATAAGCTATATTGTCGTAAATGCTCATAGGAAAAGGATTAGGCTGCTGGAAAACCATTCCTACTTTTTTTCTAAGGAGTGTAGTATCAACACCTTTGCCATAAATATCTTCTCCGTCTATTTCTACGATTCCGGATATTTTCACGCCCTCCACTAGATCGTTCATACGATTTAACGTCTTTAAAAAAGTTGATTTTCCGCATCCTGAAGGTCCAATAAACGCGGTAATTGATTTTTCCTGTATTTCCATGCTTACATTTTTTAGTGCATGGTTTTCACCATAATAAAGATCTAAATTTCTAACTGATATTTTTGTATTTCCCATATCCTCTCCATTTCACCTGTGAAAGCCGGATCACACTATTTCTTTCTTGTAACATCAAAATGTTTGGTAAGCGCCTTTGTTGCAAGATTGATTCCAAGAACTATTACCAGCAACACTACAGCAATGCCAAATGCAGTCTCAAAGTCGCCTTCACTGGTTGCGGATAAATACATTTGAATGGTAAGTGTTCCGCCTGACTGAAAGGGCTTGGCAAGAAGTCCCGATAAGCCTTTAGGTAACAATTTCGCACTTCCTGCAGTAAAAAGTAATGCGGCTGATTCACCCACAATTCTGCCTATTGCCAGTATTGCTCCTGTAATAATGCCGGGCATAGCACTTGGAATAAGAATTGTACGAATCATATACCACTTACCGCTACCTAAACCGATTGCTCCATTACGATATGCATTCGGAACTGTTTTTAACGCTTCCTGCGTATTTCTGGTAATGAGTGGCAGGACCATAATAATGAGCGTGAGGGAGCCTGTCAGCAACGAGTAGCCCAGTCCCAGTCTTTCGCCAAAAAACATCATTCCAAACAAACCAAAAATTATTGAAGGAATACCGGATAAGGTTTCTGTTGCGTATTCAATAAGTGTTACAATTTTTCCCGGTTTTGCATATTCGTTTAAGTAAATTGCACTTCCTACACCTATCGGAGTTGCTATTATCATGGTTATAAGAATGATAAGTATAGTATTTACAATATTTCCCGCTATCCCCACATTTCCCTTAAGAACGCTGGTTACTGAGGTAATGAACGAAAGATTGACTGTCCCAATACCTTTTACCAAAACATATGCAATGATTCCGATCAAAAGTAAAACAGAAAACGCAGCACTCACATAAATTAAAAGTCGAATACACATATCAATTACTTTTCTTCTGTTAATCACCATCTGATATGCCTCGCTTTCTGGCCTTTAAGAGCAGGAAATTTACGATCATTATGAAGACATAAAGCACCAGTCCTACGGTAAAAAGCACCTGCCTGTGTATACCACTTGCATAACCCATTTCACTTACAATCTGAGTAGTAAGGGTTCTGACAGAGTTGAATGGAAGTGGGATATTAACAGCACCACCGGCAACCATATTTATAGCCATTGCTTCTCCAAGTGCTCTGCCTATTCCAAGTACCACTCCGGTTAAAATTCCCGATTTTGCTGCCGGAATAACCGTTTTAAAAATGGTCTGTTCTTTTGTCGCTCCAAGTGCCAAAGAGGCAGCCCTTAAAGTTTCCGGAACCGCCTTTAAGGATGAAGTGCTTACACTGATTACAGTTGGAAGAATCATTATCGCAAGTACAATAATCGCTGAAAGCATGTTTGCCCCACCGGTGTACTGATGCATAGGATTACCGGCATATATAGCCTTTTCCAATCTGAACATTATGGGATTCAGTATCATCATTCCAATCAGTCCATATATAACCGAAGGAATTGCAGCTAATAGTTCAACCGCGCTTTTTACTACATTTCCAATATATTTTCCTGCCATTTCCGATAAAAATACCGCGGTTAGCAGTCCGATAGGTACACCGATTACAATGGCTGCCCCCGTACCAACTAAAGAAGCTAAAATAATGTACCATATTCCGTATGACGGATTACTTGCCGTAGGCTTCCACACTTTACCAAAGAGCAAATCAAAAACCCCGACTTTAAGCAGCGCCGGGGTGCCTTTGATTAGCATATAAAATGTAATCGCACATACTGCAAATATAGCTATTACCGCACAAACAATGAAAATACACTTTGCGGTTTTTTCTATAAATGCTTTTCTTCTCATGCCTTCCCCTAGTCTATGGAATAATAAGTCCGACCTTCTTAATTACGCTCTTACCTGCTTCTGAATTGATATATTCAAACCAGGCCTTAATCAGATCATTCTGTGCGTTAATTTCACCGTTTGTAGCCATTACAAAAGGTCTCTGAAGAAGGTATTTTCCCGCAAGAATCTGTGCCTCTGTAGGCTCTGCACCATCAATCTTGAGTCCGATTACAGTATCATTTAATACATCCAAAGATACATAACCAATAGCCCCCGGAGTAGAACCAACC
Organism: Lachnospiraceae bacterium; assembly: GCA_045600725.1. GTDB lineage: Bacteria > Bacillota > Clostridia > Lachnospirales > Lachnospiraceae > UBA1258. The sequence continues at coordinate 4,397 of JAZRYK010000054.1, forward strand.
TTAGCTAATACAGCGCCGGTGGAGTCAAGTTCCTGTGCATACTTGCAGGAATCTTTAACCTTTAATAATTCTTCAAAGGCATCTCTTGTACCTGAGCCGGCTTCTCTTCCAATTACTACAATCGGAGCATCCTTGCCACCGATCTCTTTCCAGTTAGTGATTTCTCCTGTATAAATCTTCACAAGTGTTTCTGAGGAAACATCAGTAATGGCATTATTTTTGTCAGTAATAACCGCAATACCATCAATTGCAACGATATTCTCAACCGAGCCATTTGCTTTTTCAGTGTCCTTAAGCTTTCTTGATGCATTTCCGATATCTGTTGTGCCTGCTGCCAAAGACTCAAGTCCTGCACCTGAACCTGTATATTCTACTGTAACTGTTACACCGGGATTTGCTTCCATAAAGCTCTCTGACATAGCTTCGCAAAGCTTTTCCATAGAAGTTGATCCAGCCAAAGATATATTACCGGAAAGTTTCTTGCTTCCCTCGTCCTTGGAACCACAGCCTACAAGCCCAACTACCATCATGCATGCGACTAAAACAGCCGCCAAAATTCTCTTTTTCAAAATAATAATCCTCATCTTTCATATAATTAAACAACCGGGCGCCTTATTTGTTTTTACACCGCTATCATATTCGTGGTATGTAAAAACCATTACCATACTCATGTAAAATTACGGTAAATCCTATGCAAATTCATTATTGTACAAGAAAAGTACACTGCCGAAAAAGCCTATGAAAATTGCAGGGTAACCAAGAAAACACAGAAGCCAATCTATCCCAGGAAGCACTAATCTTCCAAGTAACACCCACACTACCGCACCGGCCAATGCATAAAACATGATCTGGCTCCATATAAACAATCTGTTTTTGGTCTCCCTTTTTACTTTGAATGAATCAATTATATTCCACATTCTTTTCATGCTTCCTACCTCCGCTATGAAAGGATAGCAAAGTAATGTAAAATCTATTATCTGTGCAAGGTAAAAAACAGGTAAAAAGGCATCAAAAAAAGCCATCCTACCATACTAAATATTTAGCAGATAAGATGACCTTATTAATATTTTCGGGATGGTCCATATTCCTCTTGCACCAAAAGGTGTAAACGAGGTGTAGGCTAATCATTAAATTGCTTCAAAGCATTGATTCATGACAATGGTGAGGACCGCTGCGAAGCAGGGGAGGGACCCCATTGCATTACTGCATTTCCACGTCACTGTATGCAAAGGTCTCCGCTCCGCTTCGGTCGTTGCAAAACAGGCTCCACTGGAGCCTAGCAACCCAGCAGACAAACAAAATTTTATCACTTTATTTTCGACCTTTCAGATGCCGTCCCACACTATTGTTCGGTGGCGCGGTATTCGTCAAATGTCCATTTATACAAGCATAATGGGCACTTTCCTCATTGCTCGCGCATTTTGCAACTCTCACATTTTTACTTTTTCACTCCGAAAAATACTACATTTTTCCAAAACTACGCAAAGTGCGGCACAACTCCGCCGTGTAATGTAGTAAAATCGTAGTAAAACCCGGAATGTAATACTACCAAGGTGGTCACTCCATATGACCAAGGGGTGGTCGAATCCATTCCTCAAGCGGTCAAACTTCTGACCAGGGATGGTCAAATTACCTTTAGGGGGTGGTCAAAGATATATAAATATGAAAAAACACGGTAGCCTTGATGACCACCGTGCCGGATTGTAAATTTTTAGTGCAATCCAACTGACGGATTAAAACTAAAATTTGTTACTCTTTATGGAATCAATCCTTCTTCCTTTTTCTCTTTATATGTATCTCTTAACTGATTATCAATTTCATCATACGAAGCAATACCATCAATTTTAAAAGTACCAAGTGACGTATATTGATGTTCTTCTGCACTCTCGTCATACCATAAAACACCAATTATAAAAAGAGGATTTTCTTTCGTCCATTCATGTGCACTTGGAGAATACAGTTCAGATGCTTCAATAATATTTACCGCATCATCAAAATATAATTGCTTAACCATTATTTTCCTTGCTCCTCCAGTCTGTCATTTATAATATGCGGACAGCGAAAATCTTTTTCATCAACTCTCATGATGCGTAACACTACCATTCGAAATTGTATACCAATCCAATACATACTGTGGATCGTTCGTTTCTGAAAATGACGAAAAGCTCAACTCGGGAATAAAATCTTTATACTGTATAATTTCTATTCGAAGAATACTTTTTGCATCTTGAACACTATATTTCGCTGCATATTCCTCAACCTTTTCTGAACTGATTGGATCATAGGTTGCAACAATAATAGCGAATTTACCATTCTCATAAATCGATGATAAATCTGAATAAGAATCATGAATCATATTAGTTCCATATTTTCCGTATAATTCACTATAGGACAGAAAAATATCCTCACATCTGATATCCAGCTCGCTTTCAACATCGTCTGTCACGTCAGCGTTAATCTGATTCTCTTCGTAATTATCATAACCGATATAATCGGAACCATCGCCTATTAAGCAAACATCAAATCTGCTACCTTCCATTTCCATGATGAGATTATAACTTTCATCTGACGCAATACCATCCGGTAACAAGCCACCACCCGGTCCTGTGAATTTGTAATTTTTGCTTATCTTTACAACTTTGGCATCTTGTGCATATTTATCTTCTATATATTCCTTCGCCGCCTTTTTTGCTGTACTGTTTGTAATACCGCAACCACATAAGCCAAATGAAACTAATACAACTATTAAGCCAATTAATATTTTTTTATTATTCACTGATAACTTTTCCCATCTGCATAAACTATCTGAATTTGCCATATTACTTTCATCTAATCCTTTTTTAAGTTCTCTATAATCTCGTGGATATCATCTTCGAATACTGCATCACCATTACTTACTGTAAAAAAAAGTTTTTCTTGCTTTCCATTATATCTTATTAGCAAATCATACGGTCTGAAATCTTCCCAATATGTCTTTTTATCCAGTTCTAATCTGAGTACACCACTGTACGAATATTCAAAATCATATAATGCATCCATCTTCAACAACATATCTTCTAATGACTCAAGAGCCAATTCATCACTAATTCTTATTATGTCTGCATTCTTTTCGTCAAAACTAATTCCATCCACAGTATCAAACATATCCTCGACCTGATTATGATAATAGTTCATTATGGCTTTTCTATAGTCAGTACGAATTTCGACATAGTCCTCATATAGCCCATTTTTATAGTCAAGCAGGCTATAATGAGGCGAAGTTATTTTTACGGCAAAAGGTATACCTCTTTCATCCATAAATGAATATGAATAATGTTTCCCGTCATAAAGCTCTTCAATCTTTGGTTCTCTTTCTGACAAGTATACTCCCGGATTTATTGCTCCTTCTACAATTTCCTCCACCTTATTTGCATCCATTTTTTGCGGGTGCACACTACAGCCGGAGAATATGATTGGAATAATAAATAAAAATGATATAAAAATCTTTTTACACATAACCATCTCCCCCTAGTTTTCATCATCCATATTTGAGTCATAAATAATTGCAGCTCCCGGAGCTATATTTTCCATAGCTTGTTCCTGAGTATAGTAATCGCAATTGAAATACTTAATATATAATGGTTTGCCTTCTCCCTCGGTATAGAAAATCACCCAATGTTCAGCAGTCGACTTTGCATCAGGATATTTTTCAATATCGGGAACCGTTAATAAATCAAAGGAATATTGATACAGGCAGCAAGAATATTCCCCGACGGAAAATGGCATTATATAGTGACATTCCGAATGATTATCAAGCCAATTATATGATATAAGTTTCCCGTCTACAAATGTTTCCCGCTCATAAAAATAAGGATCAATGCATTCTCCCTCTCCGCCAAGCGCGTACCATCCTGCAGGGGTATAATCCCCGTGAACCGGTTCCTCGTAAGCATCGGATAAAAAGAAGTGTCCGCCGAAGTTAAAAATAAGTTCATACGTATATTCATTTAGTGAAGAAGAATTATCGTCCGTTCCCTCATATCCTTTTCTATAAGCAATTCCTGCTTCATCGAAGGATAACCCGGGAATCGTATGGTTCTCGTCAATATTTCTGTAGTATCTCTCTGTTTTATCCGCAACGACTTGTAAATAGAAATCGATTTCTTCTTTGGTTAATTCCTTTGAATACACGAACAAATACTGTTCAACGAAAATCTCAGCCCAGTTAGCCTCACTCACAAGTATATCGGAATTCCACGCATCAATATCCGGTATGTTGTCTGCAACTGCTTCCAAAATACATATATTTCTGTCTTCTCTCTTTCTCAATTCCGCAAAAATACTGCTGTATCCCTCATACACTCCAATAAATATTTCTGCTTCGCTGTCAGTGGCTCCCGACGGCATATATGGAAACAGCGGATATCTTATAGCCAGCTTCGCTAATTCAGTAGTAGATAGTGTAGTAACAACTTCTTCCGGCGGATTGCAGATATCCCTCCACCCCATAAAATCTAAATTACTATCCTGTGCGGTAACCCAGTCCTTAATCGGATAATCCCAAACTTCGTCTTCCCTTTTCTCTGTTTCATCCTGTATATCACGGTAAATATATTCTGCACCGTCAGCCAGCCCCCACATAGAATTGGCCGCTGACTTGCCTGCCACATAATATAATTTTCCGTCAATATATTGGAACACTTCCCTTCTTATATCGCCCATTCCCTCATCACTAAAAATTATATAATCATCGTCTGTAACCCAGGTTCCGGTTCCAAGATAACTGCTTATCACGCTTGGCGAATAAGAAAATGTTCCGTCTCCGTTTATTGTAAGTCCTGACCAATAAAGCATCAGATCCCCTGCCAAATCACTTTTTACATAGGTTCCAAATATAACGTTTTCATTGCTCTTTTCTTCATTTGGATTCGTAAGAAAGCAGACTGCTACTGCAATACAGGCTATTACCGATATGCAGACAATCCAAAGTGCTGGCTTTTTATAATTTAATACATTCTTTATTCTTTGTTTTACATCGGTCTCGCCAAATGCAATGGGACATGCCGTTATTCTTCTTCTTTGCGAAGCACATGCAAGTAGTGCCTGCGAATAGCTTGCAATAAGCTCCTTATCCAATCGGGATATAACTTTTTCATCACAGGCAGCCTCTATATCTTTGCAAAGAAAGATATAGGCAATCCACATCAAGGGATTAAACCAATATACGGAAAGAAGAAGAAATCCTAACGGTTTCCAAATATAATCAAGCCTTTTTATGTGCGCTTGTTCATGCGCAATCACATTTTCGCTTACATCCTCGCTTATTCCGGAGGGAAGGTATATTCTTGGGTTAAAAAATCCCAAAATAAATGGCGAAGTAATCTCATCACACACATATATATTGTCATTCTTTTTTATAGATGCCTTTACTTCTTTGCTTAACCGGGCATAGCTTACTGTGGCATATGTTGCCATTATGATTACTCCAAATGTCCATATATATACCACCATGGGCATATACACGCCTGAAGTTTTTGTTCCGATTGTCATACTGTCCGGCGAATAATTGTCATTCACCAAGGCCGGAACCTCAAAAGTAAGCTGAGGCTTTTCCGGCTTTTTGTTATACTCAAAATACTCTACTTGACCGTTTGAAACAGTACTCTGATTGAGCATATTATATGCAGAAAAAATACTTGAAATGCTAAAAGGGCATATCAGTCGAACTGCAACTAATGCCCAAAGAACGCAAACGTATTTTTTAGGTGCCTTCTTTAATACAAATCTCAAAAATATGATAGCAAGCACCATGATGCTCGCAGTTAAGCTCATATTCAAAAGCTTTGCGAAGATCTCATACATATAACTACTCCCCCTTGTACTCATCTATCATTTTCTGAATCTCGTCTATTTCGCTCTTACTTATTTTTTTATGTGACATAAACGCTGCTATGAATGCAGGTAAAGACCCCTCGTAGGTGTCCTCAACAAACTTCTCACTTTTTGATGCGTTGAACTCTTCTTTGGAAAGTAGCGATGTAACTACACCGTCCTCATTCTTAAATAATCCTTTCTCACATAATTTTCTTAAGACGGTATATGTAGTAGGTTTTTTCCAGTTAAGTTCTTTTTCACATATTTTAACCAGTTCTCCGGAACCCACAGGCTCATTGTCCCAGATAATGTCTGCAAAAGCAGCCTGCACATCTCCCAATTCTATTTCCTTCATGTATTGCCTCCTTGGGTCTACTTTGAGTAAACCTCATATCGCAAGTTTACTTAGGATAAACCAGTTTGTCAACAAGAAAGTCTCAGCCTAAGAACAAAGTGTGTGCTTGCACACACTTCGCGCCCGAGCGGTATGCGTAAGCATTAATTTCATCTCCGCGAGGTGCGCATCCCGCCGGAGGCTTATCATTATAAAACCATAATTAATGTTCCTGCCGCAATCAATACGCATCCAATCAGTGATTTGACATTAAACTCTTCATGCAAAAAAACAAATGCCAATATAAGGGTTATAACAACTGAAAGTTTATCAATAGGGACCACCTTTGATGCTTCACCTGTTTGAAGCGCCTTGTAGTAGCAAAGCCATGATGCACCTGTGGCAAGCCCCGACAGAATTAAAAAAATCCAGCTTTTTTTGCTTATTTCCGACAAACCGCTCTGGGCATGTGTCAAAAACACCATTCCCCATGACATAACAACCACCACTACCGTTCTTATCGCAGTAGCAAGGTTTGAATTAACGCCATCTATTCCGATCTTTGCCAATATTGAAGTCAGTGCCGCAAACACTGCAGATAAAATTGCAAATAGTAACCACATCTCGCAACTCCTTTTTCATCTAAATAGATTAGTTTTACTTAATGCTAATCCGGTCGGCAAGACAAAGCAACGGATAATCTTGCCCCCAAAACAGCATTATCGATTATCATATTTTTTTGTGCGTCCATACTTTCGGCTCCCAGTTTTTCTTTTAGATATCTCATCAAATATTCGGTTATTGCTTTTCCTTTTACATTGTCCCTCTTACTTAGTACAATTGCTTCGTCAATAGCGCTATTCATCAAAGATGCGTCGACAGCATATTCAGCAGAAATAGGGTTCATTAAAATCATCCCCGTCGAGATTTTAAGTTTATTCTTTATATGATACGCTTTCGCAACCTCTTCAACGGATTCCATCCTGCAAGGAAGCTTAATTCCGCTTTCAATCGCCATATATGCAGGCATTTCATCAGTTTTATAACCTATGACAGGCACCGATTTTGTCTCCAGATATTCCATCGTCAAATTCAAGTCCAAAATTGATTTTGCACCTGAACATACAACAATAACGTTTCGTGCAGCTATCTCTTCTAAATCCGATGAAATGTCCATTGTCACTTCCGCCCCTCGGTGGACACCGCCCATTCCTCCGCCTGACACTATCGGAATATTAACAAGATCAGCAACTACCATTGTTGCGGCGAGAGTCATGACTGCATATTCGCCTTTCGCCAAAATTAATGGAATTTCACGACGTGAGGCCTTTGCCATTGTTCCTCTTCTTTTACCATAGTCATCCAGTTCATCTTCTGTCATTCCAACCTTTATTCTTCCATGCATGATGGAAATATAAGCCGGAACCGCACCGGCGCTTCTTACTCGTTCACAAACTGCTTTTGCGGTTTCAACATTTTCCGGATAAGGAATTCCTGCAAATGTGCCGCCGGTTTCAATTGCAACAACTGCTTTGTTATTCTTTAATGCTTCCAAAACTTCTTCAGAATAATCTAAGTATTTTTCCATTTTTCTTTTTAATAACCCTTTCCTTTATTACCCGGATTCATCAAAGGATGTTTCTCTTAATTCCCGCCACAAATTATTCTACCATAACACCGCCAAAGAGAAACAAAAAATCAGAGGCATTTCTACCTCTGATTTATACATCGCATACTTAAGCCATGAAAATAGTTCTCGTTCCCTATGTCTTTTATGCCTTGACAACACCTGCTGCGAATTCTTTTATCTTTTCAATGTCGTCCGCATTCGGCCTTCCCTTGTGAGCGAGACCGAATGAGCCGCGGCAATGAAATTCTTCGTCTGCAACAGTAATCCCGATTTCATCAGTAACCTTTTTCATTGGTTTCTTCATTGAATTCATCATTGCTGAGGTTCCGAAACAAACAATTTTGCCAATGTTGTCTTTATTCTCTTTAAGGAAGCGCTTTACTTCGGCATCCATATCAAACGCATAATATGAGCATCCGAGAAAAAGAATATCCACTTTCTCATCCAGCGAATTTTCAACTGTCTTTGCCTCTACGTTAAGCTGTTCGGCAACAGCCTTTGCAAGTTTTTCAGTATTACCCGATCTGGTGTAATAACGAACCGCTACGTTCATTTTTGTTCCTCTTTCTTTCTATAAGTTATCCATCATCTCATGAAGAATCTGATAAAGCATCATAGCTTTTTCCGGTTCAATCGGCATGCAAGCACCCACCTTTGCAGGTATTTCGGAAGCCTTTTCGCGAATTGCCATTCCCTCATCCGTAACAACAGCATACATATCACGCTTGTCCTTTTCCGAACGTCTGCGAACGGCATAGCCTTTCTTCTCCAAACCGTCCAGAACGGGAGTCAGAGTGCCCGAATCAAGAAAAAGTCTTGCACCCATATCTTTCACTAGGATTTCTTTTTCCTCCCATAAGACCATCATAGTAATATACTGCGTATATGTCAGATTTATTTCATCAAGAAACGGTTTATATTTCTTTACAATTTCTTTTGAAACAGCGTAAAGCGGAAAACACAATTGATTTTCAAGTTTCAGCTGTTCGTAACTTTCATTACTCATCATCATCCTCGTCAAGTGGAGATTTGTAATTGGGATCCTCGGATGCAATTTTTGCTGCACGAACGGCTTTGGCAAGTTGGTCTGAGCAAGATGTTCCTCTGCGTCCGCATACAATCCCGGAGAGCGTTTCCTCGATACGATCCACGCTCCATCCTTCTAATAATACAGGAATTGTCTTCAAATTTCCATCACAACCGCCCATGAAAGAAATATTTCTGACAATGTCTCCATCAAGATCCAGGCTGATAACCTTTGAACATGTATTCTCTGTCAAATAATCGAAATGGAACATTACAGAACCTCCTGAACTTTGGCACGCACCTGCTTCATATCTGCGGTGGGCTCGAATCTGGCAACGATTTCTCCGTTTCTGTCAACAAGAATCTTTGTAAAATTCCACTTTATGTTGCCGTTCTTTTTGTAATCCTTATCCATCTTCTTTACAATGGGGCTAAGAACAAGGCCCATAGGTCCGTTGAAGCCTTCAAACTTTGTGTTCTCTGTAAGCCACTTATATAAAGGAATTGCATTTTCACCGTTTACGTCAATCTTTGAATACTGAGGGAATGTAATTCCGTATCTTCCTGTACAGAAATCATGTACTTCTTCATCAGTTCCGGGAGTCTGCTCGCCAAACTGGTTGCAAGGGAAATCGAGTATTTCAAGTCCCTGTGCCTGAAACTCTTCATAAATCTCCTGAAGTTCTGTATACTGAGGAGTAAATCCACAGCCTGTAGCTGTATTGACAATCAATAATACCTTTCCCTTGAAATCTCCAAGTGCAACATCTGTTCCGTCCTGAGCCTTAACTGTAAAATCGAATGCGTTCATTTTCATATCCTTCTTTCTTTATTGTTTTTTGATTGTACTCAATTAATTGATTTAAATTGATTGTATTCAATTAATCATAGAATGTCAAGCACTTTTTCACAAAAATATTTTTATCTAAATTGTAAATGTATCCGCTTGCGGACACTCCGCAACCGTCGCGTGTTGCTTGCAACTGTTTTCCGTTCGCACGCGTACGCATCCCGCCGGAGGCTTTTTATTTCATAGGAAATTCGGAGGAATTTCCTATGAAAAAAAAGGACTTTAAGCTGTAAACAAGCCTAAAGTCCTTAATAAATCAATCAATATCTATACCGTCTTATTCAACTGTCCAAGTTGTTCCTTCTCGTGTATCCTTAATTGTAACGCCCTTTGCCAAAAGCTCTGCACGAATTGCATCTGCAGTCGCAAAATCTTTATTCTTCTTGGCTTCCGCACGTTCGGCAATCTTTCCGAGAACAAAAGCTTCAAGCTCGGAATCTACTGCTTTTGTTTCTTCTTCCTTATCAAGATCGAGACAGAGCACCTGATCGAAATCCTTAACAAGTGCATACTTTGTGGCGTTGTTTGTTTCGGCCTTGAGCATATCGTAAAGAACGGTGATTGCCATTGATGTATTAAAATCATTTGAAAGCGCATCAAGGAACTTAGCCTTGTAATCATCGAAAACAGCCTGATCTACAGCACCGTCAGCCGAGTCTGCCTTAATACGTGCAACTGTTTTAACAAGTTTGTCGTATGCACTCTTAACGTTATCCATAACCTCATATGAAAATTCAAGCGGCTTACGATAATGGCTCTGAAGACAGAACATTCTGTAAACAAGAGGATTGTAACCCTTGCTTTCAAGTAAGGATACTGTAAGAAATTCGCCCTTGGACTTACTCATCTTACCGTTTTTATCAACAAGGTGGTGAACATGGAACCAATAGTTGCACCACTTGTGGCCAAGATATGCTTCACTCTGTGCAATCTCATTTGTGTGATGAGGAAAGATATTGTCGATACCGCCACAATGGATATCAAGTTTCTCTCCCAAATGTCTCTTTGAAATGCATGAGCATTCAATGTGCCAACCGGGATAACCTACGCCCCAGGGGCTGTCCCATTTAAGTTCCTGATCCTCAAATTTTGATTTTGTGAACCAAAGAACAAAGTCAGCTTTATTCTTCTTGTTTGGATCTTCATCAACATCATCGCGAACTCCGACTTTTAAATCATCCTCGCTCTGATTTGAAAGCACATAATACTTTTCAAGCTTTGATGTGTCAAAATAAACATTCTCGCCTGCGACATATGCATAGCCCTTATCAAGCAGAACTGTAATCATATCAATGAAATCATCAATACAATTTGTTGCGGGCTCAATAACATCGGGAATACGAATATTTAACTTGTTGATATCAGAAAAGAACGCGTCGGTATAAAACTTCGCAATTTCCATTACAGTCTTGTGTTCGCGCTTTGCTCCTTCAACCATCTTATCGTTTCCGGTATCCGAATCACTTGTAAGATGACCGACATCAGTAATATTCATTACACGCTTAACATCGTATCCGGCATAGCGAAGAGTTCTGTCCAGAATATCCTCCATAATATAACATCGAAGGTTACCGATGTGCGCAAAATGATAAACGGTAGGTCCGCAGGTATATAAGCTTACCTTGCCTTCTTCGTTGGGTACAAAATCTTCAACCTTCTTAGTCATAGTGTTATAGAATCTAATTCTGTTCATGACTGCTCCTTTCTTCATGCTGCTAATTAACCTAGCAAACAACTCATATTTTAGTTTTGTTTTTTCTTTTCGTCAAGGTTATTTCATGGTATACTTTGTGACAGAAACGAGGTGGCGTTAATGCAAATAAATGATATCACAAGTTACTTATATACCAATGAAGCATCCGGCTTGTTGACCAAAACAATCAGTGCCACAGATACCTCACAAAAATCCGGCAACAATGTCTCAAAAACTTCAGATTTTTCTACCCTTCTCTCGGAAGAAATCAAAAATCTGACTGAATTTAACGAACTCGCATCCGTTATTGACGGTTCGGTTTTGGGCAGTATCAGCGACGTCTCGGCATTGAAATCTCTTTCCGAAGATTTGATGTCTACCGGTTCCGGTCGCGAAGTGCTTTCAAAGCTTGCCGAAGGGCACTTAAACTCTATTGTGCTTGACGATTCAACTGATAGTGATGATTCCAAATCCTTCCCCACAACACTTACATCATCCTACACGCAGGCAGTGACAAATACCGCTTCCATGCAAAGTACGCTGGAGTCAATTATGGAAACGCTTAACACTTCAAGTAAAGAATAAAAATGCAGATATCTTTCATATATCAAAAATCCCTTCAATTGAAATCTATTTCCGCATTTTCGGAGATATATCACAATTGAAGGGATTTACTATTTCATTCAAATATCAGCATCCTGAAAACGATCCGAAAGGAGGTTTCCCATCTCACTTTTTTCTTTTCCTATTGCAAAAGCAAGCTCGCTGTACAAATTTTCTTCCGCTATCTTGAAGTACTTATCATCTGTCGCAGTGGATTTCTTTCCTTCTCCGATGCGTTTCTGACGTCGTGAATAAAGGTTTTTGATAACCTTCACCAGTTCTCTGCAATCGCAGCTTTTAATAGCCTCTTTATACTGTGTCTCGCGTAGTTTTTCGTTTTCAACACGCATCTCTTCTATACTTGGAATTTCATCGATAAGTGCCCACGCCTCACTGTCTGTCATAATTTTACGAATTGCCTTATCATTGTCTACCGGAACAAATACTTTGCTGGCATTTGTTTTAATCGGAGACAAAAAATAATATGGCCTGTTCTTATCAGCGCCCGGCATATCCAAAGGAGCGATATTATCAACCTTACATATTCCTCCGGTAGTATGAACAACAAACTCGTCGACAGAAAACATGGGTACCTCGCTATCAAAAAATGTAATAATAGTCAAAATAACGCTATATTATGATTTTATCACACTTTATTGGTTTACGTAAGTACCCATGTCGAAAAATCTCTTATTGAATTTTAGTAGTAAGGTAACACCTCAACGAGGAAATCCTTTATTATTTCTCCCTCAATCACTCGGCCCTCATAATTCAAATGAGTGCCGTCTTCAGTGTATTCTCTTGAATTGTCATAATTGATTCCGTTCTCACCGTCGCAGGTTATGCTGAATGCGCCTTCATAATTACATGCATCAATTGCGATTTCCTTGTACATATTATAGGTTGCACCCACATTGTTAAAATCGTACCCGTTTGTGCCATGCAAAATACTGTGAGTTCTGACGTAGCAAACTATCGCATACGGATTGTCAGCCATAATCCAGTTTATACAATTTGTAATTGCACCGAAATATGTATTCTCATCGTATGCATTTCCTGTAAGCTCGGTATGCATAAAATAATCATTTATTGTGCAATCCATAATGACAACAAGCTGACGGCCCGAATGGTCATCATTTGCCAAACGTCCGAGTTCGCTGTTAAACAGGTCAATGTCTGTTCCTTCTTCAATCTGTTCTAGATTCAGAAACCGTTTTACGGCTTCCTGCTGGCTTATAACTTTTGTATTTGTACCTTCTCCGGCACACATTCCCGGAATTGCCAGATTATATACTCTCGCTCCCGACAAGTCGCGAACCACATCGGAAACCGTGCTGGAATACTCATCATAACAACCCGTTGCAAAAATACTGTCACCTATAAAAACTATATCGCAATCGGTAATGTCGGGATGCTCCACCTTTTCCCAGACAATTTTTTGAACATCCTCAGGGATATCAATTTGCGGAGGATCGACATGAACCGGTTCCGAAACCTCTGTTGAAGGTTCTGTTGAGGTTTCAACAGACACTTCGGGAATTTCTTCGCTCACCGTTACGCTTGTTTCCTCCGAAACCGAAGCAGTCTGATTAAGTGCTCCCGTTATTCTTCCTTTTACATAAGGAAAAACAAGAAATATCACAATTGCCAAAAACGATACTACCACCAAAACAAATGCAAGGATAACATCTCCCCATGAAGGGTTCTTTTTCATTTAAATCATCTCTCTTTCTTTTAAAACATCAATATAGCGTTTTAAGGCATCCTGCCATGAAGGCAATCTGTCAAAACCGTTAAGTTCAAGCTTTTCTTTTGACATTCTGCTGTTTGAAGGTCTCTTAGCTTTTGCAGGATACTGATCACTGCTTACAGGCGATACCTTCATTTCGATACCTGCTGTTTTGAATATTTCAACCGCAAACTCATACCAGTTTGTAATGCCCTCGTTTGTCGCATGATAGAATCCGTATTTTTCGGTCTGAACCATATCAACAAGTAATCTGGCAAGATCGTATGTGTATGTCGGCGAACCAAACTGATCACACACAACAGTCAGGCTGTCCCGTGTTTTGGAAAGATTCAGCATAGTTTTGATGAAATTCTTTCCGTTTACGCCAAATACCCATGCAATGCGAACAATAAAATACTTTGTAAGTGTGTTTTCTACCGCAAGCTCTCCTTCATACTTCGTCTGTCCGTAGACATTTAAAGGCTTTCTCTCATCATCAGGTTCCCAGGGACGTTCGCCCTCTCCGTCAAAAACATAATCCGTGCTGATATAAATCATTTTACAGTCAAGTTTTTTACATACATCGGCAATATTCTGCGTTCCGTCTCTATTGACCTTTCGGCAAACATCAGCATTATCTTCAGCCGCATCCACCGCAGTATATGCAGCACAGTGAATAACCGCATCCGGATTTGCCTCGGTAATAACCTTATCAACGCTGTTCGAATCGGTAATATCCATTTCATCAATATCTACGCCGATTCCTTCAATATTTCTTTTTGCAAGCTCATTCATAACATCAAAGCCCAACTGACCTTTAACACCCGTTACAAGAACTCTCATTTTTTATTCTCCTTATTAAACTCTTTTAATAATAAATTCAACCGAATAATCCTTTGACGGATCGGCCTTAAATTCTTCATGCACAGGCGAACCCCAGCTATCATCACCGCCGACACCGGTATTTGCAGCATAAATTCGTACCCATGTATAGTTATGGCCGGGAAGTTCATATATATGATTCGCGTTTTCAAGCTCAGCGGCACTGTTCGGTAGGAACGAACACTCAAAGGTACCGTCCTCACATGAGAAACAAATTCCTTTGCCCGACTTATCAAGCATTTTCAGATATCTTACATCTGTTCTGTTTCCGCATTCCTGCGTCCTCAAATAAGGAGTAAGATTGTCCTTCACCAAAGACTTGTAAACACCGGTTGAACTTCCGTTATTTCTGTCATTGTAATTTTCATTCGGACCTTTTCCAAAATATTCAACTACTTCAAAAGAAGAATCAAGCTTGAATTCCATTCCGACAAGCGGCAATTCGGGAAGCTCTTCAAGGCCTCTGTAATAGAGTCTGACCTTAACGTAGTCCTGCTTGTGAATTTCATATGTCACGCGAACCCAGATTCTTGGATCCAAGATTGCATTATAATCAAATACTGCTTCCACAAATCCTTCTTTTTCCTCAAAAGAAGTGAATTTGCATTCAAGGTTTTCTGTTGCCGAACGCCAAAGGGCAGTTTTCCTGTTAAATCCGCAGCCCAAATCATTATCTGTGTACGCCCTGGTAAATACCGGAATCGGCGCGCCTTCCAAAGCTTCGATTTCATCAAATTTAATGGATGTGGGACCTTTTGCAAAAATATGGAACAATGTCTTCATATGTTCTGTTTCAACACTGCGTCCTTTTTTTGCCACTGTAACCTGTTTAATGCATCCTTTATCCGCAAAAACGTTTTCAGGATTGATTTTCGCAAGAATAACCTTCTCTCCAAAGCAGATTTCATGGCCCGCGCCGGCCCATTTGTTCTTCTTTTTGAGTTTAAGAACCGCCTTGCAGACATAGTCCTTATCGGCATTAAGTTCACCGTCAAACTCTGTCGGAAGAACAATCTTCTCACCGGGATTACAGTCAATATTCGTGAACACCTTTTTATAAACCTTTTTTGTTCCGGTCACAATAGAAAAATCTACCGAAAAAGCCGACAAATCTGTGTATGAATTTCTATTCTCGACAACAATTTCTTTTTCGCTTACCGTTAGGCGTACGGGAGAATAGAGCTGTTTTACTTCACACAATTTCGGCGATTCCGTTCTGTCGGCAAAAATAATACCGTCACCGCTGAATGCACCGTCATTCGGTCTGTCTTTAAAGTCACCGCCGTATGCAAGAACTTTCTTTCCGTTGACCTCGCGGAAAAGAGCCTGGTCAACATAATCCCAGATAAATCCACCCTGAAACTGTTCAAATTCGTCCTCAAGATCGGTATAAAGTTTCATTCCGCCAACCGAGTTTCCCATTGCATGCATATATTCGCAGCTGATATAAGGTTTTGCAGGATGTTGTTCCAAATAGGTTCTGATGTCTGCCGGTTTGCAATACATTCTCGATTCCATATCGGTCGCTGCTTCCGAAGTGCGGTCAATTGTAACCCCCTCATAGTGCACCGGCCGTGAATCATCCTTTGCCTTAAGAAAATCGTGCATCGCAACAAAATTGGTTCCGCCGTTGGATTCGTTGCCAAGTGACCAGATAAGAACCGCGGCATGGTTTTTATCGCGCATCAGCATATTATCGGCTCTCTTCAATACTGCTGCCTTCCATTCCGGTCTGCTGCCCGGAATAGGCGTATGAAATCTGCCTTTACCTGAGTATTCCCATGTACCGTGTGTTTCGAGGTTGGTTTCATCAATCATATATATGCCATATTCATCGCACAATCTGTACCACTTGGACTGATTTGGATAATGGCTTGTTCTTACGGCATTTATATTATTTCTTTTAAATGAAACAATATCGGTAAGCATTTCTTCTTCTGAAATAGCTCTTCCCTTGTCTGCCGAAAACTCATGGCGGTTAACACCTCTGAAAACTATTCTCTTTCCGTTCAGTCTCATTATGCCCTTCGAAATTTCAAAGGTTCTGAACCCTGCCTTTAATTCGGAAATTTCCAGTGTTTCATTATTTTTGTTCTTCAGTTCGATCCGTACATTGTAAAGATAAGGAAGCTCGGCACTCCATGGAGTAACATTGTCAACGGTTCCCAGTACCTTTGCTTTGCCGTTCTCTACTTCGGCAAATTTAGAGAATATCTTCTTTCCCTTTGCATCGGTAATTGTCACGCAAGCAGTCGCCGCATTGCCACAAACGGTCATGTCAGCATCCACACCGCCCCATTGACCTTTGTAGTCATAAGGAGTTTTAAGGAAAATATCCCAAAGATGTGCTTCGGGAACAGCATAAACATATACTTCTCTGAATATTCCGAAAAGGCGCCACATGTCCTGGTCTTCAAGCCATGCCCCGGAAGAATATTTGTATACCTCAACCGCAACGGTATTTTTTCCTTCAACAAGAAAATCCGTTATTTCGGCTTCCGAAGGAGTAAATGAATCCTCCGAATAACAAACATATTGTCCGTTAACAAACAGTCTGAAGGCCGACTGTACACCCTGAAACGAAATGAAGATTCGTTTATTTTTCATTTTCTTTTTTAATGTGAAGGTTTTAACGTAACTTCCGACCGGAAGATCGTAATCTGAAACCTGACCGACCGTGAGCGGTTCACGACCGTCCCATGGATATTCATCATTAACATACTGAGGTACTCCAAAGCCCTGAAGTTCAATATTTGATGGAACTTCAATTGTGTCAAAGGAACTGAGGTCTGCACCTAAAGTATAGAAATTCTCAGGTCTCTCCGATAGATTTTTCGAATACTTAAACTTCCACTGTCCGTTTAAGCTTATTTTCATTTCTTCATTTTCATAATCGTTTTCCGACACATAAAAATGATGGTCGGAATGAGCAGGAACAAGATTTTCCTCAAAAAATTCCGGATTTTCAAGAAGAGCTTTCAATTCACCTGTTGTCATAATATTGATATTTCCTCTCTTAATGATGTATATATAATCTCTGCACGTTCTGCATCGGATTTAATCATTTTCTTATACTCGTTCGGTGAGCACATTACATGTTTCTTAAATACACGGTTAAAGTAGCTGGGACTGTTAAATCCTGTTATGAAACTCAGTTCAGCAATTGAGTCAACTGACGAGGGCTTCTCCAAAAGTATTTTTACCGCATTGTAAATTCTGTATTTCATAAGATATTCTATGGGACTCATAAAAATAACGCGTTCAAATGCCCTGCAGCATTCACCTTTGCTGATATTGATATGCATTGCAATATCCTCCAGCGTAACTATATCACTGTAGTTATCCGAAATATATTTACAGGCAGCCCTGACTCGTCTCTCATCCTTCGAGTCCATAAGACTGTCATCGTTTCCCAGGGAATCACCCATTGTATAATCAAGAATACTCAACCAGGCATGGCACAAAACACCCTTTGTAACCAGCTCACTTCCCATTTTATGAGCAAGGTTCGTAGCAATAATCCTGTTGGCATCATTTAAAATTGCTTCTGCCTTTAAATCTCTGTCATTTATTTCAACAACTTTAATATCGTCGTTCTCCATAAACTTTTTGGCATATTTTTCAAAAAGCAGTCCTTCCGGAACAATATACTTCTCATCAAATAAAAGACTGTAAAAGCTTGCCGACTCTCTGGCTCCGAGAAGAACTTTTGCAGCGACACCTTTCTTTATCAGTGCCCCTTGCCCCGCGCCTACCGTAATGAGTTTATGGTCCCATGCCACGCTTACGGAACCGTCGTTCACAACCAAAAGTGCCTCCATACGAAAATCAATTTCCTGTGTCGCGGCATTATTATATGTGTTTACATCCAGCTTTGTGAATGTAATCCACACCGGATAGTCATCTGTTCCCTCGATAATAACATCGGTTGTATCAACTAGATTATTCATCCTTTAAAAAATTCCTCTGCAAGTTTCACAAGATCGTCAATATCCCGTGCTCCGGCGGTTTCACACGCGGAATGCATGGCTAGCTGCGGCAGTCCGATATCAGCTGTGGGGACAGAAACGTGAGCCGTTGAAATATTGCCCAATGTAGACCCGCCACGCACATTTGAGTTATTTGCATAGTTCTGAAGTTTTACGCCGCTCCTCTTTGCAAGTGCCCTGACAAAGCCTGCGCTGACAGCATCCGTAGCATACCTTTGCGATCCGTTAAATTTAAGAACAACTCCCTTATTAAGCGAAGGCTTATTAACGGGATCTGCCTTTCCGGGATTTGCCGGATGTGCCGCATGCCCGTTATCTGCAGATAAAGACATACTGTCTGCCAGCAATTTTAAGTAATCCGTTCTGGAATAAGAAAGTTCTTCCGCGATTCTGAAAAGAGTGTCCTCAAGCATGGTTGAATCAGCTCCCTGTTTTGTTGAACTTCCCACCTCTTCATTGTCAAAAACACAGAAAACGTTGATATAGCTTGACGGATTGTAGTTTTCATTACCGGTATCGATTGAGGTAATTGCTTCAAGTCCTGCAAAAACACAGGCCTGGTCATCAATTCTGGGGGAAAGAACAAATTCTTTTTCAGCTCCGAATATTGTACCTTTCTGTCGGGTATATAAGAATAAATCCGACGCAAGTATTTCTTCTTCATTAAGATTGGCTTCTTTTGCAATCATCGAAGAAAGCTTTGTTTTGCCCGTGCTTTGAGAATATATGGGAAGAAGATCGGACTGCGGCTTTAACTCTACTCCCTTATTTGCTTCAGGATTCATATGAATAGCAATGCTTGGAATTACAAGAAGGTCTCTGTCAATATTAACAAGTTTTGTTCTTATAGCGCCGTTTTCGCAATATGCAACACGTCCCGCTACAGAAAGCGGTCTGTCAAACCATGTGGACATTATCATTCCGCCATAGCCTTCGGTATTGATTCGCACAAAACCGCACTCCGGCGACATTTCACAATCTTCTTTGAGCCTGAATGCAGGCGAGTCACTGTGTGCGGAATAAATTCTGAATCCGCGGGCTTCACCGACCTCAGGAATTGAAAAAGCAATAACAGATGAATCGTTTCTGACAACATATCCCTTCTTAACTATTCTGAGAGGCCAGTTTTCTGTTTCTTTTAATTCAACAAATCCGGCCTTTTCGAGTTTCTTTGCAACATTTGCCGCGCAGTGGAATGCCGAAGGCGAATTATCTATAAATTTAAGCATTTCTTTTGTATGTATGGTTTTCATTTTTTCTCCGTTTTATATGTGAAAAACATTTTCACCTTTTCTCTTTTGGGTGTTCTTTTGTCTACCGACGCACCTTCCTCATTATAATCCAAGCCACAAAAATAGGGAACACTCGAAAGTGAGTGTTCCCTAAAAGAATTACTTAAGTTTTTATAAAGACTGATTACTGCACACTGGCATGCTCTTTAATGTAAGCAGTAACCACTTTCTTTATTGCCTGCTGCATAAGATAAGGCTTTCCGTATGTTTCTTCTGCCTCAGCACCGTTTTCTTCCACGATCGCATTATAATCGTCTTCGGTTACTGCAAGGCCCGCATCAACAAATACCTTGTTGTATGCCATAAGAGAAGCAGCTTCCTTCTTTCCGCGTGCCCGTAAGTCATTCTGGTAACCGTTCTCTGAGGTTCCCATATAACCGTAAAAGTCTGTGGTATTGGGCATACCGTACATTGAATAGATATATGACATATATGAATATGACTGATTGTCAATGTAGAAAAGAAGCTCTTTGGTGTGCTTTAAATAGCCTGCAGGGAACTTGGAAGCAGACGCATTGTCTGATACATATGTCTTTATGTATGAATCAAGATTTGCATCATATTCAGTGTCATACACATACTGTCTGTATTCCTCAGCTGTAGTAGCATACTCTGAAAGATTTTCCTTAACAAACTCATCTGTAAATTCGGGAACTGTATAAATACCGTTAACAGTTACGGCAAATACTGCGTCCTTACCGGCAAGTTCTGCGTTGTCATAATCTTCAGGGAATGTTACTTCAACCTTAACATCATCACCGGGATGTGCTCCGATAAGCTGCTCTTCAAAATCATCAACATAACTTCCTGATCCGATTGTAAGATCGGTTCCTACTCCATCAGTGCTTCCGCCATCAAATGCAACACCGTCAACTGTTCCGACATAATCAAGGCTAATCTTATCACCATCAGCTACTTCACGTGAAGCATCAGTATCAACAACCTGATTGTTTTCAAGTTCAGTGTTAATCTTCTCTTCAATTGCTTCGTCAGTAGGAACAACCTCAGCTGCGGGAATTGAAAGATTCATAAGTCCGATATCCTTAACAGCAGAAAGATCCGCACCGGAAATCATTCCGTCTTCTGAAAGACCGTAGCTGAAATCAACTTCAGTAGGAAGAACAACTCTTGTAGCGTTTCGATAAATTCCCATAGTAATCATTGCTACCAGCAATCCGCCAAGAACAACAAAAACAGCTGTCCATGCAATCTCTTCCAAAATTTTACTTGTCTTTGCTTTCTTTGCTGCCTTTCTCTGATTCTCACGCTTCAGTTTGCTCTTGCTGATTTCAGGCTCAGCTTTCACAGAAGTCTCTTTAACATCTTCTGTCATAAGCTTATTAACATAATCTGTTTTTTCACTCATTTTCTGAATTTCCTCCGTACATCTGTGCCGTATAAACGGCCACTAGAACAGTATACTTATTTTTATACCATAAGTAAATGAATTTTGTGTAAACTAGTTCTGGTTCTGCATCTTCGCAAGTTTTGCAGCCTGATCGGCTGCGATAAGGCTATCAAGAATTTCCTGAATATCCCCGTTAAGTACACCGTCAAGATTGTGAGTTGTAAATCCGATTCTGTGATCCGTAACACGGCTCTGAGGAAAATTGTAGGTTCTGATTTTCTCGGAACGATCGCCTGTTCCGATTTGGCTTCTTCTTAATTCAGCTTCCTCATCATGCTGCTTCTGAAGTTCCAAATCATACAGTTTCGCACGAAGAAGTGCAAAAGCCTTGTCTTTGTTCTGAAGCTGACTCTTTTCTGTCTGCGAATAAACAACAATACCCGTGGGATAGTGTGTAAGTCGAACAGCCGAGTCGGTTGTATTGACACACTGACCACCGTTTCCCGATGCTCTCATTACGTCGATACGAATATCCTTTTCATCAATTACAACGTCAACATCTTCAACCTCAGGCATAACAGCAACAGTAATTGTGGAAGTATGAATTCGTCCGCCTGATTCAGTATCCGGAACTCGCTGAACCCGATGAACTCCGGATTCGTATTTAAGTTTTGAATATGCTCCCGAACCGGTAATCATAAAGTTTACATCCTTAAGCCCTCCGATTCCGGTATCGTCCATATTCATGAGTTCAACCTTCCAGCGCTGTTTTTCCGCAAAATGTACATACATACGGTAAATCTCGGCAGCAAACAGTGCTGCTTCCTCGCCGCCTGCACCTGCTCTGATTTCAACGATAACGTTCTTGTCATCATTGGGATCCTTTGGAAGAAGAAGAATCTTTAACTCTTCTTCAAGTCTTTCAACGCTGTCCTTCGCGTTCGAAAGTTCTTCCTTAATCATTTCTCTCATTTCGGGATCTGATTCCATATCAAGCATTTCCAGGCTGTCGTCGATATCCTGCTTGGCTTTTTTATAGCTTTTGTAAGCCTCAACTATGGGTGTCAGATCACTTTGTTCTTTCATTAATGCTCTGAAACGCTTCTGATTATCGGTAACGCCGGGCTCTGACAGCTCGCCCATAATTTCCTCAAATCTTGTTAAGAGATCCTCTAATTTATCAAACATTTATTCTCGTCCTTCCTGTAACAACGCGGTCCAAACCGCACAAATCCTTAACTACTGTTATCTCGCAAAAGCCTCCGGCCTCCATCATTTCAGAAACTTCATCCGCCTGCTCGCAACCTATTTCAAAAGCAAGCAAACCACCCTTTACAAGGTAGTCCGGCGCTTTATTGATTATATCTCTGTAAAAAGAAACCCCGTCTTCTTTTCCGTTCAATGCAATAAACGGATCATGGTCTCTTACCTCAGGCATAAGTTCTTCAATTTCACAAGTCCTTATGTATGGTGGATTTGAGACAATTATATCGTATTTGCCTTCAACACGTGAAAACAAATCACTTTCAAGAAATTCAGCCGATATGTTGAGTCTTTGCGCATTGTTCTTTGCAACTTCCAATGCTGCGGCACTTATATCAACGCCTGTACCTACGCAGTCGTTTGAATAGTTGAGAAGACTCAGTAAAATACATCCTGACCCTGTACACATATCGAGAATCCTCATTCCGTCATGAAGTTCTTTCATAACTGCCTCAACAAGCGTCTCTGTATCTGCCCTTGGAATAAGCACATCCTTATTCACACAAAAATCCAGGCCCATAAAGCCCTGGATACCTGTGAGATGCTGAAGAGGAACATGTGTCGCTCTCTTCTTTATCAGTTCGTTATATGCTTTTTCCTCTTCCTGTGATAATTCACGGTCAGGATTCAATATCATATCGGAACGATTTGTATTACAAACATGCTCAAGCAAAAGACGTGCATCCAGGGAATGTTCTTCAATATCGGCAGCTTTAAGCAAAAGACTGCCCTTATCAAAGCTCTCCCTATAATTCATTCTTCTTTTCCTCTTCTGCTTCGTAATCGATTCCAAAAGCTTCCTTTTGGAAATCTTTCCAGTCAAAAACAGCTTCCACAGCCGCAATTGCAACCTCGATCATTTCTTCATCGGGCTCTTTTGTTGTAAGTCTCTGGACAAGAAATCCCGGCGCCGAAATAATATTTATGATTACATTATCGAATCTTCCCGCAAGACTGAGAATTTCATACGAAATCCCTGCAATAACCGGTACCAATAAAATTCTGATTCCGAGACGCAGAATCTGATTGTCAACATCGATAAACATAAAAAGGATAATGCTGACAATAACAACAAGGAAAAGGAAACTTGTTCCGCATCTTTTATGGAGTCTGGAGGAATTCTTAACATATTCCACTGTAAGCGGTTTTCCTCTTTCAATACAATTAATACATTTATGTTCTGCACCGTGGTAGCGGTAAACCCTCTTGATATCACGGTTAATGGATATAATCACAATATACAGAAGAAAAACCACCAGGCGAATAAGGCCTTCAATCATTGCCGAAAATGTTGAATTGATTACGCTGAATTTATCGGTAATAAGTCCTGCAACAAATGTAGGAAGAACAACGAAAAGCGCAAGTGCCAGCAATACGGCAACAATAGTTGTAACACCGGTAAGTATTTTCTCCGCATTGCCTCTGAAAACTTTATTAAGTGCTTTGTCAACCTTTGTTTCTTTTGATTCTTCTTCCTCATAAAATTCAGCGGAATAGTTGAGCGCCTTCATTCCAAGAGAAAGTGAATCGATAAAGTTGATTACACCACGAACGAAGGGAACCTTTTTCCAAAAGGTACTCTTGACGATTCCTGTGTATTCGTCGATATCAACCTCGATTTCCCCATTGGGTTTTCTGACCGCAACCGAGTACTTATCCTTGTTTTTCATCATAATGCCTTCCAGCACAGCCTGTCCGCCTATACCGGAATATTTTTTCTTATTAGCCATAATCAATTTCCTTATAGAAAAATAAGGTTGAGACTGCTCTCAACCTTATCGAATCACTTATTTTGACTGAATGCCGTACTTCTTGTTGAACTTATCTACACGTCCGTCAGCTCTTGTAGCCTTCTGCTGACCTGTATAGAATGAATGGCACTTAGAACAAACTTCTACGTGGATTTCGGGTTTTGTGCTTCCTACAACGAATGTGTTGCCACAGTTGCAGGTTACTGTTGCCTGATAGTAATCAGGATGGATTCCTTCTCTCATACTTTCACCTCTTCTAAACTATATGTTAATTTGTCTTGTTCTCATCCGCACTGTTTTCAACAAACAGCGAATGTATTGTAGCATAGGCAAAATATCTTGGCAAGTACATTTTTTAAAATATTTCAGTGCACATCGAAATTATATACGGCACTGATAAGATTTACAAATCCGTTACCGGTTGTGCCGACGGTATCCGCAAACACGCCGCACTTAGCGCCTGTCCATCTGCCGGCTTCAGGTTCAAACTCCAAAAGAGGAACAAACTGTCCTTCATTCTTAATACAGAATGATACTTTTTCTTTTGGTGCCGTCTGTATTTCTCCTCCCGGGCGCGTTCCGTCTCTGCGTACGCTTATGCGGATTGTAATACATGATTCTCTACATTTATATTCATTGTCCGAATCCCGCATCGAAAAAACGGGAGCCCCCGAAACAAATTTCATTTCGCCGGTATTTCCCACCAATGAAAGTCCTGTTTCTTCTTTCTTAATAAGAATGCCTGCATATCTCATTCCAAAGCAAATGACACCTGCTCTGTCCGTTCCCTTTTCCAAAGAAGAAGCATCAAGTGTTACATCTAAATCAAATTCTGCTGCCGGCCATTTCTGAAGCAAAAGTCCCTTATGAGCCGCATACATCAGATCTTCCTTATAAATACATTTAAGTAAAATACCCTTTGGTGCATTTTCTGTCCAATCATCCTCATGATTGGAATTCCACTGCCATGCTGAATTAGGCTTACCGTTTTCAAAGAAATCCGATGATTCCGGACGAAGAACAGGACCATTGTAATCAATCGTCGGAGCATCGCACTCCGCCATTGCCTCACCGCAATCTTCATCTGCGTTTTTCTTACCGATTACAGGCCAGTCATTCTCCCATTTCATCGGTTCAAGGTATACTATTCTTCCCGCGGCATAAACATCCCTGAAATGAATAAACCAATCTTCGCCGTCCGGCGTATCAACCCAGGCGCCCTGGTGTGGGCCGTTTATTCCGGACAAGCCTTCCTTTAATACAACCTTCGCTTCATACGGCCCGAAAATATTCGTTGAGCGCATAGCCAGCTGAACTCCCGGCTTCACGCCACCGCATGGTGCGAAGATATAATAATATCCGTTTCTTTTGTATAATTTAGGTCCTTCCGTCGTGACAACACCGATTGACTCTCCGTCAAAAACCTCTACAGACTCTCCCATCACTTCCGAGCAGTCTTCACTTAATTTACATATAAAAAGCTTGTTGTTAAATCCTATTCTGCTTTTTGCAACTCCGTAAACAAGATATGCCTGTCCATCATCATCCCAGAACGGGCAGGGGTCTATTCGTCCCGCCCCCGGAAAGATATTAACCGGTTCACTCCATTCCCCCCATGGGTCAGAGGTTTTTGTTACAAAAATACCCTCATCCGGCATAGGAAAAACAACATAATAAATTCCGTCATGATATCTGATTGAGGGAGCCCATACTCCGCATCCGTAGCGTGGTTCGTTATAGCTTTCATCCGGAACATTTTTTATGCAGTAATTAATCACTTCCCAATCAATCAGATTTTTCGAATGAAGAAGCGGTAATCCCGGGGTATCCGTAAAGCTTGACGCTGTCATGAAGAAATCATCTCCCACACGTATCGCATCCGGGTCCGAATAATCGCAGTACAGGATTGGATTCGTATATTTACCGTTTTCTTTTCGTGCAGATTTAATCTCTCCCATGCCGGTCTCCGTTTCTCAATCAGTAAAATGTCCGCCTGCGGGTCACTGCGCGCGGAACGCATCTAAAATTTAAAACAAATGTATTCTGTTTACCGCCTTTATGAAATCCGCATTTGTTCTTGTTTTTGAAAACATATCAAGGATTCTGTCAACGGACTCGTCGGGCTTAAGTCCATTAATTCCCTTTCTTAGCGTGTTTACAGCCGATATTTCCTCTTGTGTAAGAAGAAGGTCGTCTCGTCTCGTTCCCGACTTAGCTATATCTATTGCCGGGAAAATGCGCTTTTCGGAAAGTTTTCTGTCCAGAACCATTTCCATATTACCGGTTCCTTTGAATTCTTCGTATACAACATCATCCATCTTAGATCCTGTGTCAACAAGAGCGGTTGCCAAAATAGTAAGGCTTCCGCCCTCTCTCATATTTCTGGCAGCACCGAAAAATCTTTTCGGCATGTGAAGAGCAGCGGGATCAAGACCACCCGAAAGTGTTCGTCCACTGGGCGGAACGGTAAGGTTATACGCTCTTGTGAGTCGTGTAATGGAGTCAAGAAGAATCATAACATCCTTATGTGATTCCACGAGACGCTTTGCACGCTCTATAACCATTTCGGATACTCTCTTGTGGTGTTCGGGAAGCTCGTCGAATGTGGAATATATAACTTCAACATTCGGTCCTTCAATAGCTTCCTTTATATCGGTAACTTCTTCGGGACGCTCATCAATAAGAAGAATAATCATATGTATCTCAGGGTTGTTCTTCTTAACCGATTTTGCAACTTCCTTAAGAAGTGTGGTTTTACCTGCCTTGGGAGGTGATACTATCATACCTCTCTGACCTTTTCCAACAGGACTCAGAAGATCCATAACGCGCATCGCAACCGTACAGCCCTCGGTTTCAAGACTTATTCTGTCATCCGGAAAAACAGGAGTCATTGTTTCAAAATTCGATCTTTTTGCAATAACATCGGGAGTATATCCGTTTACCGTCTTTAGGAACAAAAGAGCCGAAAACTTTTCATTTCCCGTTTTTATTCTTGTATTTCCTTCTATTATGTCTCCGGTCTTTAAGCCGAAGCGGCGAATCTGCGCAGGTGCAACATATACATCATCCGCTCCGGGAAGATAATTGTCACATCTGATAAATCCGAAGCCTTCAGGCATTACTTCCAAAATTCCGTGCGCGGTAACTCCGCTGTCCAGAGTATTCTGTGCTTCTTCCTGCGGCTTTGTTGCCTCCTCAGATGTTTTGGTCTTTTCGTCATGCTTTTCATCGCTCTTGGCTTCTGCTTCCCTGCCGGCATTTTCCGGCTTTTCTTCTGCATTTGCAGACTTCGAAGCTTCTTTTTCTTCAGCATGAGTCGTGTCATTCTTTATAACAACCATCTTTTTTCCGAACTTTTTTGTCACGGATTTCTTAGTTTCGTTTTCAGACTGCTCTTTACTTAAACTTTCAGCGGTGGTTTGTTCTTTATTCTCGCTTTCTTTCTCTGAAGAATCTTTGCTTACAGTTTCTGTAACATTTTGTCCGTCAGGCTTGCTTTCTTCTCCTGAAGTTTTTTCTTTTTTGCCGGCAGTTTTGGGTTTATTTGTCTTTTTTTCTTTATCTGCTTTGTCATCCGTTCCTGCAGAATCCCGGTTCTTGTCGTCGGTCTTTTCGGTTTTCTTTGGTTTTGCAGCTTTTTTGACCGCCTTTTCAGCGGGCACTTGTTCCTCTTTTGCAGCAGCCTTCTCAGAATTTTCTTTGGCATCCAGATCAACCATCGCATCGATAAGTGCTTCTTTACTCATGGAAGAAGAACCCTTAATGCCTCTGATTTTAGCAATCGCTTTTAAATCCTTCAGTGCCAGTGTTTCATATTTCTCGCGCATAAATACCGTCCTTTCACGCATATAGGTATTAATATTAAATGGGATTAATTCTTATCGATCAACGATTGAAATGATAATTAGAATTTGATCTTTAGAAACTTGATTTAAATATTGTTTATAGTTAAGATTATATTGATAAAAACAAATTTGTAAAGTAGAGGTTTATTGTGGCTCAGGATCCGTTAACTCTGTACAAGCTGATAATACTATATATGTTGGACCGTGTGTCTTTTCCTCTTACAAAGGCCCAGGTAGGAGATTTTATTCTGGAAAAAGAATATACAAATTTCCTTACCCTCCAGCAAGCCATTTCAGAACTCACCGATGCCGAACTGGTTGCAGCAAAATCCATCCGAAACAGAACCCATCTTGAGCTTACCAAAGAAGGACATGAAACGCTTGACTTTTTCGAGAATCGTATCACTCCTTCAATAAAGGCCGATATCGACAAGTATTTTAAGGAAAATGAATTTGAGCTTCGAAACGAGCTTTCCGTTTACTCAAACTACTATAAATCCACTTCCGGTGAATACGAAGCAAGCCTCGTTATACGGGAAAAAAATATTGAATTGGTAAATATTAAGCTGTCGGTGCCAACCGAAGATATCGCCGCGGGAATATGCGATAAGTGGGAAGGGGCCAGCCAGGAGATATATAACAATCTTGTCACAAAGCTGTTTTAAAAATATTCGGAGTTTACGAATTAAGTCGTAAACTCCGTTTTGTTTAGAATATTCTGTAATCCCAAAGTCATAAATGCTTTGTCAAAAATAATGTTTATTTCAGCAGCAGCTCGGCAGCCATCTGAGAAATAATCACCAGCTCAGTCATTTCTTCAAGCGAGCAGGAGCCAAGATCATGCTCTGCATCATATGAAAACAATGCTTTAACAGCTTCTCTTGTTCCTATAATAACCTGTGTCGAAGTAATATATCCATGCTTCGCGAGATTTCCGTGAAATTCCTCAATATATTTGTCACGCACATATTTAACAGCCGTATGGAAAAGTCCTAAATCATTAAACTGGGCAACCACTTCCGGCGCTTTTATGTAAGAGGCTTCCTCAATAGGATTTGTCAGGTTTCCAAATCTGTATACACTTTCGAAGTTCTCCCCGGCAAATATATTCACACCGTCACATTTATATACGCCTATCAGTTCTTTAAATACTTCATCTAAAGTCTCTTTGGCATCGCTTCCGTCTCTCAGCGCTTTGGCGAGAAGAATTGTGGCATTTTTTAATTTCGCAATCTGTGTCTGACGATTTGCACTTTCGTCGTGGACAATATTTGTTTCACTGCTGTCGTCTTCACTGAGCTCGCCGTGAATATGCTCTTTGTAAATAATGTATCTGTTCTTACCTTTAAACTTACCGATATAAAGTGCTCTGTCCGCCTTCTTTAAAAGTAAATCAAAGTTTGTTCCGCTTCTTGGATATTCGGCAATACCCATTGTCAGTGAAAACTGATGATCCTTATCGGGAAATGCACGTTTAAAATGATAATAAATCCCCTGAAGTAATGCCCTAAGTTCCTGCTCCGATTCTATATCATAAAGACATAAGAAGAACTCATCACCGCCAAAACGTCCCGCAAAACCTCTGTTTGTTACCATCTCATTCAAGATGAGAGCAAGCTTCTTTATTACCTCGTCACCAAATACATGACCATATGAATCGTTTATGGTCTTAAAATCGTCAATATCCATCATTACGATGGAAACCTTATCCTTGGTGTTTAACGATTCTTTGGCAAGCGTCAATGAATAAGGCTTATTGTAAAGACCTGTCATTGCATCATGTGTATCAACTCTGTCCGAAGCCTCATTTTCAGCTGAATTGACTGTTTCAATCACACCGATAAGCACGCTTTTTTCTGCATTCTGAATTAGGTCATTACCTGTTACATGATACTTTATTCCGTTATATGTATATGTATTGTCAAAAACAAAACGAATCGATCCTGCAGTCGGATTTGTTATTTCCCTAAGTATACTTTCATAAAGAAAAGCATAGACAGGATTACTTTGAAGAGAAACACGTTCAAGGTGCTCGTATTTAAAGATTTCCAAATGATTCTGCTGATAATGATATTCGAAAATAATATCTTTTCTTTTTTCAAGAAGAAATGCCATTCTGTGAAGTTCATAACGTGAATAAACAACGTCATCTACCGCGTTATCGATATCAGTTACTTCCAGAAGACATGTACTGTCCTTATGAAGGCTCACTCGAATTCGTACTCGTCTGTAGCCATCTTGCTGCGTAAGAATACGAACCACAGTAGTTGCAGCTGACATCATGCCATTGAAAACCGGATCAAGTGCGGAAATAAATGTCTGCACATCAGCATCGAAAATAAGCTCGGTTAACTTCTGTTTTGCGCCATTGCCCAAATATGAAGACAGTTCTTCCGTCACATATCCGCAAAAGTATGAACTGTCAATAAATCCATATCCGACTACATATTTCTTATCAGACATTTATCTCCTCCGTAGGTATAATAATAGCAATAATACAAACTGTTCATTAATCAATTATTATCTGACCAAATAATAATTATATATTGTCACTTACTCAGCATTTATATCGACAATACTCTCTGCTACTCTGCCGTCTGCGTTCGAAAGCTCCCAACCCATAATTTTTGCAATTGTAACTCCCTCATCCCAAAGATACATACTTTCAGGGCGGGATCCTTTTTTAATTCCTTTTCCCTTCGCTGCAAAAAAAGTAATATTTTCTTCTTTTGTGGGAAGATATCCGTGTGAAGCATGCATCGCATGATTTTTTGTCTCACTGACTTTTTCGGTCAAAACATCGAATTGGTTAAGAAAATAGAAACCGGGCTTACTTTCAAGCATTGCAACACATTTGGAATCGGCGCCCATCCGGGCTGCCTCCTCACCCGTAAAAATTTCTTCAATTCCCAAAGAATTGTTCTTTTTCATTTCGTTAAGTACGTCCGCTATCTTGTCCAAAATATCGGAATTATTTTTGTACTTTTCATTCACATAAATATATGCAGAACCGTCGCAGCTTCTTGCAATTGCTCTGTAATCCGTTATTTTGCTGTCCTTAATATCAATAAGTCCCATATCCGCCAGGTACTTATTGGGGTAAATAATATTTGAAGTGTCCATTTGACAATGATCCCCAAGAACAACAAATGTAGTGTCCTCCATAGGTCGCGCAGCTTCAAGCCATTCTGTAAGCTGCCCCAAACGTCTGTCATGACGTCTGAGTGCTTCCGTAACACAGTCATTGACCGCTCCGGTATTATGCCTTGTTGTATCAACATCCGTAAGATGAATAAGCATCATATCCGGATCATATTTTTCTATTGTATATTTTGCGGAAGCCATCAAAAAATCATCCAGTTCAGGCTGAGAAATGCCTTTCCGCATTTTTCCGAACTTACTGTTAAGCTCAAGCAAATATTTCGGTGAACCGTTTACAAGGCAGGCAGTAATCTGGTTCTGATATTTTCTCGTAACCATTACTTCCGGCATATTATAGTCAATTTTTGCACCGCCCATAACAGGCCACAAAAGCGAGCATATGGTATAACCTTTTCTCTTTGCCAAATCAACAAGAGTATCTGCTTTAATATATTTTCTTTTGTATAACCAATCCGGATTGTCTCTGTTCGGCTGCAATTTTGTGTTTGCGACAATTCCGTGATTACACGGCTTCATTCCCGTCACAATGGATGAATGAGCCGGATACGTCAAAGACGGATATACACTGTAAACTTTGTCGCAAAATGCTCCTTCACTTACAAATTTTGAAAAGTTTGGAAGTGTAAGAAGAAACTCCATATCCTTTCTTCCTACTGCATCCAGTGAAAGAATTATCAGTCTGTGCTTTTTGCTCATTCTTCCTTTGCCTCTTTTTTGATGCGTTTCATGTGCTCGGCAATTTTTACCTCATAGCCGTTTCCGCTGGGTCTGTAAAATTCTCTTCCGCTTAGTTCGTAAGGCAGATATTGCTGCTCACAATAATTATTTTTATAGGCATGTGAATATTTGTAGCCTTCACCATGTCCCAGCTTTGCGGCTCCCTTGTAGTGAGCATCCTGCAAATGTGTGGGAATGGGAAGGTTTCCCGTTTCTTTTACTGTTTCCATAGCTTCCCCTATAGCTGCTACACTGGCATTTGATTTCGGAGCAGTGGCAATATATGCAACTGCCTGGGATAAAATGATCTGAGCCTCCGGCATTCCCACTCTCTCCACTGCCTGAGCCGCGCTGGTTGCAACGACAAGTGCCTGCGGATCTGCATTACCGACATCCTCCGACGCGCATATCATCATTCGCCGTGCAATGAATGTAACGCTTTCTCCCGCGTACAGCATTTTCGCAAGATAGTAAATTGCCGCATCGGGATCCGAACCTCTCATACTTTTTATAAATGCTGATATCGTATCGTAGTGGTTGTCTCCGTTTTTATCAAAAAGAACCGCTCTCTTTTGGATACATTCCTCGGCCACATCCAAAGTAATATGTATTTTTCCGTCAGCGCTTTTCTCTGTCGTCATTACGCCGAGTTCTATGGCATTGAGTGCCTTTCTCGCATCTCCCCCCGCCAAATCCGAAAGAAAATCAAGTGCTTCCTCTGTTATATCAGCATCAAATCCGCCAAGTCCGTTATTCTTATCGGTAAGAGCTCTCATTATCAGCTGCTTTATATCATCCTGAGTTAACGGCTTCAATTCAAATATAGCCGAGCGTGAAAGAAGAGCCCCGTTTACTTCAAAATAAGGATTCTCAGTGGTTGCACCGATAAGAACAAGAGTACCGTCTTCAACAAAGGGTAACAAATAGTCCTGCTGTCCCTTATTGAATCTGTGAATCTCGTCAATGAAAAGAATGGTTTTTTTTCCATACATTCCCAGAGTCTGCTTTGCTGTATCCACAACTTCTTCCATATCCTTTTTTCCGGCTATGGTCGCATTAATCTGACAGAAATTTGCTTTTGTTGTATTTGCAATAACCTTCGCCAGTGTAGTTTTTCCTGTTCCGGGAGGACCATAAAAAATTACACTTGATAATTTATCCGCTTTAATCGCACGATAAAGAAGCTTGTCCTTTGCAAGAATATGCTGTTGTCCAACAACTTCGTCAATTGTTTTTGGTCTGAGTCTGGCTGCCAACGGCGATTCCGTCTCTTTAGCCTTTGCTTCCATCATTTCAAAAAGATCCATATAATCTCCATTCCGCCCTCGCGGAATCCGGAGGGCACTTGCAGGGGCACCCTTAATGGGTGGCACAAAAGTGCCGTGTGAAAAATGTTCTGTTTTTCACATTATCCTCAAAAGTCAAATACTGCTTTGTAATGTAATCGCAATGTAAGTTCGAAAACATGATTTAATGATCATTATATCATATTTCCGTTTTCTTGTATTGTCTGTATTTACCGCAACTGCGGAACAAAGTGTGTGCTCACACACACTCCGCGTCCGAGCGGTATGCTTTAGCATTAATTTCATTCCCGTTAGGTGCGCATCCACGCGGAGCGTTTTTACTGAATAGAAAAGGTATTTCCTATTTAATAAAAAATCGTCCCGAAGCATGTTCGGAACGATTTTAATCACACTTTTTATTAAGTTTAACCTTTTGCCTGTTTTCTCTTCTTAGCCATGATTACAGACTGAACTACAAGGAAGATGCAGAGCATTGCCCCAACCGTAATCTTTGTCCACCAAGCATCATCAAGACCTACAGAGTTAACTATATTCTGGATTGTTGCAAGACTCATTACGCCGAAGAATGTGCCAATGATGTTACCTACACCACCGGTCAACATTGTTCCACCGATAATCGATGAAGCGATTGCATCCATTTCCATTCCGGATGCGTTTGTTACGGCGCCCGATCCGCAGTGAAGAATATAAATAAATCCTGCAATACCGGCAAACAAACCGCAAATAATATGTGAAATAAACACAGTATTTTTAACATTAATACCAAGCATTAAAGCGCTCTGACGGTTGCCGCCGACTGCATAGAAATTTCGGCCCATCTTTGTCCATTTAAGAACAACAAAGAAAAGAATCACAGTGCAAATTGCCACGATTACACCGGGCTCTATGTAAGCTCTTGCCATGTGACCGGCACGAATCTCATACTGCATAAGATATATTCTTGTATCCTTGGCTGCCATAAACGCTTCATTCTCAACGTTGAAAGGATTGCTGTGAATAATTGTTGTAAGACCTCTTGCGAAGAACATACCGGCCAAAGTAACAATGAATGGCTGTATGTTAAGGTATGCCACAAGATAACCCTGTACAATTCCAAATGCAAGTCCTATTCCGATTGAGATAAGAAGAGCAACAACTACATTTCCGTTATGGAAGTCAAGATATACCGCACATACCATTGTTACAAGACCGATAACACCACCGATTGAAATGTCGATTCCGCCCGTAATCATTACAAGACTCATTCCGCACGCTGCAATGATAAGCGGAGCCTTATCATTAAGCATATTAAAAAGGTTCTGAGGTGTTAAGAAATTGGATTGAACAAAAGCCATTGCACCAAGATACATCACAAAAAATACGATTACGGTAATTAAAAGTAGCATATTTGTATCAGATAAGCCTTTGATTTTGTTTGTAATTTTCTTCATCTTATGCTACCTCCTTCTTTCCTGACTTCATCTTGTTCTTCAATGCCGTAAACTTTTCCTTTACAGTAGGTGAACTGATGACAACAAGAATAATAACTACCACTGCTTTGTATGCCGGAAGTGCTTCCGAAGGAACGCTCATTGTAAGCAGTGTTGTTGTAAGGAACTGAATAATATAAGCACCCAGAACTGCTGACAATAAGTTGAATTTACCTCCTCCGAGTGAGTTTCCGCCTAATGCAACGGCAAGAATTGCATCCATTTCGATGTCTTTGGCAAATCCGGAATAGTTAATCTCACCAAGACGGCTTGCACGTACAAGAGCTGCAACAGCTACACATGCACCAAGAATAACGAAGGTAATAAACTTCATAAGCTTAGGGTTGATTCCGTTAAGTCTTGAAGATTTTTCGTTGATACCAACGGCCTGCACATATGTTCCAAGTGTTGTAAATTTAAGCATAAGCATCGCCAATACAACACAGATAACTGCTATGAAGAACGGTGTGGGAATCGGAATACCGGGAATATAAGTACCAAACGTAATGAATCTGATGTCATCAATATGAGGAAGCTTATTAAAGTTAATCCACGCAGCAATTGAACGTCCTGCAGTATAAAGAATCAGGGTTGCGACCATAGGCGGAATATTAAAATATGCTACCAAAGCACCGTTAAATGCACCTGCAATCATCGCAACAACCAATGCCGCAAGGAAAGCTACAATAACAGGATTCTGAATTGTCTTGTTGGCAATATCACCGCCGCAAAGGATTTTGAATATTACGGAACCGGCAATTGCCATAGTTGCTCCGACCGAAATATCCTGTCCTCCGCTGGCTGCTGTAACAAGTGCCATACCGATAGCCAGAATGGCAAGTTCCGAACCGTTACTGAGAATTGTAATAATGTTGCCAAGTAATACAGGGTTACCAAGACTGTTAACACCGGGTGTTATAAGAAAGAATGCAGGATTAACTATTAAGTTGAATAATATAAGCAAAAACATGGCGCCGATCGGAATAATCAATTGGCTTTTAAAAATCTTATTCATCTTTCGCCTCACCTCCCGCGATAGTACTCATAACTACGTTCTGATTAAGGTCATCGCCCTCAATCTCTCCGACAACCTTTCTGTCTCTCATAACAACGAGTCTTGAACATGTACGAAGCATTTCATCTGTTTCCGATGAAATAAATGTAACAGCCATACCTTCGGAAGCAAGCTTAAGAACAAGCTTCTGAATCTCTGTCTTTGTACCGATATCGATACCTCTTGTAGGCTCATCAAGAATGAGATAATCAGGATGTGTTACCAACCATCTTGCCAGAATAACCTTTTGCTGATTACCTCCGGAAAGTGATTTTATCGGTGTCTCTGCCGAAGCAGTCTTGATTTCCAAAAGTTTTATATATTCTGCTGCAATTTTGCTTGCTTCACTCTTTGAAATCGGTTTGAAGAAGCCTCTCTTTACCTGAAGTGCAAGAATAATATTATCCTTAACAGACATATCTCCTACAATTCCATCAATCTTTCTGTCTTCGGGAAGATATGCAATGCCGTTCTTCATAGCATCAATAGGTTTGTTTATCTTTATTGTTTTGCCGTTTTTCTTAACGGTACCCTGTATAATAGGATCGGCACCATAGATTGCACGGACGCATTCACTTCTTCCCGAACCGAGAAGTCCTACAAATCCATTAACCTCACCCTTTTTAATGTTGAAATCAAAAGGTTGAATTCCTGCATTTGACTGAAGTTTTTCAACTTCAAACAAGGGCATTTCATCTTTGCTCTCGTACTGCTTGTTTTTACTCTTGATTTCAGACATATCGTCATACTCTTTACCAAGCATCTTTGCAACGAGCTGAACTCTGGGAAGATTTGCTATTTCGTACTCTCCCACCAGCTTACCGTCACGCAAAACAGTAATTCTGTCACATACTTCATATACCTGCTCGAGGAAATGGGTTACAAAAATAATGCCAACGCCCTTAGCCTTAAGGTTTAACATTAATTTAAACAGCTTTTTAACTTCATTATCGTCAAGCGAAGATGTGGGCTCGTCAAGAATAAGCACTTTACAGTCCATATCTACGGCACGTGCAATCGCTACCATCTGCTGGATGGCAATTGAACATGTCGAAAGCTGCTGATTTGCTCTTGCAGGAATATCAAGGGATTTAAGAATTGCATCGGCGTCCTTATTCATCTTACGCCAATTAAGTCCGGCACCCTTTGTTCTTCCAATATACATATTTTCTGCAACAGACAGATTCGGGCAAAGTGTGATTTCCTGATAAACAGTACTGATACCTACATTCTGAGCGTCCTGAGGTGACTTAATTGTTACAGCCTTATCGAATCCTTTTAAAAAGATTTCACCCTCATCTTTTTCATATACTCCCGTCAAAACCTTAATCAAGGTCGATTTACCGGCACCGTTTTCACCCATCAGAGCATGAATCTCGCCCTCACGCAGGGTAAAATCAACAGCCTGTAAAGCGCGAACTCCCGGGAAACTTTTATGGATATTTCGCATTTCCAAAACTGAATGTTTTTTCACCAGCGTATACACTCCTTCCAAATCTTTTCATTTAAAAAGCGCGGTACAGACATCATTAATGTACGCTGCACCGCGCTAACTATTACTTAATAAATGTTACGGCTGTTAATTAGATACCGTATTTAGCAACATCATCATCTGTGATTGTGTTTGCATCAAAGCCCTTTTCATCAAGGATGATTGTCTTCTGTGTAAGTGTCTCACCGGCTTCAAGCTTCTTGATGATACCATCAATTGTTGATGCCTGGAAAGGATTACACTGACCATCGTAGTTCCAAGAACCGTTCTTGAGGTTTTCAAGAGCGAACTTGTTGCAGTCAAAGCCCATGATAATAACGTCACCGCCTACACCGTGAGAGATGTTAGCTGCATCAAGAGCTGCTACAGCGCCCTGTGCCATGTTGTCGTTTTCAGCGTAAATAACGTTGAAAGACTTACCTGAAGCGATAACTGCTTCAACGATCTGCTGAGCTGTTGTTGCATCCCATGTAGCTGTCTGCTGTTCAACGATGTTCCAGTTAGCTTCTGCTGCTGCCTTAGCATCTAAAGCACCTGAACGTCCGATCTGAGCTGCTGAACCCATAGCACCCTGAATATGTACTACGTTGTACTCTGCAAGACCCTGTGCAGCAAGCCAATCTACTGCTGTCTGGCCTTCTTTAGCCATGTCTGAAACTACGGAAGCTTCATATAAGCTTGCATCAGCATCAATTGTACGGTCGAAAAGGATAACCTTTGTTCCTGCTGCCTGAGCATCCTTAAGAACTGTATCCCAACCTGATGTATCAGCTGCTGAAAGAAGAAGGTAATCAATACCACTCTGAATCATCTGCTGAGCTGCTGCGATCTGTTCAGCGTTCTGTAAGCTGTATGCAAACTGAGCGTCATATCCGTTCTCTGCTGTGAAGGTATCCTTCATATCCTGAACGTTTGCTGTACGATAACCTGATTCGTTAGGATCGTTGTTGATAATACCAACCTTAATGTTACCGCCCTTAGCACCTGAGCCGCCGCCACAACCAACGAGGCCAACAACCATAGCTGCCATACAAAGTAAAGCCACTATCTTTCTTTTCATTTTTCTTCCTCCCAATAAATGAATTGTTATGCAAGTTCTTCTTGCTGAGACAAGGTTATCATCCGAAAAATTAATGGTCAATTAAAAAGCCTTATTATTCTCATCTTCGTAAAATATTTACAATACAAATTTTCAATGATAAAATCAAAAATAAATACAAATTTTGAAATGGTTTGTTTTTTTATTGTTTTAGTTGATTTTTTTATCATCGTACTCCGCCGGATGATTTTTTCTGTGAATTAAGTCCCGATTTTTTCCTTGTGCAAAATGCACATCCTGTTAATGTCGTATGAAATGATGACTCAAAATAATCAACGTATGCACCGTTTTATATTGTTATTTTACATTTCATTTTCTTTTTTCGTATTTTTTTACACATTCTGATTTTAAATAATCAAACATTATCATAACTTTTTTGCATTGGGATGGTATCATATGGCGATTAAATACAAATGGCTGGCCGAAATGCTTCGTAAAGAAGCA
This sequence comes from Lachnospiraceae bacterium, assembly GCA_045600725.1. GTDB lineage: Bacteria > Bacillota > Clostridia > Lachnospirales > Lachnospiraceae > UBA1258. Next base: position 43,229 of record JAZRYK010000054.1, read on the forward strand.
GACAAATTAGTAAAATCGGGAACAAACAAGTTTCCCACTGAATCAGAAATATCTCAAAAGTACGGTGTAAGTCGTCAAACTGTCCGTGAAGCGGAAGCTCTACTTATTAAGGAGGGGCTGATAAGCAAAACTCAGGGAAGCGGTGCCTATATAAATGCCGGCCCCGACGATTTTTCTTCAAACAGGATTGCCCTGATATTTCCGTCGGAAGAAGAATACATTTTCCCTTCCCTTATAACCGATATAAAATCAGAGCTGCTTGCTCACGGTTATGAGGCTGATGTATACGTCACCGAATATTCCGTTATAAAAGAACGCGACATTTTGAAAGAATTGATTAGCATACAAAAAAGGCCCGTCGGAATTATTGCCGAGGGTGTAAAAACCGCTCTTCCCAATCCCAATCTGGACCTTTATCGTCGACTTATGCAGTTAGATATACCGGTTATTTTTTCAAAAGAGCATTTTCCGGGACTTTCCGGAGAGTGCTATATCGGTTTTGATGACCTTAAGGACTTCGCTGAGCTTGCAAAACATATTTCGCTTAGTAGCAGTAATATGATAGGCGGTTTTTATTCCCGCGATGATTATTCCGGAATTCAACGCTACGAGCATCACGTCAAATATTGTATCAGACATGACATACCTTGCTTAGACAATCAATTCATTTGGTATGATTCTTCTTTATTGACCCAGTTGCGAAAAACAAAAAATCCGGCTTTATTACTTCCATTATTGTCCGGTCTTAATCCGAATTGTCATACGCTCATTTGCCATAGCGATGAAATTGCGTATTTCACTGCCCTTGCCATGCCCGGCAAATTCAACCTGTATGCTTTCGATCGTTCATACCTTTCCTCAAATGCATCTCAGGTTATTCACTCGCTTGAATCGAAACCGCATCTTTACGGAAATACTGCTGCCCAAATGATAATTTCACGTATCAGCAATAAGCGCACTGCTTCTGAACAGATAACGAGACATCTTGCTAATGACAAATCTATCCTTTGATAGCGCTTCTGTACTCTCTCGGACTGCAGCCCTGAGTTTTCTTAAAAACAAAGCTGAAATAGTGAGGATCTTTGTATCCGACTTCCTGAGCAATCTCACCTGATGACATTTCGGTTGTTTTCAAAAGCTTTTTAGCCTTTTCCATGCGTTTTCCCGTAATGTATTCGACAAAGGTTTTTTCCTGCCTTTGGCTGAAAACCGCGCTTAAATAGTTTGCGCTGACGTTAACCTCATTTGCAACTTCGTTAAGTGATAGACTTTCTCTGAAGAAATTGTTATCTATATATTCCAAAGTCTTTCTCAAAACCTTGCCGCTTTGGAAATCACTCTCCCTGTCTCTTATTTGAAGGGCCGCCTGAAGCATATCAATGAAATATACTTCGATGTCTTCCGCGGCAATGTGAAGTTCAAAGTCCTTGTTATTCATATATTCCGTATGCTCTTCCCGAGAAGAACCTAAACTCTCTACATAGGCATGAATCGCAAATCGAATATTAAGGACCATATAGTCTCTGAACATAGTAGAACGCAAAGCCTCTTTTACACTTGCTACATATGATTCCACAAAATCAGGGATTTCTGTGATGATACCTTTATCGAGAAAATCCTTAATAATATTTGGATCCATTTTTTGCGGTTCAACATTGTTAATGCCTGTGTCTTCGCCTTCTGTAGTATATGCTCTGATTGTTTTACTTGAAAGAATATGCTGATCCGGTTGCAGAAAACGCATAGCATAGTTGTGGTTTGCAGCCTGATAGCATTCCGGTAACATACTGAGTCTTTCCACCGGATTTCCTAATGCGACATACCACTTCACTGATTCTTCTAAAGGCTTACAAATAGTTTCCACCATATCTACAGCCTTTTTTGTTGTATCATCAATATTTGATGAATCCGACATAACCAGAACACCATACGTATTTATGTTCCATCCAAACAGTACATACTGAGGATTTCTCAAAAAATAATGAATCAGCTCCTCTGTGTTGTTCTCATCATCTATGATATTAACGAGTAAAAGATTATATGCAGTCGCCGTAAGCTCTATCCCTTGTTTTCCGGCTTCATCGTAAATTTCCATTACAGACAACTTACCGTTAAACATTTTTTCAAAAAGTCGTCTCCTGTCAAATCGCTCATACTCATGCATTTCATCCGAATACTGAGTCTGATAGTCCTCCTGTTGCTTACTGGACTCAATCTTTTCCCTAAGTTCCGTAAGAACTTTCTTAAGATTCATCTTAGTAATCGGTTTAAGCAAATACTGCTCCACTCCTATTTCAATAGCAGTTCTCGCATATTCAAAATCATCATATCCGCTGATAATAATAATTTTTGTTTTAGGGAATTCTTCTGACACGATTTTGCTTAACGAAAGACCATCGAGAAAAGGCATTTTAATGTCTGTTATCAAAACATCGGGTCGTGTTTTTCTTATTACAGACAGAGCCATTTCTCCGTCCTGTGCTTCTCCCACGAAGGAATAACCATATTCCTCCCAGGGAACGGTGTCGCGAATTCCTTCACGAATAACAGTTTCATCCTCTACAAGTACAACCTTTAACATGCTGCGCTACCTTTCAGCTCTAAACTAATAAGTTCTCTCATTAATAAATTCATCAATATTCTTTATATCAAAAACATTTTCCGGAATATATGTTTCTCTGTCAACCGAAATACCTTCTTCAAGGTTCTTGATAATTGCTTCAATGTAAGGTCCCTGAAGCGGATTACATTCGACATCAACATTCAAAGCACCTGCTTGAATCATTTCAAGTGCCGCTCGACACGCATCAAATGAAATAACAATAACCTCTCCGTCTGTTCCTGTAGTCAGCCCGGCTTCATTTAATGCCTCAACTGCACCAAACATCATATCATCATTTTGGGCTACAACCACATCAATGTCCTGAAAGCTTTCCAAAAGCTTTTTCATTACTTCATTTCCCTTTGTTGTTGTATACTCAGCCTGTTCCTGCGCAAGAATATTCCAGTTCTGATGATTTGCGACACTTTTTTCAAATCCCTCTGTACGTCCAATGGCAGAAGTGGCTCCCTCTGTACCCTGCAAAACGACAATGTTTATTTCTTCTTCACTTCTTCCGGTTTCTTCAAGATAGGCTGAAAGCCATTCACCCGCCTGCTCACCTTCCTTTGTAAAGTCAGAGCCAACCCAGGTAATATACAGATTTTCATTCTTAACCTTTATTTTTCGGTCAAATAAAATAACAGGAATACCGGCATCCTTTGCCTCCTGTAAAACCGTATCCCAGCCTTCTTCCGTAATAGGGGACAAGATAATATAGTCTACCTGTTGGGAAATAAAGCTTCTTATTGCTTTAATCTGATTTTCCTGTTTCTGTCTTGCATTATCAAAAATGAGGAAATATCCTTTATCTGATGTAAATGTCTGTTGAATTGAATTTGTGTTTGCGGTACGCCATACAGACTCACTGCCCACCTGAGACACGCCAATCATTATAAGACTTTCATCGGTGTTGGTTAAGGTATCCGCTTCAACCGGTGCCTCTACCGATGTGTCTCTTCCGCACGAAGTCAAAAAAAACAGTACCAGCATCGCTGACAGGAGCAAGGCAATATTGTGTTTTGATGTTATTTTTCCTGTTGCTTTCCTATTCATTGTTCTTCACCAACTGTATTATTCTTAACTGCCGGAATAATTATTTCTACAGTCATTCCCTCTCCCTTTTCAGAGCGAAGTGTCATTCCGTACTCCGGTCCAAAATACATTTTTATACGTTCATTAACATTTGCCAGTCCAAAGCCTTTTTCGGTTTCTTTGCATGGCCTGTTTATAGCTTCCCTCAGTTCTTCCAAATCGTTCTTGTCCATACCCACACCGCTGTCACGAACAACAAATCGAATACGGTCACCTTCTTTTTCACCGTGAATATGAATAAATCCTTTGGCACGCTTTTCCTTCAATCCATGGTACAGCGCATTTTCGACAATCGGCTGCAAGGTAAGTTTTTGTATCTGATAATCGTAAACAACCTTATCTATCTGAATGTCGTATTCCATTATATCGCGATAACGCATTTCCTGGATTTTAAGGTAGCTTCGAATATGTTGTTCCTCTTCGCCGATTGTGATAAGTTCCTTACCTTTACTTAAAACTATTCGGAAGAAATTGGACAGCTCGACAACCATGCTGACTGCCTTTTCATTTTCTTCTGCCTCGACGAGCCACACAATTGTATCAAGAGTATTATATAAAAAGTGAGGATTAATCTGTTCCTGCAAAAGACGCAAATCTGCTTTTCTCATTTTCTGCTCGTCTTCTTTTACTTCTTCGATTAACTCCTCCATATTGGCAGCAAGATTGTTAAAACTGTCAGCCAGATTTCTTAATTCATCCTCCGTATTTACCCGCGCCCTCGCCGAAAAATCACCGTTTCTGATTTTCTCTGTTGCACCTTTAAGTTCTTCGATCGGCTGCAAAACACCATTAACAACCACAACCGAGAAGGTTCCGATACTGAGCAACAATAAAATGAATATTAATGTACTTATCTTAAGGAATGTGTCAATTCTGTCATGAAGCTCGGCATTTACCAGTTCCATATTTTTTGTCTGGTAATAAATGTAATACTGAATATCATCTTGAATAAGTTCAGTCAGTATATAAATGTTGTTGTCCAACATTTCAATATTCTCATCATAGTTGTCGCCGGAATCAAGGCTCGCTTTTATATCATCCACACGTTTTTTTAAAGTATCAATATTTCTTAATAAACTTTCAAGCCAGGCCTGACTTTCCTTGGAGTTTGTCGAATTAAGAAGTTCTTCAAATTCTTCTCGCAACTCTTCTATCAGTTTATAAGGATTTTTAAGAGTTTCATCCGAATCAATGTTATCAAAAGTAACATAACCTACAACGAGTTTATAAAGACTCTCGTCCATTTCCTCTTTAAAGTTTAAGTTATAATTGTTGGCTACAGTCATGCTACTTACTATTTCGTCGTAGCTTTTACTGTATCCTGCCATAGAATACAAAAGATACCCCAACATCAGCGCAAACGGAATTGCCACGCCCGCTGCCAGCAGCAGTATTTTTCCTCTGATTGAAGATAATATTCTATTCAATAATTTTCTGTTCTTCCGACCGGACATAATTGTTGTTCCCCACTTTGATAGACTGGGTTGTAATAAACTTGTATTATATTATATCTGACGATGAAACTGTCCGCAATGTAATGAAAAAGCAATTTCCTCTTACACACAAAATCCCCCGCATAATTGCGGGGGACTCCTTTATAACTTATTTAAATTGATTTAAATCCGTATCATATTGAAAGCCGGCTTTTGACAGCTTGTTAAGAATTTCTTCTCTATCCACATCCATGTCATCGCACAAATCCGTCAAATTTGAATACTGATCCCTTAATTTTAAATTTAAAAAACTAACCAACATTACCGGGTCTTGCGGAAGCATAATTTGTCCTCCTCCATTCCTATTTCAATTGTATCACCTGCATCAAGCTCATCCGAAAGAAGAAGCTTTGCAACCGATGTTTCAACACATTTCTGAATATAGCGCTTAAGCGGACGAACTCCGTAGACAGGCTCGTAACCTTCTTTCGCAATATATCCCAGCGCTTCATCTGTAACAACCAGTCCTATTTCCCTATCGGCAAGGCGTTTGTTAAGATCTTCTATCTGAATCCTCGCAATGTCCTTAATGTTTGACTCGTTTAGTGGTTTAAAGAAAATAATTTCATCAAGTCTGTTCAAAAACTCGGGTCTGAAAGAGTCTTTCAGTTCTTCACTTACAGCATCTTCAGCTTCTTTAGCAATATTACCTTTACTGTCAATTCCATCAAGTAAATACTGAGCACCGATATTGGATGTCATAATAAGTATTGTATTTTTAAAATCTACCGTTCTTCCGAGAGAATCTGTTATACGTCCGTCGTCAAGAACCTGAAGAAGAACATTAAACACATCGGGGTGAGCCTTTTCTATTTCATCAAAAAGAACAACCGAGTACGGTTTTCTCCTGACTGCCTCGGTTAATTGGCCGCCTTCTTCATATCCCACGTATCCGGGAGGAGCTCCAATCAGCCTCGAAACACTGAATTTCTCCATATATTCACTCATATCGATTCTAACCATATTGGCTTCATCGTCAAAGAGTGCACCTGCCAAGGCTTTCGCAAGCTGTGTCTTTCCGACACCGGTAGGTCCCAAGAACAAGAACGAGCCGATAGGTCTGTTGGGGTCCTTAATTCCTGCTCTGCTTCTTATAATAGCCTCCGTCACCTTCTCAACACCTTCGTCCTGACCTACGACCTTTTCATGCAAAGCATCGTCAAGATGAAGTGTCTTGTTTCTCTCGCTCTCCGTAAGCTTATTGAGCGGAATTCCTGTCCATCTGGATACTATCTTTGTAATTTCATCATCCGAAACCGATTCGTGCACCAAAGAGAGATTTTTTGATGCAACTTCATTTTCTGCGGTCTCAAGTTCTTTTTTGAGCGCAGGCAGCTTACCGTACTGTAATTCTCCGGCTTTTGCATAATCACCGTTTCTGGTGGCCGTGGCAACTTCGCCGTTTAATACCTCTATCTGCTCACGAAGTTCCGAAAGACGTAAAAATGCTTTCTTCTCATTTTCCCACTGGGTCATGTATTTATCCAGTTCTTCCTGCTCTTCCGCAAGTTCCTTTGAAAGTGCCTCAAGTCTTTCTTGACTCAAACGGTCATTTTCTTTTTCCAATGCATTTTTTTCGATTGTCAGCTGCATCACCTTGCGTCTGCACTCATCTACTTCCACCGGCATTGAATTCATTTCGGTTTTAATTAATGCACATGCTTCGTCTACCAGGTCTATCGCTTTATCAGGAAGAAATCTGTCTGTTATATATCTGTTTGAAAGAATTGCGGCGCTTACCAATGCATTATCCATAATTTTAACACCATGGAAAACTTCATACCTTTCCTTCAAGCCTCTCAAGATTGATATTGTATCCTCAACAGTAGGCTCATTTACATGCACCGGTTGAAAACGTCTTTCGAGGGCAGCATCTTTTTCTATATACTGACGATATTCATCAAGTGTTGTCGCACCTATACAGTGAAGTTCACCTCTGGCGAGCATAGGTTTCAACATATTTCCGGCGTCAAGCGCACCGTCTGTTTTTCCGGCACCGACAATTGTATGCAACTCATCGATGAACAAAATTATTTCGCCGTTTGATTTTTTAATTTCCTCAAGAACGGCCTTTAGGCGTTCCTCGAATTCGCCTCTGTATTTTGCACCTGCGACAAGTGAGCCAAGATCCAGTGAAAACAGCTTTTTATTTTTTAATCCCTCAGGCACATCACCTGCCACAATTCTCCGGGCAAGACCTTCTACAACTGCAGTTTTGCCTACACCGGGCTCACCGATAAGAACAGGGTTGTTCTTTGTTTTTCTTGAAAGAATCTGAATTACATTTCTTATTTCGGAATCACGTCCGATAACAGGATCAAGCTTGTTGTTTCGCGCAACTTCTACCAAGTCTCTGCCATACTTGTTAAGGGTATCGTATGTGCTTTCGGGGTTATCGCTTGTTACCCTTTGATTACCTCTGACTGTTGATAATGCCTTAAGAAAACGATCTCTGTTAAGTCCATATTCACCAAGCAGGTTGCTCATGCTTTTGCTTGGATATTTCAAAATTGATAGGAACAAATGCTCCACGGAAACGTAGTCATCTCCCATAGCCTTTGCTTCATCTTCGGCAAATGTTACAGCCTTATTAAGATTTTCACCCCAATAAGGTTTCCCGCCCTGTACCTTTGGCTTTTTCTCAATTTCGGAAATGACACGGTCTGTAAAATGTTCCGTATTGATTTCCATTTTCTCTACAAGTTTTAAAATCAGGCTGTCATCAAGCTGCAACAGTGAAAGAACAAGATGTTCCTCCGATAATTCCTGGTTTCCGTATTCCAGGGCAATCTTCTCTATGTCCTGAAGTGCTTCAATTGATTTCTTTGTAAATCTTGATATATCCATATCATGCACCTCCTTTTGTCTGTTCTATATCAAATATAACACTTCTTTTTCAAAAATCAATAAACAAATTATAAAATATGTATCAAAATCATGACTACCGGCTTAGCCGGTAGTTTGTTCTGCGGCTATAAGCCGCGGTTACCTGCTTGCCTCTAAAGAGGCGCTGAAGAATCCGCCTTCCGCACTGCGTCCACAGGCTGGCTCTAAAGAGCCTTTTATTATGCC
>JAZRYK010000055.1:0-6792 GCA_045600725.1 Lachnospiraceae bacterium
TGTCACCCCGACTGTTTTTTGCGGGTGTAGTTCAATGGTAGAACACCAGCCTTCCAAGCTGGATACGTGGGTTCGATTCCCATCACCCGCTTTTATAATGCCCTCAGGGATATCCCTGAGGGCATTTTTAAAAGCGGGTGATGTATAAAATAAATAATACTAATTAATTTTCTTTTTCTTTGTTATTTCAAAATATGGACCAGGTTTTTTAAAGGCGGAAATAATTCCAATTACCCACATAATACCCAAAAAGCTTAATGCTATTGCGAGACCGGCCATTATTTGATTGGCTCCGAAAATACATACGGCTGTAAACCCTAATAAAGAACAGAAAAATAAGAGCCAGTTCTTTTGATAAATAAAATGAATTCCGTATATACCTAAACAGATGCTTAACATCAGATTAAATGCTTTATTACGGTAAATGTGAGTAATCTGATATTTTTGACCATTTATATAACGTGTTTCCACAACATTCCTGGGGGCGGGACCTTTAGTCTGCACCGGAGGTGTGTGCGGCTTGGGAGTAGATGTAGCTTTTTGAAATTCGCTTTGTCTTTTTCGCTGTTCTTCCTCTTTGAGGCGTTGTTCAGCTGCCCTTCGTTGTTCTTCTGCCTTTCGCTGCTCAGCTATCTTTCGTTGTTCTTCTGTTTGCTTACGTTTTTGCTCTTCTTCTTTTCTCAGATTTTCCTGACGAATGGCCTCTTCCTGAAGTTTTTTCTGCTCATGTTCACGAGCTTTCTCACGCTGGAACTCATTTGCTTGCTTACGCTTTTGCTCTTCTTCTTTTCTCAGATTTTCCTGATGAATGGCTTCTTTCTGATGCTCTTCCTGCTCCTGCCGGCGATGTTGTTCGCGCTTGTGCTCGGTATACATTTTAGCGCCACGAATTCTTACCCATCCACATTGCGGACACACGGTTTGATTAATACTCATTGTTTTACCGCATTCAGGGCAATTGGTTATTGTAGACATTTGCTCACATCTCCTAAACTCATTAAAAATTCACTTCGGAAATTTTTGTATTTGCGGTATCACCTTTAAAGAAATCCGATTAAGCCTCGTTTTTCACTGACACCCATATAGCGGGACGAATTCCGCAATCGTCTGAAAGCATATCCAAACCTAAAACATCAACCTTACCGAAGGCATCGACAATGGGTGCTTCGGACAATTTGGTTCCGGTCTGACGTAACCACCATAAACAACGATCTTCTGGCTGACAAAGATAAATTCCTTTGCTCTTGGCTGCTTCTGTAACATGAGAAATCTTATCGCTGTCTTTAGGAAGATACATTTCAACTTCTTCAGGAGAAAGAAGAAATACTTTGTCACAAACAGTTGCACCATTTTTAAGTGCTGTATTATTTTCCAGGATTAACTGCTTTTCTCTTCTTGTAAATGCTGTGCTGTAAAAATCCTGATTCAACCATGCTCGTATACCTGAGGCTTCCCAAGGATTTTGATTCTGAGGAATAACAGTCTCATTATACTTTCCGGCTTCGATTGCATTTTTTGAAAGTAGAAGAACCTTATCAGCTTCTTCTTTCAGTACAATCCATTCTATGAATTCATTTTCGTACTTACCAAACTTTTGCTGAATATCTTCAAGAGTTACAGGCTTTCTTGATGCTACAGAAATTATGGAAGACAGCATTTTCTCAAGGTCTTCCTTCTTGATTTTGATATTGCTGTTGGTCTGATGATACAGATTTATAACTTCGGCAAAAAGTGTTACCATTGAGGACCATTTAAGAATAGTTTCTTCCTGAACACCGGGAAGAGATAATAAATCGATAAGTGTGTTTTTGTTTTCCTCAATTTTCTTGAGGAGCTTATTCTTTTCAATTTCTAAATGGCTGATCTCACGCTCAAGAGCATCAGCTTTTTCATTTCGTTCGTTTATTTCATTAATGTATCCTGCGAGCTCTTCCTTAAGCTTGGGATATGCAAATCGCATTGCTCTTTTGTAATTTACATTATCGTCAAAGGGCTCGCTGAGCTTTCCGAGGTCCTCCTGATTGTTTACCTTCAGCTCAGCCATAAGCTTTGCAAGGTATGCCATAGCGTTTTCGGGATCTTCATCAAATACAACGTCAAGCTTGTTAAGAACACCCTCAAAATCACCATCTTCAAGCATGAGGAAAATTCGCTTTAAAAGATTTTGAGTATTTTTCGATAAAATAACTACTTTTTTGAACTCTTCATTATCAATTAAAAAAGGAACACCACAGAAGCTACAAACTCCGGATGATAAATCAGAATTAATTTCGATTTGTCCTCCACAACTCGGACATATGCCCTTAATAATCTTCATGATTATTCTCCTTTTGCATAAATTATTTTCGATGTGATAAAAAATCAATACGAATTATATCAACAGTTTAGCACTAATCACCATAAATTATAATATCAGAATCAATTCTTCTTATCAATTTTCAGGTCTTTTTATTATAAATCCCATGGAACTTGATGGGTATGCTCGACGACGTCTGAAACGAAGCGAAAAAACACCCTTCATTTTTTATAAAAATCCGTTTGAAAAGAATATTTTAAACAAGCTTAAAGACCGCCGGTAGCCGCGAAAACTTTGGTATTTTCTTCCTTAACAAATCGACAGATATTTCCTATAATGAGTATTAGATAAATACTGGCATAGAACGAAAAATAGGCGTTGAACTGTACATTAAGCAAAACAAAAAGACAGTTATTTTGAGAATAATTCCTTTTACGAAAACAGATTGAGATTATTTGGAGGGCACAATGGAACAGGCATACAAACTTGAATTTCCCGCATCCGCTGAAGGAAGTCTTTTTACTACTTCATGCGGTCTGTCAAAAACTCAGCCTCTTCACAGCTTTGGACCGGCCGTAAAGCCATTTTATCTGATTCATGTTGTTCTTAGCGGAAAGGGAAGATTTATAAGCAGGGATAAGGAATATCATTTACAGGAAGGCTACGGCTTTCTCATTGCACCGGAGGAACTTTGCTTTTATGAAGCAGACGAAAAAGATCCATGGACATATGTATGGGTAGGATTTACCGGAACCGGTGAAGACGAAAGCGTTGAAAAACTGGGCATAACACCGATTCATCCTGTGTTTCGATTAAATGATACGGAGGAAATCTACAATATCGTAAAGGATATGATGGAATATAACACCTCAAGCTTCGCGGATAAGCTAAGACGAAACGGTGATCTGGCTCTCTTCTTGTCTGAAATTGCCAAGCGTTCTGAATTTACAGTTGAAGAAGATGATGATAAAGCAAATTCACATGTTCAGAGAGCGGTGGACTTTGTCAGAATGAAATACTGTGATCCCATAAAGGTCACTGATATAGCAGATTATGTGTGCATCAACAGAAGCTATTTATATTCACTTTTTGAGCAGTATCTCCATGTGTCACCGCAACAATTTTTAACGCTGTACAGAATTACGAAATCATTAGAGCTTTTGCACGCTACGGACTATCCCATAGAGAGCATTGCATTTTCCTGTGGTTATACGGATGTGCTTGTTTTTACAAAAGCATTTAAAAGAACAAAAGGAATGTCACCATCCACCTACAGAAAAGAAATGAAGGCCGGAGGCGCGGAAAGCAGTAAGAAGCAACTGAAGGAACTTGAAGAATTTATTTCAAAGAGTATAGGGTAGAGAAATACAATATATCTAACATTTTGACAGGTCTAAATAACAATGTTTAATGGTCAAAACATTGATTTGAAGGTAAATTGTAAATAAAGCAACAGAAATTGATAACATTTTTATATTTTGGAGGGCTGCATGAAGACTATCGTTAAAGAGGAATTCAAAAAGGTATTCGGGAATGCTGATGATGTAAATGTTTATTTTGCTCCAGGGCGTGTCAATCTGATTGGTGAGCATACTGACTATAACGGCGGACATGTTTTTCCCTGCGCACTTACAATCGGTACATATGCTGCTGTACGGGTTCGTAAGGATAGAGAACTTAATTTTTACTCGATGAATTTTGCTGATCTCGGCGTAATCAAATCTTCTCTTGATGACTTAAAACCTTATGAAGAAGCAAACTGGACTAACTATCCTAAGGGAGTTATGTGGGCCTTTGAAGGCCGCGGAATGAAAATTCCTTTTGGTATGGATATTGTTTTATACGGAAATATTCCAAACGGCTCCGGGCTTTCTTCTTCTGCATCCTTAGAAGTACTTACAGGATATATTTTACGAGAAAATTTCGGATTCGATGTTTCCAATACAGATCTTGCCCTTATCGGTCAGTATTCGGAAAACAATTTTAACGGCTGCAATTGCGGAATTATGGATCAGTTTGCATCTGCAATGGGTAAGGCAGACAATGCAATTTTCCTTGACTGCAATACACTTGAATACGAGTACGCTCCCATAAAGCTGAAAGGAGCAAAGATAGTTGTTACGAATTCTCTTGTTAAGCACAGTCTCGTAACAAGTGCATACAATGACAGAAGGAATGAAAGTGCTACAGCGTTAAAGGCTCTTCAGACAGTTCTGGATTGCAAAACTCTTGGTGATTTGAAGGAAGAAGAATTTGAAGCCAACAAAGACGCAATTAAGGACGAGATTGCAAAGAAGCGCGGTAAGCATGCGGTTTATGAGAACCAGCGAACCATCAAAGCTGTTGAAGCACTTAAGAACAACGACCTTGAAACCTTTGGAAAGCTTATGAACGCATCGCACATTTCTCTTCGCGATGACTACGAAACAAGCTGTCCCGAATGCGATATTTTGGCAGAAACAGCCTGGACAATTCCGGGTGTAATCGGTTCACGTATTACAGGCGGCGGCTTTGGAGGCTGCACGGTTTCTATTGTAAAGGATGAGGCTGTGGACAACTTTAAATCAACACTTACAAGGGTGTACGAAGAAAAGGTTGGCAAAACTCCTGAATTCTATGTGGTAGAAATCGGAAACGGACCTATGACTTTATAAGAAGAATATTAATAATACTGCCGTACGTCGTTGCGGCAGTATATTTTTGACTCATAAACAGAATATTATTGCAATAAGAAAGGTAAAATGCTCGAATGCAAACAGAATTATTGATTGAAAAATTACTTAAATACGGAATAGTCACAGGACTTGTTTGTGACGAAGATATTATATATACACGGAACAGACTTCTTGAAACTTTTAAACTTGATGAGGCTTTTGAGGGTGAAGTCGGTGAAGTTAAAACAGAGGATTTAGAGGAAATTCTTTCCGGTCTTTGCGATGAAGCATTTGAAGCCGGACTTATAGCTGACAATGGTGTTGTTTCAAGAGATCTTTTTGATACAAAGCTTATGGGATGCCTTGTTCCTGCTCCCAGTGTTGTTATTGCAAAATTTAAGGAGCTTTACAAAAAGAATCCTGTCGAAGCGACAGACTACTTTTATAAAATTTCAAGAGATTCGGATTATATCAGACGCTATAGAATTGTTAAGGATCAAAAGTGGGTAACTTCTACGGAATACGGTGATTTGGACATTACAATAAACCTTTCAAAACCTGAGAAAGATCCAAAAGCAATTGCAGCCGCAAAGCTTATGAAGCAGGCAGGCTACCCTAAGTGTCTTCTTTGCAGGGAAAACGAAGGTTATGCAGGAAGAATGAACCATCCTGCGCGTCAGAATCACAGAATTATCCCGGTTACGATTCAGAATTCTCAGTGGGGCTTCCAGTATTCTCCTTATGTGTACTATAACGAGCACTGTATAGTATTTAATTCACAGCATATTCCGATGAAGATTGAACATGGAACCTTCTGCAAGCTTTTTGACTTTGTTAAAGAGTTCCCTCATTATTTCGTTGGCTCAAATGCCGATCTTCCCATTGTTGGAGGATCCATTTTAAGCCACGATCATTTCCAGGGCGGTCATTATGAGTTTGCCATGGCTAAGGCGGATGTGGAAAAAGAATACGAAATCAAGGGTTTTGAGGATTTTAAGGTAGGACGCGTAAAGTGGCCCATGTCTGTAATCAGAATTTCCGGAAAAGATACAGACAGAATAATTGAACTCGCAGATGTTATTCTTAATAAGTGGCGTGGATACAGTGATGAGGAGTGCTTTATTTTTGCGGAAACTGACGGCGAACCCCACAACACCATTACTCCCATTGCCCGAAAACGCGGGGACAATTTTGAATTGGACCTTGTTCTTAGAAATAACATTACTACTGAAGAGCATCCTCTCGGTGTGTTCCATCCTCATGCTGAGCTTCACCATATCAAAAAGGAAAATATCGGTCTTATCGAGGTTATGGGTCTGGCTGTTCTTCCTGCAAGACTGAATACCGAAATGGCAGACTTGGAGGCAGCAGTACTTCGCGGTGACGATATAAGAAAGGATGAAGTCCTTTCAAAGCATGCCGATTGGCTTGATGGTTTCAAATCAAGAATCGATGAGGATCCTTCAAAGATTCACGAGATTATTCAGGATGAAATCGGAAAGGTATTTATGCAGGTGCTTGAAAATGCCGGTGTTTACAAGCGCGATGAAAAGGGAATGGCCGGATTTGACAGATTTGTGCAAGGATTATAATTTTTATTGATTTTGAAAATATATTTAATACAGCAAAAGAAGAATCAACAGCTCGAAAACGAACTGTTGATTTTTTATTTAATAGGAAATCCGAATGGATTTCCTATTAAGATTAGGGTGTCAAAAGGTTATTAACCTTTGATATAAATTTGTACCTTGAAAACTTAACACGATGAACTGAAACATAGGAACTTATGATAAAATATAAGTATGATATTTTGAGGTGATACCTATGTCTTTTGTTAAAAAT
>JAZRYK010000056.1:0-7620 GCA_045600725.1 Lachnospiraceae bacterium
TTCTATCTGCGGCTCCTCATCCTGCCGAAGAAATGCACCGGACAATCGATATTCCTGAATCTCCGGTTGTTTTTCAGAACCGTTATAAAATACCACAAACCTCGGAAAAGGAATCTGAATTAATCTTCTTCCCAAAAGGTCTTGATTCTTTACGAGTTTTTCTATCATATCCGTGAAATAGAAAAGTAATCGCAGCGGCATATTTGGATTTACCGTTGACTGATGCTCATAAAGACTTAAATCCATTCCGAGAATAAATGAAGCATCATTTCTGATTGAAAGCGACACCCCTTCATTTAAGGATACCATTTCAATTAATTCAGGATCTTTGTAATCGGTTTCATTCACTGCATTATATACCTGCAGTGCGTTCTTCTTGTCACTCAGCAGCATGCTGAAGACATCACTCTTGTACTCTCTGTTTGACACTTTTCCTCCTTATCTTTGCAGGAAAAATGTATTTTTCTTCAATTCATCAATCCTGCTTTGGTTAATATGTGATATAAAAGCAAGATTTTCTTTTCATGAATTAAAGAATTTTAGAATTATAGAAATTAAGAATGATAGAAAATTGCTTTGAACGAATTATAACACTTTGTTTTTATAATAAGCAATTACTTTATACACTAAAAACGCCTTGGCATTACTATCCGCGACGAATAACGACAGGTGATTTTTCACCTCATTGTCCTTTTAATATTCATCCAAAAAATGATGTCTCACACCATCCTTTTTATAAGCAATAACTGTGCTTAAATTAACATTTTCAACGCTCTTAAAGATATTTGCCTCAACAAAGGGATTGTCTTTTTTCAATTGGGCGATGAGCTTCTTTGTCTCAAGGCGCTTTGAAGATGTTGTTCCGTCTTCATGACAGGTGCTGCAGGTCTCGGTAAAGTGGCAGGCACATTGTAAGAAATGAAGGTCATTATAATCTCTCCATTTGCAAATATCCTCTTCTCGCACTAAGTAGAGGGGACGAATAAGCTCCATTCCTTCAAAGTTTGTGCTGTGAAGCTTGGGCATCATGGTCTGAACCTGACCCCCATGCAGCATACCCATAAGAATGGTTTCGATAACATCGTCATAGTGGTGACCGAGAGCAATCTTGTTGCAACCAAGCTCTTTTGCCTTGCTGTAAAGATGGCCTCTGCGCATTCTTGCGCACAAATAACAGGGATTCTTATCAACAGTATCTACCGCGTCAAAAATATCACTTTCAAAAATGGTAATGGGAATTCCCAATTTCTTTGCATTAAGCTCTATCAATTCTCGATTTGCTTTATTATAACCCGGGTCCATAACAATAAAAGCCAGTTCAAAATCCACCTGGCGGTGTCTTTTTATTTCCTGGAAAAGCTTTGCCATAAGCATTGAATCCTTTCCACCGGAAATGCACACGGCAATTCTATCCCCTTCTTTTATGAGTTCGTAAGTTTTACATGCCTTGGCAAAGGGGGCAAAAATTGATTTATGGAACTTTTTTCTTAAGCTTTCTTCTGCCTTTTTACAGGACTCGTCAAATTTATCATCTGCTTTGAGTGAATACATTAAATAAGCATTATATCCGCCTGATAAATTAAAACATTCAAAACCGTATTCTTCAATCTGCTCGGTTACCTGAGCGGACTTTTCTCCGCGCTGGCAGTAAAAAACAATTTTTTTCTTCTTATCAAGCTTAGTTACACAAGCCTCGATGTCATTTTCAAAATCAGACCCCGGTATGCTTACGGCATCCGGAATCATCCCATATAAAACACTGCCTTCATCCCTTATATCAATCAGTTGATATATATCTTTTGACATATTCAGCAGTTCTGCAACTGTTATTTCTTTCATCTTACACACTATTGCCTTTCGATTTTTGCATCCTGATTTCCATTCCGCCCCGCGAAATCCCCAGGACACTTTTGTCCTTTAAATCTTATCTTTTTTTGTGAATGCAGACAAGGTATTTTATAGTAAAAAGTGTTCTCTTTCGGACACTACGTAACCGGCGCGTACTGCCTGCAACTGTTTTTATTCATCGCTCATAAAGCAATGTTCTGCAAACCTTAGTTACAGTTTTTTACTGTCAAAAGCATATAAATATTGTGTCCACTTCCATTTTATATGAATTCAATTTTTTACTTTTTCCGCAATACCTATAATTGCCTGTGCCTATGGCTTCTTTATATGCACCATCCTCCAACACAGCACTGAAGTTTTTCATACTCTTCCCATAAAAAGCACAAAAAGAGCTGCCATTATATGCAACTCCTGATCATAAAACTATTTTTATTTCTTTTCAAAAAACGAAAATACGTATTGAATATAGTCTATTCAGTTATTTATATGTAAATCATAAAAAAGAAAAAATAGCCTCTCAATATATTACCCATAAAAAAAGTGTATATAAAGTAATTATATGCATTTCCCGCATTTTCCAATAGCAGCAGTCTTTATGGCAGATAGATATAATTCCTTTTGCCAATAATAAAACAGGGGACGTGTTCATGATTCATTTTACAAAAATGAACCATGAGTCCGTCCCCAAGAAAGAACAAAGTCTGTGCTTGCACACACTTCGCGCCCGAGCGGTATGCGTAAGCATTAATTTCATCTCCGCGAGGTGCGCATCCCGCCGGAGGCTTTTTATTTCATAGGAAATTCAGAGGAATTTCCTATGAAATAAAAACATATTTAAGCATCTTCCCCGGCAATAAGCTTGAATACTGCCGTATTAGCATATGTAAGCGGATCCGTGTGCATGAAAAATACTCTCGAATCAATAGGTGCGTACAAGGTCTCCATTATTGTTCCTTCATATGGATGAACAATATTCGCAAGCGGAGTTCCCTCATCGACCACTTCTCCAACCTTTACAAGAGGCTCAAAAATTCCCGACTTGGCTGTACGAACACTGACCATATCCGTATCAGCAATAACCTTTGACTCCTTTTGTGTGCTTCCCGACTGATACTTCACAATTCCTAGAGCAGACAAAAATTTCATAATGCTGAGCACTGACTGACCTGCCGATTTTCGGTCAATTGTTGTAGTCGTAGTAGTATAGAAGCTGAATGCTTCAGTGTCCCAAACCTGCCAATTATAATTCAGTGTTGCCGTATCGTATGGTCTGACTTTTCTTACCACAACGTAGGGCATTTCAAATTTAAGTGCTGTTTCAATTTTGCTGTAGCCCTCTTCCATCATACGCACATGGGGCATAAATTCTCCCGGCATGTAGAAAGAAGTAAATTGAATACCGTACTGATAATCCATTATTTCTTTAAATACTCCGTCAGCAATTCGCTGAGTGGTTTCACCCAAATCATATCCGGGGAACATTCGATTGATATCTGTGTTATCAATCGGCCAGAAACGTTTTTGAATGTTCATAGAATATGGATTGCAGCTGGGAATAATCAGAATCTTATGACCTGAAGCGATTCGTCCTTCTTCCTCTAATTGCTTAAATTTTTTCACAAGCTGGGAGCAACAGTAAAGCTGCTGCACCTCATTTCCGCGCATCGTACCGACGATGCAGACGCTCTTTTTTCCTTTTCCGAACTCGTAGCCCGTTACACGAAAATTATCGCGATATAATCCTTTTAATTCGTAAATGGTTCTCTTTTTCATTTTTGGTAAGCCTCCTTCCTGAGAAGTCTTCCCATAAGCGAACCCTCATCTACAATAGGATATTCTCTGATTGTAAAAAGAATACCGTCAACAGGGGATTTTACCTCGTCCAAGACTTTACCGCTGAGTGGATCGATAATTCGTCCTATGATTTCACCTTGCTTCAATTCCTCCCAATGACGAACAGCAGGAACAAAAAGACCGCCGACACCGGCATTTAAGTAGCTGACATCGGATGGATCTTTTGAAACAATGGGAACTCTCGGAGTTTTTGTTTTTCCTGCCCAGATTCCAAGAATTTCCATCAAATGGAATATCCCGTCCGTTAACTGGTCTCCATATTCCTTCGTAATGCGCATACCAACGCCCATTTCAACAACAAGGCAAGGTGTTCCCGTGCTGTTTAAGCTGTATGCAAAGGTTGATTCCAAAACAGTGCTTGCTCCGTGAACCCATACAAAGTCCACATTTGCTTCCTTTGCAAGAGGAACAAGAGTGTCTTCATTGAGCTCATTAATTCTGATTTGCGGAATTTCGGTCAAATAAATATTACTTGCATGAATATCAATAACAAGATCTGATCCGGAAACATCTTTTACTATTTCCGCAGCAAGAAATTCCGTCATATTTCCTTCGATATTTCCCGGAAACAAACGGTTCATATCAAGGTCAAATGCCGGAATACCTCTTGTAATCGAATCAATACCCAAGGGATTCATTGCAGGATAAATATCAACTGTTCCCTGCAATTTATCAAACTCTTCTTCAATACGTCTGGCTACTTCAAAGCATACATACTGCCCTTCCAGTTCATCTCCGTGAATACCGGTTACAATACTTATGCGTTTCATTCCTTTTGTTTTTTCTTTAGGCTGGATTCGTCTTTTCTTTATAGCCAGTGTTTCATCAACAGGTAATCCTACTGAAGCCACTGTTTTAATCATATTTGTCAACCTTTCTACGCCTCGCGTACGTTGACATTTACGGTCTGTGTATGAAGACCGCCTCCATGCATGATTCCTCTGTTTATCATGCAGTCGTGAGCATCCCTGCCATGACCGATTTTGATGTAATCATCATTTACATGTCTGTTATGTGTCGGATCGATTCCATACCATTTGTTACCGTCCAAAAACTCAACCCAGGCATGGCTTTCACCTTCTCCGATGATAAATCCTGTAACATATCTTGCCGGGATTTTGACCAGATGCAGCAGGGAAATTAAGATGTGGGAGTAATCCTGACACACTCCGTATCCCTGTGCAAAAGCTTCTTCGGCAGATGTATTTACATTGGTCGTCAAAGATTTATATTCAAACTCCTGAAACAGAATTTGTGTTATTTCTGTAACTTTGTCATACGTACAAGCGTCTGTATTCTTTATTCTTTTATCAAAAAATGCTTTTATGGTATCCCCCGGAACATTCAAACCGTGCGGGCAGGAAAAAACAATCGCCAGATCAGTATCAATTTCTTCTTCGTAATCGGACAAACCTGTTTTTGCATCGCCCTCTATCTGAAAGCGAAATGATGTATGAGGCTCCGCACATTTTCCCCATATCTGTTTATTTTTAAACCCGTCTGTGCCCCACTGATAATCAGTGTCCGGAAGTATGCTGATTTTAAAATCTCCTACCTGCTGCCGTTTTGTGTCCGTAGGAAAACATTTAATTGTATAATTGCAGCTTGTCACCGGAACGGAATATTCAATCTGCATATCGTAAGTAAAATGTAGTTTCTTCATAAGAACACTATATCAAAATATTGATTCAACCTCATCAACAATTTTGTAATAGTCTATAGTTTCTTCTTCAAGCATTTTACTGATTCTTTGAAGTTTTTCTTCATCATGCTCAAGCCCGCTTTTCTCAACTCGGGGAATCATTCTATGAACCTCTCTTGTCAGCTCCTTCTTGCCTACACCAAGACGGGCATACATATCGATTCGTTCAATTCGCTTGCCCGCTTTTATGATATTTCTTACGTTTTCATCATCAATTTGATCGTCCGCGATTCCGTAAAACGCAAGCAGATTGTCGTTTACCTTCTGAAGCTCGATAAGGGGGGATTTGCTTGTTGCTGCCTTATTCATTTCATAAATTGCAAGCTGAATGTATGCAAGGCACTCAGAACCTATTCTTTCACGAAGAACAATTGCATTGTCGTATGCTCGATTCAGATTACTTATAATCGAATCGGAAAGCGTTTCATCAAAGGGATATCTGCTTACAAAATCTTCCTTATCGCTGTAAACATTCGGTATATCGATGCTTTTACAAAAATCCACATAGCTGTCCGCAATACCATCAATCAAGCTGTCAAAGCTTTTAGAAAACATTCTGAGCGTTGTATATACACGCTCCGTATACCTTCCAAGCCAATATAATCTGTCAGCCTGTTCTATCGAGATAATACCCATGTGTCTTTAAATCCTCCTCCCTGAGATGAATTAACAATAAACGAATCCGGATTACGGGAAAATCTTGTAAGTCCGCTCTTCCAAACCAAAGGCTCGTCCGCCATAAGAACAAAGGCTCTCAAATCAGCCTTTCTGGGAACAGGCTTTCCGTCTTCCAATATATCCAAATCCTGGAAATCTATGACTTCCTGAGCAATAAATCTTCTTGGCTCTGCCTTCAGTAAGGCTATAAAATCTGCTTTTTGTTCTTTACTCATTTTGTTACCAAAAACAACACCGTATCCGCCGGCCTCGGCAACATCCTTAAGAACCAGATTGTCAAAATGCTCCAGCACATACTTCATATCTTCTTCATAGAAGGGAAGATAAGTAGGTGCATTCGACAAAATCGCATCCTCACCAAGATAGTACTTAATCATTTTAGGAACAAAATAATATATTCCCTTATCATCAGCCACACCGTTTCCCGGAGCGTTCAAAAGTGCTACATTGCCCTTTTTAAACACGTCGTATATATGCGGAATTCCGATAAGTGATTCCGGATTGAAATTCATGGGATCCAGATATTCGTCTGAGATTCTGCGGTAAACCGCTCCTACTCTTTCATACTTTCCATCAACCGTTATAAAGTAGAGCTTATTGTCCTTTACCGTCAGTTCGGAGCCGTTAACCAAATGTGCTCCTGTTTGTTCTGCCAGATAGCTGTGCTCAAAGTAAGCTGCATTATATCTTCCCGGTGTAAGAATAACAGTATGACCGCCCGTATTAACATAATCAAAGGTGCGTCTTAAAAGCTGTGCATAATTTCTGTTATCTTCAATTTTTAAATCGGTAAAAGTGCCAGGCGAAGAGCGTCTGCATAAATCTCTTGCAATCATAGGATAAGATGCACCTGAAGGTACTCTTAAATTATCCTCCAAAATATACCAGACATTATCCTTACCCTTTACCAAATCAATTCCCGAAATATGGGAATAAATGTCTTTGGGCGGTATTGCTCCTTCACATTCAGCCATATAGCCGCTTGATGCAAAAATAAAATCTTCCGGAATAACTCCGTCTTTCACAATCTGCTTTTTTGAATAAATATCCTTAAGGAACATATTAAGGGCCAAAACTCTTTGCTTAAGTCCTTTTTCCAGATAATCATACTCGTCCGCTTCGATAATTCTCGGAATTGCATCAAAAGGAAACAACTGCTCCTTGAAGGTGTTATTCTTGTAAATTCCGAATTTTACGCCGTAACGTGCCAGCAGCTCGTTCACCGTGTCTGTGTGTTCCAACAATTCTAAATGACTCATAAATACAACTCCTTTACAGAAAGAACAAAGTGTGTGCTTGCACACACTTCGCGCCCGAGCGGTATGCGTAAGCATTAATTTCATCTCCGCGAGGTGCGCATCCCGCCGGAGGCTTTTTATTTCATAGGAAGTTCAGAAGAATTTCCTATGAAGATTAGGGTGTCAAAAGGTTATTAACCTTTGATATAAATTTGTACCTTGAAAACTTAACACGATGAACTGAAACATAGGAACTTATGATAAAATATAAGTATGATATTTTGAGGTGATACCTATGTC
>JAZRYK010000057.1:0-10223 GCA_045600725.1 Lachnospiraceae bacterium
CCTTGACAGCGTCATCCAGACAGATAAAAAGCAAACAAGCGGTGTAAGGATAATAAAGATTTCTGCGTCAGCAGAAATTTCCTTTTTGAAAAAGAAAAGCCACAGCCCGTACTGAACTGTGACTTTGTCTACACTCTGAAGCGGACATAAAACCCTTAGGTTTTATATCCGCTTCAAAATTTATCAGAATGATGAATACGAACTATTCTGAATAGCTTTGGCATTATATGCTGCACACACAGAATTCATGCATCTGCTCACCCTGTATAAGTAGATAAACGGTCCGACCAGCACAAATGAAAGCAAAATATCAAATATCCAGAAATCACCGCCCGAAAGAGTATACTCGGATCCATATTTTTCACATACATCACCAATCTTGTTTGAAACCTGCGTTTTCCAAACCAATGACCATATTCCGCATGTCAAAAAGTTCAGAACAAATGTTACAAGCCAGTAGCTCATTGTCCTCGGTTTTTCCGGAATAAGAATATTTAAATCCTCACCGATTGTGGCCCACCACCAAACAGCATACAAGCCACAGGTACAGAAGCTGAAAAATATCACCTTCCACATCGACCTGTCTGTTCTCATCGACTTACTTCTCCTTATTTCTTTATTTTTGCAAGATGAGCTTTAACTTCTTCAAGCATCTGCTCGTACTTTGCAAGTTTGTCCTTTTCTTCCTGTACCTTTGCTGCAGGCGCCTTCGAAATAAAGCGTTCATTGTTAAGCATACCGTTTGAACGGGCAATTTCGGAATTAAGACGTGCAACTTCTTTTTCAAGACGCTCAATTTCCTTGGAGATATCTACAAGATCCTCCAAAGGAAGATAACATGTTGCTCCCGCAATAACAACCGAAACAGCATCTTCTGAAATGCCTTCGTTGTCAGCCTTAACTTCAACTTCCGATGCGTATGAAAGGCTTGCAAAGAAAAGCTTTCCTTCTTCGAATGTATTTCTGATTGCAGCATCCGTACTTACAACAAACACCTTTGCTTTTCTTGAAGGAGCTACGTTCATTCCGGTACGAACGTTACGGATTGCACGAACTGCTTCCTTAATTGTTTCGATTTCTTTTTCTTCTTTTGCAAATGCAAATTCATCACTGTAAACAGGCCATGCGGAAATCATAATCGATTCCTCTTCGTCCTGAATCGTTGTGAAAATTTCTTCTGTTACGAAAGGCATATAAGGATGAAGAAGCTTAAGTCCCTCTATGCAAACGTGCTTAAGTGTCCAAAGTGCGGCATTTTTGTCCTTTGCATCCGTGTCTGAATAAAGACGGGGCTTAACCATTTCGATGTACCAATCACAGAATTCATCCCAAATGAAGTCATAAACCTTCTGAACCGCTACGCCGAGTTCATATTTTTCCATGTTTTCGGTAACATCCTTAATAAGTGTGTTGCACTTTGAAAGAATCCACTTGTCAACGGGCTGAAGGTCTGCTGCCGCGGGCTTTGTGGGAGCTTCTTCGCCCATATTCATCATAATGAAGCGGGAAGCATTCCATATCTTGTTTGCGAAGTTTCTTGATGCCTCAACTCTTTCGTTATAGAAACGCATATCATTTCCGGGTGCATTTCCGGTGATAAGTGTAAGTCTTAATGCATCTGCGCCGTAGGTATCGATAATTTCAAGCGGATCGATACCGTTTCCTAAAGACTTACTCATCTTACGACCTTGAGAATCACGAACAAGTCCATGGAAAAGAACTGTCTTGAAAGGCTTCTCGCCCATATTTTCATAGCCTGAGAAAATCATTCTGATAACCCAGAAGAAAATAATATCGTAGCCTGTTACAAGTACATCTGTAGGATAGAAATATTCAAGATCCTTTGTTTTTTCGGGCCATCCAAGTGTTGAGAAGGGCCACAGTGCTGAAGAGAACCATGTGTCGAGTGTATCGGGATCCTGAGTAAGATGGTCGCATCCGCACTTAGGACATGAAGCAGGTGCTATCTTCGCAACTACTGTTTCGCCGCACTTATCACAATAATATGCAGGAATTCTGTGTCCCCACCAAAGCTGTCTTGAAATACACCAGTCTCTGATATTGTCTGTCCAGTTAAAGTATGTCTTTTCCATTCTGTCGGGAACAAGCTTAATCTCGCCTGACTTTACAGCTTCTCTTGCAGGCTTAATAAGTTCATCCATCTTTACGAACCACTGTTTTTTGATCATGGGTTCGATAGTTGTTTTACAACGATCATGTGTTCCAACGTTATGGCTGTAATCCTCAATCTTTACAAGAAGTCCGAGTGAATCAAGCTTCTCAACAATGGCCTTTCTTGCTTCATAGCGGTCCATGCCTTCATACTCGCCACCGTTTGCATTAATGGTAGCATCGTCGTTCATTATATTGATTTCGGGAAGATTATGTCTCTTTCCAACTTCAAAGTCGTTAGGGTCATGTGCGGGAGTAATCTTAACTACACCGGTACCGAACTCCATATCAACATAGCTGTCTTCAACTACAGGGATAGGCTTGTTTACGATTGGAAGCCAAACCTGACGGCCCTTAAGGTAAGCATATCTTTCGTCTGCGGGGTTAATTGCTACAGCAGTATCGCCAAGCATTGTCTCGGGACGTGTTGTTGCAAATGTGAGGAATTCTGTTGTGGAAGGCTGGCCGTTATCATCTACAAGAGGATACTTGATATGCCAGAAATGACCTGCCTGTTCTTCATATTCAACTTCCGCATCGGAAATGGATGTATTACAAACAGGACACCAGTTGATAATTCTTGAGCCCTTATAAATCCATCCTTTTTCATGCATCTTGCAGAAAACTTCCGTTACAGCCTTGTTGCAGCCTTCATCCATTGTAAAACGTTCTCTGTCCCAGTCACATGAAGAACCCATCTTCTTAAGCTGGGAAATAATACGTCCGCCGTATTCGGCCTTCCAGTCCCACGCTCTTTCAAGGAACTTTTCACGTCCGAGATCTTCTTTTGAAATACCCTCAGACTTAAGTTTTTCAATAATCTTAACTTCTGTTGCAATTGAAGCGTGATCGGTGCCCGGCTGCCAAAGTGCGTTATATCCCTGCATTCTTTTAAATCTGATTAAGATATCCTGCATAGTGTTATCAAGGGCATGACCCATGTGGAGCTGTCCTGTGATATTCGGAGGCGGGATAACAATCGTAAACGGTTTCTTTGTTTCGTCTACTTCTGCATGGAAGTATTTCTTCTCAAGCCATTTTGAGTAGATTCTGTCTTCCATCCCTTTGGGATTGTAGGTTTTTTCGAGTTCTTTTTTCATTTTTTCTCCTTTCAGGCAGTGCATGACATTTATGCACTTTTAAGTTCGCATGAATGCTTTCCCGTTCGTAACGCTTTTCTGTCAAAAAAATGCGTGCATCCCGGCAGAGCTGTTTTGTTTCAAGGAATTTGTAAAACAAAAACACCCTTTGCGAACTTTAAAATTCGCAAAGGGCGTATTACACGCGGTACCACCTTTGTTCATGTAACGCTCACGCGTCACACCTTCACAGCTCCCATCAGAGCCTGATTCTGTAACGGGAATCTCCCGTGTTCGACTACTGTTATTTCACCGAACCGGCTCCAAAGCTACCTTCCATATCTGCCACCCAAGTTCTCGCACCATCCGAACTCTCTCTGAGGGCTTTCAATACGTACTCCTCTTTTTCATCGCCTTTTAAATATTCAATTTCCATGGAAAGATACTAACACTTGCAAAAGCAAAATGCAACAAGGTTTTAAAAACATGGATTTAAAAAATATTGTTTAAAATAATCATTTCTATTTCATCCGTCCCCAAAGGGCAATTCATTGCTTCCTCTGAAACAATAAGATTTTTCCCCAATATTATGCCGTTTCTTGCAAGTTCTTTTGTTCTTGCCACTGCATGCCTGGCATACTCTCTGTCATCCATCATTCCTCTGTGCTCCCAATATATTGTCCTGAGTCTTTTTGTATCTAAGAGGGTAAAGTCCGGATATATTATAGCTCCGCTTTTCAGTCGCAGCGGGCACTCATATCTGTAAGGTATTTTGTAACCGTATAACGTGTTTGCAATGGTAAGTTCTGATTTTGAGCGAACGTATTCCCCGTTATTGGTTTTTCAGCAGGTACCAATATCGGATATGTCTTTTCCTGTGTATTTATATGCCTTCCAGCGCGTAATAAAATCTTCCGCCGACATGTCTATTGGATTAATAAATGATTTGATTTCTTCCGGATTATCGGAATAAGCAGATTTAATAAGTTCAGAAATATTGCCTGATTTTATCAGAAAGTCATTAAGAATTTTGATTTCTTTTTGAATTAGTTTTAAAGTTTTTTCATCGTACGATTTTTGCAGATAAGTCATTATCTGCGATATCTCGGATTTTGGAATATATCTTCCGCTGACATCTTTCGTGTCTTCTCTCAGATAATATTGTATCCTGCGCTTGCTTTTTACAACATGAATTTTGCCCGGTGGTGCTTTTTGCAATTCCAATTCTTTCATTTTTTGAACTTGAAGAAGTTCTTCGCATCTTCTCTGTGCTTCTTCATACAAATCTGTGTGTTTAAGTATTAATTTTTTCGTCGTTGTTCCTCCTTTGAATCAAAAATAGTTTGTTTTTAGTTATTTGACGCCCATTATCATCATTTGTTGTATATCAATATGCAAGCAGGCAACAAAATATGGAAATTTGCATTATTTTGATGAGAAAAAATAGACTTCACGGTTGTAGCTGAAACAAAACAAAGAATAATTTGCAGAATTGATGCCCTATTCATACTAAGCTGATAAGTATCATCATCAATTTTAAGGAAAAGAGAAGGATTTGATGCCGATAGTGCTAAAAAGACTCTTTTTAGGCATCAAATATTAAGGTTAGTGATAATTTTGATGCCATCCTCATTTAATGAGCACCAAATATTGAGGTTCAAGATAAATTTGATTCCCCTAACATTTACCGAGCATCGATGAATAAATTTATGGGTAATCTTGATGCCATACACCCGTAAGCCGTCAAAATCACCCTATTAATTCACAGTAAAATGTAATATTTTTCTTTAGTCGGAAATCATTATCACAACTTGCATAATTACACAATGATTCCGCCGCCCAGAACCTCATCTCCAAGATACATCACCACCGACTGCCCGGGTGTGATTGCTCTTTGCGGTTCATCAAAAACTACTTTGATTGTGTTTTCGCCGGTTGCGGTCACTGTGCAAAGCTGCTCCTTATGACGATATCTGATTTTTGCGGCACATCTGATTGGCTCTGTGGGAACCTCTCCGGAAATCCAATTCACATCCGAAGCAGAAAGTTCGCAGCTAAACAGCTCGTCATTTGTTCCAAGAACAACTTCATTTTTTTCCACATCTATTTTCTGAACATATACAGGCGTATGAAGTGCAAGCCCGAGTCCTTTTCTCTGACCGATTGTATAGTGGGTAATGCCCTTATGCTTTCCAAGGATATTGCCCTCGGTATCAACAAAATTCCCCGGCTTTTCCTTGGTTCCGGAATATTTTTCAATAACGGAAGCATAATCTCCATCGGGAACAAAGCAAATATCCTGGCTGTCAGGCTTGTCGGCGTTTATAAATCCGCCTTCCTCGGCAAGGGCTCTTGTCTCTGTTTTCTTAAGCCCACCAAGAGGAAATTTTGCATGTTCAAGCTGATACTGATTCATGGAATAAAGCACATAGCTTTGATCCTTTGTATCATCAAGTGCCTTTAAAAGATGATATTTGCCGTCTCTGTATTCAATCCGAACATAATGACC
Source organism: Lachnospiraceae bacterium (assembly GCA_045600725.1). Lineage (GTDB taxonomy): Bacteria > Bacillota > Clostridia > Lachnospirales > Lachnospiraceae > UBA1258. Next base: position 5,761 of record JAZRYK010000057.1, read on the forward strand.
GGTAACAATATAATCGCATCCAAGCACCTGTCCCCGCTCAAAAAGCTTATCAAATTTCATATAACGGTTACAATCAATACAAGGGTTCGGAGTTTTTCCTTCTTTATAGCTTTGTATAAATTTGTCTATTATTTTTTCTTTGAAATCTTCCTGAAAATTAAACACGTAATATTTCATTCCAAGACGCATGGCAACGCTTCTTGCATCCTCAACATCATTCAAAGAACAACAGGTTTTTGTTTCCCTGTCACTCTCAGACTGATTGTCGTGAAGTTTCATAGTGCAGCCAATACACTCATATCCCTCATCAACCATTATTTTTGCCGCAACGGACGAATCCACCCCGCCGCTCATCGCTATTAATGCTTTCATTTGCTATTCTCCAAAAATCCCCCGCAGCAAAAACTGCAGGGGAAATATAAATTATTCAAGTTCGGTTTTTCCGGTATAAAGCTCGTAATATCTTCCGCCAAGTTTGAGAAGTTCATCGTGATCACCACGCTCAATAATCTGGCCGTGTTCAAGAACAATAATCGCATTAGCATTTCGAACCGTCGAAAGTCTGTGCGCAATAACAATTGTTGTTCGTTCTTTCATAAGTCTGTCCATTCCGTGCTCGATATGGCGTTCCGTTCTGGTATCAACAGAGCTTGTTGCCTCATCAAGAATAAGAATCGGTGCCTTTGAAACCGCTGCACGGGCGATATTAAGAAGCTGTCTCTGTCCTTGTGAAAGATTAGCTCCGTCTCCTTCAAGCATGGTATCGTAACCATTTTCAAGTCTCATGATAAAGCTGTGAGCACTTGCAAGCTTTGCTGCTGCTTCAACTTCTTCATCCGTAGCATCAAGTCGTCCGTATCGGATGTTCTCACGAACTGTTCCGCTAAACAAATGCGTATCCTGAAGAACCATTGCAATATTCTTTCTCAAATAGTCTCTTTCAAGCTTTCGTATATCAATGCCGTCTACAGTAATGCTTCCTTCATCAATATCGTAGAATCTGGTAATAAGATTGGTTATGGTTGTTTTTCCTGCACCGGTTGAGCCTACAAGGGCAATCTTCTGGCCCGGTTTTGCATAGAATGAAACATTCTTAAGTATTGTCTGTCCTCCAACGTAGCCGAATGTAACATTTTCAAGTGCAATTTCTCCCCGAAGTGTTTCAGGGGCAACCGCATCCTCTGAATCGGGAAGTTCAGGGGCCATATCCATAATATTAAATACTCGTTCAGCACCTGCAAGTGCAGAGAAAACTTCGTTAATCTGGCCCGAAAGTTCGTTAATCGGACGTGAAAACTGTCTGGAGTAATTAACAAAGATTGAAAGGCCACCAATGTCAAAGCCTCTCGCTACGCAGAGAATACCACCGATCATTGCTGTTAATGAATAAGAAACCTGGCTCAGGTTACCCATAACCGGCCACATTATTCCACCAAAGAACTGAGCCTTGAGCTGTTTTGTTCTGTAATCAGTATTCAGATAGTCAAACTCGTCTACTGCTTCGTCCTCGTGGTTGAATACCTTAACAACCTTCTGACCTGAAATTGTTTCTTCTATGTAACCGTTAAGCGCACCGAGAGCTGCCTGCTGTGCTTTATAATATTTGCTGCTTCGTTTAGCAATAAACATAACCGTCATAATAAACAACGGAGTCATAAACACAGTAATCAATGTAAGAATCCAGTTAGTATAAAACATAAGTGCCAGGGTTCCGACAAGAGTAATTGCTCCGGATACCATTGAAACCATAGTATTTCCAAGCATGTTACCAATAGCATCAACGTCATTGGAAAAGCGTGACATAATATCGCCGGTATTATTTGAGTCAAAATATCTGAGGGGCAGACTGTTGACTTTTCTGCACAAATCGTCTCTGAGTCGTGCCAGTGCCTTCTGAGCTATTCCTATCATCATTCGTGACTGAATATACTGAGCTATAATACTAATGCCGTAAATAACCGCCATTGCTGCAAGGCCCAGTAACAAAGTCCTGATTTTGTCTTCTGCCGGAATATTCGCCTCTGTCAGATTGTTGATGACAGGTCTCAGTACATATGAGCCTCCGAGGCTGGCACCCGAATAAAGAATAACCATAAATGCAACAATAGGTAACATCCATACATCTACTTTAAGATAGCCTAAAAGTCTTAACAAAGTACCCTTTGCATTTTTGGGCTTTCCGCCCATTCTGCCTCTTCTACCACCGCCTTGGCCTTTTGCTGCTCCGTTTTTTTCAACTTCTTTTGCAAAAGCTTCCGCTTTCTTCTTATATTTTAATTCAAGGCGTGCACGTGTTGCTTCATTCATATTACTGCACCTCCTTTTTGTCCATCTGAGAATAATAGATTTCCTGGTATGCCACACAGGATTCCATTAACTCATCATGTTTTCCGAGACCTACTACCTTACCGTCATCAAGAACAACTATCTTATCAGCTTCAATAACGGAAGAAATTCTCTGTGCGATAATAATCTTTGTAGTTTCCGGCATATAAGTTTTGAGATTTTCTCTAATGAAACGCTCTGTTGCAGTGTCAACCGCGCTTGTAGAGTCATCAAGGATAAGAATCTTGGGCTTTTTAAGCATTGCACGGGCGATACAAAGTCTCTGTTTCTGGCCGCCTGACACATTTACGCCACCCTGTCCAAGATCCATTTCATAGCCTTCCTTGAAAGAAGAAACAAATCCGTCAGCCTGTGCAAGTCTGGCCGCCTCTCTTACTTCTTCTTCCGTGGCTTCTTCATCCCCCCATTTTAAGTTCTCCATAATAGAACCCGAGAAAAGAAGGTTTTTCTGAAGTACCATCGAAACTCCGTCACGAAGTTTTGTAAGATTGTAGTCCTTAACATCAACACCATCGACAAGAACAGCACCTTCATCCACATCGTAAAGTCTCGGAATCATCTGAACAAGACTTGTCTTTCCCGAACCGGTTGAACCTATAATACCAACAGTCTCACCCGATTCAATTTTAATGTCGACATGATCGAGAACCGGTTCACCGGTGTTCTTGTAATATCTGAATGAGACATCCTTAAATTCCACAGCTCCGCTTTCAACCTCTTTTTCGGGGAAGGCAGCATTCGAATCATCAATATCAGTCTTACAGTCAAGGACTTCGTTAATTCTCTTTGCGGATGCAATCGCACGAGAACTCTGAAGAATAATGAACGAAGACATCATAAGAGACATCAAAATCTGTGTAACATACGTAATAAACGCTGTTAAATCCCCCACCTCCATACGGCCGACAACAATCTGATTTCCTCCAAACCATACGACAGCCATAACGGTAGTATTCATAAACAGTGACATCAGAGGAAATGTAACTATCATTATTTTGAAAGCACTTAAAGAAGTATTTTTAAGTTCCTCATTTGCATCGTTGAACTTGTCATGTTCAAAATCTTCTCTCACGAAAGATTTAATTACACGTACATTTGTAACCATTTCACGTGTAACGGAATTCAACTTATCGATTTTTGTCTGCAAAGCCTCAAACTTAGGGAATGCAATTCTGATAACAACAACAATTGCACCCAAAAGAATGGGCATTGCAACAACTACGATCAGCGCAAGCTGGGGATTCATAATAAATGCCATAATTACGGCACCGACAAGCATTCCCGGAGCGCGCAGGGCCATCCTCAAAAGCATATTTACAAAGTTCATTACCTGTGTAATGTCGTTTGTAAGTCTGGTAACAAGTGATCCGGTACTGAAATTATCAATATTGTTAAATGAAAATTTCTGAACATTTTCAAAAGCATCTCTACGCATATCTGCCGCAAAATTGATACACGCCTTAGCACCAAAATATGTTCCGCCGACACCTCCGACAGCCATAAGAACAGCGGTCAAAATCATCAGAAAACCATATTTTACTATTGCTGCGGTAACGTCACCGGTCTCGTAGCCTTTAGGCAGTTCCGAAATAAGTCCCGCATCCAAACTGAGCTTATATCCGTTAAAAGCGTTAATATAGTTAACTATCTGCGCATATAATTTGGGAAGAATAACTTCTCCGAGAACTTCGACAATCATTAATATCGGTCCCATTATGAAAGCCGAAAGATATGGTTTAATGTACTTTCCGTATCTCTTCATATAATATTTCTCCATAAAATCAGTGATTCAAAACCAACATAAGAAGTTTAAAGATTTTAAATAATAAAGTCAATGAACGGCGGTGCTTTTTTCTTCTTTTTTAATATTTGTCGCAGAACAAAGTGTGTGTCTGCACACACTCACCCCGAACGGTATGCTTTAGCATTAATTTCATCTCTGCGAGGTGTGCATCCACGCGGAGCGTTTTTTATTCAATAGGATTAGGGTGTCAAAAGGTTATTAACCTTTGATATAAATTTGTACCTTGAAAACTTAACACGATGAACTGAAACATAGGAACTTATGATAAAATATAAGTATGATATTTTGAGGTGATACCTATGTCTTTTGTTAA
>JAZRYK010000058.1:0-45928 GCA_045600725.1 Lachnospiraceae bacterium
TTAGCTGGAATACAGCAAAGATGGGAAGAAAGAATGGCCTAGAAATAGGCTTTTTCTTTTGATTTCGAAGAAAAAAGATAAATAAAAGCAAAAAAGGTGCCGGAAACATCGTTTCCGGCATCACTTTGTCTACAGTCTGAAGGATTTGATGCCTTGGCATCAAATCCTTTTTTTATTTAGTAGGAAATTCTTCTGAATTTCCTACTGAATAAAAACGCTCCGCTGTGGATGCGCACGCTTTTGCATAGGTATTATGTCGTTATCAGCGCGGGGGAGCGGCGCTGGCATGTCGTATACGACATGCCTTGTTATACACAATTGAAAATTTTGTTCAGTGAAGCGGAATAATTATATTCCGCTTTTGTATGTTTGTAGCCATTATCTTTTATGCGTTGCAACTCAGAAGGGTGATCGAGATAGAATCTTGTTTTTTCGGTAAATTCCTCGCGTGAATGAAAGACAATTATATCTGAATCCGGTTCAAAGAGGTCTTCAATTTCTTTCTGATAATTTGTAATAACCGCGCCGTGGCTGCCCGTTATGTCAAAAATTCTTTGAGGAACTCCGGTTTCAATGGAACGTAAAGTAACATTCAGATTTAAAGAGGAACTTTTATAAACGATAAAAGGAATATCACCCTTTATAGGAGGATGTGCCTCGCAACCGGCATATTCTTTTATGTATTCTACATCCGAATCACGTGTATAAATTACTGTATTGCAAAGATTTGCAGCATCATATATTATTTCGGACCTTTCAAATTGCGTTACGAATGGACAGACAAACAGTGCCACGCCGGAGTAGCTGGGTGCCATATGGAAAATATCATAATCTTTTTCGGGTATATATTTTTGCAAAAAAGAGGAGGTTTCATAAACGACAGAATTAAAAATAGGGTCTTCTGCTGTCCAGCTGAAGCAGAGATTTCCGCAAAGCGAAATAAATGAATCGATTTCAGAAGATGTCATTTTGCTAAAAAGTTTATTCAGCGGCTTTGTTCGATACATCTGTCCTACAAAAGATACATCTGCAGAATATTTTGAGATAAGCGATGCATTTGTTTTTATGGAATCAAGCTTTCGTATGTTTGCAGCAAGGGGCTGGTAATAAATGTGTTTAAGCCCGTATTCTTCGAGACGTTTGATAAGCATTTTATCAAAACAAAATACATAATTTTCAGAATAAAGAGCATAGTCCGTGAACAGAGCAATCTGGGGAGAGTCGTATATCCATGAAATATAGGGTGTTCCTGTGCGATGACAGGCCTCGGCGACATTTACACTGAAGTCCTGAGTTATGGCATAGTCATATTTTGAAACTTCAAGAGATATAGCTTCGACTTGTTCTTCCGATATATAGTTTATGTCTGCTTTTATATCGGAACCGTCGACTTTTATTCCGAGTTCGATTAATCCCCACAGAATATCATCCCTTACGATTTCGGGGCTGTTATAATATATCACTTTTGTTTTTGAATAATTCATTTTATTCTCCGATAATATCAAACATTTCTTTTATTCTTATATTGTAATTATGACTTTCTTTAACCTTTTGGTAGCCGTTAGATGCTATTTTTAACCGTATATCATCATGTGCAAGATAATAAAGAGACTTTTCCTTAAGATCCTCCGGTGATTCAAAGAAAACGAAATCCTCATCGGGAATAAAGAATTCGAGAAAATCCTCCTGAAAATTAGTCATAAGAAAACCGCCACAGCCCATTATATCCATAGCACGAAGAGGAATTCCCGTTACAATGCTTCGAAGTGAAACGTTCAAATTTATTTTTGCACCCTTCATTGCATAGGGCATTTCGTCGTAGTAATCAAGAACGCCTCTGTTTATAACATTTGGCAACCCGGGAGTAGCATTGTGAGTATACAAAACTGTTTTGCATACCTGGCTGAGGGCTTCTAAACAAAGGGGGCGCTCCCTCCTTGTGACTTCACGGTCAAGAAAGTATTTTGTATAGGTCCATGCAGCAGTTTGAAGTTCGTCCTCGGGAAGGCGCATGGGTGCAAGACTAAGGAGCTCATCGATTATGTCTTTATTCAGTGCAGATTCAATAATATCCGCACCATACAGGAACTTCTGTGATTCTATCAGTGCCTCGAGATATCCATGGGTATATGGGGATGCATCGACAAATTTATCGTATAAACGATGCTTTTTCTCTGAGTACATAGAGCCTATCATTGCAACATCAGCATCATATTTGGATAACAAAGAAGAAGTCATTGTTTTTTTATCGTAAAAATCTGTCGGGGCAGCCATGGGCAAATAATAAACAGTATCTATTCCCATTTTCCGTAGATTGATAAATTCGTATTTATCAAAGATAAATGCATAATTTGTCGGGAAAGCAATTGTGTCTGAATACAGATAAGTGTAGGGGCTGTCATAGGTCCAGGATATATACTTTTTGCCCAGAACCTTGCAGGCAATGGCAATAATGGGAAAATAATTGAGAGAAAAACAAAAATCAGCATTACTTTCCATTAACACCCTGATTACATCGGAACAAACGGCTTCGTCATTTTTCATATTTGCGTCCGGAGGAAGCTTGTACGAAACTATACTGAACCCGTTGTTCTTAAAAGCTGCTTCTATGTATTTGTTACCGTAGGAATTCCATTCAATATTTAGTATCTTCATTTTTATTCCCTAATGATATTTTTGATTATCGTCATTAATCTGTTTTGGTACGTGTGAAATGACGATATTTTTTCGTAACCGTTTTGAGCTATTTTTTGACGCAAATCATCATGGGCAAGGTAAAAGGAACACTTTTCCTTCAATTCGTCTATATCTGAGAAGTAATCAAAATCTTCTCCGGGAACAAGATAATCCGTCAACTCGGCACGATAATTTGTAAGAAGAAAACCGCCGCAACCAAGTATATCCCATATTCTGAGTGGAAGACCGGACTCAATGGAAGGCATAGTGAAATTAAGGTTTATTTTACTGAGATGAAAAACCTTGGGCATTTCTGTATGTGTACCGACTCCGGGACGACAGCAGAGATTGCGGAATGACTCCAGTTCGGAAGCATCGCTTCTGGTAAACAGAGTAACCGGCATTGCTTTTGACAATTCTGTGAGATAATCCATTCTTTCTCTTGCGGAAAAATATAATTCGATTACACTGTGAATTGCGATAAATGACTCTAAATCTGTTACAGGGTTTTTGAAAATATCGAAATTATCGGGGAAAACAGAAACCAGCTCGGATACCAGAGAGGGTGGAACTGCTTTGTTAAGGAGACTGAATCCCTGGAGATTTTTCTGACATTCATACAGCCCGTCTATATATCCTTTTGAAAAGGGTGAAAGTTTATCTATTCGGGATGTAAAGTCTGCTTTGTTGTAAAGATTTCCGACAAATGAGATATCGGCACCGTAATTTCTGTAATCATCTTTTGAAAGAGAAGACAGTACCCTGTTCCATCGGGATACATTGGTTCCGAGGGGAAGATAAAAGATGCAGTCGGGATTATAGTGCGATATTTCGGTATACTGAATTCGGTCAAAACAAAAAATTCGATTACAGGGATTTTTTACAGATTCAGAAAACAGTTCAAGAACAGGTGAATCAATAGTCCATGATACGTATGGAATTGAGAAAATATTGCAAATATCGGAAATAGACGGGAAAAAGTTTATACTGAATACAAAAAGGTATGTATCTTTTTGCAACTCGTTTTCGATAAATGTGACTCTTTCTGCTGAAGTTATTTTTTTATTTTTAATTTCGACATCGATGGAAGTAACATCAATGCCAAAAGATTTAAACTGCTCGTCAATATCCGGTTCGCATATACTGCCGTATTTATAAAAAAGTACCTTCATTTTAGACTCACCTCGCAAGAAAATAATATCATAGTAGTTGTGGTTTTGAAAGATTATGCCGATATATATTGTGATACTCTGGATAGATTGGGGATGTATATGGAAAATATTGATATAAAGTTTAATTTGATAGCAGAACGAGCAGAATTTAACAAAAATCTTCTTAGGGAGACAGAGGATACAATTACTCGTTTTCTGGCTTCGGGAGAGATTGCGCCTGTACTTAATCTTATGGATAAAATGTCGGACAAACATTTTATTATGTCGGCGGAAATGGCCCGAGTCTGCAATCTTCTCAGTATATATTCGGAAGAAATAAAATATCATGATTCTTCACTGTTTTTCACCGGACTGTCTTCTTTCGGAGAACTCTACGACAGATATATATATGCAATCTTTATGCTGAGACGAATCGAACAGGCCCCTGCAGACGAATTTGCAGAAGCTGCATATGCTTTTTTAGCTGAACCCTTTATCACGCCTGAAGCGTTGATGATTATTTTGGAGAAAGAATATTTTGAGCAGCGAAAAAATATTATCACAGCCCTGTATAGCAGATACTCGGAATCCATAAATATCAATTCAAAGATAGAATGGCTCACACTTATTACCGAGAAGTATAAATGTGAAAAATATATGACAGAACTGGCCCGGATTTATTATCAATATGGCTACAGTGATTCAGCAATTGACATCCTAAACAACATTGATAATCCTTCGGCTGAAGTTAAACAACTCATTAAGGAAATGGAGAGAGAGTAAAATGGATAATAAAAAGATTTGCTTTATCGTGTGTACGAACAACGATCTCTATCTTGGTGAGTGCATTGAATATATCAACAGACTTATTGTTCCTGTGGGGTACACAATAGATTTGCTTACAATAACGGAAGCGACATCTATGACGTCGGGGTACAATGAGGGAATGAGAAATACCGATGCAAAATACAAGGTGTATATGCATCAGGATACATTTATTATTAACAGACATTTTTTGCAGGATATCATCGATATCTTTTCTTCGGATGAAAAAATAGGGCTGATTGGTATGGTAGGTTACCCTAAAATGGCGGAATCCGGTGTGATGTGGTATGAAACCCGCGTTGGAAGTGTTCCGATGTACGGTGCCAAAGAAGGATATATTGATGCTGACTTCTCAGACTACAGATACGATATAAAGGAAGGTTTTACAGATGTAAGCGTTGCTGACGGTCTTCTTCTGGCAACAAGCAGGGATATATTGTGGGATGAAGAATTTGACGGCTGGGATTTCTATGATGCGACTCAGTGTACACGATTTAAGCAGGCCGGATTCAGAGTGGTAGTGCCGGTGCAGAAGGTTCCGTGGGCTGTTCATGATGATGGGATGTATCTCACCATGTGGAATTACAACAAGTACAGAAAGAAGTTTCTGGATAAGTATGCTAAAAAAATAAATGAGAAAAAAATTGAAATTATCATGTGCGTAAACAACGAGAAAATGTACGAAGAATGCATGTGGTATATTAACAAACTTATTATTCCTGACGGATATGAACTTAGTGTTATGCCGATCAGAGGAGCCGGAAGTATGGTTCAGGCATACGATAGCGCCATGCATATTTCCGACGCTAAATATAAAATTTATATACATCAGGATGTTTTTTTTGTTAATCCGGATTATCTTATTGATTTGCTTGCTGCTTTTTCACAGGACAGCAAAATAGGAATGATTGGAGCAATCGGCACGGAGACTATGCCAACGGATGCGATTGCCTGGAACAAGTGGAACAGAGGCTGCACATATGCCAATAATGCCAGTTGGAGTATAGAAATAGATTTGAAAAACAATGAAAAGCGGCTGTGCCGAAGCGATATGAGCATGATAGACGGCATGCTCATGGCTACACAATATGATTTGCCCTGGCGCGCTGATTTAAATATCGGCTGGGATTTTTATGATGTCACTCAGAGTCTTGAGTTTCTTTCGAAAGGATATCTGATCGGTGTATTGTGTGGTGACAAGACATATACATTTCATGATTGCGGAAGCTCCAAGTTAGGGAATTATGATGCGGGCCGTGAACCTGTAATGAGAGAGTATAAGGAATATTTTGATGAATTTGTCCCTACTACTTATGAAGAAGAAGGCAAACTCTTTGAAAATATGTTTCAGCTGGAACTGAAATGTCTGGCGGACAATGATATGGACCAACTAATGCAAATTGATAAGGCGATTGCTGAATCGCAGAACGTTGTTCATACAAATATCAGGCGTATGCAGGTATATCTGGAAATATTCAGGGCAGAGAAGCAAGAAGGAACTGAGCACTCCTTTATCGGTAAATATGATTCGTGGGATAAGATGAACGAAGTGTTTGATGAATTGAAATTTGCTCTCAGACGAGTAGAATTTCTGGGTGCTAAGGACAATATGTCTGCAGTAACCGACGTGGTCCGGAAATATCAGATTAATTCAGCAGCGTTTGAAATTGTGGTTAAACATACAAGACTGAGCTGCAACAAATATATGCAGGAACTGGGCAAGGCTATTTTTGAGGAATAATGTGATATGAATATTTTGTTTTGCGATATGGGGAGCTACACATACAGAGATATAGTTGAATGTTTTGAAAAAAAGGGATTTGAAACAGAAACTTTTTACTATTCTTTTTCGGACAAATATCGTGATGAATATTTTTCGGAGAGACTTTTAAGACAATTGACCAGAAAAAAATACGACTGTGTATTTAGCGTTAATTTTTTTCCTGTTATTGCTGTTGAATGTCAAAATAAGGGCATACCCTATATTTCATGGAGTTATGATTCGCCCCTTGAAAACGGATTTGAGGAATATTTTGATTTTGATACAAATTTTATTTTCCTCTTTGACAGAGAAGAGGCTAAAAAGTATAAAAAGAACGGACATGACAGAATTTATCATATGCCCTTGGCCGTAAATACGAAAAGACTTGATAAGCTTGTATTTGCCGATGAAAAGAAAGCAAAGTATTCGGCAGATATATCTTTTGTGGGGTCTCTTTATGAGGCACCGCTTGAGGCTTTGCTTTATTTTTCGGATGATTACGTAAAAGGCTATGTCGAAGGCGTATTTCAGGCACAGCTTCAGGTATATGGTGCAAATATTATTGAGAGCGGTATAAATGACGAAATCATAGATATGATAAACTCCGCAAATAAGAAATACGGTAAGCATGACGTTAAAATAAATAAGAGAGGCTTGGCTTATGCCATAGCAAATCAGATGACTCACGTTGAGAGAGTTTTTCTTCTTAATGAATTGTCAAATCTGTATGATACCCACCTTTATTCTTATGATGCAGACGAAGTGTCCGATAAGGTCAAAAAGCATAGTCCTGTTAAATACTATAGTGATATGAATGCTGTTTTCAGATATTCGAAACTTAATCTTTGTCCTACTTTACGGAGCATAACCAGTGGTATTCCGTTACGGGCGCTGGATGTTATGGGAGTCGGCGGGGTTCTTTTTTCGAACTATCAGCCGGAACTGGCGGAATATTTTGTCGATGGCGAGGACGTTATAATGTATTCGGACATTGAGGATGCATTCGATAAGGCTGAATATTATCTGAACAATGATGAAATAAGAAAGCAGATTGGAATCAACGGACACAACAAAGTAGTAGAATGCTTTGATTATGACTCAAAAATAGATTCTATAATGGGGATTGTATTTGGATGAAAATCGCGGTTGTAAGCTATAATGAAATTAACAAATGTCCGGGAGCGGATGATGTTGTTTCGGATGTTATGGATTTTTATAGGTCATGCATCGACGCAATACGGGAGGATTTCGGCTGCCGAATTAATAAGGAATTGGCTGATGTCAGCCTTGGAAAAACAAAATGCGAGATTGTTTTTATTCCTTCGGATTCACCTGCCGAAAGAAAAATGATTACCAGAACTGTGGGCTCAATGGATTGCGATTTGCTTGTGACGTACAATTTGGCGGGATTTGAACTGGAAACACTTACGGACGGCCTGTCTTATAATCTTCTTAATTGCAGGCAAATCCATTTTGTAGACAAAGAAGAATACTTTCAAAAGGATTATTACAAGAAAATACGATCAATAAATATGTTTATTTGTGACAGAACAAAAACGGATTAGCTATTTGGCTAATCCTTTTTCATTAAGCATACCGATTGCATCGGGTAACAGTTTTGAACTGAGATGTACTTTGTCGGACGAGTAATATTCCTGACGTGTTTTTGTACCGTCAAGTAACTTGTCAAGCAGTGAAAAATAACCGAACCCTTCCTGAGCACACATTTCTGATAATTTGTTGGCAAATATAACACTGTAGCCGTTTCTTTCTTCTTCTGAACCATATCTGGGAAAGGCGGGGTCGATGGGAGCCGAGTCGGGCTGCGATGCGATGGGACTCCACAGATTTATATTGAAACCCTCGGATTTCAGATTGCATAGAAACATACGGTATTCCTTGATGATACCGTCGATGACGGCCTCCGCATCAATTGACTGTTTTTCGGACTGTCTTTTAACATGGACACGTATGTCTATCTCACCCAGAACAAAAAGGAGAGAACTTCCGGGGACAATAAATTCTTTTACCAGGTAATCCATTTTGTTTTTGAAATTCTGCGAGGAGTCCGGCTTGCCTACATTGTATGCAAGGCACGGACCGACATGAAGGGCTGTAACATTGTAATCGGTGGAATTGGGACAAACGTTAATTCCGTTTCCGATAGGAAGATAAACAAGGTCATTATTTCCGCTGAAGAAATTGACATGAGAATCGCCGATGGCTACCAGTGAATTATTTCTTGAGTGAAGGCGATATGCTTTGTTGAAATTTGCTTCTTCTATATAGGAGCCAAGATAATCAGAGGCGGGCAGAATCTTCAAACTATAAATAATAAACTCCAAACTGCTTAGAAAGGAGTCGTAATCCGAGGAGTTGGCGGCCTCTGAGAGTGCGGACAACTCCTCGGTGAAAAGATTCATTGTCTGCTGATACTGTTCGGGACTGTAAACTGACTTAACGGTGTAAAGTGATCCCAGAACATAAGCTGCAATGTCGTCTGTCGGGATGAGAGCGAGAATTCGCGGATTCTCATTTATTTTATTATATACTTCTTCTAAAATTGCTACGGTATTCATATATTCCTTCCGACTAATCATCCCACTCTTCACGAAGACCTTCGGAAGAGTCCTGGATAGCCTCAATAATCTGTCTTGCAGTCAGCTTGCTGCGGTATTGGGGATTTGTGAAAAATTCATTCATGGCAGGATTGTAATCCTGATTTTTTTCAAAGGAAACTGCATCAAAATCCTCCGCAAGCCACCGGTAGTCATCATCATTCATTTCTTCGGGAATGAAATATATGGAACCATACCTGATGGAATGCCAGTTTTTAAGTCTGTAGTCTGTTGTGTGCTTGTATGCGACATATGTTCCGTATGTTTCAAATTCAGAGAAGCTGTTTGAAATTAGCCGGTCTTTTCTGATGGCACGGAGTATTTTTTCATAAAATGATTCACCGGGAATAGATTCATTGCAAAGGATTGCCCCTATCATCTCTTTCATAAGATTTTTGTTAAAAAGCATATGTTCGGAAATGAAAGATTTCTTCAATGCTTTGTTCATTCCGGGGAAGAGGGTGGCAATGGTATTGAAATATTCTTCGTGATATTCATATTTCATATCGAAATACGGTTTTTCGGTAATATCATCGAACATGGAAAACGGCTTACATGGAACGGTATCTCCGTCCCAGGACAAATAGTATTCATTTTGGGAGTGGAAAGAGTAAGCCATTTTTAAAAATTGCTGATAGTACCAGCCGACTACTCCGCGTGGAATGGAATCTCTTGATAATATGGATTTCATTATATCAGCAACATCATCAAAAGGAATTATATCGTTTTCATCAAGAAAACCTATTTTTGACGGAAGGTTTTCCTCTGCAACGAGCTCTCCTACTTCGTGACTTCCAATGAAGATTATTTTGTTTGAAGGAAGATTCGATATCATCCGTGGAAGATTGGAACGTACCCTGAGATAATCGGCAGGTGTTATTACTATTATGGCATCAAAAAGTTTATTCATGTGTAGAGTCTCCGAACTACTTAGTATATATTATATCGGCGGGGAGTTCCCGAGGCTATAGAGCAAAAATGAGAGTTTCAGTGTTATGTTTCTGTTTTTTGTGACTGAATACAGAAAAACGCTATTAATTTGGCGGTTTGAGCGAAAGTGTGTTTATTCTGCAGAAAAATCATATATAATTAAGAAAAAATAGGAAAAATGCTATAAAACCCCTTGCATGACTTCGAATTAAGTGCTATGTTCTAATTAATAATAGGTTTAATGTATGATATTGTACCTATATTCTATACACGGCCGAGCCGGTCAGAACGGATTCTGACGCACCAATCACGGAAGAAAGGAGGGGCTTATGGCAAATGAAGCTGTTGTAAACAACATCTATAATTACTATCTCACTACGTATGCGCCTAAGACGGATACAAAGTTCGATACTCACAAAAAAAGTGAGCTCAGAAGTATTTACAATTCCATTGTCAAATTAAATACAGAAGACCCTCTTTATATCGTGGACCGTTCCCAGTCGACGAAGGAATTTGCTGTCGGCTTAAAAGAAAATGCAAGATCATTCAAGAATACGATTGCATCACTCGGCGGTTTGGAAGAAGATGAGATGCTTAACAGAAAAACCGCGAATTCATCGAACGGCGATATTGCGGAAGCAATTTATATCGGGGCAAATGACGGAGAGGCTTCGGCACCGGAGTTTAGTCTTTCGGTATCAAGGCTTGCATCTCCTCAGACGAATATGGGAAAAATGCTTTCATCAGGTGCTAAAGGATTGCCGGAGGATCTTTATTCGTTTGATATAGGTATCAGTGGTCTGAATTATGAATTCCAGTACAACGTATCTGAAGGCGATACCAATATAGATATACAAAAGAAGCTGGCTCGCTTGATTTCAAATGCCAACATCGGTCTTAATGCGGAAGTTATGGAGGACGGTCAGGGAAACAGTGCATTAAAGATTGTGTCTGATAATACGGGTGTTCCGAGAAATGGTGCTCACATGTTTACTGTATCCGATGAGAATACAAGTAAGCAGTCGGGATCTGTAGCATACTTTGGAATCGATAATATTCAAAATGAATCTTCCAATGCTGAATTCACAATCAACGGTGAGACCCGCAGTGCTTCCGGCAATATTTTTACGGTTGAAAAACAGTATGAAATTCACTTAAAAGGAATAAGCGCTTCGGAAGAAGACAGCACCAACATAAGCCTTACCACCGACGTTGATTCTCTTTCGGAAAACATCGGAGAGTTTATAAATGCTTACAATGCATTTGTTGACAAAGCGGATGCATACAAAGAAGTTCATCCAAAGAGCGACAGACTGGTTCGTGAGATGAAGAATCTTGCAATGGTTTATTCCGATGAACTTGGCGGAATTGGAATTTCGGTTGAAGACGATGGGCGTATTTCTCTTGATAAAGAGAAACTTTTGAATGCGACTGCATCCGGAGACCTGAAAGAAAACTTCGGTGCACTCAAGGCATTTGCTGGTTCAATGGTCAGAAAAACAAACGAAGTGAGTCTGAATCCCATGAATTACGCGGAGCGTACCGTGGTGGCGTACAAAAATCCGGGTCATAATTATGCAACACCTTATGTGACCAGCGCATATACAGGAATGATGTTCAGCAGTTATTGCTAAAATCCCGAGACACGATATATGTCCCGGGATTTTTGCTTTGTATTTAATTTTCGTCTAAAAATTCACTACGGTGAAATCGATTTGATTATTCTCCGAATTCTACATATTCACCATCTTCCAAAAGGGCAATCGAATAATACCAGAACCCGGTTTCGCCCCTGAATAGATGCCCGTTTTTTAAATCTATAACCTCTACATCGCCGTTTTTGTAAGTTACATATGCGGCTAAATCCACTTCTGTTATAGCATTGCTGGGACCGCTGTTTGCAATAATTTGGAAGTCCCCGATGGGTTTCAAAACAACTACATCGGCCTCGGTCCTTGCTGAAAGATATGTTACGGTAAGGACTGTATCGTTTGACTCGTCAGTAAAATAATAACCGTCATCGGTCTCGTGATATGAAAATCTGTCATACAATTCGACTGCTTCAACATAGAAATCACCATCTTCGAAATCAATATCGCTATTTGACATTGCTATGTGTATACTGTCTACTTCACTTTTTGAGGATTGTCCGGACGTTTTGAAAGTAATATTGTCTTTCTCACCGTCGAAGGAAGCTTTTTGGCTTCCGCGAATTTCTGTAGTAGCATCTCTTCCGTTATTTTCTTCTCTATATTTTTTTCCGGACGAATCGATTTCCTGACAGTAAAAAACGTAATCGGATGTTCCCCAGAAATGGTATGCATAAAACAGTGAGTCGAATATATTATAACCGGCGGATAGGGCTGCGATTTCGATATATAATTCTGAAATATCATAATAAAGAAGAACATCATTTATGTGTCCGACCACTGCCTTGGCTCCTGCGGCAAGCAGTCCGTTGCTGAGCTCGAAGAAATCGGAACCCTTTCCGGTATCATAGTTAAAGTATCCCATTCCGCTGCAACTGCTCAGATGAATAATTGAGTTGTCGAGTTTGTTGTTGCTGTAGTAATAAGAAAAGAAATCACCGGTAAGATAATATTTGTCAACAAGACACACTTTAATGACACGTTTGGCTTTTTTGTCTGCTTTCAATTTGCTGTTGTTTGCGTAATCGTCACAGGTCCCCTGAACACGTATTACACAGGTCTGGTTTCCGTTTACCCTGGTTTTCATACCATGGCACAAAATGTTGATGAGTGAATATTTTTCTTTACTGAGGGCAGTTCGTAATTTTACGAGATCGGCAGCAATGACAGTGATATCTGCATTCACACCGCAGGAATTGAGTGAATTTTTCACTTCCTCCATCAGTCCG
Organism: Lachnospiraceae bacterium; assembly: GCA_045600725.1. Taxonomy (GTDB): domain Bacteria; phylum Bacillota; class Clostridia; order Lachnospirales; family Lachnospiraceae; genus UBA1258. Next base: position 12,841 of record JAZRYK010000058.1, read on the forward strand.
ATACTTTTGTCTGTTTCATCGTAGAAGGCGGTGACAAATAAGATTTTTGTCTTGGAATTGTTTGTTTTTGTCTGTGAAGACAAATCCCGGGAAAACATGGCTTCAACGTCTTCTTCGTTTGCAGAGAGTAGCGAAGAAAAGTCATTGGCAGCGCCCGGGGCATGAACGTAAGCAAGCTCGGTTTCTTTTTCATCTTCCAGCGGCCATATACAGAGAGTGCCTTCGGCATCTTCGAATGTAATTTGCTGAAGTTCCTCGTTGTAGTCGATGGTGCCGGCGTCTACATAAGCCTCCCCTGATTCGGGATTGTTATTTGCGAGTTCGGATAAGGCCTCAAGTGCTTTTTCGGCTCGTTCCGCTGATTCGGCGTTAGCATATGAAGAATCCTTTGTCAGGTTTTCCAATGTGGCATCAACTTCGGCAGCACTTTTTTCCAGGGCAATTTCTTCAGGGGTGCTTTCATCCGGAATGTTTTCGCTAATTTCGTCGGAGGAATCCATAGCCGGGAATGAGTTTAGTCCGCATCCCGCAACCTGAAGCAACATAGATGATATAAGTAATAATATTGCGATTTTTTTTGTTGTCTGTTTCATTTTAACCTTACTTTTTTAAACTCTTTTTATTGTTTACTTTAATGCGAATATAATCGGTAACGATTGCACCGAGCATAAACAACCATATTCCGGCCAGCGCACCGGCTGCATCTATACATACATCAACAGGTGAAGAAGAACGTCCGGGAACAAAAAACTGATGTATTTCGTCGGAAATGGCGTAGAAGATAACGAGACTTTCGGCAAAAATACATGCAGCCCATTTTCTTGTTACGATTGCTTTGATTGCGTAAAGTGCAAACCAGCCCAGGAGAGCATATTCGCTGAAATGAGCCCCTTTTCTTACAAGCAGGGTGGCCAGACCCGGGTTTCCTCCGCTTAATTTATAAAGAAGCGTTGAAAGTTTTGACTCACTGATTGTATTTATCACGGAATCACTTAATTGCGTTGATTCTTCCGCATGCTGTGATGAAAAGTAAAAAATAGCAATCATTATCAAAAGCATCGGTATAAATTTTAAAACAACATATTTCTTTTTCATGGAAAACATACTACCACACATGTTGGCAAAAGACTATTGTCTGATATAATAAGAATAATATGCTCAGGACTTTTTGGGTACGATGGAGAATCTTAATGAAGAACAAAGCGAAAGTTTTTTTGACCGCATTTTTAATATTCGGAGTGGTTGTCGGAGCGGCACTTTTTCAAACAGGTGGCATTTGGGTTTATTATGGGGATTTTAATGTTCAGCAAATTCCGTTTTACATGCATCTTCATGACCTCATCAGAAGCGGCAATCTGTTGTACGACTGGACAACCGATATCGGAGGAAGTGTAATCGGATGTTATTCTTTCTATATTTTGGGGAGCCCGTTTTTTTGGCTTACAATTCCCTTTCCGAGTGAAGCAGTGCCATATCTGATTCCCTGGATCAATGCTTTAAAATATGGAATTATGGCACTTAGTGCATATTGCTATCTTGAAAAGCATACAAAGACACGCGACGGAGCTTTTATCGGAGCACTTCTTTACGCATTCTCGGGATATTCGGGTGTGGTTCTTGTTTATAATCATTTTCACGACGTATTGGCATTCTTTCCGTTATGGCTCCTTCTTTTTGACAGACTGATGGAGAAAAAGAAATACGTTGCGTTCACATTAATGACAGCATTTATGGCAATTCTCAACTACTATTTCTTTGTTGGTGAGGTTGTTTTTGTTATCATATATTTCTTTACAAAGTATGGTGGTATCAAGCGTGCTGTCAGATCGATTTTGTGTGGAGGGGCAGGCGTTCTTCTCTCACTCTGGTATGTGGTTCCGGCCGTTTCGTATACTGTCAGCAACTCAAGACTGTCCAATACACTGATGGGCTACGATCTCCTTTCGTACTCTGAGCCTACGATGTTGCTTGGAATTATTAAGAATGTTGTTCTTCTTCCGGATATTTCCGGACTTAATTCCATGTTCAATCAATCATATTCGCGGGTTTCCGGACTTGGAGCCTATATTCCGCTGTTTTCAATCTCGGCGGTGGTGGCATACTTCCTTTTATATAAGAAGAAAGAGGAAAGCCTGCACGAGGATATGTGGCCGAAGCGTACGATGGTGGTCTGCATGATTTTTGCAGCATTTCCGTTATTGAATGCACTGTTTTCGGCACTTAATTCGGAATATTATGCAAGATGGTATTTCATGCCGATTTTGATAATGAGTTTAATGACTGCGAAGGTGGTTGAAAGAATTCCGGAGGATGAGGGAGTCAGAAAACCTTTGGCGCAAGGTAATATTGCAGTCGCTGCGTGTGTGCTGTTTTTTTCGGTGGCAGCAGTTTTGCCGGCAAATGATTCGGAAGGCGAGAAGACAATTCTCGGCAACCTTAAGAATCCCGAGCAATTAATGTGCGAGCTGATTTTCAGTGCATTGATGGTTGTTATTCTTTTTGTTCTTGTATTCTTTGTGTTTGATAAAATACGGAGTTTTCTGTTTTTGAAGATTGTAACCGTGTCGGCTTGTTTGGTGACATGCGCCGTTATGCTGATAGAAGGGGCTGCACTTATTGAATCCGACAGGAAGAACTCGTTTATATCGCAGGGAATAAAGGGCGGACAGGAAATATCATTTCCGGTCGAAGAGGGCTTCTACAGAATAGAGACGGAAGAGGATGTTTACAATTATCCAATGATTTGGAATCGTTCAAGCATTACTTCCTTTATAAGTACGATTCCTTCGTCAACGATTGACTTCTACGCCGGACTCGGACTTAACAGAAAAGTAACATCAAAGCTTGGTGTTACAAGGGTGGGAGCCCGAACACTTCTTTCGAGCAGATATTATCTTGTGGAGAAAGCAATTCCGATTGAACATATCGGCCGCGTTGAGGATGTAAATACCCTTTCCTATTTTACTCTGGCAGGAGCTTCAAACGGATTTGATATATATGAAAACGACTACTTTGTTCCTATGGGATTTACATTTAACGAATACATAGATGAAGAAGACTATTTAAACTGTGACAATTCGGCGGCGACAAAAGATAAGATATTAATGAAGGCACTTATCCTGGATGAAGAAACCGCAGAGAAATACGGATATTATTTTACAAAAACGGAAATGGGAAAGGTGGATTCCATACCGTTGTCGGTATTCATTCGTGAGTGTGACGACAAGCGCGAGCATGCGTGCGGAAACTTTGTTATATCAAAAACAGGCTTCACGGCAGATATAGATATGGAGCGTGAAAATCTGTTGTTCTTCTCTGTTCCTTATGACAACGGTTTCACGGCTTACGTTGATGGTGTGGAAACGGAACTAGTAAAAGTTGACTTCGGACTTTCGGCCATAGTGGTTCCCGAAGGAAAACATGATATTGAATTTAAGTATTCTTTGAAAAATGTATTTACAAAAACTTTAAAATCTCTGTTGACTAAATAGCTCATGCATGCTATATTAGTCAGGCAGAGAGCTGTTGGCTCTTTTTTTATTGCGTTTTTAACTAAGAATTATTTTATGCGCGGAGGACAAATTTATGCGTACCAGAATCACATTAGCTTGTACAGAATGTAAGCAGAGAAACTACAATACAACAAAGGAAAAGAAGAACCATCCCGATCGTATGGAAACAAAGAAGTATTGCAGATTCTGTAAGCGTCACACTTTACATAAAGAGACAAAGTAATTCAGCACAGATAGGAGAATATTATGGCTGATTCCAAGAAAAAGGAAAAAGAAGTCAAGAAAGACAGCAAGCCCGGATTCTTCACTACTGTTTCTGCAGAATTTAAGAAGATTATTTGGCCTACAAGAGAGTCTGCTATCAGACAGTCGGTTGTTGTAACCGTTGTTGCCGTTATTTTAGGTACATTGGTAGCATTTTTCGACTTTTTATTAATTCACGGCGTAGATTTTTTACATTCAATCGGAGCATAAGTAGAGAGGTAAAGTAGATGGCAGAAGCATGCTGGTATGTTGCACATACCTATTCGGGATATGAGAATAAGGTGAAGGCAAACATCGAAAAGACTGTTGCAAACCGTCACCTTGAAGAAGAAATTTTAGAAGTTCGTGTTCCTCTTACAGATGTTGTAGAGGTAAAGGACGGAGTAAAAAAGACTTCCCAGAAAAAACTGTTCCCAGGCTATGTTCTGGTAAGAATGGTTTTGAACGAAGAAACATGGTACGTTGTTAGAAATACTCGTGGCGTTACAGGTTTCGTCGGACCCGGAAGCCAGCCCGTTCCCCTTACAGAAGCTGAAATGAAGAGCCTTGGAATTCGTTCCGAGAATGTTACGGCAGACTTCAAAGAGGGAGATACCGTTGCAGTTGTTGCAGGTGTCTGGGAAAACACTGTCGGTGTTGTTACCCGTATGGATTACAGCAAGCAGACAGCTACAATCAATGTTGAACTTTTCGGCAGAGAAACACCTGTTGAAATCAGTTTCGCAGAAGTACGCGCAATGAACTAAAGCATTGCACGAAATTAATTTGTTATTTGGAGCGTAAGCTCTGGATATATGTTTCACAACGTGGGAGTGTCCCGGCGTTTCGCCGATAAGGATACGCCTTACCACATTTTATTTAGGAGGTGCCATTATGGCAAAGAAAGTAGAAGGATACATTAAGTTACAGATCGCTGCCGGCAAAGCAACACCTGCTCCCCCGGTTGGACCTGCACTTGGTCAGAAGGGCGTAAACATTGTTGAGTTTACAAAGCAGTTTAACGCTAAGACCGCAGACATGGGCGACACAATCGTTCCCGTAGTTATTACAGTATATGCAGATAAAAGCTTTAGCTTCATCACAAAGACTCCCCCTGCAGCAGTATTACTCAAGAAGGCTTGTAACATTAAGTCAGGTTCAGGCGTTCCCAACAAGACAAAGGTTGCTACAATCACAAAGGCTCAGTTACAGCAGATTGCTGAAACAAAGATGAAGGATTTAAATGCAGCATCTATCGAAGCAGCAACAAGCATGATCGCCGGTACTGCAAGAAGTATGGGTATCACTGTAGTAGATTAATTTAAGCATCGGTGGGAGGCAGGAGAACTGCCGTTGGTACACAGATACCACGCTACGGCGTTGACCACATTAGGAGGAAATAAAAATGAAACACGGAAAGAAGTACGCTGAGGCAGCTAAATTAGTTGACCGCGCTACATATTATGAAGCAGAAGAAGCTATCGCTCTTGCAAAGAAGACAGCAGTTGCTAAGTTTGATGAAACAGTAGAATTACACCTTCGTACAGGTTGTGACGGACGTCACGCTGAACAGCAGATTCGTGGAGCTGTTGTTCTTCGTAACGGAACAGGTAAGACTGTTAAGGTTCTTGTATTTGCAAAGGGACCCAAGGCAGACGAAGCTTTAGCAGCAGGCGCTGATTATGTTGGAGCTGAAGAGCTTATTCCCAAGATCCAGAACGATGGATGGCTTGATTTCGACGTAGTTGTTGCTACACCTGACATGATGGGTGTTGTTGGTCGTTTAGGTAAGGTTCTCGGACCTAAGGGATTAATGCCTAACCCCAAGGCCGGCACAGTATCTATGGACGTTAAGAAAGCAATCGATGATATCAAAGCAGGTAAGATTGAGTACCGTCTTGATAAGGCTAACATCATTCATGTAGCTATCGGTAAGGCTTCATTCACTGAAGAAGCTCTTTTAGCTAACTACAATGCTGTTATGGATGCAATCCTTAAGGCTAAGCCTTCAGCATTAAAGGGTCAGTACATCAAGTCAGCAACCCTTACAACAACAATGGGACCCGGCGTTCGCATGAGCGTTGCAAAGTTCTAAAGAACATTGCGTGGGATGCGTGTTTTTGCAGAGGAGGATTTCACTTACGACGTATAAATGCGCGAGCATCTTGCAGACAAGATGCATTATATAAAATGTGATTGACATGATGTTTGCGTCATGATAATCTAAACAAGGCCGAAGACAGCAGGTGCGGGTTAACCCGTGTAAGAACAATCGCCTGCCGAGGAACAAAGATTTGTAATCTAATTCCCCGTTGTCTTAGGCGACGGGGATTTTTTTGATAATCTCCTGTTCGGCAAAAGAATCTAATAAGGAGGTAAAAAAATGGCTAGTGTTGCAATTCAGGCACAGAAGGCTGGCGTTATCGCTGAAATCTCTGAAGCAGTTAAGGATGCTGGTTCTATCGTAGTTGTAGATTACAGAGGACTTACTGTTGAGCAGGATACAAACCTTCGTAGAGCATTACGTGAGGCTGGTGTAAATTATAAGGTTTACAAGAACACCTTCATCACAAGCGCAGTTAAAGGAACTGAATTTGAAGGCATTACAGAATACTTAGAAGGACCTACAGCTATTGCTATTTCCAAGGAAGATGCTACAGCTCCTGCAAGAATTCTTGCTAAGTTTGCTAAGACAGCAGACAAGCTTGAAATCAAGGGCGGTATCGTTGAAGGAACAGTATACGATGCTAACGGTATTTCTAAGATCGCAGCAATCCCTTCAAGAGACGAGTTAATCTCCAAGTTGCTTGGAAGCTTACAGTCTCCTATTACAAACTTTGCACGTGTTATGAACCAGTTAGCAGAAAAAGGTGGCGCATCTGCATGTGAAGCACCTGCTGCAGCTGCAGAAGCACCCGCAGAGGAAGCACCCGCAACAGAAGAAGCATAAGCTTCAAGTATATTACATTTTTTAATGGAGGAAAATTAAAATGGCTAAATTAACAGCTCAGGAACTCATTGATGCTATCAAAGAGTTATCAGTATTAGAATTAAACGATCTTGTAAAGGCTTGTGAAGAAGAGTTCGGCGTATCAGCAGCAGCAGGTGTTGTTGTTGCAGCAGCTGGCCCTGCAGAAGCAGCAGAAGAAAAGACAGAGTTCGACGTTGAACTTACAGAAATCGGCGCTGAAAAGGTTAAGGTTATTAAGGCAGTTCGTGAAGCAACAGGTCTTGGCCTTGCTGAATCAAAGGCTCTTGTTGAGTCAGCTCCTAAGGTAATTAAGGAAGGCGCTTCAAAGGCTGATGCTGAAGCATTAAAGAAGACTCTTGAAGAAGTTGGCGCAAAGGTTACATTAAAGTAATTTTATCGCAACAAATGTTAAACCCGAATCCGCATGGATTCGGGTTTATTTTTTATTTCATAGGAAATTCCTCCGAATTTCCTATGAAATAAAAAGCCTCCGGCGGGATGCGCACCTCGCGGAGATGAAATTAATGCTTACGCATACCGCTCGGGCGCGAAGTGTGTGCGAGCACACACTTTGTTATATAATAGGAAATCGCTTTCGGCGCGGGGGAGCGGCGCTGGCATGTCATATAAGACATGCTTTGGTCTAATGCAAATGTGTGATGAAATGTAACAGGTTTTTTTTATTGTAGACATATGGAATGCGATTGGGAAACCATTTTATCATTCCGTAGATATAACGAAAAAGGAGCAGGACACCAATGATTACAAGCAATACGGAAAAAATCTTTGGTGTTTTTCCTACAAAATATCTGAAAAAGAGGAAAGAAGCAGCGAAAATAACAATTGCAAAAGAAATCGGATTAAGTTCGAATGCTTTTGCAAAATCGAGTTTGATCAGTGAAACCATTGCCCGGGTCATGCCACATCCGGGACATGGGAACCCGGTAATAAGGATCATAGGGCAAGATGGTTTGGATATGTGTCGGGAAAGTACAAAGAGTGTCAAAAAAGAAATAATTACAATCCAATATTTTTTTATATCATCCGTTATTCTGCCGATAACTTTATTAAAATATGATTTCATAGATTGTATTATACATTATTTGTAATTTACGGACACCCTAAATTGTGATAATCTGTATAAGAAGAAAATATTTCGGAAGAGGTGACAGATATGGATAACAAAAATAATTATTATAGTACAAACAATACACAGCAAACGTATCAACAACCGAATTATCAGCAGTCAACTTATCAGCAACCAATTTATCAGCAACCAACATATCGAACAAATAACGCAGGCAATATGGGTTCTGCTAATGGATATTCACAAGATGTACCGGTGAATACAACATCGGATTCATCCGACTCGGTGAGCGTTTTGGCTTGGATAGGCTACTTTTTGCTGATTGGACTCACATCACCGATTCCGATTGTCGGGCTTGCAACTATTATTATGGTAGCATTTATTCCCGGAAAGGAATCGAGAAGAAATTATGGTAAAGCTCTTCTTATTATGAGAATTGTTTCTATTGTTTTGATAGCTGTTGTTGTGATCGTTAGCATTTTCTTAGGTGCTAATTTGATTGAATATCTTGAAAGAATGAGTCGCTATGGTTATTACTATTATTAATAAAAAATTAATCCCGCTCTTACAATAATGTAAGGCGGGATTTTTTTAAATTGAATATAAAACTGCTTACTAATTTTTCATCCATCTTCCACTTGCTCCGCAAGGAAGGACAAGACCGGTATCGGTAACGGGAAGACCGATTTCATCCGACTTAACAAATCCGGGATGTGATTTGTTTATGACTTTTTCAAGCATGTATGTCAATACTGCCGGCTGCAGCCCGGTTGTATAACTGTTAATAAGGAAGAAGAGAGCATCTTCCGAAAGAATTTGCTCGCAAAGCTCAATAAAAGGAAAAATACTTTCTTCGATTTTCCAAATTTCGCCCTTGGGTCCTCTGCCGTAAGACGGAGGATCCATTATTATTGCATTATATTTGTTTCCGCGTCTTATTTCACGTTCAACAAATTTTTGACAGTCGTCAACAAGCCAACGGATTTTGGCATTTTCAAGACCGGAAGAAACAGCATTTTCTCTGGCCCAACCCACCATTCCTTTTGAGGCATCAACGTGTGTAACCTCAGCTCCGGCCAAAGCGGCGGCGATTGTAGCTCCGCCTGTGTATGCAAAAAGATTCAAAACTTTAATCGGCTTATCGGGATGGCTTTGTTTCTCCTTACTTATAATAGAAGAAAACCAATCCCAGTTTACTGCTTGCTCGGGGAAAAGTCCTGTATGTTTGAAGGCAAAGGGCTTGAGATGAAAGGTCGCTCCGTTTTGATAACTGATTTCCCATTCGTTCGGCAAATTCCTGAATTCCCATTCGCCGCCGCCTTTTGAACTTCTGTGATAATGACCGTTGAAATTTTTCCATCCTTTGTTTGCTTTGTCTGAATTCCAGATAACCTGGGGATCCGGACGAACAAGCAGATATTTGCCCCACCGTTCAAGCTTTTCGCCTGAAGAGGTATCTAATACTTCGTAATCGGTCCAATTGCCGGCAATCCACATATATAAATCTCCGTTTCGTATGCAAAATCCGAGGAAAGCATCCTCGTATTAATAGTGACTTTTTTATTTACCCGGAAATTCCTCTGAATTTCCTATTAAATAAAACGCTCCGCTATGGATGTGCACGCTTTTGTATAGGAATTATGTCGCTTAAAGCGACGCAAAAGCGGCGCTGGCATGTCGTAAACGACATGCTTTGTTCTATTATATATAGAAGAAAAACAACTTGAAAAATACAGTCGTACGATTTAGTATAATTCCCGTGGCTGATTATGGCAACACATTGTTTTTGTGTTTGGTTTTGAAAAGAAAATGTTAATGTTGCGGATGCTAAAAAGTGCATGTCGCATAAAAGGAGAAAAATGAAAAAACTACTTACAACTATATTGGCTGTTATTCTTATGGTGACATTATTAGGCGGGCGTAAGACTGTTGCTGTGGCGGATGATTATGAAGGTGTTCTCACAATTGTCGTTGAACATACCAAGACCTGCGGATATGACAACGAGAAAAGTTATGAACTGTATAAAGGTGAAAGTCACACCTTCGTTGCCAAAATATATGAAACAGAAAGCGGCAAGGATGTAACAGATGAATATACTGTTGAGTGGGAAGCGGATTACTTTCACGGTGCGGTTGCAGATATTTGCTCAATTACCCCTGACGGAAATAATTGTGTCGTAAACTGTATTGATTTAACCGAAGGTAACGGAAATGTTATTCTTTTTGCCAGAATAATGGGTGAAGGGGAATTTCTTGGAATCGGAACCGAACAATTTAAAATAAAGGATGCTGCTGATGAAGATGAAGCAATCACGGAAGAAGATGCTGAAATTTTGGAAGAATCGGCGGAAGAACAAGAAGACACTGCCGAAACTGAGGTTGTTTCAACAGAATCAACGGACATAACAACTGAAGACAATGCCAAAGCAGAAGAAAACGAATCTGAAACAGAAAGCGGCAACAGTGGTTCGGGAAGTAACATTGCAGCAATGTTTGCCGGCTTTGCCGTAGTAGCTACTTGTTGTTTTGCAGCAGTTGTCGTAGCAAAAAAGAAGAATGAAAAGAATAAAAAAGAATAGTTTTGTTCCTACTCGTTTGCGGAACTAAACATTGGGTTTGCAGATCATACGGAAATGAGAAGAAAGAGCTAAAAAAGCAGTTGTAAATAGTAACAAAAATCATAAAAAATATTTGTAAAAAGTGCTTGCAATTCAAAATGAAATAATGTATAGTAGTCATTGCTGTGGCATAAATAGCGATGAAGCGTGAGGTTGCTGCAATACGGAAATACATAACCGTTTGCAGGTTTTCCGCGGAGCGAATGTCAAGTTTACAAAACTGACGACAAGTCACTGTACCAAACAACTGTCTGCCCCAGAGGCAGAAACGACGTGCTGTCTGCGTACAATATGAAGAACCTTGGTTCTTCAAAATTTTTGGAAAATGCAGGACACGCACGGGAAAGTGTACAGTCGCCACTTGTTGTACTTGAGCCTTAATGAGTACGAAAAGGAGGAGACTATTTTTATGGCAAGTCAAGTAATGAGAATCACACTCAAGGCATATGATCATCAGCTTGTTGATGCATCTGCCAAGAAAATCATCGAAACAGTTAAGAAGAACGGATCTCAGGTATCCGGACCTGTTCCGCTTCCTACTAAGAAGGAAGTTGTTACAATCTTAAGAGCTGTACATAAGTACAAGGACTCCAGAGAACAGTTCGAACAGAGAACACACAAGAGACTGATCGATATCATTGCTCCCACACCTAAGACAGTAGAAGCATTACAGAGAATTGAAATGCCTGCAGGTGTTAGCATCGATATTAAGATGAAGTAAGAAACAAAATTAACAAAGTAACCTCTACTAGTATGAATGGTGAAAAATTCCATTCCGCTGTAGAAAAAGGAGGAAAAATGAAGAAAGCTATTTTAGCAACAAAAGTCGGAATGACTCAAATCTTCAATGAAGACGGAAGCTTAATCCCTGTAACCGTTCTTCAGGCAGGTCCCTGTGTAGTAACACAGATTAAGACCAAAGACAATGATGGATACGAAGCAGTACAGGTTGGCTTTGCTGATGCAAAAGAAGGCGACAGCTCAAAGGCAACAGGTAAGTTTAACAAATATCCTCGTACAACCAAGCCTATGCAGGGACATTTCGCAAAGGCTGGCGTTAGCTGCAAGAAGTATGTAAGAGAGTTCAAGTTTGAGAACGCTACTGAGTACACACTTGGTCAGGAAATCAAGGCTGACATCTTTGCTGAAGGAGATAAGGTTGATGCAACCGCTATCTCAAAGGGTAAAGGTTTCCAGGGTGCCATCAAGAGATATGGCCAGTCCAGAGGACCTATGAAGCACGGTTCTAAGTTCCACCGTCATCAGGGTTCAAACGGTGCTTGTTCATCACCCAGCCGTGTTTTCAAGGGCAAGGGAATGCCTGGTCACATGGGACATGTAAAGGTTACAGTTCAGAACCTTGAAGTAGTAAGAGTTGATGTTGAAAACAACGTATTACTTGTTAAGGGTGCTGTACCCGGACCTAAGAAGGCATTAGTTACAATTAAAGAAACTGTTAAGGCTAACGCTTAATAAGATCGGAAGGAGGACCATTCAGATGAATATTTCTGTTTATAATATGGAAGGCAAGGAAGTCGAGAAGATTGACTTAAGCGATGCAGTATTCGGTGTTGAAGTAAATGAACATCTTGTACATATGGCAGTCGTTCAGCAGCTTGCAAACAATCGTCAGGGAACACAGAAGGCAAAGACACGTTCTGAGGTTTCCGGTGGCGGAAGAAAGCCTTGGAGACAGAAGGGAACCGGTCATGCAAGACAGGGTTCAACAAGATCTCCTCAGTGGACAGGTGGCGGAGTTGTATTCGCTCCCGTTCCCAGAGATTATTCCTTCAAGCTTAACAAGAAGGAAAAGAGAGCAGCTCTTAAGTCTGCACTCACAAGCCGTGTTCAGGCTGACAAGCTTATCATTGTTGATGAGTTAAAACTTGACGAAATTAAGACAAAGAAGTTCGCAGAAGTTATGAACAACTTAAAGGTTACAAGAGGACTTGTTGTTCTTGCTGATGCTGATAAGAACGTAATTGCATCTGCAAAGAATCTTGCAAGCATTGATACAACACTTGTAGAGCAGATCAACACTTACGATATCATGAAGGGTGGCACAATTGTTCTTACAAAGGATGCTGCTAAGAAGATCGAGGAGGTATATGCATAATGGCAGACATTAAGTATTATGACGTAATCCTCAAGCCTGTACTTACAGAAAAGAGTATGTCAGGCATGAGCGAGAAGAAGTATACATTCCTTGTACATCCCGAAGCAAACAAGTCTCAGGTTAAAGAGGCAGTTGAAAAGATGTTTGCCGGTACAAAGGTAAAGCGCGTAAACACCGTTAACTATGACGGAAAGAGCAAGCGCCGCGGAATGACATTCGGACAGACCGCTAAGACAAAGAAAGCAGTTGTTTGGTTAACAGAGGATTCTAAGGATATCGAAATCTTCGCAGGATTATAAAATGACTGCATCACCTCCGGGTGATATTTATACGCAAAAAAAGCGTGATGACAAATAATTAAAGGAGATAAAGAAATGGGAATTAAGACATACAACCCCTATACACCCTCCAGAAGAAATATGACCGGTTTGGATTTCTCAGACATCACAAAGACAACTCCCGAAAAGAGCCTTTGTGTAGCGATCCCCAAGAACTCAGGTCGTAACAATCAGGGTAAAATCACCGTTAGACATCAGGGCGGTGGAAGCAAGAAGAAATACAGAGTAGTAGATTTCAAGCGTCTCAAAGACGGAGTACCTGCAAAGGTTATCGGTATTGAGTACGATCCTAACAGAACAGCAAACATCGCACTTATCTGCTATGCAGACGGTGAGAAGAGCTACATCCTTGCTCCTGTTGGTTTAACAGACGGCATGACAGTTATGAACGGTGCTGAAGCAGAAGTTCGCGTAGGTAACTGCTTACCTCTTTCAGAGATTCCTGTTGGTACTCAGGTACACAACATTGAGCTTTACCCCGGCAAGGGCGGACAGCTTGTTCGTTCAGCAGGAAACAGCGCTCAGTTACTTGCTAAGGAAGGAAAGTACGCAACACTTCGTCTTCCTTCAGGCGAAATGAGAATGGTTCCTATCATCTGCCGTGCTACAATCGGTGTTGTTGGTAATGTTGAGCACAGCCTTGTTAATGTTGGTAAGGCTGGTCGTAAGCGTCACATGGGTATCCGTCCTACAGTTCGTGGTTCTGTTATGAACCCTAACGACCATCCTCACGGTGGTGGTGAAGGTAAGTGTCCTGTTGGTCGTCCCGGTCCTTGCACACCTTGGGGCAAGCCTGCACTTGGTCTTAAGACACGTAAGGCTAAGAAGGCTTCTAACAAGTTGATCGTAAGAAGACGTAACGGTAAGGCTATCAAATAAGACAGGAGGACAAATAAATGGCTAGATCACTTAAAAAAGGACCTTTCGCTGACGCAAGCCTTCTTAAGAAGGTTGATGCATTAAACGCAGCCGACAAGAAAGAAGTAATTAAGACATGGTCCCGTCGTTCCACAATTTTCCCGTCCTTCGTTGGACATACTTTTGGAGTACATGACGGAAGAAAGCATGTTCCCGTATATGTTACAGAGGACATGGTTGGACATAAGCTTGGTGAGTTCGTTGCTACCAGAACCTTTAAGGGTCACGGTAAGGACGAAAAGAAGAGCAAGGTAAGATAAGCATTTGAAAGGAGGACAAATCTATGGCAAAAGGACATAGATCTCAAATTAAGAGAGAAAGAAACGCAAACACAGATAAAAGACCTTCTGCAAAATTATCTTACGCAAGAATTTCTGTACAGAAGGCATGCTTCGTATTGGATGCCATCAGAGGAAAAGATGTAAACACTGCTCTTGCAATTCTTACATACAATCCCAGATACGGCTCAACAATCATCAAGAAGCTCTTAGAGTCTGCAATCGCTAACGCAGAGAACAACAATGGTATGAACGCTGACAACCTTTACATCGCAGCTTGCTACGCTGATAAGGGACCCACAATGAAGAGAGTAAGACCCAGAGCACAGGGTAGAGCTTACCGCATTGAGAAGCGTATGAGCCACATCACTGTTGTTTTGGATGAAAGATAGGAGGAAGCAAAATGGGACAGAAAGTTAATCCTCATGGACTTAGAGTCGGAGTAATTAAGGATTGGGATTCCAGATGGTATGCTGAATCTGATTACGCTGATTACTTAGTAGAAGATTACAACATCAGAAAGTACCTTAAGAAGAAGCTTTATGCAGCAGGCATCAGCAAGATCGAAATCGAAAGAGCTTCTGACAGAGTTAAGGTTATCGTTTTCACTGCAAAGCCCGGATTAATCATCGGTAAGGGTGGTCAGGAAATTGAAGTTACAAAGAATGAAATCGCTAAGATGACAGGCAAGAAAGTTCTTGTTGACATCAAGGAGATTAAGAGACCCGATAAGGATGCTCAGCTTGTTGCAGAGAATATTGCTCAGCAGCTTGAAAACCGTGTAGCATTCCGTCGTGCAATGAAGTCTTGTATTACAAAGACAATGAAGGCAGGAGCACTTGGTATTAAGACAACATGTTCAGGACGTCTTGGTGGTGCTGATATCGCTCGTTCAGAGTCATACAATGAAGGTACTATTCCTCTTCAGACATTAAGAGCTGACATCGATTATGGTTTTGCTGAAGCAGATACCACATACGGTAAGGTTGGTGTTAAGGTTTGGGTTTACAAAGGAGAAGTACTTCCTACAAAGAATAATAAGGAAGGGGGAGACAAATAATGTTAATGCCCAAGAGAGTTAAGCGTCGTAAGCAGTTCCGTGGAACAATGGCCGGAAAGTGCACACGCGGTAACAAGATCACATACGGTGAATACGGTATCGTTGCAGCAGAGCCTTGTTGGCTTAAGTCCAATCAGATCGAAGCAGCCCGTATCGCAATGACAAGACATATTAAGCGTGGTGGTCAGGTTTGGATTAAAGTTTTCCCTGATAAGCCTATCACAGCTCAGCCTGCTGAAACCCGAATGGGTTCCGGTAAAGGTTCAGTAGAGTACTGGGTAGCAGTAGTTAAGCCCGGACGTGTTCTTTTCGAAATCGCAGGTGTTCCTGAAGATGTAGCAAGAGAAGCACTCCGTCTCGCTTCACACAAGCTTCCCTGCAAGTGTAAGATCGTTTCTAAAGCGGACTTGGAAGGCGGTGCAGCAAATGAAGAATAATAAGTATTTAGAAAGCTTAAATGCTAAGACAACTGCAGAGTTAACTAAGGAATTAACCGACGCAAAGAAGGAACTTTTCAATTTAAGATTCCAGAACGCAACAAATCAGCTTAACAACACTGCAAGAATTACAGAAGTTCGTAAGAACATCGCAAGAATTCAGACAGTTCTCGCAGCAAAAGCTAAGGCAGAAGCCTAAGCCGTTTATGGATGATAAGAAAGGAGACCATAATCGTGGAAGAAAGAAATCTTAGAAAAACACGTACCGGGAAGGTTGTCAGCTACAAGATGGACAAGACAATCACGGTTGCAGTTGTAGATAACGTAAAGCATCCTCTTTACGGAAAAATCGTAAAGAGAACCTACAAGTTAAAGGCTCATGACGAAAACAATGAGTGCAAGGTAGGAGATACAGTAAAGGTAATGGAAACAAGACCCCTCTCTAAGGATAAGAGATGGAGACTCGTTGAAATCGTAGAAAAGGCTAAGTAAGCATTGGAAGGAGATAGGCATGATTCAACAGGAAACCAGATTGAAGGTTGCTGATAACACCGGTGCTAAAGAGTTACTTTGCATCCGTGTTATGGGTGGATCTACGAGAAGATATGCGAACATTGGTGACATTATTGTTGCCAGCGTAAAAGACGCAACACCCGGCGGAGTTGTTAAAAAGGGTGATGTTGTTAAGGCCGTTGTTGTTCGCTCAGTCAAGGGCGCTCGTCGTAAAGACGGCTCCTATATCAAGTTTGATGAAAATGCTGCTGTTATTATTAAGGATGACAAGGAACCCAAGGGAACCCGTATCTTTGGACCAGTAGCAAGAGAGCTTCGTGAGAAACAGTTCTCCAAGATTGTTTCTTTAGCTCCCGAAGTACTGTAGGAGGTAGCACAATGGCAACAATGAAGATTAAGAAGGGTGATACCGTTAAGGTTATCGCCGGCAAGGATAACGGCAAGGAAGGAAAGGTCCTTTCTGCTGACCAGAAGAACTCCAAA
Organism: Lachnospiraceae bacterium; assembly: GCA_045600725.1. Lineage (GTDB taxonomy): Bacteria > Bacillota > Clostridia > Lachnospirales > Lachnospiraceae > UBA1258. The sequence continues at coordinate 29,415 of JAZRYK010000058.1, forward strand.
GTAGTTGTTGAAGGAGTTAACATGGTTACCAAGCATACAAAGCCCTCCCAGGCTAATCAGAACGGTGGCATCATCCAGATGGAAGCTCCTATCGATGCTTCCAACGTAATGCTCGTTTACAAGGGCAAAACCACCAGAGTTGGCTTTAAGATGGATGGTGACAAAAAAGTTCGTGTAGCTAAGGCTACAGGCGACGTTATTGATTAATCAGGAAGGAGGCAATAGTTAAAGTGAGTAGACTTAAGGATTTATATACAGACGAAATCACTAAGGCAATGACCGAGAAATTCGGTTATAAGAACGTAATGGAAATTCCCAAGCTTGACAAAATCGTAGTTAATATGGGTGTTGGTGAAGCTAAGGAAAATGCAAAGGTTCTTGAAGCCGCTGTTAAGGATATGGAACAGATTACCGGACAGAAGGCAGTTGTCACAAAGGCTAAAAAGTCCGTTGCTAACTTCAAAATTCGTGAAGGACAGGCCATCGGATGTAAGGTTACTCTTCGTGGCGAAAAGATGTACGAGTTTGCTGATCGTTTGATCAACCTTGCTCTCCCTCGTGTACGTGACTTCAGAGGCGTAAGCGCTAACGGATTTGACGGAAGAGGAAACTATGCTCTTGGTATTAAGGAGCAGATTATTTTCCCTGAAATCGAGTACGATAAGATTGATAAGGTTCGTGGTATGGACATTATCTTCGTAACAACAGCTAAGACAGATGAAGAGGCACGCGAATTACTTAGATTATTCGGCATGCCGTATGCGAAATAGGAGGAATTAATTCATGGCTAAAATGGCAATGAAGCTTAAACAGCAGAAGAAGCCCAAGTTCTCTACCAGAGAATATACACGTTGCACAATCTGCGGACGTCCCCATGCAGTATTAAGAAAGTACGGAATTTGCAGAGTATGCTTCCGTGAACTCGCATACAAGGGACAGATTCCCGGTGTTAAGAAGGCAAGCTGGTAAAGAATAAGGAAGGAGGACAATCAAATGGCAGTTATCGATCCCATCGCAGATATGCTTACAAGAATTCGTAACGCAAATACTGCTAAACACGATACAGTAGATATTCCTTCATCCAAGATGAAACTGGCAATTGCTCAGATTTTATTAGATGAAGGTTACATCAAGAAATATGACATTATCGAAGACGGTTCATTCAAGACAATCCGCATCGCACTTAAGTACGGCGCTGATAAGAACGACAGAATTATCTCAGGCTTACAGAGAATTTCTAAGCCCGGTCTTCGTGTGTACGCTAGCAAGGAAGATCTTCCCAGAGTATTAGGTGGACTTGGTACAGCAATCATTTCTACCAATCAGGGTGTTGTTACCGATAAGAAGGCAAGAGAGCTTAAAATCGGTGGCGAAGTTCTTTGCTTTATCTGGTAATTATTAACAGTTAAAATAATATAGGAGGTACGGGCATGTCACGTATAGGAAAAATGCCAATCGCGATTCCTGCTGGTGTTACAGTAGATATCGCAGAAAATAACAAAGTGACTGTAAAAGGTCCCAAGGGAACTCTTGAAAGAGTATTACCCAAAGAGATGATTATTAAGCTTGAGGGTGCTACAGTTGTAGTTGAGAGACCCAACGACTTAAAGAAGAACAGATCCTTCCACGGATTAACAAGAACACTTATCAACAACATGGTTGTTGGTGTTTCAGAAGGATATGCAAAGAAGCTTGAGGTTAACGGTGTTGGTTATAAGGCTGCTAAGGCAGGCAAGAAGTTAACACTCAGCCTTGGATATTCACATCCCGTTGAGATGGAAGATCCTGAAGGACTCGAGACAGTAGTTGAAGATAAAATAATTACTGTTAAGGGTATTGATAAAGAAAAGGTTGGCCAGTATGCGGCTGAAATCAGAGACAAGAGACGTCCTGAACCTTATAAGGGTAAGGGTATCAAGTATGTTGATGAAGTTATCAGACGTAAAGAAGGCAAGACCGGTAAGAAATAAGATAAGGAGAGTGTAAAAAATGGTTTCAAAAGAATCTAGACAGGAAATCCGTGTTAAGAAACACAACAGAATGCGCAACCATTTAGCAGGTACTGCTGAGAGACCCCGTCTTGCTGTATTCCGCAGCAACAACCACATGTATGCTCAAATTATCGATGATACAGTTGGAAAGACACTGGTTGCAGCATCCACAGTAGAAAAGGATGTTAAGGCTGAGCTTGAGAAGACAAATGATACTGAAGCAGCAGCTTACTTAGGAAAGTTAGTCGCAGAGCGTGCTCTTGAAAAGGGAATCAAAACTGTTGTATTTGACAGAGGTGGTTTCATTTACCAGGGTAAGATCGCAGCATTGGCAGAGGCAGCAAGAGAAGCTGGCTTAGAATTCTAGGAAGGAGAAAACACATGAAACGCAATATTATAGATACAACAAACATTGAGTTCAGTGATAAGGTAGTCTCCATCAAGCGTGTTACAAAGGTAGTTAAAGGCGGACGTAACATGCGCTTCACAGCTTTAGTTGTTGTCGGTGACGGAAATGGTCACGTAGGCGCAGGCCTTGGAAAGGCTGCTGAAGTTCCCGAAGCTATCCGTAAGGGTAAGGAAGATGCAATGAAGAACCTTGTAAGCGTTGCACTGGATAATAATAACAGTATTACACATGACTATACAGGTAAGTATGGTTCATCAGTAGTATTACTTAAGAAGTCTCCCGAAGGTACCGGTATCATCGCAGGTGGTCCCGCTCGTACCGTTTGTGAGCTTGCAGGTATCAAGAACATTCGTACAAAGTCTCTTGGCTCAAACAATAAACAGAACGTTGTTCTTGCTACAATCGCAGGATTAAGCCAGTTAAAGACTCCCGAGCAGGTTGCTTTAAACCGCGGTAAATCCGTTGACGAAGTAATGGCTTAAGGAGGAAACAGAAATGGCAGATAAGAAGTTAAAAATTACTTTAGTAAAGTCTACTATCGGAGCTATTCCGAAGCATAAGAAGACTGTTGAAGCATTAGGCCTTCATAAGTTAAACAGCACTGTTGAGCTTCCTGATAACGATGCAGTAAAAGGGATGATTAAACAGGTAAGACACTTAGTTAAAGTAGAAGAAGCTTAAAGAAGGAGGTGTCACAACAATGGAATTATCTAACTTACAGCCCGCAGAAGGCTCAAAGCACAGTGATAATTTTAGAAGAGGACGTGGACATGGTTCAGGAAACGGTAAGACAGCCGGTAAGGGCCATAAGGGTCAGAAGGCTCGTTCAGGAGCTCCCAGAATCGGTTTCGAAGGTGGTCAGATGCCACTTTACAGACGTCTTCCTAAGAGAGGTTTCAACAATAGAAACCATAAAGAAATCGTTGCTATCAATATCAGTGCATTAGAGGCATTTGAAGATGGCGCAACAGTAGATGTTGAAGCTTTAATTGCTCAGGGTATTGTTAAGAATCCTGAGGATGGCGTTAAGATTCTCGGCAACGGTGAACTTACCAAAAAGCTCAATGTAAAGGCTAACGCATTCAGCGAGTCAGCAAAAGAAAAGATTGAGAAGCTTGGTGGAACAGCTGAGGTGATCTAATGATTAAGACACTCAGAGACGCTTTTAGAATTAAAGAACTCAGACAGAAACTTTTATTTACGCTTTTAATGATTATCGTCGTGAGAATAGGATGTAACATTCCTGTTCCCGGCGTAAATCAGGCGGCTTTGGACCAGTGGCTTGCTACACTTGGTCTTGGAGCAAATGCTGCTGAATCCGGTGTGGTTAACGGAGCATTCGACATGCTTTCTTCCTTTACCGGTGGATCGCTTGAAAAAATGTCATTATTGGCATTGAATATTACACCGTACATTACATCCTCAATTATTATGCAGTTGCTTACAATTGCAATTCCTGTTCTTGAAGAGATGCAGAAAGAGGGTGGTGACGGACGTAAGAAGATTGCGTCAATCACAAGATATGTTACGGTTGGCCTTGCGGTAATAGAAGCAACAGCAATGGCTATCAGCTTTGGTAACGGCGGTATTATTGAGAAGAATGCTTTAAGCTACATCGCAATTATCGTTTCACTTACCGCAGGTAGTTCATTTGTTATGTGGATTGGCGAACGTATTACAGATAAGGGTATCGGAAACGGTATTTCAATTGTTCTTTTAATTAATATCATTTCACGTATTCCCGGTGATATGCAGAGCTTGTTTAAACTGCATGTTCTCAACAGAACAGGAATTGCTTCTAAGATTCTTGCAGGAGTTATAGTAATTGCTATCTTTATTATTATGGTATTACTTGTAGTACTTCTTAACTCAGGACTTCGTAAGATTCCTGTTCAGTACGCAAGACATGCTCAGGCAGGTAGCAGATTGGGTGGAGCAGCTGCTTCAAGTATTCCCATCAGAATTAATACAGCCGGAGTTATTCCGATTATCTTTGCATCCTCAATTATGCAAACACCCGGAATTATCTCTTCACTTGTTGGCTACAATCAGGCCAATAAGGTTTGGAATATAATCCTTGGAGTGCTTAATTCTTCAAACTGGATGAAGTTTAATAAGACACAGTGGTATTACTCATTCGGGTTATTACTTTACATTGTACTTGTTATTGTATTTGCTTATTTCTATACTTCTATCACATTCAATCCGATAGAACTTGCAGATAACTTAAAGAAGTCCAATGGATTAATCCCCGGAGTAAGACCCGGTAAGCCTACCAGCGATTATCTTACAAACATTTTAAATGCAATCATCTTTATCGGTGCGATCGGTCTTGTTATTGTAGGAATTCTCCCTTACTTCTTCTATGGAGTATTTGAAGTAACAGTAACATTCCTCGGTACAAGCCTTATCATTATCGTAAGTGTTATTATTGAAACACTTAACCAGATTGAAAGCATGATGCTTGTAAGAAATTACAAAGGATTTTTAAATCAGTAATTCAAATTGCGGAGCAGGGTCTATACCCTGCCCCGACTTTTGCGTTAAGAGCGGAGAAAATATTATGAAGATTATTATGTTGGGAGCCCCCGGTGCCGGAAAAGGTACACAGGCAGAAATGATTTGCGAAAAATATGGCTTACCTCACGTTTCAACAGGTGATATTTTCCGTGCAAATATTAAAAACGGAACCGAACTTGGTAAGGAAGCTAAAAAATATATGGATCAGGGCCAGCTTGTTCCTGATGAACTTACAGTAAAGATTCTTCTTGACAGAGTTGCAAAGGATGATTGCAAGAACGGTTATGTTCTTGACGGCTTCCCCAGAACAATTCCTCAGGCAGAAGTTCTTGACGAGGCATTAACAAAGCTTGGCGACAAGGTTGATTATGCTATCAATGTTGATGTTCCGGACGAGAATATTATCAACCGTATGGGTGGACGTCGTGCATGCGTAAATTGTGGTGCAACATATCACATTGTATATGCTCCCACAAAGGTAGAAAATGTATGCGATAAGTGTGGAAATACACTTATTCTTCGTGATGATGATAAGCCCGAAACAGTTAAAAACCGTCTTGATGTTTATCATAAACAGACTCAACCCCTTATTGACTTCTATTCACAGAAGGGAATTTTAAAGGAAGTTGACGGAACAGTAGCAATGAACGAAGTGTTCAACAAGATCACAGAGATTCTTGGCTAGAAAGAAGGCTGTAATGTCTGTATCTATTAAATCTCCTGCAGAAATAGCTCTTATGAGAGAGTCCTGCAGACTTTTGAGCGAAGTTTTCAAGGGAATGGAAAAGATGATTGAGCCCGGTGTATCTACGATGGATATAAACCGTGAAGGCGAAAGAATTATCAGAAGCTTTGGCTGTGTTCCAAATTTCCTGAATTATCAGGGATATCCCGCTGCAATATGTGTTTCTGTGAATGACGAGGTCGTACATGGCATCCCGCATAAGCACCACAAACTCAAAGAAGGCGATATAGTCAGCCTGGATTGTGGACTCATCTATAAAGGATATCATTCGGATGCGGCACGTACTTACGGTGTGGGTAATATTACACCCGAAGCACAACAGCTCATTGATGTTACAAAACAGAGTTTCTTTGAAGGTATAAAGATGGCTAAGGCGGGTAATTATCTCTATGATATATCTGCGGCAATCGATGATTATGTTACTCCTTACGGTTACGGCATTGTCAGAGATCTTGTAGGCCACGGAATAGGAACAAGCCTTCATGAGGATCCTCAGATTCCTAATTTCAGACAGCGTAAAAAGGGTATCAAGCTTGAACCCGGAATGACACTTGCGGTTGAGCCTATGATAGCAGCAGGTGGATGGGAAGTAGCTTGGCTTGATGATGACTGGACAGTTGTTACGGAAGACGGAAGTCTTGCAGCACATTATGAGAATACAATTCTCATCACTGAAGGCGAACCTGAGATTCTTACAATTGAAAGGTAATTTCTATGAAGTACCTGTTTGCCAAATCCAAAGCAGGACATGATAAAAATAAAATCTATAAAATAATAGAAGAAAAAGATAGTCATGTATTGCTTGAGGATGAAAAAGGTAATATAAAAAAGAAGAACAGAAAACATATTCAACCGATAAAAGGAGAATTACATGTCTAAATCAGATGTAATTGAAATTGAAGGAGTTGTTGTTGAAAAACTTCCTAATACAATGTTTAAGGTAGAACTTGAAAACGGACACCAGGTATTGGCACACATCAGCGGTAAGTTAAGACAGAATTTTATCAAGATTTTACCCGGTGACAAAGTTACCCTTGAATTATCACCTTATGATCTTACTAAAGGAAGAATCATATGGAGAGATAAGTAAGTCCTGTGTCGTTATTAATTTGAAGACTGGAAATAAGGTCGGCTTGCCGAACCTTATTTAGAGGATTCAAATTAAGGCGAACGAAGTGAGCGAGACAAGACCCACGAGTAAGCGAAGCTTACGAGTGGCGGCTTGGAACAAACGACACAGATAGCGGGCATCCCCCACCACGAGTGGCGGCTTGGATCAAACGACACAAATAGCGGGCATCCCCCGCCGCAGAAACTTTTTACAAATTATTGTAAAATATATATTGAAATTATTAAAAGGCCGTGTTACAATCATACTCGGCTTTTTTGTGGGCTTTATGACTATGCCCATAAAGGAGCGTGTAATTTCACACAATTGAAGAACTGAAAGGAGGCAACTATGAAAGTAAGATCTTCAGTTAAACCAATTTGCGAAAAGTGCAAAGTAATCAAGCGCAAGGGAAAGATCAGAATCATCTGTGACAATCCTAAGCACAAGCAGAGACAGGGCTGATTCGATTAAGTATCGGATTGAAGTATATAGACGCAGGATATGAGCCTACGAACATGTACTTTTGATACCGCGAGAGCTCAAAAAACGGGAGCTCGTACCTTGTCGGAAAAGTCGGACGCCGGTCCGACCGGGATGAAAATCCCCAATCAATTAGTTTGACGCTATAAGCGTCGCACCAAAATGGTGCAAAAAGCGTGTAAGCCGCGCAGAATTTGGAGGAAATGTAAATGGCTCGTATCGCAGGTATTGACTTACCTAGAGAAAAAAGAATCGAGATCGGTTTAACTTACATCTACGGTATCGGTAGAGCAAGTGCAACTAAGATTCTTGAGAAAGCAAATGTAAATCCTGACACTCGTGTTAGAGATTTAACAGATGATGAAGTTAAGAAACTCAGTGAAGTTATTGATGCTGAATACATGGTAGAAGGTGACCTTCGCCGTGATGTTGCTCTTAACATCAAGAGACTTCAGGAAATCGGATGCTACAGAGGTATCCGTCACCGTAAGGGACTTCCTGTTCGTGGTCAGAAGACCAAGACAAACGCTCGTACCCGTAAGGGACCTAAGCGCACCGTTGCAAACAAGAAGAAGTAATTGTGGATTAAGAAAGAAAGTAGGTTAGTTTAAAATGGCAAAAGTTGCAAAGAAAGTAACAAATAAACGTGTCAAGAAAATCGTTGAACGCGGACTGGCACATATTCAGGCATCCTACAACAATACTATCGTTACATTAACAGATACAGAAGGTAATGCATTAAGCTGGGCAAGTGCCGGTGGTCTTGGATTTAGAGGTTCAAAGAAATCTACTCCTTACGCTGCACAGATGGCAGCTGAGACAGCTACAAAGGCTGCTCTCATTCATGGCTTAAAGTACGTTGATGTATTCGTAAAGGGACCCGGTTCGGGTCGTGAAGCAGCAATCCGTGCATTAGCAGCATGTGGTTTGGAAGTAAATTCTATTAAGGATGTAACTCCTGTACCTCATAACGGATGCCGCCCCCCCAAGCGTCGTCGTGTATAGTGATTATTCACAATTTTGCATTAACAAGCGTTGGATGAAGACCGTTTAGACACGGCTGTAAACAATATCAGAAAGGAAAAATTACAATGGCAATTAACAGAACTCCTGTATTAAAAAGATGCAGATCTCTCGACCTTGATCCTATTTATTTAGGATATGACAAGAAGTCAAACAGAACAAATACTCACACCGGTAAGAAGAGTGAATATGCACTTCAGCTTCGTGAAAAGCAGAAGGCAAAGTTCATTTACGGTGTACTTGAGAAGCCTTTCCGTAACTACTATGAGAAGGCTGATCGTATGAAGGGTATGACCGGTGAAAACCTTATGGTTATGCTTGAGACAAGACTTGACAACGTTGTTTTCCGTATGGGACTTGCTCGTACCCGTAAGGAAGCAAGACAGGTTGTTGGACATAAGCACATTCTTGTAAACGGAAAGATTATCAACATTCCTTCATACCTTATTAAGGCCGGTGATGTTATCACATTATCTGATAAGGCTAAGGAATTACAGAGATACAAGAACATCGTCGAAGTAACAGGTGGCAGACTTGTTCCTGAATGGCTTGATGTTGATCAGGACGCTTTCAAGGGAACAGTAAAGAACCTTCCTACAAGAGAAATGATCGATGTACCTGTTAACGAAATGCTTATCGTCGAATTATATTCCAAATAATAAATCGATTGATATTGTATTTTCACCAAAAGATGATGAAGGAGGAAGTATCCCGTGTTTGATTTTGAGAGACCCGAAATTAAGATTGCGGAAGTATCTGAAGACAAGAAGTACGGTAAGTTTGTGGCTGAACCCCTTGAGAGAGGCTACGGCATAACCCTTGGTAATTCTTTAAGAAGAATTATGCTTTCTTCACTGCCCGGAGCAGCAGTAAGCCAGATTAAGATCGAAGGCGTGCTTCATGAGTTCAGTTCCATACCGGGTGTTAAGGAAGATGTAACTGAAATCATCTTAAACATCAAGAATCTTGCTATCAAGAATTCAAGTGATTCAAATGAACCTAAGACAGCTTATATCGATTTTACAGGTGAAGGTGTTATTAAGGCTTCTGATATTCAGGTTGATCCTGATATCGAAATCATGAATCCCGATCAGGTTATCGCTACAGTATGCGGTGACAAGAATACAAAGTTCTATATGGAACTTACTATTACAAAGGGACGCGGATATGTAAGCGCAGACAAGAATAAGAATGCAGATCTTCCTATTGGTGTTATTGCAGTTGATTCTATTTACACTCCCGTTGAGAGAGTAAATATGACAGTTGAAAACACTCGTGTTGGTCAGCAGACAGACTTCGATAAGCTTACACTTGATGTTACAACAAACGGAACCCTCGCTCCTGAAGAGGCAGTCAGCCTTGCAGCAAAAGTATTAAGTGAGCACCTTAATCTTTTCATTGATCTTTCTGAAAGCGGAAAGAGCCTCACTGTTCTTGATGATAAGGCAGTTGAAGGTAAGGAAAGAGCAATTGATATGAGCATTGATGAACTTGAGCTTTCTGTTCGTTCATACAACTGCTTAAAGAGAGCGGGTATCAATACAGTTGCTGAGCTTGTAAACAGAACACCTGATGACATGATGAAGGTTCGTAACCTTGGACGTAAGTCACTTGAAGAGGTTCTTCAGAAGTTAAAGGAATTAGGTTTAGAGCTTCATACAAGCGAAGAATAAAAATAGTATGATTGCATTCTCGGTAAGCCCAAAGAGCGCGTGAATGTTAACTCATAAATGGATAACAATGTGCTGTCTGTGTAAGCCCGATGAGCGACGGACAACGCACCATTAGTTGAGAAAGGAAAAAGAAAAATGGCAAAGTACAGAAAATTAAGCAGAACCTCTTCACAGAGAAAAGCTCTTTTAAGAGGACAGGTAACAGCACTTATCCAGAATGGTAAGATTGTTACAACAGAAGCTAAGGCTAAGGAAGTTCAGAAGATCGTTGAAGGTCTTATTGCACTTGCTGTAAAGGAAAAGGATAACTACGAAACCGTTAAGGTAACTGCAAAGGTTGCTAAGAAAGACAAAGACGGTAAGCGTCAGAAGGAAGTTGTAGACGGAAAGAAAGTAACTGTTTACGAGGAAGTTGAAAAGGAAATCAAGAAGGATGCTCCTTCAAAGCTTCATGCTAGACGTCAGATGCTTAAGGTTCTCTATGTTGATGAGACAAACAAGTTATTCGATGAAATCGCTCCTAAGTACGAAAACAGAAACGGTGGTTACACAAGAATCGTTAAGGTTGGTCTTCGTAAGGGCGATGCAGCTATGGAAGTAGTTCTTGAGCTCGTTTAATATGTACAATGAAAGCCTGCACCGATTGGTGCAGGCTTTTTTTCGAAATAAGGATAATGTGAATTTCCCAACAAAAAGTGACTTCTACTGATTTGAAGAAATGTCGTGAGAAGAATAGGCAATATCAGGATTTTTTGCCGCATACTCGGCCAGGGTTTCACGACCATTTACAAAGCGTACAATAATGGCACATACAATGATTATCGCTGAAATTTTTAGCAGCGGGAAAATAATATTTTTCTTATACGGTCCGATGACTTTCATAAATTTGGACCAAAGTAAATTAATTTTCTGTTTCATATGATTCCTTGTTTTTTCATACTATTTTCAGTATAATCGTATAGACTTAAAACTATAATAGCATATTTGGCAAGGATTAGCGTGGATATATTAAAAACTGATAATCTTACATTTGAATATATAAGACGTGACGAAAACGATAATGTTGAGGGGATAACCACTGCGGTTGATAAAGTCTCATTGGATGTAAAGCCCGGAGAATTTATTGCAATCCTGGGCCACAACGGTTCAGGAAAGTCAACTTTGGCAAAGCACATCAATGGAATTTTGTTTCCGACTGAAGGTACGGTGTGGGTTGATGGTATGGACACCAAAGATGACAACAATCTTTGGAAAATACGAGAAACTGCCGGCATGGTGTTTCAGAACCCGGACAACCAGATTATCGGGCAGGTAGTCGAAGAGGATGTGGGCTTTGGCCCTGAAAACCTGGGAGTGCCCACAGAAGAAATTTGGGAAAGGGTCGAGGAAAGCTTAAGAGTAGTAGGCATGTATGAATATAGAAAGGCCTCACCTAACAGACTTTCCGGAGGACAGAAACAGCGTGTATCGATTGCAGGTGTATTGGCGATGCATCCCAAGTGCATTGTTCTGGATGAACCTACCGCGATGCTTGATCCTGTCGGAAGACGTGAAGTTATTAATGCTGTTCGTGGGCTCAACGAAGTTGAGAAAATAACGATTATTCTTATTACACACTACATGAATGAAATTGTTAATGCGGACAGAATTTATGTTATGGATAAGGGACATATTGAAATGCAGGGCACACCAAAAGAGATTTTTTCTCAAGTTGAGCGACTTAAGGAACTCCGTTTGGATGTACCACAGGTTACAGAACTGGCGTATATATTGAGACAAAAAGGCCTTCCGATTCCTCTCGGAATATTAACAATAGATGAACTCACGGAGGCACTGAAGGTATGTCGTTAATTGTAAATCATGTGTCATATGTATATAATCCCGGTACTCCCATGGAAAGACGAGCACTTGATGATGTCAGTTTGACCATTAATGATGGGGAATTTGTCGGACTAATCGGACATACCGGTTCAGGAAAATCAACGCTCGTACAGCATCTTAACGGGTTGTACAAACCGACATCCGGTGAGATTTACTATGAAGGAAAAGATATTTCCGATTCGGATTTTCCGAAAAAGAAACTGCGTAGTGAAGTGGGACTGGTATTTCAGTATCCTGAGCATCAGCTCTTTGAAGTGGATGTGTTTTCTGATGTATGTTTTGGACCGAAGAATCTTGGATTAACAAAAAAAGAATGCGATTTACGTGCATTTACAGCTCTAAAGCAGGTTGGAATCGAGGATGAATATTTTTATCAGTCTCCATTCGAACTTTCCGGAGGGCAGAAAAGAAGAGTTGCCATCGCCGGTGTTCTTGCGATGCAGCCTAAAATTCTTGTTTTGGACGAGCCCACGGCAGGACTTGACCCGAAAGGGCGAGACGAAATACTTGATCGGCTGTCGGAGATTCGTAAAGAAACAGGATGTGCTGTTGTTCTTGTAAGTCATTCCATGGAGGATGTCGCAAAGTATGCGGATCGTCTTGTGGTTATGAATGAGGGAAGAATAATATATAACGATATTCCTGAAGAAGTTTTCAAAAACTATAAGGAATTGGAAAAAATAGGATTATCGGCACCTCAGGTAACTCTTGCGTTACATAAATTAAAAGAAGAAGGATTTGCCGTTGACGCAGACATTATAAATGTGGAGGACGCGGCTGAGAGTATATTAAAATGCTTCGGGATATAACAATTGGTCAGTATTATCCTGTTGAATCGGTGATTCACAGGCTTGACCCCAGAGTGAAACTGTTTGGAACGCTGATTTTCCTGGTTTCACTGTTTATTTGTGACAATTTCATAGGGTATATTCCGGCGGTTCTGTTTTTAGGGACTACGATTATTCTTTCAAAAGTGCCTTTTAAATTTATGATTAAAGGATTGAAAGCAATAATGGTTCTTCTTATTTTATCCGTTATGCTTAATTTGTTCCTTACAACAGGAGAACCCTTAGTCAGCTTTTGGAAAATAACTATTACAAAAGAGGGCGTGAAGACTGCCGGATTTATGGCAATACGCCTTTTGCTTTTAGTAATTGGTTCGTCGATTATGACACTCACAACGACACCAAACCACCTGACGGATGGTCTTGAAAAGGGATTAAGATTTTTTAAGGTGTTCCGGCTACCGGTGCATGAAATTGCGATGATGATGTCAATCGCATTAAGATTTATTCCGATTTTAGTTGAAGAAACAGACAAGATAATGAAGGCGCAGATTGCCAGAGGAGCTGATTTTGAGAGTGGGAATATCATTAAAAAGGTAAAAAGTCTTGTCCCGCTTCTTGTTCCTTTATTTGTGTCAGCTTTTCGACGTGCAAATGACCTTGCGATGGCTATGGAAGCACGAGGATATAAGGGCGGTGACGGTCGTACAAAGATGAAGCCGCTAATATATAAGAGAAGAGATGCGATTGCATATTTTGTTCTTTTTGCATATTTAGGCATTATTATTGCAATAAGAATTCTTTTGTAAATTGAACAGGTGTCAGACTATGAAAAGAGTGCTGTTGTGCGTAGCTTATGACGGAACAAATTATTCAGGGTGGCAGCTACAGGAAAATGCGCCCACAATTGAAGGAGAACTGAATAAAGCATTATCTGATTTGCATGAAGAAGAAATCTATGTAATCGGAGCCAGCAGAACGGATGCAGGAGTTCATGCAATGGCGAACATGGCTGTGTATGACACAAATGCAAGAATGCCCGGTGAGAAGGTTTCCTACGCTTTGAATGTACGCCTGCCTAAGGACATATGTGTTGTATGGTCTAGAGAGGTTGAAAATGATTTTCATCCGCGCCATTGTTTGACGGAGAAAACATATGAGTATTCAATATGGAATGATGATTTTCTTCCTCCGACGAAGCGTCTTTACTGCTATCGTGTAACAAAGAAGCTTGATATAGAACAAATGAGAAAAGCTGCAGCGTATATTCCGGGAGAAAGAGACTTTAAAAGCTTTTGCAGTGCTCAGACAACGGCAGAGACTACTGTAAGAAATCTTATCTCGATAGATATTATTGACAATTCACCCGAGGTAGTAATACGGGTTAAAGGAAACGGTTTCCTTTATAATATGGTACGGATTATTGCAGGTACTTTGATAGAGGTTGGACTCGGGAGGAAGAAAGCAGACGATATTCCCTGTATTTTGGAAGCGTTGGACAGGCAAAAAGCAGGTCCCACAGCTCCGGCAAACGGTCTTATGCTGAAAGAGTTCAAATTTATTGAATAAATCTAATATTTTCTATTGACACAAAAAAGCCTGTTAGCATATAATACCAAAGTGCGACAAGTCTAGCGACGTTTAGCCAAAGCCCCGGTGAGATGTCCTAAGCTGTCAAGTTCAGTTGATTTGTTATTTTTGATGGAGGAATTAAAATGAAGACATTTATGGCTAGTCCTGCTACCATCGAGAGAAAGTGGTACGTAGTAGACGCTACAGATATGACCCTCGGTAAACTTGCAAGTGAAATTGCTAAGGTTTTAAGAGGAAAGAATAAGCCCACCTTTACACCTCACATTGATACCGGTGATTATGTAATCGTTATCAACGCTGAAAAGCTTACTGTTACAGGTAAGAAGATGGACACAAAGATGTATTTCCGTCACTCCGATTACATCGGTGGTGTTACAGAAACATCACTTCGCGAAATGCTTGCAACAAAGCCTGAATTTGTTGTTGAGACAGCAGTTAAGGGAATGCTTCCCAAGGGACCTCTTGGACGTCAGATGATCAAGAAGTTATTCGTATATGCAGGACCTGAGCATGATCATGCTGCTCAGAAACCCGAAGCATTAACATTCTAAGAGGACTGAAAGGAGAAAATAAAAATGGCTAAAGCAAAAGCTTCTAAAGCAGTTAAGTTTTATGGCACAGGTAGAAGAAAGTCAGCTATCGCTAGAGTTTACTTATTACCCGGCACAGGCAAGATTACAGTCAACAAGAGAGATATCGATGAATACTTTGGTCTTGAGACATTAAAGGTTATCGTTCGTCAGCCACTTGTTGCTACAGATACAAATGATAAGTATGATGTTGTTGTTACAGTTAAGGGTGGCGGATTCACAGGCCAGGCCGGAGCTGTTCGTCACGGTATCGCTCGTGCACTTCTTACAGTAGATGCAGAGTTCAGACCTGTTCTTAAGAAGGCTGGTTACTTAACCAGAGATCCTAGAATGAAGGAAAGAAAGAAGTACGGTTTAAAGAAAGCACGTCGTGCACCTCAGTTTTCAAAGAGATAATCAAAAGAGAATATCAAAGAGTTTACAAACCTCGGAAATCCAGTATTTCCGGGGTTTTTCTTTTTATATGAATTGTCGTGAGAAGTACTGAAAAGTAGAAAATTTTGTACCGTAAGGAACAAGTAGGACACACGTAGGGAACAAAAATCTCACTATATTTTATTGATTTCTGCAAGTAGTACCTCTATGTCCAGATGAGTGTAAACCTTTTCGGTAAGAGACATAGCGCCTGAGTGCCCGGCAATAATTTTTATCATAGTAGGATGAGCGTGCACCTCTGTTAGCATTGATATACAAGTATGCCTTGTATCATGAGGCTGGTGATCCATTCCTAATGTTTCCATTAACGGGAACCAGTAGCTGTCTTTATAATTGTTGTAAGTAAAGTGATTTTGTTTTTCGGTATGAAGCAGATATTCACATTCAGAGGAGTCGTACCAGTTTTTATAAAAAGGTAGCACCTTGTCAGCTATAGGGATTCTTCGTACACCGTTTTCTGTCTTGCTTGATATTATGTCGATGTACTGTTTATCAAGATGAACATTTTCTTTTTTCAAGTCCAAGAGTTCAGATATTCTACATCCGTTGTAAATCAGCATCAGTATAATCTGATAATACTTATCATCCTTAAATTCCCACAGCTTTGCAATTTCAGCTTTGGTAAACTTGGTACGCTTGTTACTATTAGGATTTTTATCTTTGTATTTGACAATATCAACAAATTCTGAATAGTCTTTATTGCAAATATCATGTTTTAGCGCATATCCGTAAAGCTGGTTGAAAAGGACTTTAAGCTTCCTTAGTGTAGGATAGTTCTTTCCGCAGGTATCTACCACGTATTGAAGGTCAGCAAGACGGATATCCTTGAATACTTTGTTGTAAAGTGTTCCACATGACTTGTATGATGCTGTATAGCCATGGACATTTGATTTGGATATTGTTGGATATTTCTCTTTAGACCATAATTCATATATTTCTTGGAATGTGGTCTTGGCTGCCTTGGTATCAAATGGATTCTGATGATACTCTGCAAGCATCTGCAAACCGTCCTTTTTTGTCGGTGCATACCCTATTGTTATGTATTTCTGCTTCTTCTTTTCGGTGACAGGATCAATTTCCCACCCTGTTGTAACTCTCACTGCATATGGATTTCTCCTGTTTCCGGATAACTTTTTAACACTTCCATATCCGTTTGGTAATTTCAAATAAATCTTTTCTCCTTTCTTTGCCCAGGTAATTTATGATAAAAGGCTTAGCCTATATCATCGCTTTTGTTCTTTAACATAATTCCGGCATAATATGCCAATTCTGTATCAA